>CAJTGE010000064.1 GCA_910575795.1 Clostridiaceae bacterium | reverse complement strand
TTGGCGATGAGGTGCCGGCGGAGATGGTTCTGGATCCGGCATCCCAGGAAAAGCTGGGAGTCCTCTCCGTTTTGAAGGACAGGGAGGGGGAGGGGCCGGCCGGAACCTTTACACGCGAGCAGGTGGACGGGATGGTTGCTGAGGCTGTGACGGGGCTGGCCATGACAGATGCCTTTGCCGGCGGGGAAATTACCCCGGCAGAGCCCTGTGTGGACATCATGATAAGAGAGGATCCGGCAGGGGCAGTACACGCCGCCCCGGAGGAAATCCGGCAGGTATTTGCCATCATGCAGGCCAATGCGGATGAAGGGGTGCGGATGATCGCTGAGGTTACAGACGAAAATATACTGATCCTCCTCCATGTGGCGGACAGCCGCAAAACAATTAAAAACGCGGCCAGGGAACGCGCGGAAAGGCTGTTTCCCGCCCGGGAGGAGGAGCCCGCCCCAGATACCGAAGCCAGAGAAGCTGCAGACGCCAGCACATCGGAAGGGGGATCCGCTACCTGATGGCAAACGGGGCATACACCTATGAGCCCGCAAAGATCCGGGAGCCAGGCAAAGACCGCATGAGGTTTGAGCTGGGGGACACAATGGTGGAAGGGCTCTCTGATACCACGGCGCTCACGGACGAGGAAATACAGGCGGCCATTGACACGCACCCGGGATCATGGGACAGGGCAAAGCTGATGCTCCTGGAAAGCCTGTGCAGGCGCTTTGCCTATGAGGTTGACACAAAGACAGACAAGCTCTGGCTGTATATGCAGGAGCGGGCGAAGCTGTGGCGGGCAGACTATGAGGCGTTAAAAAAGCAGGTATCCGCACAGTCCTGCCGTGTCCCGCGGGCCGGCAGGGGCGTCCAGGGTAAGCCGCCCTATTTTTATACGGGGATGCAGCAGAACGGAAGGGCGGGGCGCGGATGAGGAATACAAGGATGATGTATGTGAGGCCCGGGAACCTTTTTAAAGATTTCGTCATTGAAGGGAATAAGCAGATTGTGACAAGCACAGGGAGAGTGGCGAACGTCCATTCCGGCGACGGGACGCGGATGATAAAAGGCTGCCTGGCAGCAGCTTCCGACGAAGACAGGGAAAACCACAACCAAAAAGATCATATCGTTACCCACACGATCGTGCAGGCAGGGAGCCCGGAAGCAAAGCGGGGGGATAAACTGACGCTTGGGGAACGCGTGTTTTATATTATCGATGTTGACGATATCAGTTCGCTCGGGATATCGACAGTATACTACGCTGAGGAAAGGAAGGATTTGAAGTGAGGTTATGGGCAAAAGGGAGTGGAAAGGGGATCGGCAGGGCTGTCCGGGCTACTGTAAAGGGACAGGTGGCCGACATTAACCGTAAGGTAAAGTCCAGGGGCGTCCGGGCGGTAAACGCACTTCGGAACGCGGAGCTGGAAGTATTGAAAGGCCAGAGGAGCGGCCGGGTTTACAGGAAACCTTATACAAAAAAGGCAACCTATACCGCCTCAGCTCCTGGGGAACCGCCCGCCCGGCGCACTGGGAATCTACGCCTGCACTGGAACGGTGAAGTAAAAGGCGGGACAGCCTCCGGAGGCGGGGCGTCCCTCACCGCAGCGCTGGAAAGCGGGGAACCGTATGCCATTTTGCTGGAGCATGGGACATCGAAAATGGCGGCAAGGCCCTTTGTGGAACGGATAAAGGAAAAGGCTGCGCCGGAAATTAAAAAGATTTTCAGCGGGCCGTATACATAGGGAGGAGGGACGGATATGCCGTTAGTGACAGAAAAGCCGGCGGCAGCCTTTGACCTGGCGCAGATCCGGCGCGGGGATCTGCTCTGGGGCCGGCATTCCACCTGGGACAGGGGAAAGGCAGGGTTTGTGACGTCAGCCACAGAGGGGCAGTTGATCGTGCAGTATTACCCTGGTATAGGCAATGTTACAAACCATTTTATAATCCCTGTGTCCGAGGCGGCGGAAGGCCAGTGGGAGATCCGGTGGTCTTCCGATATGGCGGAAATACGGGATTATAACATAAAGCCGGACGACGGGCAGCAGGAAACGGAAGGGGGCGGCGGGGGTGACGCTGGAGGAGCTGATTTATAAAAGGCTTACAGGCTCAGAAGCACTTATAAAGCATCTGGCATCCTATAACGGGGCCCCGGCTGTGTTCAGCGCGTCCCCGCCGGACGAAAGCCAGGAGGAAGGATGGGCGGGGAATACGCAATACCCCATGCTGGTTTACAGCTTTGACCTCCAGGCAAACACGGAACGGCACAGCGCCGGCGCGTTATCGATGGATCTGTTATGCCAGAATACAGCGGACATCACCCCGGAGGCCATTGTGCCGGCAGTACGGGAATGCCTGCGGGACGTGATATTAAAGCCGGAAGGCGGATCGCCATACTGCTTTGCCTGGGCAAGGACAGACGCATTTGCCCAGGAGGAGAAAAACGGGGGCATGACGATCGGGAGCGAGGTACGGTTTGACATCCTGGAATACCCCCCGCAGGAAACAACCGATCCGGATCCCGTTATGGCCGCCAGTAAATATATAAAGGAACTATTTCCGGAATGCCTGATTATGGGATATGACCGGATGGAGGAAATCACAGAGGCGACGGCAGATAAGCCGGTGGTTTATTGCAGGCTGGAATATGCTGATAAATCGCGGGAAACGAATATGGTAGCGTGGATGGACGGGAGGATCGCCGTCCATATTTTATGCCCGGATACGGAAACAAGGGTAAAGATTGCGGCGGCAATTGCAAACCGGATGTCGCTGGACGGGGAGATTACCATGCTGGATCACTCGCCTATGTTTATTAAACGGCTGCAGGCGAATTATAAATCCGACTATCTTAAGGATGGCCAGATATTTGTAACCGGCCATTACGGGATTTTGAGGTACCAGGCAAAGCCCCACGCGTTGCAGTCAGTCCATGCCAGGAATATGTAGGAGGTATCACATGGCAAAGGAAGCATTAAAAGAAGCCCGGTCTGCGCAGGCAGATGAAAATAAAGCGCGGGCAGTAAAAGAAAAGGCTGCGAAGGAGCCCGCATCCAAAAACGGGAGGAAAGCCTCACAGGATCCAGTCTGTGCCGTGGGTGGGCCTGTGACGGAGGTAAAAGAGCCGGCATCCGGAAGCGGGGGAAAAGTGGCGCAGGATCCGATCTACTCCGCAGGCGAGCTTGCAGCGGGAGCAAAAGAGATTTTCCAGACAAGGCCGGAGTGTGTCGTGGCGGCATTAAGGGCGGCGGGCAAGGAAAAATGTACGGTCTGTGAGGCGAAAAAGATTGTGGAAAAATTCCTGAAACGGGCGGTTCAATAAGAAAAACGAAAAGAGGAGGCAAAGTGAAATGGATTGAACAGAGGGGAGAAGTCCTGCCGGGGTATGCTCCCGGCCTCCCCATGGCTGCCGGATGGGCGTTGCGGAATGCAGCGTCCTTTTATATTCCACAGGGCAGGGCGGGAATGTGTGATATATGGATAAAAAAAGAGTAACCACACCCTGCCCGGATCGTTGGTTACCCTGTCGTGGAAGTCTCCTTCTGTAAAATATTTTATCATAGATGGAGATTTCTTTCAAGCAAAAATGAGAAAGGAAAGGAAATATACCATGCGGAAAGAAATCGTAAAAGTAAATAACCAGGATGTAGCAGTAAAAACATTTAAAGGGCAAAGAGTTGTTACGTTTAAAGATGTTGATACGGTACACGAGAGGGCGGACGGAACGGCAAGGAAGCGTTTTAATGATAACAGGAAACGTTTTATCGAAGGCGAGGATTACTTTAAAGCCAGTGTGTCCGAAATTCGGACGCACAATATAATGGAGCTGTCTGAAAAGGCGAGGGAGGATATAACCCTGCTTACAGAATCGGGGTATCTCATGCTGGTCAAATCTTTTACAGATGATTTGGCGTGGAGCGTACAGCGGCAGTTGGTGAATTCCTATTTTAAAGTCCGGCAGCAGAACCGTACAGAGCACAAAAGCCAGCCCGGCCGCCTCTCCCTTTCTTCGGTAAACATGATGGTGAAAAATGTCATGGCTACACTGGAGCGCGCAAAGGTAGAGCCTGTCTTTATAGCGGCAGAAGTAAAACGTCTTTATACCGATCTGGGATATGAGGTAAAAATCCCGCTGGCCACAGAGGAATCCATGTCAAAACTGTACGACTGCACGGAAATAGCAAAGGAACTGGGGATCCTCTCTTCAGGCGGTAAGCCGCACAACCAGGCAGTCAGCGCCATCATTGCGAAGCTGGATCTTGCGGACAGCGAGATGGTGACAACTGCGTTCAGCCGCAACGGGCATGATGACATGACAGTCCAATATAAGCCGTCTGTACTGAAAGCGCTAAGGCGCTGGCTGGATGAAAACAGTTACCCGGCAAAAATCCCCTGTAAAGATTCCAGGGGGAACCGGAAAACTTATACCGTAACTTACCGGGACCCGGCATGACAGATATGACGGATCCCGGCGCAATTTACACAACACACCAATAATCAGGACGTCCTTGTAAACAGGGGCGTCCTTTTTATACACATTTTTTCAGAAAGGAGACTCAAAAGTGGCTGGTACATTTATATCAGGCGAAGCCAAAACACGCCCGGGTTCCTATTTCCGGATCGACAAAAAAGGCAATAACGCCGCTTCCGGGATTATGAACGGGGTCACGGCCGTAATCTTTAAGGCCGACTTCGGGCCGCTCAATACCGCGGTGGAGCTGAATGCCGCGGATGGCTACGAAAAGACGTTTGGAAACGGCCTTACGACGGATGCAGTCCGGGAGGCGATCGCCGGGGGCGCAAAGACGATTATCGCCTGCCGTGTGGGAAACGGAGGCGCGCAGGGGACGGCCTGCTTAACGGATACCGACGGGGAAGACGCGCTGCGCGTCACGGCAAAATGGCCGGGGGATAAGGAGTTTTCCGTTACGGTCCGCGAAAAGCTTTCGGATTCCACAGTAAAGGAATGCATCTTTTACGCCGGGACAACGGAATTTGAGAAAGTTGATTTCCCGTCCGGAGAAGGCGAAGCAAAAGCCCTTTCAGACGCCCTGGCATCGTCAAGGAATTTTAAAGCGGAGGTATTGGAGGGAAAAAAGGGCGCCCTCCTGGGGACGGTTTTACAAAGCGCATTTACAAAGGGCAGCAACCCGCAGACAACGGCCGGAGATTACTCCAACGCCTTCGCCCAGATCGAGCCATATGAATTTAATACGGTCTGCCTGGATACGGAGGACACGGAAATCCATCTCCTGCTCCAGTCGTTTTTAAACCGCATTTTTGACGCGGGCTCGCTCGCGCAGGCGGTGGTAGCGGAAGCGCATACGGTCCCCCTGGAAACCAGGATGCAGCATGCGGCTGCATTTAACGACGAAAAAATGAACTACGTGCTCAACGCCCATGTGGATGAGCAGGGAACAGAGATTGACGGATACCGCACCGCGGCGAGGATCGCCGGCATGATCGGGGCCGTATCCGCGGGCTCTTCCCTTACACATACCGTAATAAGCGGCTTTTCGGAGCTTAAGGAGAAACTTACAAACACAGAGATGATTTCAGCGGAAAAAAGAGGGTGTATTGTGCTGAGCTATAACAAAGCAAAGCAGGTATGGATCGACAATGCCATCAATACGCTGATAACTCCCGCGGACAACCAGGATGACGGCTGGAAAAAGATCCGCCGTGTCAAAACGCGCTATGAGCTGATCCGCCGGATCAACACAATGGCCGACGATCTGGTCGGGAAAGTTGACAATGACAAAAACGGGCGGGCGACAGTCATCAGCCAGATCCAGGGCGTTGGAGATTCCATGGCAGAAGAGGGAAAACTTGTCGCCTGCTCCGTAACGGAAAGCAGCGCATACCAGTCTGACGGGGACAGCGCCTGGTTTGATATTGACATCATTGACAAGGATTCGATGGAACGTATCTATCTGACGTTCCTGTTCCGGTTCAGCACCAATGAGGGGTAGACAGGAGGAATAAAGCATGAGGAATGTAAGGGCAGCAGGCGATTCCAGGCACGCCAGGACCGGTAAGGACGGGGCATTTTACAGTAAAGACGGCGTACTGCTTGCAACCGTGGAGCAGTTTACATCAAACGTAACCTGGAACAACGCGAAATACAGCGTATTAGGGGACGCGCAGGAGCACGAGACAGCAAACACGTTTTCAGTAAGCCTTACCATGTCGCAGGTTGTGGTCGAAGACGACGAATTTATTATTGAGCTCATGAGGGCGCTGGAAACGCAGATCATGCCGGTGTGGGATTTCCAGGGCTCGCTCCTGGGCAGGAACGGATCGGAGGAACGCGTCATTTACCGGGACTGTATCCCTTCGGGGCAGATCGATATCCAGAATATTTCCGTTGGGGATGTAATCAAACGGAATTGGAACCTGTTTGTCAACAGGCCGCCTAAGCTGCAGTCCCTTCTTGGCATTGATGCAGCTTAAAAAGAAGATTCAACCAAAAAACACAGGGGGCGGCACAGAAAACGCCCCTCTTTTTTATGGAAAAACGGAGGAAAAACAGATGCCAAAAGAATTCAAAAAAGGCGTAACCATGTCAGGGGATCCTGTAATGGAAGAGGATGCAGCGCAGGAGATCCGGGAAATCGAAACCAGTGAAGAGGATACAAAAAACCTCATCCTGTCAAATGAAGAGGACTTTATACAGGGGCTTATCGACGCCTCAAGGTTTGCAGAGGAGGAAACGCAGCGCATTGAGATTGTCCGGGACAAACGGCTTTATTTTGCCTTCCGTATCCGCCCCTTAAGCTCTGAGGACTACGAAAAGTGTAAGAAAAAAAGTACAAAATACGTACGGAACAAACAGTTTGGCATGAGGCTCCCGGAGGACACAAACCGGGTAAAATACCTGTCTTCGCTCATCTATGAGGCAACTGTAGAAGAAGACCGTAAAAAGCTTTGGGACAACAAGAGGGTATGGGACACGCTGAATGCAAAAGATGACCGTATCATGAACGGCCTTGATGTAATCGAATGCGTCCTGAAGGCCGGGGAGAAAGACGCCGTTATCGAAGCAATCGACAAGCTCAGCGGATACGCCAACATTGAGGAAGTTGTAAAAAACTGATTGGGGCCGGGGGGAAGATGTGCCTCCTGCACCACATTTTCCAGAAAACAGGCATCACCCCGGATGAGTTTTACCAGAAACCGGCGTGGGTGCAGTCGTTTATGCTGCAATCCATGAGGATAGCCTTAAAACCGCCGGGGCAGGGAGGTGACGGGAGTGGCTGAAACAGTGAGGATTGAAATACCGATCGAGACAGTGGATGAGACGGAGCCGGAACTGTCAAACGTGACCAAAAAGATTGGGAAGCTCGGGGACGAAGCAGATAAGGCAGGGCAAAAAATGAAGAGGGCGTCCGAACATGTCACTGGATTCGACAAACAGGCCCAAAAGACAGAGAGAAGCCTGGCGGCGTGGGCAAAGGAAAAGTATGAGATCCTCCTTGAAGCAAAGGATAAAATCACGCCGCTCCTTACCACCCTCGGAAACGGGCTCCGGGGCTTTGCGGGGAAATCCTGGAGCGTTACCATGCGCGCCGTGGATCTGGCCACCTCCCCCGTGAGGGGGATTTTAAACGTGTTAAAAAACCCCCTCCTCCAGGCGGGGGCGGTCCTTGGGGTCAGCATCGGCATGAAAGATACGGTCGATACATATAAAGACTTTGAGGCCGCCATGTCACAGGTGCAGGCCATCAGCGGGGCCACGGGCTCAGAGATGGGGCGCCTTACGGATAAGGCAAAGGAGATGGGGGCCGGCACAAAATTCACCGCGGAGGAATCAGCGGAGGCGTTTAATTACATGGCCATGGCCGGCTGGAAAACCGGCGATATGCTGGACGGCATTGAGGGGATCCTCAGCCTTGCGGCGGCTTCGGGGGAAAGCCTTGCGGCGACATCCGATATCGTAACCGACGCATTAACCGCATTCGGGCTGTCGGCATCCGATTCGGGCCATTTTGCGGACGTGCTCGCCCAGGCGTCCTCAAACGCCAACACAAATGTGGGGATGCTCGGGGAGAGCTTTAAATATGTCGCCCCGGTGGCGGGCGCGATGAAATACAGCGTGGAGGACGTCTCCCTGGCGCTCGGCCTGATGGCTAATGCCAGCGTGAAAGGTTCCATGGCCGGCACGTCCTTAAAAACAGCGCTGGCCAATATGGCATCCCCGACAGATAAGATGGCGGTTGCCATGCAGGAATACGGGATCAGCCTGGCCGACAGCGGCGGGCAAATGAAGACGTTAAAGGGCGTCCTGGACAACCTGCGCGAAAGCCTGGGGGATCTCACCGAAACAGAACAGGTGGCAGCCGCTACCCAGATATTTGGGAAAGAAGCCATGGCCGGGATGCTGGCCATCGTCAACGCCACAGAAAAAGACTATAACAAACTTGCCGATGCGGTCAGCCATGCGGACGGGGCCTCTGCGAGGATGGCAGGGACCATGCTGGACAACTTAAAGGGCTCCCTTACGCTGCTCCAGAGCGCTGCGGACGGGGTAAAACTGTCCGCCGGCGAGAGACTGTCGCCCTATATAAGAGGCCTTGCAGACTGGCTAACTGCCCAGATGCCCGGGATCGAGCAGGGGATTGGCGAATTTATGGACCGTATTGACATACAGGTTGAGCGGATGCAGGGGCGGTTTAAAGAAATATCCGCCACACAGGAATGGCAGGACGCAGGATTTTTGGGAAAAACAAAAATCGCCTGGGATGAATTTATAGCAGAGCCGTTTTCCGAGTGGTGGGGCAGCACAGGCAAAGCGAGGTTTGCGGGCTTTGCGGAGGATATCGGCTCCGGGATCGGCGCTGGCCTGAAAACCGGCATTATGGCCCTTCTGGGGATCGACCTGGGGGAAACGCTCAATGAGGGCGCGAGTATCGGGGCCTCCTTTGCAAAAGGGTTTTCTGAAGGCTTTGATTTTGAAGCTGTATCCGGAAAGCTCTGGGAGGGTTTTAAAAATATGCTCTCCAGCGCCGGGAAGCTTCTTCCGGGAGGGGAAGCTCCTGGACTGTCGTCGTTTCTCTCAGCGGTTATGCTGGGGAAAATGGCGTTGCCGCTTATCGGCATTGGAAAAGGGGCGGCCTCCATCGGGAAAGGATTATTCGGGACAAATGCAGCGGCGGCTGCACTTGCCGGCGGGACGGCCCTCGCAGGAGGAATAGCCGGCGGGCTTTCCCTGATTTCCGGCTTCGCGGATATGAATAAAGCGTACAAATCGGAAGACTGGGATGAGAAAAGCGCGTATTCGGCTTCGGGCCTTTATAAAACGGGCGGTGTAGCGGCCGGGGCAGCGGCAGGCGCGGCGATAGGTTCCATCATTCCCGGAATCGGTACAGCAGTTGGCGCTTTGGCCGGAGCAGGGCTCGGCGGCGTTGCCGGATGGATACGGGGAAATAAGGTAAAAGAGGAGTACCAGGAAAACGTAAAGGAAATGCAGGCGGAGGCTGAAAAGGCGCAGAAGTTTTTTGAAATCACCGGATTTTCTATTAACGATGCAGTTTTTGAAACGAAAGCGCTCAATGACGCCATCCATGATACAGAAGTCAGCGCGGGCCAGCTTGGGATCTTGTTCCAGGAGGCGGTGGGCGCTAATTTAAAAAGCCATTTTGGCGACATGAAGCTCTCCCTTGCAGAGATAAAAGAGGCCGCTTCTGACATTGTATTCGACAGACAGAAGGAAAGCCTGGAAGCGTTTTCAGCGGCCCTTGAGACATCCGAAACAAGCCTTTCCTCCCTGAAAAACACTCTTCAGGAGATGGGCCGGCTGAACTGGACCGCCGCTCTTGGGACAGAGATGTCGGAAAGCGAAATGGGCGCCTATAAAGCAGCCGTGGATTCTATGGTTGCAGAGGCAAAGGGCTATGTGCGGAATAAACATTACGAGGCGACTCTTTCTGTTGGCCTGCTTGTGGGCGCTGAAAACAGCGAAAGCGTTACTGGTGGCCTTGATACCATGTACGGGGGAATCCAGTCGCAGATTGACGAGGCAGGGGCTGAGCTGAACCGGGCGTTATCTGAGGCTCTCTCTGACGGGGTTCTGTCCACAAAGGATATGCTTACGGTCCATATTGGCGGCGTTGACTATGAAATGGATGAGGCGTCAGCCATCGCCGCGCTACAGGATCAGGTTGCGGAGATTACGCAAAAGGTAGCTAATGCGCAGAGTGAGGCAAAGCTGGAGGCGCTCCAAATCCGCTACGGAGGGGCGCGCCTTGACTCCGAAAGCTTTGCACAGTTACAGGAGGAACTTGCGGCAAACGTATCGGCCATGACGGCGGATTATGATAAGGCGCTGGAAGTTGGACTTACAAGCTTAAAGCTGCAACTGTCTGAAGGGGCCATTGATCAGAGCCAGTATGACGAATTAAAGGCACAGATTGAAGAGGGTTATAACAGCCAGCTTGAAGATTTGCAGGTACGGGTGGAGTCTTTCCAGTTAGATACGATTGCAGAGGCATACGGGACGGCCCTGGACGGGATCCTACCGGAGATAGAGGGAACAACGGGCCAGAAGCTGTCCGAGGCGATGGGGCGCGCCCTGGATATTTCTCCGGAACCGGCGGAGTGGACAAGCGAACAGATTTCGGAGTGGTTCGGGCTGGAAAGCCTCAGTGCAGAGACACAGACCGCCGTAGGGGAGCTTCTGCAGGCTACGGCGGAGACAATCCCGTCCAGGCTGGCGGAAAGCCTTGCAGGGCAGATAAGTACGCTGGACTGGTCTGGTATCAGCGGCGCTGTGGAGATCGGGCTTGCGGCAGCCCTCGCGGAACCCGGGTATAGCGGGGCCGGGGCGGCGGTGAGCAGCGGAGTCGGGGCGGCGATCCTGGATGCGGACATGTCGGAGATCAATTCCGCCGTGGATACGCTTAAATCAAACACAGACGCGGCGGTGGACTCCGCTTTCGGCGCAGGGGTAAGCACAACTATGCCAGTCCATGTGACGCTGGATTACCAAGTTGCAAACCCGGCTAAAACATTTACCATAACCGGGAACGGGGCATCCAGCAGCGCCAGCTTAAGCGTCGCCGCCAATGCGGCCGGCGGTTATGTCAGCGGCGGGCCCCAGCTCTCCTGGCTTGCAGAAGAGGGATATGGGGAGTTTGTGATCCCCACAAACCCGAGCCGGCGGGCAAGGGCCCTGGATTTATATGAGCAGGCTGGGGCTGCGCTTGGGGTTTCTGCGTTCGCTGCGGGAGGTTATGCGGGCGGTTCTTCCGGCCCGCGCGATATGGATTTATACCGCGTGCTGGACAGAGACATCCCCGCCTCTTATAGCGGAAGCGCGGACGGGGAGGACAGCGGGGAGCCGGTACAATCGTATGCCCCTGTAGCTGCAACGGGCGCCCCAGACGGCACAGGAACGCCGGAAGTCCACATAACGGTTAATCTGTCCCCGGAGTTTACCATACAGAACGGGGACGGACAGAGTGAAGAAAGCATCATACAGGCAGTCATGCGCCACATGGAGGAGATATCCGATCAGGTAAGCGGCCAGGTTGCCAGGACACTTATAGAGATTTTCTCCAACATGCCGGTAAAGGGGGCCTGAGAAATGAATATCAAACTGATCCCGGCCGGGGGCGGCTCCCGTTTTACGTTCCCGGCCCTGCCGGAAAAGATTCAGGGTAAATATGGGGCGCGGTACCAGAGCTTTGATATCCTGTCCAAAGGGGCGGTGAAAGTGCCAAAAGGGACGGACGCGGCGGAATTTTCCTGGGACGGCGTTTTCTTCGGGAGAGCCAAAAGGCGGGAGCCGATTGTAAAAAAGAACCAGTGGAAGGAGCCGGAGGAATGCGTTAAAATCCTGAACCGCTATTTAAAGAACGGGACCGTTTTAAACCTGATTGTCACAGAGACATGGATTAACGCAGACGTTACAATCTCCTCCTTCCAGCCCCGGCCTGTGGGGGCGTATGGGAATATTGAATACTCCATTACCTTTGTCCAGAAAAAGACGCTGCGGATTTACACAACCGATGAACTCCAGATCGCGGCGTTTGTAAAAAAGACAGCGGAGAGGGAGGACGGCGGGGAGGGAACTGCTTCCGGGGGAAGCTATACCGTAAAGAGCGGCGATACGCTCTGGAGGATTGCAGCCGAAAAACTTGGCTCCGGCTCAAAGTGGCCGGCCATTTATGACGCAAACGCCGACACGATTGAGGCAGAGGCGAAGAAACATGGCAAGCCGGGGTCTGACCGCGGGCACTGGATTTATCCCGGGACCACATTGACGATCCCCGCGTAAAAATGAGGGTAACGGATGATTGATTTATCAAAGATTACATACCGTGTAGTGGTTATGGACGGGAACGGGAACCAGTACAACATCACCGATTATGTCCGGAACCTGGGCTGGGAGGAGGGAGAAAACGAGCTTTCCCTGCGCTCCTCCTTTACAGCCAGGAACGATGAGACATCAAAAGGATACCTGTCCGGACTGATCCGGCCGGGGTGCCTGGTGGGCATCTTTGCATCAGACGGAGGCTCCCTTGACGGGGAGGCAGCCAGGGGAACCGTGGAGACGTGGGAGGCGGTGGAAAAGAACGGGGCAAACGAATTGCGCTGTACGTGCTACGACGGGCTTTATAAACTCCAGGCAAGCCAGGAAAACAGGTTTTACCCATCCGGCACAGGGACAAAATCCGCCGTCCAGGCAATCTTTAACGACTGGGAAATGCCGCAGGGGGAGTATAAAGGGCCGGATGTGGCGCACGGAAAAATGGCTTATAATAACCGGTTCCTTTCAGACATCATCCGGGAGATTCTGGACGACGCGGCGAAAAAAGGCGGGGAGCCGTGTATTGTAAGGGAAGAGAAAGGATATATCCAGGTGCTCCCCAAAGGCGGGAATGAAACCGTATATGTATTTAAAGAGGACAACACCCAGTCATTTAACCAGTCCATCAGCACAGCGGATCTTATCACCCGCGTAAAGGTCGTGGGACAGGCGGACGGCGATGGGAGGCGGAGTGTGGAGGCAACGGTGGAAGGCCGGACCGAATACGGCATCCGGCAGCGCATCTACAGCCGGGGATCGGATGAGACGGTAGAAGCGGCAAAGTCGGCGGCGCAGGAAATCCTTAACAACGAGGGAAAAATCCGGAGGGATATGTCGGTACAGAGCCCGGATGTCCCCTTTATCCGCAAAGGCGATCTGGCCTATATCATGAGCGGCTCCATATCGGGCTATTACTACGTAAAAAGCATCCGCCATAATGCGGACGCGTGCAGCATGATCATGGATCTGGAGTATGCAGAACCGGAACCGGAGCCGGAAGCAGAAGAGGAACCAGGAGAAGACGGGCAGGAAAAGAAAGAGTATCAAGTGGGCGATACCGTGAATTTCCACGGCGGGACCCATTATATCAGTAGCTATCCCGGCGCAAAAGGATACAGCGCCCGGGCCGGGCAGGCAAGGATTACGGAAAAGGACGGATCCGGCGGGGCGCACCCGTGGCATCTGATCCATACGGACAGCGCCAGCAATGTGTATGGGTGGGTGGACGACGGGACGTTTGATTAAAAGGCAGGAGGCCGCCATGGAAGGATTTAACGGAAACCCGGGAATCAATAAGCTGGCAAATGTGCTAAGCCAGCGCATGAAGGCGGAAAACAGATCTCCCCTCATACTGGACTTTGGGGAGATACAGGGGGACGGGAGCCTCCGGACCGACACATTCCCTGTGCCGCTTCCCAAAGGGCAGTATTCGGTGTGCAGGCATGTCGGCGGGCTGTCGTTTGAGATAAGCGGGGGGCACTCCCATACCGTCGCCCCTCCGGCCATAAAGCCGGGCGACCGGGTACTGGTAGCCTGGGTGCAGAGCGAGGCGGTGGTTGTGGATATTATCACGAATTCGTAAGGAGGGGGCGGTGGAAAAATGGCGGGGAAGCTGTTTCCGGTGGTGGAAGTGCCGGAATTTAAAACAGAACGGGCGGGCTATGACACCCGTTACAGGAGGAGCGCAAAATGGGATCCGGAAGCCGGCGATTTTGTCAGGGACGGTGCGAACCGCGTGGTGGAGTGCGGCGGGAAGGAGGCGTATGCCATTTGGTGTTTTAAGATTGCTCAGACGGAGCGTTACCGCTGCCTTGCCTATCCGGATTCCATCGGGACGGAGATGGAGCGGGCCATGGACGACGACGATGAAAAAACGGTTGAGTCCATGGTACAAAGGACGATCACAGAAGCGCTTATGGTAAATCCCAGGACAAAGGAAGTCGGGGAATTTGATTTCTCATGGGACGGCGATACCATGCGCTGCTCCTTCCTGGTTACAGGGGTGGAGTGGGACGAAGGGGTTCTGATCACAGTATAAGGGGGAAAGAGATGCAGCCGGAATTTATTATGCCTGATTTTATTAAGCATAACAGCGCGGACGAAATCCATGAACGGATGATGCGGGCCCTCCCGGACGATATCGATGATATGCCGGGTGGTTTCCCTTATGATTTTACCAGGCCGGCGGCGCTGGAAAAGGATGAATTTATCAATTATCATCTGGTAAGGGCAATCATGGTGGCGTTCCCCCAGTACGCATGGGACGAATGGCTGGATCTGCACGGCCGCCAGGTACAGCTTATACGCCATCCACCCGGACGGGCGTCAGGGGCCGTACAGATATCAGGCACGACGGGGACAACCATTGCGGCGGGTACTGTGTTCTGCACACCTGCGACAGATTGCGGGCCTTCCATCGAATTTGCCGCGTCAGAGGATACGGTTATAGGCGAGGACGGAACCGCCATGATCCCTGTATCGGCGTTAGAAAGCGGGACCGGATCCAATGTAGCCGCCAATACAGTGACGCTCATGGTAAAGCCGGACAAAAATATCCGGGAAGTAAACAACCCGGAGCCCATCCGCGGCGGCACAGAGCGGGAGAACAACGATGGCTTCTATGACCGGATCGCAGCGGAATACGAAAGCAGGCGGACATTCCTGGGAAATGACAGCGACTTTATCCGCTGGGCCCGGGAAGCGGGCGCGGGTGACTGTATTGTGATCCCGGCGGCCGAGGGCCCCGGTACGGTCAGGCTGGCCCTGGTGGACGGGAACGGGCAGCCGGCAAACGGGGAGCTGGTGCAGGATGTATATAATTACATTGTATCGCCGGATGACCGGAGCCGGAGGCTTTTACCGACTGCATGCGCCAGGCTGGTATGCGTGCCGGCTGCAACGGTAACGGTTGATTTTACGATTACCGGACTGCTGTTCGATGATACAACCGGCCTGGAGCAGATCCGGGCTGATTTTGCGTCAGCGGTGAAAACGGTCTATGTATCCGCAAAAGAGCAGGGGATCTTAAGATACAATGATGTGCGCCCGATTATTGCGGATATTGCAGGTGTGACGGATTTTAAGGAATTTTTTATCAACGGGGAGATGAAAAATATTTGTCTGGAACAGGAGGAATACCCGGAAACCGGTACGCTTGATTTCAGCCAGGGGAGGGAGTGATCCTTTGGAAAAATTTGATTTGGAGAATTTCCCGGCAAGCGAGAGCGCAAAGAAAATGCTCAGCTATGTATCAGATGGATTTTATGATAAGTCCTATGTTGGAAAATGGATTTATCAGGTAATGGGGATGGAATATGACAAAGCGCGGGAAATGGCGGAAGAACTGCCGTACCAGTTTTTTCCTGAAACGGCCACCTGGGGGCTTATGTACCACGAGATTAAGTGGGGGCTCCCGATCCGCCTGAACCTTACATATGAGGAGCGCAGAAGGAGAATCTACGAGAAACGGGATTACCGGCCGCCGATGACTCCATACCGGATGGAAAGTTATCTTGCCGCCGTGACGGATCTGGAAATCCATGTGGCGGACTGTCATGATCCGGGGATTTATGGCTATCAGCCGCCGCATCCAAATGTGTTCCATGTCACGCTACGGGAGCATGGCACCAACAGCCGCGTGGATTACGGGAGCCTGGAAGAGATGCTTTCGCGGTTAAAGCAGTCCCATACGGCCTTTACGCTGGAGCACCGCCAGGAATTTGAGCAGGGGATAAAAGCATATGCAGGGGCGCTTACCACGGAGTTTGTGGAGTATGAGATTAAAGCCAGAAGAGTACACAGGGACATCGAAACGCAGGCGCGTATAAGCTCTGGGACAATCCCGGATTCCCGGATATCAGAAGAGATCCGGGCAGGCGGAAAAATCAACCGGGACGGAACCGCAGCCATGCGGATCGGGGCGGCATCCGCAGCAGATATGCTGGTAACAGAGGAAATATTGTCAGGAGGGATAAAACGATGACAGATCGGACAGTCATTACAACCAGGGGGCTGCAGCTCCTCGCCAGGCTGGCGTCGGGGGCGGAGCAGTTGGAATTTACAGGCGTAAAGGTGGGGACGGGAATTGTACCGGACGGGACGGATCCCGCCCAGCTCATGCACCTGGTCAGCTACAAAATGGACGGGATGATCGCGGATTACGGGTATGACCAGGAGACGGACGACGCCTTTGTCGTGATGCAGATCACAAACGCGGGGATAACAAGCGGTTTTGTCATGACAGAGGTTGGCCTTTTTGCAATGGATCCAGACCGCGGGGAAATCCTGTATGCGTATGTAGATTTATCGGAAGATCCGAACTACATCATGCCGGAGGAAAACGGGCGCGCAAAGACCGTACAGATTAAAATGCACGTCGTTGTCGGGGAGGCTGCGGACATCACGGCAACCATCAACCCCTTAAGCCAGGTTACCATGGAGGTTTTCCAGCGGGAGCTGGGGAAAAAGACCGACTCCGAGGGCGGCGACATATCGGAGGCAGTAGCCGGGTTTGAAACGCCGGGAGCGGAAATAAAATACCCGGAACTGGAGCCCGGGGGATCCGTAAAAGGGATACTGGGCGGAATGAAACGCTGGCTGGAGACGCTAAAAAAAGAAAAGGTGACGGCAGACGGGGGAGAGGCAGGGGAAACGACGGCCACGTTTGAGGATTACACAGGCGATACCCCTGCGCCGTCTGTGGAGACTGCGCTGGCAAATATCCGGAGCAAAGGGAAAACGGGTAACATACTGAGCAATATAAAAGCTGCGCTGATGGGGTTAGTGACACTGGGGGAGATGCGGAAGCATCTGGTCAATAACGGGCTGTGTACGGAGCCGGGGAAATTTTTCCTGGATGCGGCGTATGGGAAAACTCTGATGGATGAGATTACTCGGTTAAATGGTGAGGCCAAAATCAGGTTTGCGCCAATTCCTCCAAATTGGAATGAGGTAAATGCAAAAAACTATGGGAAAGGTATTATTTTATCTCCGATATGGTTTAATTCGTCAAGCCCTCAAAAATATATTGGCGCTCCTTTGGGTGCATATACATATGGGATTCTGGTTACTTTTGACATGGAGTCATATAACCCAACTTTTGCATCTTTGCAAATATATTTGCCAGATAAAGCCGATGTTAATGGGATATACGTAAGAGCTGTAATGAATCAAGAGTGGGCAAAGTTTGTTGGAACATCCATTAATTCCGTAGCAGCTTCGCAATAACAAAAAAATAGCAATTTAACCGAGTGAGACGGGCGGGGCTGAATGGGAGCGAAATCTCCAATGCGCCGCCCTTTTTGTAATTATTTCATTCCCTTGTCATCTAAAAGGGCCCTCTAATTATTAAACGTTTATTCCGGTAAAAATGTAACCAACAAAATTAAAAAGCGCAGGATGCGCGGAAAGGAGTCTTGAAATGAATAAAGACAGACTGTTATTAAAGGATGGGACGGAAATCGTCCTAGATGCGGGGGCCAGCCTTGGGGCGCTGCAGGTCACATCGGCCAGCCGGGAGGACATGCTGGCCGCCTGGGGCAAACTGACCGATGCAAACCTCGCACAGGCGCAGATCCTCAACGGCTCCGGGCTTGTGGTCGGGAATTACAATAACCTTTTGCTGGTGTCTGAAACGTCCACTGTGGCCGCGGATGGGGCAATACATACAATCTTTAACGTCCGTGAGAAAACGGCGGAGGAAAGGCGGTTGGAGGCCCTGGAGGAGGGACAGGAAGTCCAGGACGGGGCGATCGAAGAGCTGGCCGGCATGATGGGAGGTGGGGAATAATGGTAGCGTTTTATGTCATGCGGATAAAATCCGGGAAAATGGTTCTGGAGGATGTGCCCGCCCGCTGGAGGGCGGCTGTCCGGGAATTGATTGAAAACGAACAGTAAGAGCCGTTTGGGCTTTATTTTTTTACGAAAAAGGAGGCGCAGAGCGATGAAAGATTATATTATAGCGGCCAAACTGCCGGATGCGGCAGAATTAGGAGTATCAGCAATTTGCACAGCAGCAGCGGCGGCATTAGGGAGGGTACCGGTTATCCTCATCTTATTTATGGCCGCCGTTGTAACGGATTACATGACGGGCTGGATTAAGGCAAAGTATTTCCTGCGGGACTGGAATTCTAGGACGGGCCTGCAGGGGGCAATTAAAAAGCTTATGTATTTTGTTATGATCGGAACCGCGTTTTTAATTGGGTGGGGAATCCGGGAGATCGGTTTCAGCATCGGGATCCATCTGGATTTTGCTATGTTGATCGGATGGTATGTTACCGCTGTTATGCTTGTAAATGAGCTTACAAGCATCCTGGAAAACCTTTATGTGATCATGCCGGAGAAAGTACCGGCCTGGTTAATAAAAACATTACAGATCGCGGATGAGACAATTGAGGGTAAAATAAACGGCCTGGTCTGCAAAGACCAGAATTGTGAAGACTGTGAATTAAAAGAGCGCTGTAATTTGAAAAAGGATATGTCAGGGAATGAAAAATAACAGGCGGAATCAGCCTGCCCGGGTATCAGAGCCCGGGCTTTTTCTGATCCGGAAAGGGGAAATATGAAAGAAAAACAGATGTTTGATTTGCTGGTAACAGAGGGGTTGTCTGAGCACGGGGCCGCCGCCCTCCTCGGGCATTTCCAGGCCGAAAGCGGGCTGAATCCCCGGAACCTGCAGAACAGTTACGAGAAAAAGCTGGGATTTACAGACGATACCTATACGGCGGCGGTGGATTCCGGAAGCTACGCAGGCTTTGTCCGGGACTGTGCGGGGTACGGGCTGGCACAATGGACACACCGGGCGCGGAAGAAAGGGCTTTTGGAGTTTGCACAGGCGGCCAGAAAGTCTGTCGGCGATGCCGGTATGCAGCTTAAATTTGCGCTTTATGAATTGAAGGGAAACTATAAAGATGTCTTTAATGCGCTGAAAACAGCAGTTGATATCAGGGCAGCGTCGGACATTGTTTTAACTAAGTATGAGATGCCGGCCGATCAGTCAGAGACGGTAAAGCGGAAGCGTGCAGGCTATGGCCAGGAGATTTACAAACGTTGCTCTGGGAAAATGGGGGAGGCTGGCGGAGGAATAACAGAAGCGCAGGCAAGGCAAAAGTTAGTCTCGGTTGCGATACAGTGGTATGGCCGTAAGGAGTCAGACGGATCGCACAGGGAGATCATAGATATTTATAACGGACATGCTCCCCTGGCCAGAGGATACCGTGTAAAATATACGGATAAGTGGTGCGCTACGTATGGATCAGCCGTGGCCATCGTCGCCGGATATACAGACATTATCCCCACAGAGTGCGGATGCGGGCAGATGATCGAGCTGTTCAAAAGGATGGGCAGATGGATCGAGGATGACGCTTATATTCCGTTGCCGGGAGATTATATCTTTTATGACTGGGACGACAGCAGCGCCGGGGATTGCACTGGCTGGCCGGATCATGTCGGTATCGTGGTATCGGTATCAGGAGGTAAAAACAGGGTAATTGAGGGTAATAAAAACAATGCTGTTGAGTACAGGGAGATAGCCGTAAACGGGCGATGTATCAGGGGCTACGGCATCCCTGACTATGCATCCAAAGCAACGG
>CAJTGE010000063.1 GCA_910575795.1 Clostridiaceae bacterium | reverse complement strand
GTAGGGAAAAAAGCAGCATAAGGGATTGTGTATTTTATTCAGTTTTCGAGGTCAGGTAACGGATTGAAAAATAAGTCCGATGAACCTGATTTTTTAGTGTCCAAAATGACTTCAAATGGATGAAGATCAGGGTTTTCGGACAGTCTGGGGGGGAATCCTCCTTCCGTTATATCTATATAGATTTATTAGATTGGACGTTGTAACTGTTAACCAGTAGTCATTTTTGACTACACCATTATTATACTAGGAGATATAAAGATTGGGGGAGATGAGCGGCCTCTGGTGATTCCGGAAATCGGGATTAATCATGGAGGGAATCTTGAGACGGCAAAACAGATGGTGGATGCGGCCTGCCGCGCGGGAGCCAGGCTGATCAAGCATCAGACGCATGTCGTGGAAGATGAGATGTGCCATGCAGCCAGAGAAGTGGTTCCCGGGAACAGCAGGGATTCCATTTATGATATTATGGCTGGCTGCGCCCTGTCTGAGGATGAAGAGTATGAGCTTATGAGGTATACGCAGTCAAAAGGGATGGTGTTTTTAAGCACGCCCTTTTCCCGCGCAGCGGCAGACCGCCTGGAGCGATTTGGCGTGCCTGCGTATAAGATCGGATCCGGTGAACTGAATAATTATCCCCTTTTGAAGCATGTGGCCTCATTCGGAAAGCCAATGATTGTTTCCACGGGGATGAACGGTATGGCGCATATCAGGAAGGCAGTGGAAATTCTGGAGGGGAGCGGCGCCTGTTATGCCCTGATGCATACCACAAACCTGTATCCGACGGCGCCCCCACTCGTCAGGCTTGGGGCGATGCAGGAGATGATGGCTTCATTTGCAGACGTGCCGGTGGGACTTTCGGATCATACGCAGACCAATACGGCCTGTATTGCCGCCATGGCGCTCGGGGCGTCCGTTGTAGAACGCCATTTTACGGATAAAAAGGATCGTCAGGGACCTGATATCGTATGCTCTATGGATGAGAGGGAGCTTGGGGAGCTGCTGGCCGCCGCCCGCGACATAAAACAGATGCTGGGAGGAAAAAAGGAGGCGGCAGAGGAGGAGCAGGTGACATCGGATTTTGCATTTGCCTCTGTTGTGACCATAAGGCCTGTGGAGCAGGGAGAGGCTTTCACACGGGACAATCTGTGGGTCAAGCGCCCGGGTGTGGGCGGGATACCGGCCGGGCGGTATGAATCGCTCCTGGGGAGGCGCGCCGCGCGTGCGATTGCCTGTGACGAGCAGCTTACCTGGGATGCGGTGGAAGAATAGGAAGGATTTATGAAACAGAAGAGGGTTTTATTTCTGACGGGAACCAGGGCGGACTACGGAAAAATGAAGCCTCTGATGCGCGCGTTAGACGACAGGAAGGAATTTCAGGTATTTATCTTCGTATGCGGTATGCATCTTTCAGAGACGTTTGGAGGCACCTTTACTGAAGTGTTAAAGGACGGCTATGAGAATGTGCATATTGCGTACGGACTTTTGCAGACGCAGAATGCAAGTGTAAACGTCGGAAATACCATAGCCTATCTGTCAGGTTATGTAGAGCATGTGCGGCCGGATATGATTGTTGTGCATGGGGATCGGATGGAGGCTCTGGCCGGGGCCGTAGTGGGGGCGCTGCATAATATCTTAGTGGCCCACATTGAGGGCGGGGAGCTGTCCGGGACGATCGATGAATCAATCCGGCATGCGATTTCAAAGTTTGCGCATATCCATTTTGTATGTACGAAAGAAGCGCAGGCACGTCTGATCCAGCTGGGAGAGGAGCCGGATCGGATTTATGTCATCGGTTCGCCGGATATCGATGTGATGATGAGTGATCGCCTGCCGTCCGTAGGACGGGCAAAAGAGAGGTACGATATCCGGTTTGAACGCTACGGCATTTTGATGTACCATCCGGTCACAACGGAATATGACAGGGTTGGCATATACTGCAGGACCGTTGTGGACGCGGTAAAATGTAAAATGGAGCTGTAACGGCCGCCTGAATTATGCGTCAAAGGATAAAGAAATGCTGCAGTTGATGAGGAAAGCCGGATGCGTGTTCATCAACTACGGGATTGAATCCATGGATAATGAGGCTTTAAAGCGCATGAATAAAAATCTGACAACGGATATGATCATACAGGGGATTGAAAATACATTGTCCTGCGGTATCAGTCCGGGGCTGAATATCATTTTTGGGAATTTAGGTGAAAACAGGACATCCATTGAAAATGACGTGAAATTTCTATTAAAATATGACGACCACGCGCAGCTGCGCACAATCCGGCCCGTTACCCCGTATCCCGGAACCGATCTGTATAACTATGCGATTGAGCAGGGACTGATCAGGGATATTGAAGATTTTTATGAGCGTAAACACGTGAATTCTGATTTACTGACGTGCAATTTCACGGAGCTGACAGACGATGAATATTATGATGCGCTGTATTGGGCCAATAACGTATTGCTTGAAAATTATTTGGAAAGTACAAGAGAGGCTAATAAAACGTGCCTGGATAAACTGTATCTGGAAAAGGATGCGAGTTTCAGAGGATTCCGGTATGTGTAAATGAGAGATAGTGTTTTATTTTTGGCGCATGATGGCTGAGAAAAAGAGGTTTGAGAGGGGATTGTAAAAAAAGTTATAGTTTGGTATAATAAATCCGGCTCAGAAGAGAGGGGAACCGGCGTGGCTAAATAAACATATGCTCCGGTTGACGATATTTTCGCTGTAAGCATTCCGGAACTGCCGGGATGCATGGCACATGGCGAAACAAAAGAAAAAGCATTAAAAGAGATAGAAACGGCAAAGGAACTGCGGATAGAAACGGCCCTGAAAGCGGCTGAGAAATCTGGAAATAAGGAAGAAGTCAGGCGGATCATTGATGAGTTATCGAGGATGCCCAGGACGGCCTTGAGGACGATTAGGGCGTGTTTGAGACGCGCTCCGGGAGATATAATGATGTTCCGCTCCTGACATTGTAAACAGCGCAGAGGCCGGGTAAGACATATCTTTGAAAAGATATGTCTTTTTTGAGCAGGACAGACATGCCATGAAGCCCCATTTCCACATTGAAATATGAGCGGTTTCGCTTTAAATGTAAATCGTGGCTCACAGCGCAACAATTCAGCTTGTCTGAACGGCTGTCCCGCAGCAGATAAAAGGAGTGCAAAAGCATGACCATGGAAGACAGAAAAAAGATCGCGGCGTGGATCCACGCCCAGCTCGAGGATGTATGGCGCGCGCTGGGGGACGGGGAGCCGCCGGGAGAGGCCGATCGCGCGCTTCGGGTTCGCCGCGCCGGGGAAGATATTTTTTACTGCTTTATCTACAGGGGAAAGCCGTGCGCAGAAGCAAGGATCTACTTTGACCATATGGACAATCAGTGGAGATTTGAGCTGACGCAGGTGGCTCGGGCGCATTACGAGAGCGTGCGGGCATATTTTACAGGGAAGATGCGTAAAGGGCGTTGAGGCAGAGCCGCGAGAAAGGATATGCTTCGGAAGAATAATCGATCTCGCAAAAGTGAACAGGCGGGAAAATGAATGGGGATCCTGAATCAGGGATTCCTTTTATTTCAGCGACTGGTCCGGTTATAGCTGGTTTGACGCGGATTACGTAGGCGGGTACGACGACGCATACGTCTTCTTCGGGGACGGCGCATAGAGGGAGAGGAGGGAAATTTTAGCGCATGAAACAGCGCGGCCCCGCCCAAAATTTATGGAATCTAAATAAACCCACCTAAACCGAATTACCTGTGTGGAATACATCTTTCCTCTTTTTTCCATGGAAAATAGAAGCAGAAAGATCGGATAAGCGTGAATTTGTTGGTTCTTTTCCGTATAATCCTCTTGTTTTTGTCAAAAATAGATAAGGAAAAAGTCTCCGGTTTATATGGGAAAAATTTGACAATCTTTCATTTTCATGATATAAATGGAGCGTATTCAACAAAAAGAATATTACCTGAAAAGGAGTTTTGGTTATGAAACAGAGAAGAATTATGCTGACTACAGTAGAAGAAGCAAAGGATTTTGTGACATCTGCGATGAAGTGTGACTTTGATATTGACGTTTTTTATAATCGCGTTGTGATCGACGCAAAATCTTTGCTGGGTGTGATGAGTCTGGATTTGACAAAGGTGCTGACCGTGGAGTATGATGGTGAGAACAAGGGCTTCGAGGCATTTCTGGACACCGTGGCTGTAAAGGCGACAGCGGCTTAATAATTAGGCGGGCGCTTTTGCACAGAAAGTCTTTAGGAAAGACGCAGAAACGGCGTTTGCGGGCCGGGAAGGGCTGTAGGGATGCGGCCCGGGGCTCCGTTAAGCGCAGGCGCGGTTATTTTGGGATTCCGGTAAAAGGGAAGAGCTGCAGGAAAGACGGCGGCTCTTCCCTTTTTTGCATGGCCCCGCATCATGAAGTTTGCCGCGCGATGAAAATGGAAGGCGGCAAGGAGGGGGAAATGGAGCTGAAAGGGCGTGAGATACGCGTGTCGGTGCGGAATCTGGTGGAGTTTGTCCTGCGGTCCGGGGATATCGACAACCGCCGGACCGCGGGCCGGCAGAGGGAGGCCATGGAGGCCGGCAGCCGCCTTCACCGCAAGATCCAAAAGCGGATGGGGCCGGACTACCGCGCCGAGGTCGCGTTAAAGCACCGCGTAGAGGAGGAGGGCTTTTCGCTCCTCATCGAGGGCCGGGCGGACGGGATCCTGCGCCGGGGGGACGAGACGGTGATTGATGAGATCAAGGGCGTTTATATGGATGTGTCCCTGCTTCAGGAGCCGATCCGCGTACATCTGGCGCAGGCCATGTGCTACGGGTATTTCTATGCCCGGTCCGAGGGGCTGGCCGCTGTGACCGTGCAGGTGACGTATGCGAACCTGGAGACAGAGGAGATCCGCCGTTTTCAGGAGGAGAAGCGCTTTGAGGAGCTTGAAGAATGGTTTTCCTGCCTGATCCATGAATATGTGAAATGGGCCCGCTACTTATACCACAACGCCCTGCGCCGGGACGAATCGATCGGAAAGCTTTCCTTCCCGTTTCCCTACCGCAAGGGGCAGCGGGATCTGGCGGCGGCGGTCTACTTAAGCGAAACGCGCGCCCGGCGTCTGTTTATCCAGGCCCCCACGGGCATCGGAAAGACGCTCTCCGTGGTGTTTCCGACCTTAAAGGCCATCGGGGAGGGGCATGGGGACAAGCTGTTTTACCTGACGGCAAAGACGGTCACGCGGGTCGTGGCAGAGGAGGCTTTGGAGCTTTTGAGGAAAAACGGGCTCTATTTCCGCTCTGTGGCCATTACGGCCAAGGAAAAGCTCTGCATCCTTGAGAAGCCCCAGTGCAATCCGGACGCCTGCCCGCGCGCCAGGGGGCATTTTGACAGGGTCAATGACGCGGTGTTTGCGATTATCCATGAGGAATTCGGCATCACAAGGGAGCGCATCCTTTCCTTTGCGGAACAGTTTTCTGTGTGCCCCTTTGAGTTCTGCCTGGACATCTCAGGCTTTGTGGACGGGATCATCTGTGATTACAATTACGTATTTGACCCGGATGTGCGGCTTAAGCGCTATTTCGGGGAGGGCGCAAACGGCGCGTACTTTTTCCTGGTGGACGAGGCGCACAATCTGGTCCAGAGGGCGAGACAGATGTACAGCGCCTCGCTTGAAAAGGAGGAGGTGCTGGCTGTAAAAAGGCTCGTTAAGGAAAAATCGCCGGCGCTGGCCATGCGCCTTGAGCGGGTCAACCGGATCCTTCTGGAGCTGAAACGGGAGTGCGAATCGTGGCGGCTGCTGCCGGACGCCGGACACCTCATCCTGGCGCTTACCGGGCTCTTTTCCGAGCTCGAACGGTTTCTCGATACGTTTCGGGAGTTTCCGGAACGGGAGGAGGCGCTGAACTTCTATTTTACGGTGCAGAGCTTTTTAAATACCTATGAGCGCCTGGACGGGCATTACCGCATCTACACAGAGCTTTTGGAGAGCGGCGCATTCCGGATCCGCCTCTTTTGCGTCAACCCGATCCGCAATCTCGGCCTCTGCCTGGAGCAGGGCAAAAGCACCGTGTTTTTTTCCGCCACGCTTCTGCCGCTTCCCTATTACCGGAAGCTCTTAAGCAATGAGGCCGAGGACTACACCATGTACGTCCACTCGCCGTTCCCGCCGGAAAACCGCCTGATTCTGGCGGCCTGCGACGTGACCAGCCGCTACGCAAGGCGCGGGGAGCGCGAGTACCGGAAAATCCTCCAGTATATCTACGAGGCCGCGGGGGCCAGGCGGGGAAACTATATGGTCTTTTTCCCATCCTACCAGTACATGGAGCGGGTGTATGAGCTGGCCCGGAGCGGGCCGCGCCGCCTGGCCATCCTGAAGCAGGAAAGCCGCATGGACGAGGAGGCAAGGGAGGCGTTTCTGGCGGAGTTCGACAGGGAGCGGGGCGAATCCCTGGCGGCGTTTTGCGTGATGGGAGGGCTGTTTTCCGAAGGGATTGACTTAACCGGGGAACGCCTGATCGGCGTGATCGTGGTCGGGACGGGCCTTCCCATGGTGTGTACGGAGCAGACGGTGTTAAAGGAGTATTTCGACGAGGCCGAGCAGGCAGGATTTTCCTTTGCGTATCAGTATCCCGGGATGAATAAGGTGCTGCAGGCCGCGGGGCGGGTGATCCGCACAGCCAGCGACCGGGGGGTGATCCTGCTGCTGGACGACCGGTTTTTGCAGGGGGACTACCGGGCGCTGTTTCCGAGGGAATGGAGCGATGTGAGGCGGGTGACGCTTAAGACGGTGGGGGAGGAGCTTTTGAGGTTTTGGGATGGGGATTTTGTGGAAGGATAAATCCCCGTCCCGGATACCGGAGGAGATTGGGTTGGGCTATTTGTCTCCATAGTGGCCTCTGCAGTGGGCGATATAGAGCCGCCCGTTTTCCATGTGGCAGACGAGGCGGTCTTTTTCGTTGATACGGCGGCTGTATTCGCCGTGCAGGTCTCCAAAGAGAGGTTCAGGTTACCCAATTCCTTTCATACAGCCGTTCCGTTCAATATCCTGGATGAGCTGGTTGATCCTTTTTAGTGTTTTTTATCTTGCGCCTGCCAGCATGGCATCCTGCAATACTTTTGAAAAGCTGACGCTTTTTTCTTCACAAAGCGTGCTGAGCCACATAGGGATGCTTAAAGTCTTTCTCACGGGTTCGTATTCATATGTGCTATTATTTACTTAAGCGAAGTATTGCGGGCCATTGTTTATCATGAGAGGGCCGCCATTGTCAGGTTCTGAATCCAACAAAACCCCATGTCGTTAATGCAAATAACATCGGTTTACACGCCCCCATACAACAATCGGCCTTACCGTATAATTTTCTATTCACAGCCGCCGTTGTTTATGGTATGATTGAGAAAACACGCAGCCATCCGGTCTGCCTGGGCGGCTGCGATAACACAACACAACGGATCCGGAGAAACCATCCGGAGAAGAAGGAGGAGAAAAACGATGCCGCAGGATCATACGGAAAGGGCCCGCCGCGCGGGTTCCGGTTCGCGCGGAGGCGGGCCGGGAACGCTGTACAACCTTTACAGGAGCGAGCTGGGCCGCATATCGCGCTGCACGCCGGAAGAGGAAGGGGAGCTTTTAAAGGCGCTTCTGGCGGGGGAAGAGGGCGCGTCGGAGCGCCTGGTGGAAGGAAGGCTTGAGATGGCGGCCCTCCTGGCAGAGGATTATAAGGGGCGCGGGCTCCCTGTGGATGATCTGGTGCAGGAGGCGAATATGGGGCTTCTTCTCGCCGTGCGGGAATATCAGGGCGGCGATTTTTCCGCGTTTGCCGAGGAGCGGATCCGGCGCGTGATTGAGGACGCGCTTAAGCTTCAGCGGAGCGAGGACCGCGTGGGCGAAGAGCTGGCGGCCAGAGTCAATGTGCTAAAGGATATTTCCGCGGGTATGGCCGAAGAGCTGGGCCGGGAAGCCACGGTAAGCGAGCTTGCCGGGCGGATGCGGATGACGGAAGAGGAGATTAAGGATATCATGAAGCTGACGCTGGACGCGTTTCGCGTGGGCTGAGAGGGCGTATGAGATTTTATTTGGTCCGCCACGGGCAGACAGAGTGGAATATAGAAGGAAAGGTACAGGGTAAGACGGATATTGCATTAAATGAGACGGGCCTTCTCCAGGCGCGTCTTCTGGCCGGGGCCCTGTCGGACTGCGGGGCTTCATGCGTCTACACGAGCACCCTGAAACGGGCCGGGCAGACGGCAGAGGAGATCGCAGAGGAAACGGGGATCCCGGTGATTGCGTCCGGTGATTTGCGGGAGGCGGATTTCGGGCTCTGGGAGGGCATGACCTGGGAGGAGATCGCCCGCGATTTCCCGCAGACCGCCGCCCAGTGGGAGAAAACTCCCGCCCTTGTGACCCCGGACGGAGGCGAGAGCCCGGAGGAATGCAGACGCCGCTGCCGGCGGATTGTGGAGCGGATCGCGTCGGAAGCGGGCGGGGGCGGTAAGGACAGCAGCGGCCGCAGCGGAGGCGAGGGCGGCAGGGACAGCAGAGGCCGCAGCGGAGGCGGAGGCCGGGAAAGCGTGATTGTCGTGTCCCACGGCCGGATTCTGGTCTTTGTCATGGGATATCTTCTGCGCAGGCAGGAGGACAAGCCGGAGCTTATCACAAAAAACGCGAGCATTTCCGTGATTGACTATGACGCCGGGACAGGCGTGGGCGAGCTTTTAACGCTGAATGACTGCAGCCATCTGGACGGGCTGGCGGGCGGGAAAAGAGGCCGCTACTGCTGATAGGGGAGGACAACAGCAAAGGAAAAAAGCAGGAGGTAGCTAAAATGAGCGTAAGACGTATTTTCGTTGAGAAAAAGCCGGAATTTGCCGTCAGGGCAAAGGAGCTTTTGGAGGAAATCGAAAGTTATCTGGGAATTGACACGATTACCGGCGTGCGGGTGCTGATCCGGTATGATATTGAGGATGTCTCGGAGGAGGCGTACCAGAAGTCGCTGGCCACGATTTTTTCCGAGCCGCCGGTTGACTTTGTGTACGAGGAGGATTTCCCGTGCAGGGGAAGCGATACGGTGTTTACTGTGGAATACCTGCCGGGGCAGTTTGATCAGAGGGCTGATTCGGCGCAGCAGTGCGTGAAGCTTTTAAGCGGGGACGAGGAGCCGGTGATCCGTTCCGCGACGACGTATGTGATATCCGGCCAGGCATCGCCGGCGCAGATCCAGGCGATCAAGGCGCTGTGCATCAATCCCGTGGATTCCAGGGAGAATAATAATCCCAAGCCGGAGACGCTGGCCGTGACCTTTGAGCAGCCGGAGGACGTGAAGGTGTTTGAGGGCTTTCGCGCGCTCGATGAGGAGGCGTTTGGGGCGCTTTACGCTTCCTTAAACCTGGCGATGACCTTTGAGGACTTTAAACATATCCGCAATTATTTTACGACAGAGGAGCAGCGCGATCCCACAGTGACCGAGATCCGGGTTCTTGACACCTACTGGTCGGATCACTGCCGTCACACGACGTTTTTGACGGAACTGAAGGATGTGGCCTTTACAGAGGGCGATTACAACGCGCCGATCGAGGATGCGTACCGCCTCTATTTAAGCGGCAGGGAGGAGCTCTATAAAGGAAGGGACGACAAATACATCTGCCTCATGGATCTGGCCCTGGCGGCGATGAAAAAGCTTAGAAAGGACGGGAAGCTTGAGGATCTGGAGGAATCGGAGGAGATCAACGCCTGCAGCATCGTGGTTCCGGTGGAGATCGACGGCGCGCGCGAGGAGTGGCTGGTGAATTTTAAAAATGAGACGCACAACCATCCCACGGAGATTGAGCCCTTCGGCGGCGCGGCGACCTGCCTGGGCGGGGCGATCCGCGATCCGCTTTCGGGGCGCACGTATGTGTACCAGGCGATGCGCGTGACCGGCGCGGCGGATCCGACGCGGCCTGTGGCCGAGACGCTGAGCGGCAAGCTTCCGCAAAAGCGCATTGTGACCGACGCGGCCCGCGGCTACAGCTCCTACGGGAACCAGATCGGCCTGGCCACAGGCTATGTAAAGGAGATTTACCACCCGGGATATGTGGCGAAGCGGATGGAGATCGGCGCGGTGATGGCCGCCGCTCCCAGGCGGAATGTCATCCGCGAAACCTCGGATCCGGGCGATGTGATCCTCCTTATGGGCGGGCGCACGGGCCGCGACGGCATCGGCGGCGCGACCGGATCCTCCAAGGTCCACACCGAGGCATCCATTGAGGTCTGCGGCGCGGAGGTGCAAAAAGGGAACGCCCCCACGGAGCGCAAGCTCCAGCGCCTGTTTTCACGCGAGGAGGCCAGCCGCCTGATCAAGAAATGCAATGACTTTGGCGCTGGCGGCGTGTCGGTCGCGATCGGCGAGCTGGCGGCGGGGCTTATCATTGACCTTGACAAGGTTCCGAAGAAATATGCGGGCCTTGACGGCACGGAGATCGCCATTTCCGAGTCCCAGGAGAGGATGGCCCTGGTCGTGGATCCAAAGGATGTGGACAGGATGCTGGCCCTGGCCGCGGAGGAGAACTTGGAGGCGGTTCCCGTAGCGGTGGTCACGAAGGAGCCGAGGCTGGTGCTTAACTGGCGCGGGAAGACGATTGTAGACATAAGCCGCGCGTTCCTGGATACGAACGGCGCGCATCAGGAGGCTTCGGTTACGGTCGAGGTCCCGAAACGGGAGGGCAATGTATTTGAGCGCCGTGATCCGGGCGATGTGAGGGAGAAATGGCTCTCTGTCCTTTCCTCTCTGAATGTGTGCTCCCAGAAGGGCTTAACCGAGCTGTTTGACAGCACGATCGGCGCGTCGAATGTGCTCATGCCTTACGGCGGAGTTTACCAGATGACGGAGACGCAGGCCATGCTCTCCAGGCTGCCGCTGATCTCCGGATCCTGCGATACGGTGACCATGATGAGCTATGGATATGACCCATATCTGTCGAGCTGGAGCCCGTACCACGGGGCCGTGTATGCCGTGCTTGATTCCATTGCCAAGATTGTGGCAAACGGCGGGGATTATAAGCGCATCCGCTTCACCTTCCAGGAATATTTTAAGCGCATGACCGGCGAACGGGAGCGGTGGGGCGTGCCGTTTGCATCGCTTCTCGGCGCGTACAGCGCGCAGATGGCCTTTGGCCTTCCGTCCATCGGCGGAAAGGACAGCATGTCCGGGAGCTTCTTTGACGAGGAGCACGGCGAGATCAATGTGCCGCCGACGCTGGTGTCTTTTGCAGTGGATATTTCCGACGGCCGCCATGTGGTGACGCCGGAGTTTAAGAAGCCGGGCAGTAAGATTGTGGTATTCCGGATCGAGCGCGACGCGTACGATCTCCCGGTTTATGAGCAGGTCATGGACGGATACGGCAGGCTCTATAAAGACATGGAGGACGGAAAAATCATTTCCGCGTACGCGGTCGGCGCAAACGGCCTGGCGGAAGCGGTGAGCAAGATGGCTTTTGGAAACCACTTAGGGCTTAAGATCGAGCACAACCTCGATCCCAGGGACTTCTTTGCGCCTGGCTGGGGCAACATCGTGTGCGAGGTCCCGGACGGGAAGGTGGGAGAGCTCTCCATTTCCTATACGGTGATCGGCGAGGTGACAGACACAGGCCGCTTCGAGTACGCGGGGGCGCAGATTACCTTAGACGAGGCGTTGAAGGCGTGGACCGGCACGCTGGAGAAGGTGTTCCCCACGCGTTCCGGCGCGCCGGCCGCCGATGTTTCGGAGAACGCATACCGGACGGATTCGGTCTACATCTGCCGGCATAAGGTGGCAAAACCGAGGGTGTTTATCCCGGTTATGCCGGGAACGAACTGCGAGATGGACAGCGCCAGGGCCTTTGAGGGCGCCGGGGCGGAAACGATCGTGCGCGTGTTTTGCAACCAGAGCGCGGCCGATATCCGGGAGTCGGTAGAGAGGTATAAGGACGACATAAGCCGTTCTCAGATCATCATGTTCCCGGGCGGATTTTCCGCGGGGGACGAGCCGGACGGTTCGGCGAAATTCTTTGCCACCGTGTTCCGGAACGCGGCTCTGACAGAGGAGATCAACCGGCTGCTTAACGAGCGGGACGGCCTGATCTTAGGCATCTGCAACGGCTTCCAGACCCTCGTCAAGCTGGGCCTTCTGCCGGGCGGGGAAGTCGCGGCGCAGACCGCGGACTCTCCGACCCTGACCACGAACCGCATCGGCCGCCATATTTCCAGAATGGCGTATTTAAAGGTGGTTTCCAACCTCTCGCCATGGCTTCGCGAGGCAGAGACAGGCGGCGTGTACGCCAATCTGATCTCCCACGGCGAGGGCCGTTTTGTGGCAAACGACGAGTGGCTTAGGAAGCTGTCCGAAAACGGGCAGATCGCCCTCCAGTACGTGGATCCAAACGGGAAGCCGTCCATGGACGAGGAGTGGAACCCGAACGGCTCCTATATGGCCATTGAGGGAATCACCAGCCCGGACGGACGGATACTTGGAAAGATGGGGCATAATGAGCGCGGCCGCGAGTGCCGGGACGGCGTGGCAGTGAATGTATACGGCGAGCAGGATATGAAGCTGTTTGCGTCGGGCGTGCATTATTTTCAGTAACGGCGGGACTTTTAGAAAAAGGTGATGCGATGACAGAAAAAGAAATGATAAAGATATCCATCGAGGAATTTTCAAGAATCCAGGACTGGATGCTGCTTGCGGATAAGGACACGGAATTGTATAAAAGTATCAGAAAGCGGTATATTGATTTAAAGGTTATATTGACGACATCCGGTGTAAGTCTTACGGAACTGGACAGGATAAAGGAGTAATGAGGATGCGGCAGATCGGCGTATCCGCCCGGCGTAAGGGTTTATCGGTTTAAAATCATTTCAGGGAAACGGCGTAGCTTTGCGGGTTATGCCGTTTCTGTTTTCAGATTTTTTGTGGGAATCCGGCGGTGCTGCCAGCACGATTACTGGCCGGATGGAGCAATATCAAGATATTAAAAAACATCTGGAAAAATGATACTATATATGATACTATATATAGAAAAGGAGGGGATGCAGTGATTATAAACCAATGTAGAAATCAGGTGAGTTATAATGAATGTTAAGAAAATATTGGAAAAAATGCAAAGGCAGCCTAACGGAATGGAATCAGGTACGAAGAAGCAAAAAGAGTGTTAGAACATTATGGATTTGAGTGCGCCCGGCAAAAAGGTTCACATGCCCATTTTAGAAACAGGAAAACAGGAGAATTGATAACCATAAAAGTAGATAATCCTCTGAAAAAAGTATATATTCTTGATATTCTGAATAGGGTAGATGAATAAATTTTAGAATTATTTAATATTATATTAGAAAAAGCTAAAATTAAATACAAAATAAGGAGAGAGGAAAATTATAGGCATTAATTAAAATAGATTATCGAGGAAAACACTATGAATAAATTGGAATATTATATGAATTTACCATACAATAAAATCATACAGGAGATCAATGATGAAAGCGGTCACTATTTTTATGGCAGAATTTTGGAACTGGATGGTTGCCAGAGTACAGGAGATACACTGGAAGAATTAAATGCAAATCTTACAGAGGCTATGGAAGGGCATATTGAAGTATTGCTGGAAAATGAAATGGAGATACCAGAACCAGTTAAAGAAGAAAATTTTAGTGGAAAATTTGTAATCAGGGTTCCAAAGTCATTGCATAGAAGATTAGTGGTAGAAGCAGAAAGAGAGGGCGTGTCATTAAATCAGTATGCTATGTATAAATTATCAAGGTAAAAGGAAACCCGATCGGGCTGCATTATGTTTAGCATGCTGTACTAGCCAGAGGCTGGTTCTGTATCCATAAGAAACCCGTAGAAAACTGACGGCGCTTAGCGAGATCTTTTCGAGCCGTACAGACCGCTGTATACGCAGAGCTGTACCGGCTGTCCGCTGCGCTTTTCTCAGGGCGGGAGCGGGGTTTCTTTTGGATACAGAACCAGCCTCTGGCGGCCTTTTCACAGTCTTTCTTACATTCATGACACATACGCAAGGCTGCGCACAAACATACGAAATTTTTAAATATCCCTCTTGAAATCCCCTATATTTAATAGTATACTAAAAAAAGCAAACAAAACTGTCTGAGAAATTACCCAATAATTGGATATCAGACGCATCAACAAAGGAGAAGGGAGAAAAAATGTTTGATTTCTTTGTTTCCGGGGGTATTTTGCCATTCTTACCGGTGATTATCCTTGTAACTGTGCTTATCATCATTATTGCCAGCGGGTATGTCAAAGCCCCGCCGGATGTTGCGTTTATTATTTCGGGCCTGAAACGGGAGCCGCGGGTGCTTTTGGGGCGGGCGGGGATCAAGATCCCGTATCTGGAGCGGAAGGATAACCTGATTGTAAAGCAGATCAGCATTGATATCAAGACAAACGGATATATTCCCACCAAGGATTTTATCGGCGTGGACATCGACGCGATCGCGAAGGTACGGGTGAACACAGACCGAGAGGGGATTCAGCTTGCCATGAAAAACTTCCTGAATATGAAGGAGGATCAGATTGCGCTGGCCCTGACCGATTCCCTGCAGGGTAATATGAGGGAGATTATCGGTACCGTGGAGCTCAAGGAGCTGTGTACGGACCGCAAGAAATTCGGCGATGAGGTGCAGAATAAGGCGCAGCAGGATATGAACGCGCTGGGCATCTCGATTATTTCCTGTAATATCCAGAAGATTGAGGATGAAAAGGGCCTGATCGTGGCTCTCGGACAGGACAACATGTCCAAGATCCAGAAGGACGCGTCCATCGCCAAGGCGCAGGCTGAGCGCGATGTGGCGATCGCCAGGGCGGAGGCCGATATGGCAGCAAACGACGCGCGCGTCGGGGCGGAGACAGAGATTGCCCAGAAGAATAATGAGCTGGCGATCCGCCGGGCTGAGCTGCAGAAGATGTCGGATGCGAAGAAGGCCGAGGCGGACGCGGCGTACGAGATCCAGAAGCAGGAGCAGGAAAAGACCATCCAGACAGCCACCGTAAACGCCCAGATCGCCAAGGCGGAGAGGGAAGCCGAGCTTCGCAAGCAGCAGGTTGCGATCCAGCAGCAGGCGCTGGAGGCGGAGATCAACAAGCGGGCGGACGCCGAGCGCTATGCGACGGAGCAGAAGGCCGAGGCTGAGCTGGCCAAACGCCAGAGAGAGGCCGAGGCGAGGAAATACGAGCAGGAGAAAGAGGCGGAAGCCAAGAAGGCCAGGGCCGAGGCTGAGAAGTACGCGATGGTCCAGGAGGCGGAAGGTATCAAAGCCAGAGGCGAGGCCGAAGCGGCGGCCATCCAGGCCAAGGGCCTTGCTGAGGCGGAGGCCATGGAAAAGAAAGCGGAGGCGTACCAGAAATACAATAAGGTCGCCATGGCGGAGATGATGATCCGGGTTCTGCCAGAAGTGGCCGGAAAGATTGCGGAGCCGCTTACGAGAATCGAGAGCATCAGGATCATCGGCGGCGGAGGTTCCGACGGCTCGGACGGCGTGGCGTCCGTGGCGGGCAGCGTCCCGGTGGTGATGGCAAAGCTGTTTGAATCCATGAAGGAGACCACAGGCGTGGATCTGGCGGAGATCATGCGCGGCGATACATATGACGCAAAGGTGAACCGGAATCTTCATGTTTCAGGTTTTCCGGAGAACGGGAATTTCACGGACGCGGCCGGGATGGCGGCGGCAGAGGCTCTGGCCGGAGACGGGAAAGAAGGGATTTAGGGCATGTTTTAAACGCGCCCTGGCCTGCAGATGCCCGGACTATACAGGAATGTGTTACTTCACACAGTTGCAGCGGCAGCGTTCACGCGCGGCGTGGGCAGGGAGGCAGTTTCTCCCGGCCTGCCGCGCGGTTTTTGTCATACTATACAACGGCGTCGTCCTTTGTATAGCTTTCCAGAGAATGTTCCCTGACCTGGATGCACAGAAAATGAATATCCGCCTCTTCGGCTGCGAAAAACTGACGCTTTGCCGCAGGGGAAATGCGGATCCAGTCGCCGGCGGCGAGTTCTACCGTTTCCCCGTCAATCACAGCTTTGCCTTTTCCGGAGAGGATCGCGTAGATCTCCTCATTTTTTTTATGGGAGTGGACAAAAGGCACGCCTGCGCCTGCCGGAAGATGATTGATACTTACCTCTGCGCCGGTCAGGCCGAGCTGATCATGAAGCTCGGTTCTTGCCTCGGATGCCACGCTGACTTTGCTGAAATTTTTCATAGCAGTACCTCCGTTTTTTGAATGTAATAATTGTTGATACAACAGAAATTATACCATTGATTGGTTGTAATGTCAATAGTTATATCGGATTTTCTCAAAAAAATAACCATTCGGTAACAGCCCAGGTTGTCTGAGCTGCTGCAGCCGTTCAGGTATCCGAAATGGTTATTTTGATGCTATTAATTTTTGGGCGTCGTCCATGACATTCTGTATTGTTACGGATTTCATCTCCTGTTCCATGGCTCTTTGGATCTGTTCAAGCCGGCTGTCCAAAATGGAGTGGATGTTTTTTCCCACAGGGCAGAGCTGGCTTGGATTTTCATGGAAATGAAAGAGCCCGCTGTCCTCCACGCACTCTACGGCGTCATAGATGTCAAACAATGTAATCTTATCTAGCGGCTTTTCGATATCCGTTCCCCCGCTGCCCCGTGTGACGCTTACGATCCCGGCTTTTTTTAACTGCTGCAGCAGACGCCTTATGATCACGGGATTTACATTTACGCTTGACGCGAGAAAATCGCTTGTCACTTTGTAATCATTTTTAAATGTCTCGATACATATGAGCACATGAACGGCAATGGTAAATCTGCTTGAAATCTGCATGGCATACCTCATCTGTTATGTTTTACGTACAGAACATATCCTGTATGGAATCCAGTATAGCAGAAAAAGGGGGATTTCTCAAGACGGTTTTCTATTTTGAAGAGCTTATTGAAGAGCTTATACGTAACAGTTCAGATAGGTCAGCGCACCTGCTGCGCTGACCGTACGAAAACGCGGCGAAAGCAGGCATCCGCCCCATCGCGAAGCGATTTTCATGGGCAGATGCCGTAACAGTTCAGGTTGTCTGAACTGTTACGCTTATACTGGCCTGCGCGCAATCCGGTATCAAAGGGATCAAAAGACCTTTTGACCCCGACATCATTCCATTGATCTCTGAACTGTTACAGAAAGTAAAAATCTGACAAAAAAACTTAAGTAAAATGTTAGACTTACGCGGGAAGTATCTGTTATAATAATAAAATAATATACATTATTGGAAGAAATCAGGCGAGTTTACTGTATAAATTCAGCCTGTGGGCGCAAGGCGGACGAATATGGGCTCGCGCGCCCGGCTCCGTACGCAGGCGCTTGCGGTCTGCAGCGGCAGATACCGCGGGAGGCCAGCATCTGGCGGCAGATGGTCCGGGCGTATGGCAGAACCGTCTGCAGGAGCAGAATATGTATATTAAAACCAATAACGAGAAAGGAGGAGGAATGATGAGGCACAGCATAAAGCAGCACACCCTTGCGGCGGTACTTTCTGCTGCTGCGGCGCTTTCTATGTGCATGCCGGCCTATGCGGCCAGTAAGGATACAATCCCAAGCGTAAAGCTGGAGGTTGACTGCGGGGAAGAGCCGGAGGCGGGGGACAGCGTCGGTTCTGTGGAAGTAAAGATACCGGCTTCCGCCAAATACGAGATATCGGAAGAGGCGGAATATTATGATACCAACGATGACGAATGGGAGCGCGGCGAGGTTCCGGTGATCCGCGTGGAGCTGCGGGTAAAGGATTTTGAGAAGGATCGGTTTACCTCATCCACCAAAGTGACGGTATCGCGTTTCCACAGCTCCGTGAAGTCCAAGAAGGTACTGGACAACGGCGAGACGCTCCGCGTAGATATCAAGCTGCGCGCCGTGGGCGGGGAGCTTGAGGAGGTGGACGATTACTGGTGGGACGGCCGGTACGCTGCCTGGAGCGATATTGACGATGCAGATAAGTATGAAGTCAAGCTTTACCGCGGGAGTAATAATGTGGCGACTGTGACGACCACATCAAACCGCTATAATTTTTATCCCTACATGACCCGTTCCGGCAATTATACCTTTAAGGTACGCGGGCTCAGCAATTCGGACGGAGAAAAGGGAAGCTGGAGCGGCGAATCGGATGATTATTACATCAGTGAGGGCGACGTCTATACCGGAACGCCGCCGTCTGACAGTACGTCAACAGGTTCCGGCAGCCCGTCAGGATCGGGCAGCCCCTCAAATTCCGGGAGCCCTGCTTCCGGCTGGGCGCAGGATCAGAACGGCTGGACCTACCGCCTTGGAGACGGCAATCTGGTGCGCAATGCGTGGATCTTTGTGGATGACAACTGGTTCTATCTGGGCGGCGACGCCTATATGCTGACAGACTGGATTTTCGTGGACAATAACTGGTTCTACTTAAATCCGGTTTCGGACGGCACAAAGGGCGCGATGAAGACCGGGTGGCTGAACCTTGGCGGGACGTATTACTACTTAAATCCCATCTCGGACGGCACGAGGGGCGCGAGGAAGACCGGCTATCAGAATATCGATGGAAAATGGTATTTCTTTGATCTGAACACAGGCGCTCTCTGGATGAACCGTACGGTTCCCAATGGGAAATGGGCCGATGCAAACGGCGTGATTAATTAAAATAAATGTACTCCCGGAATCTCGCCGCGCCTGATTTCGAGAGTAGATATTAAGGAAAAGGGCTGCCGCGCAGGATGATTCGCGCGGCAGCCCTTTCCGGTATGGCGGGGGATGTTGTCCCTGTCAGGCTTTTAGGCCGCCGCATGCCGTTTGGCGAATGCGGCGCTTCTGGTAAGCATTTGTTTATGGCCTGCATTTTTTGCAGGCGTCATACCCGGCGGATATGGCGTACTCACGTGTGACGGAGCGCGCGTTGCCGGGATTCATCCTGCCGCAGTCCGGTATGCGGTGATACTTTTCGCCGGTTGCGGAGAGCCATACCATATCGCTTGAGGAGGAACGGCTGTCTTTGCCGGAGGATGCGGACGCGCCGGAGCCGGAAGAGGCTGTATGTTTAGGGGCGGCGTTTTCTGCGCTTTGGTCCTGGCTCTGCGCGGCCGCCGCCGGAACATCCTGCAGGACAATCTGTTTTTGACGCGCCTGAATGGTTTCTTTGCCTGTTGGCAGTCGTTATACCATTTGAAATTCCAGGGCGCCAGTACAGCGTTGCTAAAATTTCAGTGAATACATTGCTTGATATCGGTGTCATCTGTGCGTCTGCGAAGCGACGGCGTAGTGGCGCCTACGTCTAGCTTCGCAGGCGTGCAGAGGGCGGGAATGAATTTTCAAACACGCTCTAGGGCGCTTTTTCAAGTGTGAAGTTTGAGCAGTTAAATAAACGCTCTTTTTATGCAAATCACAATATTCCTCAAACATTTATACCTTTACCAAACCATCGCAGAGACATCAACGGTATCGTGCTCCGGATATTCACCATATCGTTGGAATTCAAAGGCCTTTGCCTTACCAACCTCTAAATGCTCTAAAAAAGTATTTTCCATATAAACAATTTTATTGTCTTTTCTAAGTACAATGGACAGGTTTACCTGGTCAATCTCCTGTGTGTAATTATTCGTAATTTCTCCCGTTATAAAATTTTCGTCGCTGCCGCTTCTTTCCGATACATTCGTTATCGCAAAATCTGTCGTTTTTGCCGCGCTGTAAATGAACGTCCCACTTCCCAAATCACTCCAATCCACATCAAATATGATTTGTGTATCATCTGTCAAATCGGAAGCCTGCACGGAGAACATACCGCAGAGTGTAACAGTATCGTTTGGCATAACAATGCTTCCAGTCTGTTCCTCTGCCGCTGCGATACTGCCATCTCCATTTTTTACAGTAACAATCACTTTAGGAAATTGTGCGGCAAGCGTTTCATTTGGGTTATAGATGATTCCGCAAAATTCAACATAGGCAGTATCTCCGGACGGCGGATTAATAAACCATCCATAATCAACTAATTCCAATGGCTGCTCTGAAGTGCGCGGATTATCTGCATTAAACGATAAAATACCATTTGAAGATGAGGTTGAATCATCAATTACCGCATGATTTACCTTCTCATAGTTAATAATCCATGAGCCTAAACGGTTTTCTATGGCGGTTGCTTTCACAACAACTGTATCCCCCTGTTTTACATCAGGGTTTCCGGATGATATAAAATTAAGGTGTTCCCCTGCCCAGATATTATATCCGAAAGCTGAATCTGGCTTCAGCTCCCCGGCAACGAATTGAACAATCGTTCCTTCCAGATTTTCACCGTTGTTCAGCGCGGCTTCAAAAGATTCTGCGTCTGTATAATTAATTACCTCCGCATTTTCTTTGGTTTCTTTAGTTTCCTCGGTTTCCCTGTTTTCTTTGGCTTCTTTGGTTACGTTACACGCGGCCAGTGATGAAATCATCATAATTACAATCAAGAAACCGGTTACTTTTTTTATGGTTTTCATTTTTCCATCTCCCTCCTGAATTTGGCTGATTTTACGAATCTGCTTAATTTTATAACTTACGAAACTGCGAAGTTTCAGTTATTTACTCAAACTTCCCACACCGATTGGTGTGCTGAACCTTGAAAAATCAATACTTTAGTCCATAAAAAAGGCACAAACCTGCACTTGATGGTATAATTGAAT
>CAJTGE010000062.1 GCA_910575795.1 Clostridiaceae bacterium | reverse complement strand
TCAAGGTGCAGTTTATATTTGTAAATCATCCGTTTTTGTCCGGATGTATCTACCCTTTTTTCATTCTATAACTGTCCGAGTTTTCGGACAGTCTCCCCAGCCTCTTTTTCCCTTTTCTCCACCTGTTCATATAGCATCATTTCACGCCCCCTCGTACAGCCTGTTTACCGCCGCCATGATTTCAGCCGCTTTTTTCACCCCAATCCCTTTTATATCCATAAGCGCCGCGGCGATATCGGAAGCTTTTACCTTTTGCCCCGCCGCTTTCTTCCCGTCCTCATACCCGTCGTTATACATATTAGCGATGAATGTCTCCATCTGCCTGTGATCCATGCGCTTTACTGTCTTATACTGCTCCCGGTTGAGTTTTAATCCGTTTGCCATGGTTGTCCCCCTTAACTTAAATATTTCTTTCTGTCTGCTGCAACGAAGCAGAGGCCCTGCTGTTTCTCATAGTCCGCCTTTTCCTGCTCCCGCCGTTTTTCAGCCTCTAAATATGCCTCTTTGGTTATTTCTGCTACTTTCGCCTGCTGCCATGCCGCCACATACGCGCCCGCTTTCTGTAATTCCTCTAATGGGGCCTCTTTATATTTTTCATACTCTTTTAATATTTCGCTGCCGGCTCCCATTTCCTGTAATATCCGGTAATTCGCATTGTATATACAGGCGCTAACCATTGTCTGAAATAATTTGAATGGATTATCTTTCATATACCGTCGCCCCTTTATTGCATGGAACAGATTCCTGCATTTCTCCCCGCGTTCTGATCGCGCATGGTTCCAACCCCAAAATTACATAGCCTTCCTTGCAATACTCTGTATCAGACAGAATATAGACAATCTTGTGCAATGTGCATTTTCCGGTGTAGCCCTCGCCGTTCCATTCGTTCAATGCCACATAATCGCCGAGGCTAAATGGGCGGTCATTTTTTCTTACCTCAAACCCCTTTATGCCTGCTGCCGATGCCTCAAAGTGTGACGGTTTTGTTTTCAGTGCATGGATCATAAACTACCCTCCTCGTATTTTTTTCAATCCTGATAATATTCAGGTATTTGTGTTAGCTCATAGACGCGTTTTAACGCCTCCTTTTTCCCTTTAGTATTAAAACTGTCAAAATACTTGAGGAGCGTCCGCTGGTCAATATTAAGGGAGCCACGGTGTGAGTCAATATAAACATCACATTCTCTGATAATTTCTCCATATTCTAAAAAATCAGATAACTTCGCTTTTAAAATGACAGCTATTTTTATTAAGTTCTCAATTCCTGGAGTGTACTTATTAGCTTCATATTGGCGGATAGTAATTTCATGTATTCCAGTTAAATCAGATAGTTTTTTTTGCGTTATTTTTTGTTGTTTACGGAATGTTTTGATTTTATCACCAATAGTCATACTTCACCTCGTCAATATAAGTATGTGGTAATCGGTGTATGGCCCAGTTCCAACGCTATGCGGGTTATGTACCTTGCATATGCAATGTTACGGATCCGCTCATATGCGTTGCCTCTGCATGGGCTGCATATATAAGCTGATTTATTTTTCACTGTTTGCCTCCTTGTCGGGCAGCAGGGTTTTATGCCTGCTGCTCTCTTTACTCATAATCTTCCGGCTGCAATACTGCTGTTGCCGTTATGCTTTCGCATTTTCCTGATTCCATTCCGTTATTGTATATTGCAACATTCTTTCCCGCTATCCCGATCCCAAAATACGGACAATGCGCCTCATCACATTTTCCCCAACTACTTCTCTCCGGTCTGCGATCGCTCCTATTGCATACCGGCGCCATGCTTGTATGATCGTCTTGGTACGCATACGCTAAACTATTGTAAGGGCATAGTAATTGAAATGCAGTAAATTCCATTCCTACCTTCCCGCCCTTTCCTTGCAGCGCATCATAAGATCCTGCAACACATAAACTTCGTTTTCCGTCAAGTAATTACTGATTGAAACCAATTCTTTAGCTGTCCGGTTCGCCCAATATTTCATATCGCTTTCAATGGTTTTAATCTCAATTACTTTCGTGTAGATCATAATGTCGATCAGTTCTGCCAGTTCGTCATATATGATTGTTGCCTGCTGCCCTGCTGCCAACCTCGCAACCTCTAAACCCTCATTTGTCAATACCGCTGTGCATTGTTCGGTTTCGGATCCTTTGAAAACAAATGTTGTGTTCAATCCGGCGTAATCTGCTATGTACTCCCACTTTGCTCCGGTGTTTTCTTTCCACCCTTTCCAAAATTCCGCATCAAAAAGAGTTGAACTAATAACCGCCTCCATGAAATACATGATCCTCATGCCGTTATATTCTTTGTGCTTATTGATTTTGCCGTTCATGATAAGGCTTTTACGGTCTGTATTGTCCGGCGCGGGCGCGTTATAGGTTACTTTGGTTTCCGGCTCATTCATAAAGCCGCTTTCCGGCCCGTCCTGCGCCGTTTCCTGCCGTTTTTCCGGCTCCGGCGTGATTTCTATCGCCCCCGGCCCTTTCGGCGGCTCCTGAGGCGGTTCCTGCGTTCTCCCGTGGCGTTCTGTTATAACACCTGCCGCATCTTGTAAGCTGATGCCGGTTTCTGCCGCGTACCGCCTTACCTCTGCCTTCAGTTCTTCCGGTAAATCATCGGGAAATACTTCTTTAAGGGCTTTCGCGTCCTTTGCGATCAGCGATCCGGTTGCCTTGTATGTTTCAAATAATGCCTGCTGCGCGTCCGGCTCCAGGCCGGCAATCTCATTTGCTGCGCTTGTGCTGATATTCCCGGCTGCGAACTCTTCCACAAACGGCGCTATCAGGTTGCTGTTTATGTTATCCAATGTCCCTACTTTTGTTTTGCTGGTTCCCAGGATCCCGGCAATAATTGTCTGTTTCCGCCCGGCCAGCTTATGGTTTTTCTGGTATTCGGTTAAGAGCTCCCTGACCCGCGTGATTTCCCTCATCTTTTCATAGTCCGTTCTTTCCCGCTGCGTTGAATTTGTGAAAATCAAAACCAGCTCGTTTTGCACCTTGTCCGGCGTTTCCACCCTGCATGGGATCATTTCATATTCGGTTTTGCCTTCGTCCAGCAGACGCAGGATCGCAAGCCGCCGTTTATGGCCGGCGAGGACTTCGTACTCGTCTGTGCCCTCTACCGGCCTGACGACCGGATACTGCTGTAAACCGACCAGCTCGATGCTTTCTGCCAGCTCTTTTATCTCCTTATCCTGGGCGTGGTAAAAATTCACCGCATCCGGGGCCGGCCTTAATTTCCTTACGCTCAGTTTAACCGGTTTCCAGTCGCTTTTTATGCCCTTCCTGCTTTCCGCATTCAGAAAATCATTGATATTAAAGGCCATCCTTTTCTCCTTTGCTGTGTACCCGGTTTGGGTACCCGTCCAGTATTTACCGGGTTCGCGGCATACTTACCGCGTGTAAATCGAGATCTAATTTATACCAGCCGTCCAACTCCAAAATACATTTAACGTGCCCGGTCTTTGCGCTTACCTGTGTCAGGATGTCGGTAATTTCCATAATTTTCGCCTCGCCCCTGTAATATGCGTTGCCTTTCGTTTCAAACCGCACCCGGTCACCGATTTCATAAGGGCATTTTGCTTTGAATTTAAGCATCTGCATGATTTATACCCCCTAAATACTCAACGACAAACTTTTTATAGTCCTGGGCCGCCCCGCACCTGGATGAGTACAGGGCGAGCGGGAGCCCGGCGATCGTGCTTTCGTTTACCTTCCTTTCCGTCCTGCGGATCCGCTGGCCGAATACCTTTATCCCCCGGGCCATTAAAAATCCGATCCCCTGGTTGTTTACGTCATTATTCTGGTATTGTGTCACAAGGCAGCCTGCGATCCGGAGGTTTTCGTTAAAATCCTCCCGTATCTGTTCTATCTGCCCGGACAGGATGTCCAGACCGTCAAAAGAATACTGATCCATGAATACCGGTATGATGACATCATCCGACGCTACCAGCGCGTTTATGATGCTCATATTGATATCCGGCGCGTTGTCGATAATACAGAAATCGTAATCCCCCGCTACGGGAGCCAGCGCCTTTTTAAACCTCGTCTGCTGCTGCCGCCCGGTGTCCACTACGGTTCTTAAGTTTGCTTCCAGTAAATCCATGTTTGCGGTTATAATGTCGATGCCCTCATAATCGGTTTTACGGATAATCCTGGCGAGATCCGGGCTGCGCTCCAGCATCATACGCGCCACTGTATCCCTGTCCCCGGTATCATAACGTTTAAATGTTTTGGAAGCGTTCCCCTGTTTGTCATTGTCAACCACGAGGACACGTTTTTTATGCACCACTGCCAGTATGTACGCCATGTTTACCGCTGTTGTTGTCTTTGCCACGCCGCCTTTTAAGCTGATGATTGAAATTATATGCATTTGCTGAACCTCCTTATTTTCTGTGTGTCTTTGAAATTTTATGGCCTGCTTTTTGCTGCTCCCCCTGGTTGAACCGGATTCCGGGAATGCCTGCCAGGGACTCCATGGAACCGCTTTTATTGTTCTGTGTATATTTCCATATCTCCAGTATTTTCTCCGCGCTCCAGCCGGTCTGTACCGCGTCTAATGCGTCACCGGGCGGCATACCCGCATACAATACCGTTTTCAGCTTTTGCAACAATGACAGATAGCCTTCAAAACTGTATAAATGTTTCTTTGAATCCAGTACGCCTGCTGCCTGCTCTGCAAATTCTAAAGTAGTTACCACCGCAATCTCATTTTTTAACTGCTGTTCGTCCGTCCGCTGCTGCAAAATCTCTTTTTCAAACTGCTTTATGATCTCTGTCATAGCCATATAACGCCCCCTACAGATAAGACCTGCCATAACGCTCCCGGAATTCCTCCCTGTCGCCAATCTTCGCCTCATACATGGCCTGCCCGAGAATTTTTGACAGCTTTTCAGCCATCGGGTTATCGTGTATGCGCTCCGGTAATCGTCCCATGTTATGACAGTTATTGCAGGCGGGGACTTTTAAGCCGTCCTGTTCGGCCAGCTTCCTTGCGCCGTTCCCAAACAGCAAATGGTGTTCGCACTCTGCTGGCCTGCCGCAAAAGAAACACGCCCCTCCATGTTCTGCTACAATGCTTTTTGTTTTTTTCATCATCCGATCCCCTCCGCGGATCCCCGGCCCTGCTTACTGCGCTTTAATGTTTCCCGCTATCCCTGCGGGGCGCCCTTCCTGGAAGATTACTACCATGCTGGGAAACGGGGCCCGCTCCCGGCTTTTCTCCCCCGCAATCTCAAACCTGAGGCGGCCTTCAATGAAACGTATCTCCGCTTTCCCCAGAATGAACCTGTGGAACGCCGCCGTGTCGGTACGCGCCGCTATCAGCATGACGACAGTGCTGCCGGCCTGGGCCTCCCTGTAACATTTTTCTATCCATGCCGCCTGCCCGGCGTTTGATTTTGTTTTTCGGCTGTACGGCGGATTGCAAAATACCGTTTCACCCGCCCATGGCTGCGCCAGACCGTCCTGCTCCTTCGTGTAATATCTGGCGCATTTGTGGTTGTTATCATCGGCGCATGGATCCAGCGTAAAGGCAAATTCACAGTTGAGCATATCAAAGAGCTCCCGTGGCGTCCCCCAGTCATCCCTCCCTGTGCTAAAGTGTACTTTATCCATCTATAAACCCTGCTTTCTCCCATCTCCCGGTACTGTTTTATCCGCTATGCCAGGTTCATCTGCTGCCATATCCCACCCGGCCATTACCGGGGCAATATAATAACTGTAACGGTTGCCTTTCTGCCTGTCCTCTCTTACCCGTCCTGCCATGTATTCTTCCGCCGCCCTGTATGTAGGGAATATTGCAACAATCGTGGAAAGGGCTTCATGGTAGCTGTCAATTACTGCAAAAAAGCGTTTACAGGGCATGCCTGTATTGCTGCCGCCTCCCCCAGTTTTTCCCCGCTCCTCCAGGTCTTCATATTCAGCCAGCTTCTGCAATACTTTGTGTCTGTTATTCTCCCATTTTACGGGATCCCCGCTCGCCGTGCTGTAAACCGCTGTACCGTTTTCAGTTCTTCTTGTTAATCTCTCCATGTTTTCCTTTCCCTCACAATCCCCCGCTTTCAAACCACCTTTGTAAACCGGTTCATCAGATTGTCTTTCCACCAGCTCATTGCATTTGCAGAATCAGGTGTAACCTTCGGCTGTCTTTTATGTTCCGTACAGGGAGAAGCCGGGGCGCAATACGCAATCACGTACCGATCCATGTTCTCCCCATATCTCCACCAGTGTACATTTCCATACTTGCGATGCTGGATATCTGCTCTGTCTTCGCCCCGGAATGTTACCTGATGCTTACATACATCACCAGCAGCCAGGTTTATCTTTTCCGCCGACAGATTCTTCCCATCGCCGCAATATACCCATCCATTACCATCATACACGGCCTGCCGTTCCATATGTTCCGCCGTCAGTTTTGCGGATAAGAATTCTATTATGTCGGCGGTATTAGATAAGGCTTTGGCCAATTCCCTTAATTCCTTTGCCTGCTCGCTAATTGCAGTCATTCTCTGTAGTCCCTCCTGTCAGTATTTTGCACTTCCCCATTTTCTTCAAAGAATGGGGAATAGTCTCCGAAGCTTATCTGTCCCGGGACATTGCTGTCCTTCATCCACCAGGAGAAAACATCATATCCTGTTTTCCACCTGGTTATCCCCCTTGTCCCGTGGATGGCCTCCAGCATTTTCCCGAACGCCCTGATATATGCCCTTTTGTATGTTGGGAAATCAGCAAACTCTTTCCACCTGCTCTTTCCGGCCATCGGACAGCCGACACATCCCACACGGTAATAGCCCATTTTGTACAGGGGATTATGAAGCGTGCATTCATTCCAGTAATACTCCCAGATATCTTTATCCGGCCAGTCCAATATAGGGTTCAGGATCATATCTGATTTCATTTTACACCGCTCTGTCAGGGCCCTCTTCCTGTCATTGTCATTCAGGGCCATAATCTTTATGGCCAAATCTTTTCTGCCGGGCTCGATTTCCTGGCGTTTCTTCCGTTTACTGCTCTCTGCCCACCTGACGCCCGTGGCCACAAACCGGTTTTTAACTGTGTTTTCCTTCAGGTATTCACAGCAATACCTAGCAATGCCTGTTGGGGGGATTTTCTTTTTTACGATTAGTTCCCACATGCTCAAACCCGGTTTATGGACGGCTGCCTTTATCCCCTGGTTTTCCAATTCCGAAAATTTTTTGCGGATATGGTATACCGTTGGCGGCGCGTCTACCGTAGTATGGCTGTTCACAACCTCAAACGGCGCACCGGAACGTTTAAACAATTCAAGCATAACGTCCGAGTCTTTTCCTCCGGAATATGTACAAACCAGCGGTTTCCCGTAATGATGCAGGCTCATTTCTGACGCCAGCCTTATCCGTTCGATAGACTTGTGTTCTAAATCCATATAATCCTTTCTGTTTCCTGTAAACCGTTCTGTTTCTCCCAGGATTTCACAGCTTTCCTTTTGCTGCCTCAAACATACAGTTTGAATAATACTCATGCGATACAATTTCAAATTTCTCTGACATGTCCCGTTCAGGCTCCTTTACACTCCCTGTTCCAACCTTTCCTCTGCCTCACCAGCGCTCAGAAAAACTCTGTCTTCCGGGAAGAAGTACACATCAATGCCACTCTCCTCCATACTCTCGTCACACATCTCCTGAAGCTGTCCGGCGAAGTCATTTCCCAAACCCGAATATTCAGTGCACACAATCACATACCCGTTACACACGGCCATGAATAAAAAAACGCTGTAATCCTCATCTTCACCGATGCAGTAAACCGTATCTCCCGGTTTCACGTTCTCAAATTTACTCACTTTTCTCCTCCTGTCAGCCCTGGTTTCATTTCCCACTCCATACAAACAGTTTTTCGGTTGCCCTGGAGTGTCCGCCCGCTTTTATGCTGCGGTTCGTTTCTTTTTCCCAGACAGCCACAAAATCAGACGGCGCGGCCAATTCAGAAACCAGTACGGTATTACTGCGGCTCCACTCCCTCATGGTTTCCCAGAAAATGGCTCTGTCAAAGCCTTTCGCGCATTCATATCCTTTCGTTTCCTCATACGGCGGATCGCAGTAGACCACGCACCCTTTCGGGGCAAATTCCCGGTAATCCTTTACCATGAAATCTATGCCCGCGATGCCGCCTCGCCGCATCTGCTTTAAAATGTTGTCGCTGTTTTCCCTGAAATAATCTCTTTTCCTGCCTCTGTCGTACCCAATGCCCGCATAGCCGCCATCAAAAAATCTGCCGTTAAATGATGCCAGAAAACCGACAGCACCAACATACCACGGCTGGAACCTTTCTTTGTTTTCCCTCACTCTGTCGTATTCATCCTTCGATACGGTTTCCGGCAGTTTCCCGCCTTTTTGCAGATGCCTAAAAAGAGCTATCAGATATTCGTTTTTATCTGCCGCAACCCGGTTGACTGCTTTTATCTTCTCTATCACATTGCATCCGCCGCAAAACGGCTCTATATATGTCCTGCTGCCGCTTACGGCTATATGGCTTTGGATCACCGGCACTATGTAATCTGCTATTTTCGCCTTCGATCCCATGTAAACCATGCCGCTATTTCTCCTTTAAATCGTTTTCTAATTCTTCATCGTGCCGGCTGTCATACCCTGCAAACGTTACAGTATGGATCCGTGCCAGCATAAAGAACTGTTTCCAGTCCTCCACATTGGCGGGCGGCTCCCCGTTTGCTTTCTTCCAGCCGTCCTTCTGCCATTTTTCCAGCCGGCTGGCGTTTGCCATGTAGTCGCAGGATGAGTAAATTGTAATATTACAGGGCTTTAATAATATCCGCATCGCCGCAATACAGATTTTAAGGTTCAGGGCGTTTTTCGTGTCATGCACAATCCGGATCTGCTGTTTTCTTATATGGCTTTTTCCGGCCCCGTCTATGTACTCTATCACCGCTGCCGCCTCCCCGGGGCCTTTCGGGTTTCCCCTGAAATGGCATTTGATATATATTCCAACCTCCAGCTTATCCACCTCCCTCCGATCTGCCTTTCCGTCCAGTAATTACCGGGCGGCGCGGGTTATCCCTAACAGGTTATCCACAATCTAACCGCCGCTCCCGGAAATGCGAACCATTGTATATTTCTGGTATGCCCTGCCGGTAAAGGGATCCACGCCGTTATATACGGTGTCTTTGTCTATGTAGTAGCCTTTTACCGGCTTCGGATCCGGCAGCCACCGCTTTGCTTTTTTAATAATCTCTGTCCTTGGCGTTGGCAGGATCAGATTGCGGCTGCAACTGTATCTTTGTTTCTTCACCCCGTCCCTCGCCTTATACGTCTTTGATGTCTCTTTTATCAGGTACGCCGCAAGGTCTTTATATTGCCCGGTACCATCTAAAAATTTAAAATCCGGCCTGCCATACCTCCAGAGCTTCCTGACCATCTTGGGGACATCCACCCCTTCAATATGGTTCATTAGCAGATGGTGGTGTATCGCTTTGTTCAGGTACTCTGTCACACATACCCATTTCAGATCCGCCCCCACTTTCTTAAATTCTTTTCTTAACCCGTCTATCAGCTTTTTAACATCCTTCTTCGCATCCCCCGGTTCCGGCCTTTCGTCCTTCCGGTATGTCAGGGTAATAAACAGATCATCAGCCCCAAAATTCGCATTTATTTTCAGGCGGAGAGTCCGCTCCGCATTCATACGGTTTATTTTTTCCATCTCCTCCGCTGTCGGCTTTTCCTTCCTCCCCCTTACCCTCACCCCCACTCTCTTAGTGTAGCTTTTGGTAATCTCAACCGTCGCCCCTGCCCGCACTACTGTCTTATAATATCCCACAGCCATACCCTCTTTTGCGTTATCCCCGTTCCCTCTAAAGTTAATAGTCTGAACAAGCCCGGAACCGGCCATTTTGCCGGTTTTTCTGACTTGACGGCAAACGCAATAAATGGTATGATTATGCCAGATTGAGTTATTGCATTTGCATTAATACCATGGCCGCTGCACTGCCAATGCAGCGGCTGTTTTCTTTATTTTTTGTCCCTGCATTACCCGGCAGGGGCGTCGTAGAATCATGCCGTTATCTGAATTCCTGTTACTCTGCAATATTTCTGACACTGTGCCTTAGTTCCTTTTTTCATAGTTTTTCCATTAAGCAGTACACCGATTTTGGAAACTCCTGTGTAAGAAATAACCTCCCAGTGCGTTTCCATCGTTCCGCCGTCAAATTCATGGCGTTTCTCTAACTTATAAATCATATCTTCCCTTCTTTCTCCTGGCGCACCCCCGCCAGGTGGGTAGTGTCTAACAATTTACAGTTGCCTGTATCCCTGCAACTATCAGCTCATAAGTGACTCCTTTTAATGACTTCGCCCTGTCTATCAGGGCTTTATGGATATTTGACGGCATCCTTTTTACACCGTTAAGGACTGCTATGCACTCGTCATAATTAAGAATTTGTATCATTTGTATGGCATCTTCCACACTGTTAAGTCTGTCTATTTTCTTAGCTGCTAAATCTTTTCTTGTCATTTTCCATATTCTCCGTTCCTTTGATGAACCTCTATGCATTGCCCAACAGAGGGGCTTTTACTTTCTCCGCCGCGTATGCGCATACCTTCCCAGCTCCCGCCCAAAAATATAACGATCCATGCTTACAATTTCCCCATCCGGCAACAGGGCCCGGTTTTTAAACCAGTATGCCCCTGCGCTGTCCTGGTAATAGTCAAAGACCAGACGCCCTTTCCGGCTGTCATTATCCAGATACCCGCTGATCCTGCTGCCTACATAGGTTGTTGTCCGCTCCCCTGCCCCATGCGCCTCCATGCTCCCGATGCTCCACGCATCGCCTTTTATCCGTTCCACAAGATCCGGATCCATCTCCCGGAATTCGTTTCCCATGCCTGCCTCCTGTAATGTTTCTTCCCCCCTTGTAAACATAACCTCTCTTTTCCGGCTGTATGTAATACCATTTCGCAGTTTTCACTTTAAAAACCACCTAAACCTGTCGTCCACCCACGCGCTTTCTGGTATATGGCGCGCCCACCGCCATTTTTTAATGGTATCCGGATATACAGCTTTCGGCCTGCTGCAATCCCTGTAAAGGTTGCCATCCTTTAACAAATGCGCCCTGCAGGAATCGAACCTGCCGCCGCCCTAAGCGGCATCCCCATGGAACAGGGCGCTGGCGGCCGTACCGCCTCAGCAGAATAACGCCTGCTGCGCTTTCTCTGCCCTGTAATGCCCTTCCCCATCCTCCCCCCTTTGCAGTTCCCTGTAGATTGTCGCTACATGGACACCTGTTTTTTCCGCGATGGCTTTAGGCTTCTCCCCACGTTCGCTCATATGTTCTATAAGCTGCCGGTCTGCAAAGGTCAGTTTTTTGTACAGTTTTCTCATTCCAGATACCTCCCTTTTCCTGTTTATGGTAAAAATAAAAATGCGGCAGAATTTCCGTTTCTGCCGCATTTTACAAGGTTTTTTAAGAAAAAAAAATTGAATGCGACAGAGTTTAATTAACTCTTTTCGCATTCAATTTTATAACGTAGCTATTTCAGCACGGTAAACGCAAGTCTCTCTTTTAGACAAAAATGGACACTGTCTTCTATTGAAATTGCACAAATACAAAGAAACCTCTTATAGTTCCAGCAACCATTTTCAATGTTATTACAATCATACATGCATAATATTGGGGCAAATCAACTTTTTGTTTACTAATGTTTATAAGGCTTGCGTTTACCGTGATTATTTCAGCAGAATAAACGCATGGACTAAAATAAGTCATATTCTCAAACAATAGTTATGCGAATTGGCAGATGCATAATATCAACTACTTACGACTGAAGCCGCACCCCCGAATTTCATCTGTAAGAGCACAGGTAAGCACCTTATGGCGCAAAAACAGCAAAGTTGTTATCCGTGAAGCTAACTTGCCCGGATACAGCAGACTCACACGGATCCCTCAGGCCAATGTGCAACGATCCACCAGTTAAGGGACGATTCCCCTGGTGAGTTGTCAAACCAGGAGGAGCACAAGAACCCCATCTAAGGCGGGACTGTATTTTGCCAGGAAGCTCTTTTTATCCGGTACCGAACACCGCCCGACGGAAACAGTCCCTGTATTTGCTGCCCAGCAGCTCCTTGGACTGTGCAGACAAGAAGCCCAGGTCATTGCCGAATACCCCGCACCCAAAGGTGCCGAGAACCAGCACTCCCGTTTTCTCTTTCCAGGCCGCCTACAGGAGCGAGCCGATCCGGTGCTGCATGGCCTGCTCCGCTTCCTGGTCAGTGACGTGCCGGTACCGCTGCGCAGCCTTTTTGTTCGGTGCTGCGCAGGTGATGACGTCGAACCTCCTGCCTTTCCGGTCGCGGAAGAACAGCACATCCGGCGAATACAGGAGGCCGGAATGGTACAGCCCCCGGTTGAGCCTGTTGCCATGCTTCTGGTAAAACATCCCCATGACGCAGGGTGATGAAAGCACCGGGTAGAGCACGGAGGCGTGACAGAGGGATTCTTCCTGAGCCATGGAGCCTTGGAGGAACATGCCGCCGGGCTCCTTGTAGCTTGCGAAGTTCAGGAGGCAGATATGGGCGTCCTTGCTCGCCTCCGCTTCCGTGAACGCCGTATCCACCGTGGTGACTGTACGACGGAAACCTCTGCCTGTCCCTGCCGGCCCTCTTCCGGCCGCATGTCCGGGACTTCCCTGTACTCCCAGTACAGTTTCGTTCCCTGCGCGGCCCTGTCGATCTCGCCCTTTGCCTTCACCATCAGGGCGTTCGTGATCGCCCATGCGTGTGTCTTGTTTTTCTCCCTGTCCTTCCAGTAATCCATATGTTTTTGCGGCATGGCGGATACCCCATCCATGGGCGTATGCCGTGCCGCATCCTCCTCTCTTTTTTCTCTGTGTTCTCTGTTTCCCCTGTTTCCCTGGTCATCCGGCAGGTTTCCCGCTGCTATCCGCCGCCCCGCCAGCAAACTGCCGGCAGTCGTGATACTTGAGCTTTGCCGCGAACTTCGGGCACCGGATGACCTTGCTGTTTTAGTACCGGACGCCTTTGTGGGATACCCGGAACTCCGTCTGCATCCGTTCGCATTTGGTATAGCTGGTCGTGCATACGGAACACAGGCCGTTTGCCATCAGGTACGCCAGTTCCCTGGCCCTTCCTGCCTGGTCCCTGGTGGCCTTTGCCTGATCCTCCATCTGTATCCGTTCACGCGCCGCTTCCCTGGCGCACTTCTGGCGGCATGCCTCACAGCGTTCGCCTACCGCCTTCCTTTTCAGCTGCGCCGGGTTATACTTCACCTGAACCGCCGCCCTGCACAGGCTGCAGGGCACGGTATACTACCTGCCCTTTTTCGCCTGCACGCTTTCCATATAGCAGCCCCTGGAGCAGTACGTCTTCTTATGCCCTTTGTTGAGGAACGCCTTCCCGCATACCGGGCAGGCGTCGATCTCGCCGGACTCTTCCGCTTCCTTCCAGGCCGCTTTCTCCCTGCACGCATCGGAGCAGTACCAAGAATGCCCGTTCGTGTCCCGGACATCCCCCGTATCAGTCATCTTCTTCCCGCACCATGCGCAGGCCGTATGTGCGATCCGGTACAGGCTGGAGCATCTGGCTGAGCAGAAGTCTTTGTGCGTCGTTTCCGCGTCCCGACTGTCCACATAATATTCAAATTCTTCCCCGCACTGCCTGTAGGCAAACGTCACCGGCACCATATCCAGGCCGGCGAACCGCCTCCCAACGTTTTCGGAGGCCCTGTCATACCGGATCTTCATCCGGCAGCCTCTTCCACCGGTCGCTTCCCTGCACTGGGCGCAGTATATCTGGTTCCCTCTTTCCAGCTGGAAGAACTCCCCGCATGCTGTGCATTCCTTTTCTGGCAAAACAGCCATTCCTTATCCTCCTTTGCTTTTATCCTTCCTGCTGTCTCCCGAATGTTTCGACGAGCAGGGAGATATCCTTCTGTTTCTGTTCCAGCTGGAGCTCCAGATAGGTCTTCCGCCAGGAGTCCGCTGACGCATGCTGCCTTTTTACTTCCCGCATGTCCCTGAGCATCCCTGCACGGGCCATGGAGTAGTCCAGCCGCCCGGTATCCAGGATTACGGCCAGCTCATCGATGTCGTCCCAGCCGATATTGTAGCTATACGCGTCCTGGACGGCCCTTGCGGCCTTCCATACATCGATCCAGGCAGGCTAGGTGAAACTGCCCTGCCCGTCCCCGGACCCGCTCTCGTAGGCGATAAGGTTACAGATATACATGCCGTCGCAGATCCCGACAATCGTAAAGCGGTACAGGGCCAGACAGGCGGCCTGCCGGATGTTGTCCGGGACTCTGTGCCCCTCGAACATCTTCGCATACCTCTCTTCTAATACTGTCATCAGTTCCCTGTCTTTGTAGTCTGACATTGTTTTTGATCCTCTTTCTGTTTTTTGGTTGTATTTTTGCGTGTCAGATGTCAAGCCATTCGCCATTCCGGAATACATACTGCCCTTCCAGCGTGAACGGGTCGAGCAGGAAGATCTCCTTCTTCATGGCGGCTGCGTACGCCAAGCATTCCTTCGTCCCGCCCTTGCAGCTGCCGTCCATCGGGTTGCCCCTGCAGATCCCGAAGACCAGGTCCGCATGGTTGACCATGAGATGGTTCCTTAAGTTCATCGCTTCCACGACGCCGCCCATCCCCTCCGCGGGATCCGGCCTTGCGCCGCATGTGATGACGGCATCCGCCCTCCTGAGCATCAGCCAGTACTCCTTCTGCCAGAACAGCCCGTCCCTGGCCCATCTGGCCTCATGCCCGTCGAACGGGCGGAACACGGCGTTCTTTACTTTGAGCCCCTGCCGCTTCGCCTTGTCAATGGCCCAGAACGCAAGCTGGTCCGCCCCCTGTGCGCCGCCGGAGATGAACAGGCCGTACCCCTGCCCGGCCAGGCGGACGCATTCCTGCGTGAGCCTGGCCACCAGGACGGTATAGCGGCCTTTCCCATACCCGAACAGATCCTTGGGGCGCTTCCCTGTGAAGCATACTGTTTTTACCGTACCGTTTTGATGGTCCATTTTTTCTTCCTTCCTCCTGTGCCTTGTCTGGTATTCCTGCAAAGGAAGTATGGAGACGGGCGCGGCTGCTCCCGGGCAAAAAAACGGGGCGCCGGAAGCGCCCCTGGTGCGGGAGATGCCCCGGTCACCGCCGCCGTGCCTTAAAATCCCGGCAATCCCGGCATGCCTTCCCATGCCGGCCTGGCTGTCCCGTCCGCGATCTCCGGGATCCATTCCTCATCTATGCGTTTCAAGAGCCCTACGGGCACACATCCCTTCAGTGCGGAATTTTCCGCCAGGGCCATGTCGATGATCCAGAATTCTCCCTTCCCGTCCGCGTCCTTCCCGTTCATCATGATGTCGATGAACCACTGCCCGGTAAGGGCGAGGCGGGGGAGCATCTCCTCCAGTTCCTCCCTTACCCTGCCTTCCGCTTCCCGGTAGCGCCCCATCAGGACATCATCATGCATGCTGTATGTGATATAGTCATGGATCTGATGCGGGCTGTCCGCATCCTCCTCATGGCCGAACCGCTGCTTCATCAGTGCCGGATCCCAGTACGGGGCCATGCCGATGACCTTCTTTTCATCCATATCCACGAAAGCGCGGATCTCCGTCCTGAGAGGTAGCCCCTTGTAGATGGTCGGGTTTGCCGGCTGGTCATGGTCCGGGATGAACTCCCTGACGCACCATTCCCTGGTTGTCGCCATGCCGTAGACGGAAGGCTGGCACAACGGGCCCGCCATCATGATGCCGACGTTATGGTTGTAGATCAAGTACTGCCCCAGTTCCGCTACTTCCCCAGGCCCGTATACATGGGCATTGCGGAAATCGAACTTCGATGAGTGTGTGCCGGTGCGGATGAAGTAATCTCCGTCCGGCTTTAACTCAAACACCTGCCCGCAATACTCATCAACGATGTGCATGGTCGCCGGTGTCAGGGACATGTAGTCCAGCCTCGTCAGCTGTAAAAGCGGCATCGGGATCTGGATGATGGTCGTCTTCGGTATCCGGAAGAAGTCCTGCCCCATGGCCGCCTGCACGAGCGGCGGGAACCAGTGCCCCATGGAATTCCGGTTCATCCCAAGGATCTCGTATGTCACACAGTCCAGGTCCAGGATGTCTAGCCCCCGGCGGAACTGGTGGTATGCCTGCTGCCTTTCCCTAGCCGTCTTGGCCGTCTTTGACAGCTTGTAAAACATGAGCAGGGCCGGGTAGGAATCCCCGCCCATGTCCTTTTTCATAAGACTGCCTGTCAGCTGGGGGCGCATCTCCTCCGGGAGGGCCATGATCTCCGCCTTTGAAACGGCTTCCTGCCCGTCCGAGAGCGCGGCAGCCTGCCGTCTGCAGTACGCCCGTTCCCCGTCGTATATGTACACGGGCGTCTGTGCGGCCAGCTCCGCCATGACACGGGATATGGCGTTTTCTAAAGCCGACTTGTCTTCCCCACCAAGCACCGTCCCTGCAGCCCCCATCATCCGGCTGTATGCCCTTGCAGCCTGCTTGGCGTTTTCCGGGCCTTCTTCCCCTTCATCATTCATGGCACCCTTCCGGTACGCCTCCTCGAAAGCCTCCAGGGCTTCCGGGCTTATCTTCAAAATCCTGGCAGCCTCTTCCCTGCTGGCTGCAGCTTTTGCAAAATCCCGTTCCGGCCCGGCAAACAGGCCTCGTAGTGAAATCATAATTTTTCCTCCTTATTTTTTTTGATAGACTCTCGGAATCTTTAAGCCTTTATTTATGCGGCTTCTGAGAGTCCTTTTTTATTTTTTCTCCACCTTTTTTTCAAAAAACACTTGACAAATGCCTCAAAAAATGCGGCGCTTCGCGCCTCTTAATTAACAAGGCATATCCTTTCGGCACTGCCGGAACAGACTTTTTGATTTGGAGGTGTGTTTCTTTGAAACCTATTAACATTGGCGGTCATTCCGCCTATCAGAACCGCGTTCTGACTCAGCTTCGTAAATATTATCCTAACGCTGTAAATTCTTTATCTGATTCCTCCTGGCAGATCCTTGAGAAATTCCGGTCTCTTGATCTGTCGGAAGTGGATACCCTTATGCAGGACCGTTATTCCGTCTTTGGACCTGAACCAAGACTCCCTTCCGATATGCTCCGGGCTCTTCTTGTTTCTGTCGAATTCAAAATAACTTCCTACACCCGATTTGCTGCTGACCTCAAAGAGAATCCTCTTCATGCCATTATTTCCGGCTTTACTGTGGGCAGCGCTCCTGGTGTTGGTACTTTCTATGACTTTCACAAACGACTTTGGATGTCCGATCATAAAAATCTTTCCAATGCCCTTCACCCGCCTAAAGAAAAGCCTCTTAAGCCAAAAGGCAAAGAGCAAAAGGCTTCTCCTGTTGAAAAAGTGACGGTCGGGGATTTATTCCGCAGGTTTGAGGAATCTCCTCCTTCTGGCATGGCTCCCTGCGCAAGGCTGTGGGATATCTTCCATACCTTTTTTCTTCAGGCTTCTGTTGACCAAAATCTTATATCTCTTAAAGAACTGGCTCCGGCTGGCGATGGAACCCCTGTTTACACCGCTGCCCAGGAACGTAAAACACGTACTTGTGACTGTTGGAAAAATGGCATCCATGATTGCAAATGTGACCGCATCTGTCATCAGCCGGACTGCGGCATTGGCTGGGATCCTCACCGTAACCGCTTTTACTTTGGATATGACTTATACATGCTGACGGCATCTGACTCCGAAAAGGACCTTCCCGTTTTTCCGTTTTTAGGTCCTGCTTCCAGGCACGACTCCCATGGTTTCTTATATAACTGGTTTTCCATGAAGCAGATGCTTCCCGAGGCCGTCGTCAAAAAGCTCCTTCTCGACTCGGCACATGACGCAATGCCCTTTTATGATTACTGCAGAACCCATGATATTACCCCTTTTATAGACCTTAACTGGAAATGCGGAAGGCCACCTGTTTATAAGAATGATATCACCATAGGCAGGGATGGGGTCCCTTTATGTCCCAAAGGCTTTCCTATGAAACAAGCCTCTGTCGAGCCTAAAAAAGGACGAATCAAATACCGCTGTCCCAAAATCACTTCCAAAGGCGGCGCGCCGCATTGCGCTTGTGATGCTCCTTGTTCCGATGCCAAATATGGCAGAAACGTACATCTTGTTTTAAAAGACAACCCAAGACTATTCAATGACCCGCCACGTGGCAGTGCAGAATGGAAATTAGAATACAATGCAAGAACATCTGCTGAGCGTTGTAACAAACGTGAGAAAATAGACTATAAATTAGAAGACGGCAGATACCGCTCGTTATTGATGTGGTACTGCCGCCTGTTTTCCATCATGATGTGCCAACATCTTGATGCCTGGACTTTGCCAAAGACTTCCCCGCTAAAAGATCTCTTTGAGCAAGCCGCTTAATCCCATAAGCAATACCATTATAAACCATATTTGACGCATGGTCTATTAAAGTTCGTCATTTTTTCATCATCTATTACTTGTCATATCCATTCTGGATAATATTTACTTTTCAATGTTCATCCGACTGATGAATTTTAGTCGGCAGGCTCAAGATTCCGAGAGCCTATTTTTTGTTAGTGTCCTATCCGGCTTGTTAGCGGAGATATTCCCCGTTTACGCTGACCCCGTACCGGTTTGAGAATTCCTCCAGCGTGAGGTTTTTCAGTTCCGACGCAAGGGAAAGCTCACTGGCATCATAACTCCATTCCATAGCTTCGCCGCAGGCAGTGCGCGGGAATTCAACATCCACGACTGTTTCCGTGCCATATGTGTCTACAGTAAGGACACGCCCGAAAAAAGCCCTATGGTTCCGGATCCCCATCCGTTCCTCATACTCACGGTTCGGGTTCGAAACAAATACGATATCGCCTTCCTTAAACATTTTCCCTTACAGCGTGAACGATCTCTGTCCGCCGTAATAAAAATCATAGTCTGCGTTACTGAGTGCGACGGCGCTCTTTCCGTTGCTGACAACGGTATATCCGCCGTCCTCATGGTGATAGCCGTACCCGGCTTTCTTGAAAGCTCGCACGTCTACGCCTGAAACCACGGTAAACATTCCTCGTGGAAGCTTTATCGTATTGTATTCCGGAAGTTCATCGAATTCATGCCCGCACTTATCGCAGGTGAACGGGCCGTATGGACGCTCGGAGTCGTAGATATGCGCCTTCAGCCCACCTGGAAGGTTTTCGTCAAAGGCACCGTCTTCACCCACATATACGTCAGCACGGATAAGCTGGTGCCCGATAAAACGCTTCGATCCACAGAACAGGCAGCGGTATTTCGGCTCGCTCCTCTTCGGTTCAGGTCCGAATACCTCATTCATGGCATCATCCAGGGAAAACGCACGGTTACAGTCGTAATCTTCTACGTCCTTCTGGTAGATCGTCCAGAGCCTTTCCATGGTGTCAGTGTTGCTTAAGACTGCTTCTTTTGTCAGCCCGCGCCTGGTGAAGTATCCTTCCTGCATTTCCTTGATATGTTCCTTCATCTCATACAGGTACTCTTCGCTCAAGATCATTTGCTATTCTCCTTTCTTGCCTCGATTCCTTGTTTTGTTTGTGTTACAAAGGAATTATGGCTATCCGACAATATAGAAAAATGGCAATGAAAACAGGCCCTTGGCCTGACAAAAATACCCCGGACAGATTTCTCTGTCCGGGTATAGCAAATTATAGTTCGATTCCTTCCAAAAATAGGATGACACCGCTCCTGCATCGGATACAGTACGGCTCTAAGTCGATCCGTTTAAAATGCTTGCGTCTAAATTTTTCCGGTCCTGCTTTCCAGTCACTCCAGGGAATTCGGTAAAAATCAGTGAAATCCAACGTTGCCATGATGTAGCAGCGTGCCCCATTTTTTCATAACGGTCAAATTCCTTCCTCTTCTCATCCGTTACGACAGACTGCTGCAGGATATCCTGGCTGGTGCTTTTCGCATCAAAGATAATCGTGGATCCATCACACAAAGTCTCCTTAAAATCTGGCTGCGCCTGTTTGGTGTAGATGGCGATAAACTGACCCTTTCTCCGATCCCCGTATACCTTGATCGGACGCATGGGCTCTGGTGTTTTTTCGATATAAGCGATCTCCTTGTCCCAGTACCAGTCGCAGCCCCGCAGGATCCACTGCTCGAACATGTCTCCGAGCTGCCGGCTCCTTCTGCCTGCAGCCGCACGAAGAAGATTCGGTTCATGAAGGGTTTCATCTGGTATTGCGGTTTGTGTAGGTAAAGCCATATGCTTTTTTATATCCTCCTGTCCCTTTTAAGAAAGTATGGCCCATAATATTTTGTCGTTGATTCTGCGGATAACATTTTTCAGGTGATAACATCGTCCAATTATTGTATATTTATGCGTTTAAAATTATCTTGATCGCCTGTTGAATACAAAAAAATACCACCGAAAGCGATCTCTCGGCGGCATTCCTGTCTAGTATAACATAAATTAAATAAATGGACTAACAAACATACTTATGGTATACTGTTTCCATAAACATATGGAGGACATATACTATGGCTAAAGCAAAACCACTTTCCCTTTCATCTGAAGAACGTTCGCGATTGGTAACAATTACAAAAGCAAGAACCCTGCAGGCGCAGACGGTTATCAGAGCAAGAATCCTCCTGCTGAAAGCAGATGGCGAGTCCGTTGGTAAGCGTCAAATAAGATAGTGGATAGAAAAATAACCACCAACCCTCTATAATAAAAGGGCAGTGGTCATCGGCACCGTTCCTGCACCATGGGATCCCATGGCAGATAGTCATCCAGATATTCCGGATTCTCAAGAAATGTACTCCCCGGCATATCTGACAGGATATATTTGATGTATTTCATTGCATCCAGGCCATTGGCTTTCGCTGTTTCGACCAGGGCATAGATCCCTGCGCTTGCAGCAGCGCCCTTCGGACTTCCCGCAAACAGCCAGTTCTTCCGGCCGATCACAAAGGGGCGGATACAATTCTCCGCAAGGGAATT
>CAJTGE010000061.1 GCA_910575795.1 Clostridiaceae bacterium | reverse complement strand
TTGGCGATGAGGTGCCGGCGGAGATGGTTCTGGATCCGGCATCCCAGGAAAAGCTGGGAGTCCTCTCCGTTTTGAAGGACAGGGAGGGGGAGGGGCCGGCCGTAACCTTTACACGCGAGCAGGTGGACGGGATGATTGCTGAGGCTGTGACGGGGCTGGCCATGACAGATGCCTTTGCCGGCGGGGAAATTACCCCGGCAGAGCTATGCGTAGACATCGTGATAGGAGAGGAGTCGGCAGGGGTAGTTCACGCCGCCCCGGAAGAGATCCGGCAGGTATTTGCCATCATGCAGGCCAATGCGGACGAAGGGGCGCGGATGATCGCTGAGGTTACAGAAGAAAATATACTGATCCTCCTCCATGTGGCGGACAGCCGCAAAACAATTAAAAACGCGGCCAGGGAACGCGCGGAAAGGCTGTTTCCCGCCCGGGAGGAAGAGCCCGCGCCGGATACCGAAGCCGGGGAAGCATCAGACACCGGCACATCGGAAGGGGGATCCGCTACCTGATGGTAAACGGGGCATACACCTATGAGCCCGCAAAAATCCGGGAGCCCGGTAAAGACCGCATGAGGTTTGAGCTGGGGGATACAATGGTGGAAGGGCTCTCTGATACCACGGCACTCACGGACGAGGAAATACAGGCGGCCATTGACACGCACCCTGGATCATGGGACAGGGCAAAACTGATGCTCCTGGAAAGCCTGTGCAGGCGCTTTGCCTATGAGGTTGACACAAAGACAGATAAGCTCTGGCTGTATATGCAGGAGCGGGCGAAGCTGTGGCGGGCAGACTATGAGGCATTAAAAAAGCAGGTATCCGCACAGTCCTGTCATGTCCCCCGTCCAAGCAGAGGATCACATGGCGGGCCGCCTTATTTTTATGCAGGGATGCAGCGAAACGGGAGGGCGGGGCGCGGATGAGAAATACAAGGATGATGTACATGAGGCCCGGGAACCTTTTTAAAGAATTTGTCATTGAAGGGAATAAGCAGGTTGTGACAGGCACAGGTAGAGTGGCGAACGTCCATTCCGGCGACGGGACGCGGATGCTGAAAGGCTGCCTGGCAGCGGCGTCCGACGAAGACAGGGAAAACCACAACCAAAAAGATCATATCGTTACCCACACGATCGTGCAGGCAGGGAGCCCGAAAGCAAAGCGGGGGGATAAACTGACGCTTGGGGAACGCGTGTTTTATATTATCGATGTTGACGATATCAGTTCGCTCGGCATATCGACAGTATACTACGCTGAAGAAAGGAAGGATTTGAAGTGAGGTTATGGGCAGAGGGGAGTGGAAAGGGGATCGGCAGGGCCGTCCGGGCTACTGTAAAGGGACAGGTGGCCGACATTAACCGTAAGGTAAAGTCCAGGGGCGTCCGGGCGGTAAACGCACTTAGGAATGCGGAGCAGGAAGTATTGAAAGGCCAGAGGAGCGGCCGGGTTTACAGGAAACCTTATACAAAAAAGGCAACCTATACCGCCTCAGCTCCCGGGGAACCACCCGCCCGGCGCACTGGGAACCTACGCCTGCACTGGAACGGTGAAGTAAAAGGCGGGACAACCTCCGGAGGCGGGGCGTCCCTCACCGCAGCGCTGGAAAGCGGGGAACCGTATGCCATTTTGCTGGAGCATGGGACATCGAAAATGGCGGCAAGGCCCTTTGTGGAACGGATTAAGGAAAAGGCTGCGCCGGAAATTAAAAAGATTTTCAGCGGGCCGTATACATAGGGAGGAGGGACGGATATGCCGTTAATTACAGAAAAGCCGGCGGCAGCCTTTGACCTGGCGCAGATCCGGCGCGGGGCTCTGCTCTGGGGCCGGCATTCCACATGGGACAGGGGAAAGGCAGGGTTTGTGACGTCAGCCACAGAGGGGCAGTTGATCGTGCAGTATTACCCTGGTATAGGCAATGTTACAAACCATTTTATAATCCCTGTGTCCGAGGCGGCGGAAGGCCAGTGGGAGATCCGGTGGTCCGCTGATATGACGGATATACAGGAGTACAACATAAAGCCAGACGACGGGCAGCAGGAAACGGAAGGGGGCGGCGGGGGTGACGCTGGAGGAGCTGATTTATAAAAGGCTTACAGGCTCAGAAGCACTTATAAAGCATCTGGCATCCTATAACGGGGCCCCGGCTGTGTTCAGCGCGTCCCCGCCGGACGAAAGCCAGGAGGAAGGATGGGCGGGGAATACGCAATACCCCATGCTGGTTTACAGCTTTGACCTCCAGGCAAACACGGAACGGCACAGCGCCGGCGCGTTATCGGTGGATCTGTTATGCCAGAATACAGCGGACATCACCCCGGAGGCCATTGTGCCGGCAGTACGGGAATGCCTGCGGGACGTGATATTAAAGCCGGAAGGCGGATCGCCATACTGCTTTGCCTGGGCAAGGACAGACGCATTTGCCCAGGAGGAGAAAAACGGGGGCATGACGATCGGGAGCGAGGTACGGTTTGACATCCTGGAATACCCCACGCAGGAAACAACCGATCCGGATCCTGTTATGGCAGCCAGTAAATATATAAAAGAGTTGTTTCCGGAATGCCTGATTATGGGATATGACCGGATGGAGGAGATCACAGAAGCGACGGCAGATAAGCCGGTGGTTTATTGCAGGCTGGAATATACTGATAAATCGCGGGAAACGAATACGGTGGCGTGGATGGACGGGAGGATCGCCGTCCATATTTTATGCCCGGAGACGGGAACAAGGGTAAAGATTGCGGCGGCGATTGCAAACCGGATGTCGCTGGACGGGGAGATTACCATGTTGGATCACTCGCCTATGTTTATTAAACGGCTGCAGGCGAATTATAAATCCGACTATCTTAAGGATGGCCAGATATTTGTAACCGGCCATTACGGGATTTTGAGGCGCCAGGCAAAGCCCCACGCGTTGCAGTCAGTCCATGCCAGGAATATGTAGGAGGTATCACATGGCAAAGGAAGCATTAAAAGAAGCCAGGGCTGCGCAGGCAGATGGAAATAAAGCGCAGGCAGTAAAAGAAGAGGCTGCGAATGAGCCCGCATCCAAAAACGGGAGGAAAGCCTCACAGGATCCAGTCTGCGCCGTGGGTGGGCCTGTGACGGAGGTAAAAGAGCCGGCATCCGGAAGCGGGGGAAAAGTGGCGCAGGATCCGATCTACTCCGCAGGCGAGCTTGCAGCGGGGGCAAAAGAGATTTTCCATACAAGGCCGGAGTGTGTCGTAGCGGCGTTAAGGGCGGCGGGGAAAGAAAAATGTACGGTCTGTGAAGCCAAAGAGATTGTGGAAAAATTCCTGAAACGGGCGGTTCAGTAAGAAAAACGAAAAGAGGAGACAAAATGAAATGGATTGAACAGAGGGGAGAAGTCCTGCCGGGGTATGCTCCCGGCCTCCCTATGCTGCCGGATGGACGTTGCGGGATGCAGCGTCCTTCTATATTCCACAGGGCAGGGCGGGAATGTCTGATATATGGATAAAAAAAGAGTAACCACACCCTGCCCGGATCGTTGGTTACCCTGTCGTGGAAGTCTCCTTCTGTATAATATTTTATCATAGATGGAGATTTCTTTCAAGAACATTTTTGAAAGAGGAGGATAAGCTGAGTACCCAAATTGAGTACGCAGGCCAGAGAAGAGAAGTTACGGTAATAAATGAATCAGGGCTGTACTGTCTGATTATGAGCAGTAAGTTGCCATCAGCCAGGAAATTTAAGCGCTGGATGAAAACAGTTACCCTACAAAAATTCTCTGTAAAGATTGCAGGGGGGGGGAACAGGAAAACTTATACCGTAACTTACCGGGATCCGGCATGACAGATATGACGGATCCCGGCGCAATTTACACAACACACCAATAATCAGGACGTCCTTGTAAACAGGGGCGTCCTTTTTATACACATTTTTTCAGAAAGGAGACTTAAAAGTGGCTGGTACATTTATATCAGGCGAAGCCAAAACACGCCCGGGTTCCTATTTCCGGATCGACAAAAAAGGCAATAACGCCGCTTCCGGGATTATGAATGGGGTTACGGCCGTAATCTTTAAAGCCGACTTCGGGCCGCTCAATACCGCGGTGGAATTGAATGCCGCGGATGGCTACGAAAAGACGTTCGGGAACGGCCTTACGACGGATGCAGTCCGGGAGGCGGTCGCCGGGGGAGCAAAGACGATCATCGCCTGCCGTGTGGGAAACGGCGGCACGCAGGGGACGGCCTGCTTAGCGGATACCAATGGGGAAGACGCGCTGCGCGTCACGGCAAGATGGCCGGGGGATAAGGAGTTTTCCGTTACGGTCCGCGAAAAGCTTTCGGATTCCACAGTAAAGGAATGCATCTTTTACGCCGGGACAACGGAATTTGAGAAAGTTGATTTCCCGTCCGGCGCAGGAGAAACAAACGCCCTGGCCGAGGCCCTGGCATCGTCAAGGAATTTTAAAGCGGAGGTATTGGAGGGAAAAGAAGGCGCCCTCCTGGGGACAGTCTTACAAAGCGCATTTACAAAGGGGAGCAACCCGCAGACAACGGCCGGAGATTACTCCAACGCCTTTGCCCAGATCGAGCCGTATGAATTTAACACGGTCTGCCTGGATACGGAAGACATGGAAATCCATCTCCTGCTCCAGTCGTTTTTAAACCGCATTTTTGACGCGGGCTCGCTCGCGCAGGCGGTGGTGGCGGAAGCGCATACGGTCCCCCTGGAAACCAGGATGCAGCATGCGGCTGCATTTAACGACGAAAAAATGAACTACGTGCTCAACGCCCATGTGGATGAGCAGGGCACGGAGATTGACGGATACCGCACAGCAGCGAGAATCGCCGGGATGATCGGATCCGTATCCGCGGGCTCTTCCCTTACACATACCGTAATAAGCGGCTTTTCGGAGCTTAAGGAGAAACTTACAAACACAGAGATGATTTCAGCGGAAAAAAGAGGATGTATTGTGCTGAGCTATAACAAAGCAAAGCAGGTATGGATCGACAATGCCATCAATACGCTGATAACTCCCGCGGACAACCAGGATGACGGCTGGAAAAAGATCCGCCGTGTCAAAACGCGCTATGAGCTGATCCGCCGGATCAACACAATGGCCGACGATCTGGTCGGGAAAGTTGACAATGACAAAAACGGGCGGGCGACAGTCATCAGCCAGATCCAGGGCGTTGGAGATTCCATGACAGAAGAGGGAAAACTTGTCGCCTGCTCCGTAACGGAAAGCAGCGCATACCAGTCTGACGGGGACAGCGCCTGGTTTGATATTGACATCATTGACAAGGATTCGATGGAACGTATCTATCTGACGTTCCTGTTCCGGTTCAGCACCAATGAGGGGTAGACAGGAGGAATAAAGCATGAGGAATGTAAGGGCAGCAGGCGATTCCAGGCACGCCAGGACCGGTAAGGACGGGGCATTTTACAGTAAAGACGGCGTACTGCTTGCAACCGTGGAGCAGTTTACATCAAACGTAACCTGGAACAATGCGAAATACAGCGTATTAGGGGACGCGCAGGAGCACGAGACAGCAAACACGTTTTCAGTAAGCCTTACCATGTCGCAGGTTGTGGTCGAAGACGACGAATTTATTATTGAGCTCATGAGGGCGCTGGAAACGCAGATCATGCCGGTGTGGGATTTCCAGGGCTCGCTCCTGGGCAGGAACGGATCGGAGGAACGCGTCATTTACCGGGACTGTATCCCTTCGGGGCAGATCGATATCCAGAATATTTCCGTTGGGGATGTAATCAAACGAAATTGGAACCTGTTTGTCAACAGGCCGCCTAGGCTGCAGTCCCTTCTTGGCATTGATGCAGCTTAAAAAAGAAGATTCAACCAAAAAACACAGGGGGCGGCACAGAAAACGCCCCTCTTTTTTTATGGAAAAACGGAGGAAAAACAGATGTCAAAAGAATTCAAAAAAGGCGTAACCATGTCAGGGGATCCTGTAATGGAAGAGGATGCAGCGCAGGAGATCCGGGAAATCGAAACCAGTGAGGAGGATACAAAAAACCTCATCCTGTCAAATGAAGAGGACTTTATACAGGGGCTTATCGACGCCTCGGAGTTTGCAGAGGTGGAGACACAGCGCATTGAGATCGTCCGGAATGGCCGGCTTTATTTTGCCTTCCGCATCCGCCCCTTAAACTCTGAGGAATACGAAAAGTGTAAGAAAAAAAATACAAAATACGTACGGAACAAACAGTTTGGCATGAGGCTCCCGGAGGACACAAACCGGGTAAAGTACCAGTCTTCACTTATCTATGAGGCAACGGTGGAGGAAGACCGTAAAAAGCTTTGGGACAATAAAAGGGTATGGGACACGCTGAATGCAAAAAAGGACCGTATCATGAACGGCCTGGACGTGATCGAGTGCGCCCTGAAGGCCGGGGAGAAAGACGCTGTCCTGGAAGCAATCGACAAGCTCAGCGGATACGGGCCCAACATTGAGGAAGTTGTAAAAAACTGATTGAGGCCGGGGGAAAGATGTGCCTCCTGCACCACATTTTCCAGAAAACAGGCATCACCCCGGATGAGTTTTACCAGAAACCGGCGTGGGTGCAGTCGTTTATGCTGCAATCCATGAGGATAGCCTTAAAACCGCCGGAGCAGGGAGGTGACGGGAGTGGCTGAAACAGTGAGGATTGAAATACCGATCGAGACAGTGGATGAGACGGAGCCGGAACTGTCAAACGTGACCAAAAAGATTGGGAAGCTCGGGGATGAAGCAGATAAGGCAGGGCAAAAAACGAAGAAGGCGGCCGAATATGTCACTGGATTCGACAAACAGGCCCAAAAGACAGAGAGAAGCCTGGCGGCGTGGGCAAAGGAAAAGTATGAGATCCTCCTTGAAGCAAAGGATAAAATCACGCCGCTCCTTACCACCCTCGGAAACGGGCTCCGGGGCTTTGCGGGGAAATCGTGGAGCGTTACCATGCGCGCCGTGGATCTGGTTACCTCCCCTGTGAGGGGGATTTTAAACATATTAAAAAATCCCCTCTTCCAGGCGGGGGCGGTCCTTGGGATCAGTATCGGGCTTAAAGATACGGTCGATACATATAAAGGTTTTGAGGCCGCCATGTCACAGGTGCAGGCCATCAGCGGGGCCACGGGCTCAGAGATGGGGCGCCTTACGGATAAGGCAAAGGAGATGGGGGCCGGCACAAAATTCACCGCGGAGGAGTCAGCGGAGGCGTTTAATTACATGGCCATGGCCGGCTGGAAAACCGGCGATATGCTGGACGGCATTGAGGGGATCCTCAGCCTTGCGGCGGCTTCGGGGGAAAGCCTTGCGGCGACATCCGATATCGTAACCGACGCATTAACCGCATTCGGGCTGTCGGCATCCGATTCGGGCCATTTTGCGGACGTGCTCGCCCAGGCGTCCTCAAATGCAAATACAAACGTCGGGATGCTTGGTGAAAGCTTTAAATATATCGCCCCGGTGGCGGGCGCGATGAAATACAGCGTGGAGGACGTCTCCCTGGCGCTCGGCCTGATGGCTAATGCCAGCGTAAAGGGTTCCATGGCCGGAACGTCCTTAAAAACAGCCCTGGCCAACATGGCTTCCCCAACCGATACAATGGCAGCCGCTATGAAGGAATACGGAATCAGCCTGACCGAAAGCGGCGGGCAGATGAAAACGCTAAAGGGTGTCCTGGACAACCTGCGCGAAAGCCTCGGGGATCTCACCGAAACAGAACAGGTGGCGGCCGCCACCCAGATATTCGGGAAAGACGCCATGGCCGGGATGCTGGCCATCGTCAACGCCACAGAAAAAGACTATGACAAACTTGCCGATGCGGTCAGCCATGCCGACGGGGCCTCTGCGAAGATGGCGGGGACCATGCTGGACAATTTAAAGGGCTCCCTTACGCTGCTCCAGAGCGCCGCGGACGGGGTGAAACTGTCCGCCGGCGAGAGGCTGTCGCCCTATATAAGGGGCCTTGCAGACTGGCTTACTGCCCAGATGCCCGGGATCGAGCAGGGGATTGGCGAATTTATGGACCGTATCGACATACAGGTTGAGCGGATGCAGGGGCGGTTTAAAGAAATATCCGCCACACAGGAATGGCAGGACGCAGGATTTTTGGGAAAAACAAAAATCGCCTGGGATGAATTTATAGCAGAGCCGTTTTCCGAGTGGTGGGCCGGCACAGGCAGGGCGAGGTTCGCGGGCTTTGCGCAGGATATCGGCTCCGGGATCGGCGCCGGCCTTAGAACCGGCATTACGGCCCTCCTGGGGATCGACCTGGGGAAAACACTGGATGAGGGGGCAAGTATCGGAGCCTCCTTTGCAAAAGGATTTTCTGAAGGATTTGATTTTGAATCCATATCAGGGAAGCTCTGGGATGGCTTTAAAAATATGCTCTCCAGCGCCGGGAAGCTTCTCCCGGGAGGGGAGGCCCCGGGGTTATCGTCGGTAATGTCGGCAGTTATGCTGGGAAAAATGGCTCTCCCGTTTATTGACATAGGAAAAGGAGCTGCGGCTATTGGAAGAGGATTATTTGGTACAGGCGCAGCAGCGGGTACATCAGCAGGTGTAGCGGTCGGCACATCCCTGGCAGGCTCCCTGATTGGTTCGGCCGGAAATGCCATGGTAGGCGGCAGCGGCCTCCTGGGAGGGCTGGCCAATATAGGCTATGCCCTCACCCCGGGAAATACGGCGGCGCTCTATTTCGGGAGCACAGCAGGAACCATGTCCGGCGGGATGGCTGCGCTGGCTGGCGCAGGGGGACTGGTTGGAGGCTTGTCCCTGCTTTCCGGTTTTGCAGATATGAATAAAGCATATAAATCGGAAGACTGGGACGAGAAAAGCGCTTATTCGGCTTCGGGCCTTTATAAAGCGGGCGGCGTGGCAGCCGGGGCCGCAATCGGCACCCTGATTTTACCGGGGGTTGGCACACTGGCCGGAGCGGGGATCGGCGGCGTTGCCGGCTGGATACAGGGCAATAAAGTAAAAGAGAAGTACCAGGAAAACGTAAAGGAGATGCAGGCGGAGGCTGAGAAAGCGCAGAAGTTTTTTGAACTCACCGGGTTCGCCCTTGATGATGCGGTTTTTGAAACAAAAGCGCTCAATGACGCCATCCATGATACAGAAATCAGCGCGGGCCAGCTTGGGATCATGTTCCAGGAGGCGGTGGGTGCTAACTTAAAAAGCCACTTTGGCGACATGAAGCTCTCCCTTGCAGAAATTAAAGAGGCCGCGGCCGACATTGTATTCGGCAGCCGGGAGGAAAGCCTGGAAGCGTTTTCAGCGGCCCTTGAGACATCCGAAACAAGCCTTTCCTCCCTGAAAAACACGCTTCAGGAGATGGGGCGGCTGAACTGGACCGCAGCTCTCGGGACAGAGATGCCGGAAAGTGAAATGGACGCCTATAAAGCAGCCGTGGATTCCATGGTTGCAGAGGCAAAGGGCTATGTGCGGAATAAACATTACGAGGCCACTCTTTCTGTCGGCTTGCTTGTAGGAGCGGAAAACAGTGAAAGCGTTACTGGGGGACTTGATACCATATACGGAGGCATCCAGTCGCAGATTGACGAAGCGGGCGCTGAACTGGACCGTGCGTTATCTGAGGCCCTTTCTGATGGGGTTCTCTCTACAAAGGATATGCTTACGGTCCATATCGGGGGGATTGACTACGAGATGGATGAGGCCTCGGCTATCGCCGCGCTGCAGGACCAGGTTGCGGAGATTACGCAAAAAGTGTCAGATGCACAGGGCGAAGCGAAACTTGAAGCACTTAAAATCCGCTATGGAGGGGCTCGTCTTGACTCCGAAACCTTTGTGCAGTTACAGGAAGAGCTTGCGGCAAACGTATCGGCCATGACAGCGGATTATGATAAGGCGCTGGAGGTGGGGCTTACAAGCTTAAAGCTGCAACTGTCTGAAGGGGCCATTGATCAGAGCCAGTATAACGAATTGAAGGCACAGATTGAAGAGGGTTATAACAGCCAGCTTGAAGATTTGCAGGTACGGGTGGAGTCTTTCCAGTTAGATACGATTGCAGAGGCATACGGGACGGCCCTGGACGGGATCCTACCGGAGATAGAGGGAACAACGGGCCAGAAGCTGTCCGAGGCGATGGGGCGCGCCCTGGATATTTCTCCGGAACCGGCGGAGTGGACAAGCGAACAGATTTCGGAGTGGTTCGGGCTGGAAAGCCTCAGTGCAGAGACACAGACCGCCGTAGGGGAGCTTCTGCAGGCTACGGCGGAGACAATCCCGTCCAGGCTGGCGGAAAGCCTTGCAGGGCAGATAAGTACGCTGGACTGGTCCGGTATCAGCGGCGCTGTGGAGATCGGGCTTGCGGCAGCCCTCGCGGAACCCGGGTATAGCGGGGCCGGGGCGGCGGTGAGCAGCGGAGTCGGGGCGGCGATCCTGGATGCGGACCTGTCGGAGATCCATTCCGCCGTGGATACGCTAAAATCAAACACAGACGCGGCGGTGGATTCCGCTTTCGGCGCAGGGGTAAGCACAACCATGCCGGTGCATGTGACGCTGGATTACCAGGTGGCAAACCCGGCTAAAACATTTACCGTAACCGGGAACGGGGCCTCCGGCAGCGCAAGCTTAAACGTCACAGCCCATGCAGCCGGCGGCTATGTCAACGGCGGGCCCCAGCTCTCCTGGCTGGCCGAAGAAGGGTATGGGGAGTTTGTGATCCCCACGAACCCGAGCCGCCGGGCAAGGGCGCTAGACTTATATGAGCAAGCGGGGGCTGCGCTTGGGGTTCCTGCGTTCGCTGCGGGCGGTTATGCGGGTGGTTCTGCCCCCCGCGGTATTGACTTATACAGCACGCCGGACAGGGCATCTTATAGCGAAAACATGGACGGGGATGTCAGCGGGGAGCAGGTACAGCCGTATGTCCCTGTACCTGCAACGGGCGCCCCAGACGGCACAGGAACGCCGGAAGTCCACATAACCGTTAATCTGTCCCCGGAGTTTACCATACAGAACGGGGACGGGCAGAGTGAAGAAAGCATCATACAGGCAGTCATGCGCCACATGGAGGAGATATCCGATCAGGTAAGCGGCCAGGTTGCCAGGACGCTCATGGAAATCTTCTCTAACATGCCGGTAAAGGGGGCCTGAGAAATGAATATCAAGCTGATCCCGGCCGGGGGCGGCTCCCGTTTTACATTCCCGGCCCTGCCGGAAAAGATACAGGGTAAATATGGGGCGCGGTACCAGACCTTTGACATCCTGTCCAAAGGGACGGTGAAAGTGCCAAAAGGGACGGACGCTGCGGAATTTTCCTGGGACGGCGTTTTCTTTGGGAAATCCAAAAGGCGGGAGCCGATTGTAAAAAAGAACCAGTGGAAGGAGCCGGAGGAATGCGTGAAAATCCTGAACCGCTATTTAAAGAACGGGACGGTTTTAAACCTGATTGTCACGGATACATGGATCAACGTGGATGTGACAATCTCCTCCTTCCAGCCCCGCCCTGTGGGGGCGTATGGGAATATCGAATACTCCATTACCTTCGCCCAGAAAAAGACACTCCGGATCTACACGACAGATGAACTGCAGATCGCGGCGTTCGTAAAAAAGACAGCAGAGCGGGAGGACGGAGGGGAGGAAAACGCTTCCGGGGGAAGCTACACCGTAAAGTCCGGAGACACGCTCTGGAGGATTGCAGCCGAAAAACTGGGCGCAGGCTCAAAGTGGCCTGCAATTTATGACGCAAACGCCGCCACGATTGAGGCGGAGGCAAAAAAACGCGGGAAATCCGGATCTGACCACGGGCACTGGATATATCCAGGGACCACATTGACGATCCCGGCATAAGAGGGTGGCAGAGGATGGTTGATTTATCAAAGATTACATACCGCGTGATTGTCCTGGACGGGGACGGGAACCAGTACAACATCACCGATTACGTCCGGGACTTAGGCTGGGAGGAGGGAGAAAACGAGCTTTCCCTGCGCTCCTCCTTTACAGCCAGGAACGATGAGACATCAAAAGGATACCTGTCCGGACTGATCCGGCCGGGGTGCCTGGTGGGCATCTTTGCATCAGACGGAGGCTCCCTTGACGGGGAGGCAGCCAGGGGAACCGTGGAGACGTGGGAGGCGGTGGAAAAGAACGGGGCAAACGAATTGCGGTGCACCTGTTACGACGGGCTTTATAAACTCCAGGCAAGCCAGGAAAACAGGTTTTACCCATCCGGCACAGGGACAAAATCCGCTGTCCAGGCAATCTTTAATGACTGGGAAATACCGCAGGGGGAGTATAAAGGGCCGGATGTGGCGCACGGGAAAATGGTGTATAATAACCGGTTCCTCCCGGACATCATCCGGGAGCTGCTGGACGACGCGGCGAAAAAGGGCGGGGAGCCGTGTATCGTCAGGGAAGAGAAAGGATATATCCAGGTGCTCCCTAAAGGCGGGAATGAAACAGTATATGTATTTAAAGAGGACAATACCCAGTCATTTAACCAGTCCATAAGCACTGCGGATCTCATCACCCGCGTAAAGGTCGTGGGGCAGGCGGACGGCGACGGCAGGCGGAGCGTGGAAGCAACGGTGGAAGGCCGGACGGAATACGGCATCCGGCAGCGGATCTACAGCCGGGGATCGGATGAGACGGTGGAGGCTGCAAAGTCGGCGGCGCAGGAAATCCTTAACAACGAGGGAAAAATCAGGAGGGATATGTCGGTACAGAGCCCGGATGTCCCTTTTATCCGCAAGGGCGATCTGGTCTATATCATGAGCGGCTCCATATCAGGCTATTATTATGTAAAAAGTATCCGCCATAATGCGGACGCGTGCAGCATGGCCATGGATCTGGAATACGCAGAACCGGAACCGGGGGCAGAAGGGGCGCCAGGCGAAGACGCACAGGAGAAGAAAGAGTACCAGGTGGGCGACACCGTAAATTTCCACGGGGGAACCCATTATATCAGCAGTTATCCCGGCGCAAAAGGGTATAGCGCCCTGGCCGGGCAGGCAAGAATTACGGAAAAGAACGGATCCGGCGGGGCGCATCCGTGGCACCTGATCCATACAGACAGCGCCAGCAATGTGTACGGGTGGGTGGACGACGGGACGTTTGACTGAAAAGCAGGAGGTTATAATGGAAGGTTTTGAAGGAAACCCGGGGATCAATAAGCTGGCGAATGTCTTAAGCCAGCGGATGAAAGCGGAAAACAGCTCTCCCCTCATACTGGACTTTGGGACGGTACAGGGGGACGGGAGCCTCCGGACGGATACATTCCCTGTGCCGCTGCCCAAAGGGCAGTATTCGGTATGCAGGCACGTCGGCGGGCTGTCCTTTGAGATAACCGGCGGGCACTCCCATACCGTCGCCCCGCCGGCCATAAAACCAGGCGACCGCGTGCTGGTGGCCTGGGTGCAGAGCGAGGCGGTGGTTGTGGATATTATCACAAATTCGTAAGGAGGCGGTGGAAAAATGTCCGGGAAACTCTTTCCAGTTGTGGATGTTCCGGAATTTAAAACAGAACGGGCGGGCTATGACACCTGTTACAGAAGGAGCGCAAAATGGGATCCTGCTTCCGGCGATTTTGTCAGGGACGGGGCAAACCGTGTGGCGGAGTGCGACGGAAAAGAAGCATATGCCGTATGGTGTTTCAAAATTGCGCAGACCGAGCGCTACCGCTGCCTTGCCTACCCGGGTTCTATCGGGACGGAAATGGAGCGGGCCATGGATGACGACGACGAAAAAACCGTTGAGTCCATGGTGCAGAGGACAATCATGGAGGCGCTCATGGTAAACCCCAGGACAAAGGAAGTCGGGGAATTTGACTTCTCATGGGACGGCGATACCATGCGCTGCTCATTCCTGGTTACGGGGGTGGAGTGGGATGAAGGGTTTGTGATCACAGTATAAGGGGGGAAGCAGGATGCAGCCGGAATTTATGATTCCTGACTTTATTAAGCATAACAGCGCGGACGAAATCCATGAAAGGATGATGCGGGCCCTCCCGGACGACATTGACGATATGCCAGGCGGGTTTCCCTATGATTTTACAAAGCCGGCAGCGCTGGAAAAGGATGAGTTTATCAATTATCACCTGGTAAGGGCGATCATGCTGGCGTTCCCCCAGTACGCATGGGACGAATGGCTGGATCTGCACGGCCGCCAGGTCCAGCTTGTACGCCACCCGCCCGGACGCGCGTCGGGATTCGTCAGGGCAGCCGGGACGGCCGGCATAACCATCGCGGCGGGCACGGTATTCTGTACGCCGGCAACAGATTCCGGGCCTTCAATAGAATTTGCCGTAACAGAAGATACTGTGACCGGGGAGGACGGTGTTGCAATGGTCCCTGTGTCGGCTGCCGTAAGCGGAACCGGCTCCAATGTAGCCGCCAATACGGTAACGCTCATGGCTAAGCCAGTGAAGGGGATCCAGGAGGTAAACAACCCGGAGCCCATACGCGGCGGTACAGAGCGGGAGGGTGACAACGGCTTTTATGACCGGATTGCGGCGGAATACGAGAGCAGGCGGACATTCCTGGGAAATGACAGCGACTTTATCCGCTGGGCCCGGGAAGCGGGCGCGGGGGACTGTATTGTGATCCCCGCGGCAGAGGGCCCCGGCACGGTCAGGCTGGCCCTGGTGGACGGGAACGGGCAGCCTGCAAACGGGGAGTTGGTGCAGGATGTTTATAATTATATCGTTTCTCCGGAGGACAGGAGTAAGAGGTTATTGCCAACTGCGTGTACCAGGCTTACATGCGTGCCGGCTGCGACAGTAATGGTTGATTTTACAGTTACGGGGCTGTTGTACGATGAATCAACCAGCCTGGAGCAGATCCGGGCTGATTTTGCGGCGGCAGTAAAGACAGTCTACACATCGGCAAAACAGCAGGATATATTGCGGTATAACGATGTAAGGCCGATTCTCTCTGATATTGCAGGCGTCCTGGATTTTGATGGGTTCCTCATGAATGGGGATATGAAGAATATCAGATTGGGCAAAGAAGAATACCCGGAAACGGGCGCCCTTGATTTCAGTTAGGAGGCGGCTCTATGGAGAAATTTGATCTGGAGAACTTCCCAACAAGTGAGAGCGCAAAGAAAATGCTCAGCTATGTATCAGATGGATTTTATGATAAGTCCTATGTTGGCAAATGGATTTATCAGGTAATGGGGATGGAATATGACAAAGCGCGGGAAATGGCGGAAGAACTGCCGTACCAGTTTTTCCCTGAAACGGCCACCTGGGGGCTTATGTACCACGAGATTAAGTGGGGGCTCCCGGTTCGCCTGAACCTTACATATGAGGAGCGCAGAAGGAGAATCTACGAGAAACGGGATTACCGGCCGCCGATGACCCCATACCGGATGGAAAGTTACCTCTCCGCCGTGACGGATCTGGAGATCCATGTGGCGGACTGTCATGATACGGGGATTTATGGCTATCAGCCGCCGCATCCAAATGTGTTCCATGTCACGCTGCGTGAGCAGGGCACCAACAGCCATGTGGATTATAGAAGCCTGGAAGAGATGCTTTCACGGTTAAAGCAGTCCCATACTGCCTTTACGCTGGAGCACCGCCAGGAATTTGAGCAGGGGATAAAAGCATACGCAGGGGCGCTTACAACGGAGTTTGTGGAGTATGAGATTAAAGCCAGAAGAGTACACAGGGACATCGAAACGCAGGCGCGTATAAGCTCTGGAACAATCCCGGATTCACGGATATCGGAAGAGATCCGGGCAGGCGGAAAAATCAACCGGGACGGAACCGCGGCCATGCGGATCGGAGCAGCGTCCACAACGGATATGCTGGTAACAGAGGAAATATTGTCAGGAGGGATAAAGCGATGACAGAACGGACAGTCATTACAACCAGGGGGCTCCAGCTCCTCGCCAGGCTGGCGTCAGGGGCGGAGCAGTTGGAATTTACAGGCGTAAAAGTGGGGACGGGAGTTGTACCGGACGGGACGGATCCCGCCCAGCTCATGCACCTGGTCAGCTACAAAATGGACGGGATGATCGCGGATTACGGGTATGACCAGGAGACGGACGACGCCTTTGTCGTGATGCAGATTACAAATGCGGGGATAACAAGCGGTTTTGTCATGACAGAGGTTGGCCTTTTTGCAATGGATCCGGATCGTGGGGAAATCCTATATGCGTATGTAGATTTGTCGGAAGATCCGAACTACATCATGCCGGAGGAAAACGGACGCGCAAAAACCGTACAGATTAAAATGCATGTCGTTGTCGGGGAGGCCGCGGACATCACAGCAACCATCAACCCTTTAAGCCAGGTTACCATGGAAGCTTTCCAGCGGGAGCTGGGGAAAAAGACCGACTCTGAGGGAGGAGACATATCGGATGCAGTGGCCGGATTTGAAACGCCGGGAGCGGAAATAAAATACCCGGAACTGGAGCCCGGGGGATCCGTAAAAGGGATACTGGGCGGGATCAGGCGCTGGCTGGAGACGCTTAAAAAAGAAAAGGTGACAGCAGACGGGGGCGAAGCAGGGGAAACGACAGCCACGTTTGAGGATTACACAGGCGCTAACCCTGCGCCGTCGGTGGAGACTGCGCTGGCTGGTATCCGGAGCAAAGGGAAAACAGGTAACATCCTGAGCAATATAAAAGCTGCGCTGATGGGGCTGGTTACATTGGGGGAGATGCGGAAGTATCTGGTCAATAACGGGCTGTGTACGGAGCCGGGGAAATTTTTCCTGGATGCGGCGTACGGCAAAACTCTGATGGATGAGATTACTCGGTTAAATGGCGAGGCGATGAAAGGCGCGGCTAAAAGCCCTTCGGATCTGAATCAAGCAACCGCTTTAGGTGGATATTATTTTTCCAATACCGGATTTTCTAATCTTCCGGTAAGCAGAGCTGGTTTTCTTTTGGTTTTCGGACAAAGTAGCTCTAGGTTTGCTCAACTTTACGTTACCGATGCAGGAACAATATATGTAAGAGGGCGTTTTGGAAGCGGCTTTACAGAATGGGTATCTGTATAAAATGGCGACCTGAGCCAAAGCATTCTTATTAATTTATCTTCTTCTGGTAGTGACGCATCCCTGCTTGATAAGGTAAAATATCTATGGGATAAATTACCAGCAGGAGTTCCAATTATGGGAAATTTTAGTGGTGCAGGAACCTTTTCTCTCGTTGGATATGTATATCCAAACCGCAATTATGGAGGCATTCTTGTTTTTGGGTTTACCGGGCAACTGGATTTGATATATGTTAATGATGGCATTTTTTATGATAAAAATTTTATGTCAGAACAATCTTAATAAAATGGCGACCTGAGCCAAAGCATTCTTGCTAATTTATCTTCTTCTGATAGCACTACATCAATGCTTGATAAGATAAAATATCTATGGGATAAATTACCAACAGGAGTCCCAATTATGGGGAATTTTAGCGGTGCGGGAACCTTTTCTTTCGTTGGATATGTATATCCAAACCGTAATTATGGAGGAGTTCTTGTTTTTGGGTTTACTGGGCAACTGAATTTGATATATGTCAATAATGGTGTCTTTTATGATAAAAAATTTGTGTCGGAACAATCTTCATAAAATGGCGAGGCCGTCCATAATATAAAAGGTTATATATATGAAGGCACACCCGATAGCATAAAAATAACAGCGCCTATTGGCTACCATATTTATTTGCTCTCAGTTCAAGGTGGGGACGGAAATACTTATGGCTCATTTATATTACAAGGATACTCTCCAGGTGGCCCTAGTAGAAATCATGTAACTGAATTATCTTCAGGTAGTGTTTCTGTGTCTATAAGTGGTTCCATGGATTATATTGTGTCAGGATATGTTCATAATGCAAATATAAATTGGTCTTTAGTCGTTTTGTATGGTAAAAAGCCTGTTATAACTGTGTAAAATGGCGAAGCCCGAACGCCTACATTGCCGGTTTCAAGCTTTGCAGACGGCAGAAAAAAAGCTTATATTAAGTGCAATGGTAGTGATGGAAATGTTTTTCTTCCATACCTTTCCTTACCAGTGAACAACGGATATTGGCAAATAGGATCTCATCCTGCAGAAGATTGGCTTGTTTTTCAATATATCACTAAGGATGGGGTTGAAAAAAGGTTGAAAATTAATCCTCCAGATGAGAATGGAACCTGACAGAAATCAAGATAGGCTCTAATACCATCCAGGCGGCGCTTAACAGTGTATATACAAATCAAAATTCGCTAAAAAAATATTATGGATTGGAGCCTAACTCACTGTATAATACTATGTTAGTACCATACTATATAATCAAAAATGGGGAGGTCACATTTAACAGAATGCAAATATGTTTATATTGTGATAACGAGAGTAATGTATATCCGGCATTAAATACAACCAATAAGGACTATAACTCAAATCATATAATGATGTGGGGGGATAAATTTGTGCCCAAAAACCCTGTCATAGCAATATAAATTGGCTGAATTTGAAAGAAAGGAAGAATATCATAAACGAAGCAGAACGCCTTTCAGGAGAGGGACGTTCTGCTTTTTTGGAATGGCAATATGACAACTGAAATTTAACTATCTGTTGATTAATGTCCTCAGATATAATTGCAATAAGTTTTAATCAGGCTAATTTTTTCTTTGAGAGCGACATTCATAGCACCATGATTGAGGTACAGTTTTACCATTTACAGTGCGCCACCCAAAAAGCTTATCAATTTCGTCCTTACCATTAGCCTTTTTACTACAATTTGGACATTCTGCTTTAACTACATTAGACATTACAATTCCCTCCTTAGTATAAATAATAATAACAATTATACTAGCAAAAAAGGAAAAAGTAAATATTTATCTGATTTTAACCAATGTGAAAGGAAATAAAAATATAAAAGTTTTCGCTAAAATTGGTAAAATATAGTATGAGAATTGAAAGAAAAAAAGAATACTGAAAACGAAGCAAAACGCCTTTCGTGAGAAGGGCGTTCTGCCTTTTTGGGGAATAGCAATTTAACCGAGTTAGACGGGCGGGGCTTAGTGGGAGCGGAATCTCCATGCGCCGCCCTTTTGTAATTATTTCATTCCCTTGTCATATAAGAGGGCCTTCTAAATTATAAACGTTTATTCCGGTAAAAATGTAACCAACAAAATTAAAAAGCGCAGGATGCGCGGAAAGGAGTCTGAAATGAATAAAGACAGACTGTTATTAAAGGATGGGACGGAAATCGTCCTGGATGCGGGGGCCAGCCTTGGGGCCCTGCAGGTCGCATTGGCCAGCCGGGAGGACATGCTGGCTGTCTGGGGAAAACTGACCGATGCCAACCTCGCACAGGCGCAGATCCTCAACGGCTCCGGGCTTGTGGTCGGGAATTACAATAACCTTTTGCTGGTGTCTGAAACGTCCACTGTGGCCGCGGATGGGGCAATACATACAATCTTTAACGTCCGTGAGAAAACGGCGGAGGAAAGGCGGCTGGAGGCCCTGGAGGAGGGACAGGAAGTCCAGGACGGGGCGATCGAAGAGCTGGCCGGCATGATGGGAGGTGGGGAATAATGGTAGCGTTTTATGTCATGCGGATAAAATCCGGGAAAATGGTTCTGGAGGATGTGCCCGCCCGCTGGAGAGAGGCTGTGGAAAAGAAGCTGGTTAAGGATCCGGCTGTGGAAAGGGGGTGAGCTGGATGGATTTGACAGCATTGGTTATAGCGGCGGGCATCCCGTCAGGAATCAGCGGCTTCTGTTTCTGGCTTATCCAGCGGAAGATTGAACAGCGGGAGAAGATCCGGGAAAAACAGGAAGAGATCCGGGAAAAACAGGAGTACCTGATGGTAAAAGGGATCGGGGCGGCGATAGCCCTGGGGGAAGCTTCCGCTATCGCGCTGAAGAACGGCCATACCAACGGGGAGACGGAAAGCGCTCTGGAGTATGCGCGGAAGGTGAAGCATGAGCAGAAGGAATTCCTGACGAAACAGGGAATTGAAGCAATTTATTAAGTGAGAGGGGGAGTTATATATCAATGAAAGAAATTGACTGGAAAAGAAAACTTACAAGCCGGAAGTTCTGGACTGCAGTGACATCTTTTGTATCAATGATGATTGTAGCAACAGGAGGAACAGAAAATACCGCTGCACAGGTTACGGCGCTGATTATGGCCGGCGCATCGGTGCTGGCTTATATTATCAGCGAGGGACTGACGGATTCTGCTAACGCCGGTTCTGGTACAGACCTGCCGGAAAAAGAAGAAAAAGGACAGTAGGATGATCAGCCATAAAGCCTGGGTGTAAAAGCCTGGGCTTTTTCTGATCCGGAAAGGGGAAATAACATGACAGAAAAACAGATGTTTGATTTGCTGGTAACAGAGGGGTTGTCTGAGCATGGGGCCGCCGCCCTCCTCGGGCATTTCCAGGCCGAAAGCGGGCTGAATCCCCGGAACCTGCAGAACATTTACGAGAAAAAGCTGGGATTTACAGACGATACCTATACGGTGGCGGTGGATTCCGGAAGCTACGCAGACTTTGTCCGGGACTGTGCTGGGTACGGGCTGGCACAGTGGACGTACTGGTCGAGAAAACAGGAGCTCCTGGAGTTTGCACGGAATTCCGGATGCTCTGTCGGCGATGCCGGTATGCAGCTTAAATTTGCGCTTTATGAGTTGAAGGGAAACTATAAAGATGTCTTTAATGCGCTGAAAACAGCAGTTGATATCAGGGCAGCGTCGGACATTGTATTGACTCAGTATGAGAGGCCAGCCGATCAGTCTGAAGCGGTAAAACAAAAACGCGCAGGCTATGGCCAGGAGATTTACAAACGTTGCTCTGGGAAAATGGGGGAGGCTGGCGGAGAAATAACAGAAGCGCAGGCAAGGCAAAAGTTAGTCTCGGTTGCGATACAGTGGTATGGCCGTAAAGAGTCAGACGGATCGCACAGGGAGATTATAGACATCTACAATGGACATGCTCCCCTCGCCAGGGGATACAGGGTAAAGTACACAGACGCCTGGTGTGCAACCTTTGGATCAGCCGCGGCCATTGCTGCCGGATATACAGACATTATCCCTACAGAGTGCGGATGCGGGCAGATGATCGAACTGTTTCGGAAGATGGGCCGGTGGGTGGAGGATGATGCTTATATTCCATCGCCGGGGGATTATATCTTTTATGACTGGGACGACAGCGGCGCGGGGGACTGCGCGGGCTGGCCGGAGCATGTCGGTATTGTGGTATCGGTATCGGAGGATAAAATCAGGGTAATTGAGGGCAATAAAAACGATGCTGTTGAGTACAGGGAGATAGATGTAAACGGACGGTATATCAGGGGCTACGGCATCCCTGACTATGCATCCAAAGCAACGGCCCCGGAAGCCCCAGAGCCCGCTGAAACGGGCTGGGAAAAGGATGCACAGGGGCGGTACAGGTATAAAGAGGATAACGGGGCATATGCGTCAAATAAATGGCTGCTTATCAACCATCACTGGTACCTGTTTGGCAAAGACGGGTGTATGTTGACCGGCTGGCAGCGCTGGGACGGCAGTAGCGTAGTGGGGGCAGATGCTCCGGGAGAGTGGTATTTCCTGGACAATACGCCGGGCGGGCCGCTGGAAGGAGCGTGCTGGCACAGTACAGATTATGGGGCCCTGCGGATCTGGGATGTGCAGGAATAGTAAAAAAGGCGGCAGGTGTTATCCTGCCGCCTGCTCTAATTTATTCAGCCGTTTTCTGTTTCTGAAAACATACTCAACAGCTTCTTTTTCCATAACGCCGATAATTCCCTCTGTTTCGTGGTTGATTGTGTAATCATGGCGCAGACATTCCGGCTCTGTTACCCCGTCATACCTAAACCAAAATTCGCCCTCTATCCAATCTTGATCTGAAAATTCTTTACGTGATTTTAAAAATGCTAATGCGTCTGCCTTTGACCTTATCATATCCTCCTCACTTTCTCCCTGCATTACCCGGCAGGGACGGGGTGGAATTACTGCTCGATAATCTCAAAGCAGTGTTTGGTTTCTTCCAATCCATGGCAACAACAGCCGCCCGGATAACGGTAGATAGCCATGTAATCTCCGCCATTAAGCGGTTGCATATCGTATAATACAGCACTGTAGCCGCCGTTTCCTTTAATTTTGTATGGATATCCGTCTTTTCTCATTTTCTCAATTATTGCGTTCATATCTTTCCTTCTTTCTCCCGGCGCAACCCTGCCGGATGGATGATATCTAACAATTTACAACCGCCTGTATCCCTGCAACTATCAGCTCATAAGTGACTCCTTTTAATGACTTTGCCCTGTCTATAAGAGCTTTGTGCA
>CAJTGE010000060.1 GCA_910575795.1 Clostridiaceae bacterium | reverse complement strand
TATTTTATTCAGTTTTCAAGGTGCAGTTTATATTTGTAAATCATCCGTTTTTGTCCGGATGTATCTACCCTTTTTTCATTCTATAACTGTCCGAGTTTTCGGACAGTCTCCCCCGATCGTTCCTCTCCCCGCCCGGACTACTCTAGGATGCGCCGCAGCGCCCCATACACCTTCTGCATGCCACTGTTCCTGCCAAAGATTATTGCAGACTACATTGATTCTAAAAATAGCTTCTGCAAGGTTTATCCTGCGCCTTTTGCCGTCCAACTGTTTGACGCGGATGACAAGACCGTGGTAGAACCGGATATAAGCGTTATCTGCGGCCGAAACAAGCTCACAGACAGAGGCTGCGCCGGCGCTCCTGACTTGGATCCTAGAGCGTGTTTGAAAATTCATTCCTGGCATCTGCACGCCCCACTTCGCGGTATATTTGTGCCAAATTCACTTAACGTAGCCCACTACGCCGCGTTCATTTGGCACAAATCTCCCACAAAGTGGCACGCACAGCTACCAGAAAGCAATTTTCAAACACGCTCTAGTACGGCATTTTTTAAATAACCGGACTATAAAAACACTATATCTATAGGTGTTTTCGGCTATAATAAAGTCCAGTTAATTAGTGAACGATGTACTAGAAATTTGGTATGACGGCTGCCGGATGAGCGGCAGCCGCCAAATGTGCATGCAAACGTGTCCGCTTGGCCCATTGCCTGCGGAAATTAGAAATATATCTGTCTATACGCAACCCGGCCGCCAATCATTGTTAATAGAGGAACAAACAGCTTATTCCCCACAACATCGTTTCCATAATTATCGTATAATGTCATGTTGGTATCCACGATATCCAATATAGTTATATCTGCCGGCATCCCGTCTTTTAATATTCCTGCCATTTCCGAAATCCCAAGCGCCCGGGCCGGATTGATTGTTACACATTGTAGTATCTTTTCGAGAGGAACTCCAACTGCACTGAGCATACTTAATGCATACAGAAGTGAGAAACCTGGCCGGACATATTCACTGAGCCGGACTGTATCACTGCTGACGATATCAGGTAAAAAATTTTGCTTAACTGCCATTTTTAAGTTTGGAATACTCCAATGTACCCGTCCATGACAATCGTCCATCAGGACGCCACGGGTACGCGCTTCTCTGACAGCCGGGTGGATTGTCCCATCTTCTAAAAAAATGGTTTCCCCCTTTGTCTGATAAATGTGGGCTGCGATATCCCCTTTTCTAAGCGCCTGGAATAAATCCTTCACAGTCACATTATCCGGCAGATCGTCATAATGAATTACAAGCGGGCAGTGATATCCTTTTTTCTGTAGATGCTTACTTATTTCCATAGCGCGGTATAGAGCCGACATTCCATAATTCTCCAATGTACCTTTACACATCCGAACCTTCAATCCCCGTAAAACTCCTGAATATTTCCGGAACATTTTCTCGATCAGATCCTGCCGAAAATCATTCGGGTCATGGTTTTCTTCATGCAGGCAAAGGCTTTTATTCCCGAAAGTAGAGACATTAAGATAGGAATAGACATTCGCTTCATAACGAATAATATTACTGTTGTAAAACTGCGGGAAATTAGACGCCCCACATGTACCTCCGTCACATGCAGTTGTAATTCCGTTCGGAATACAAACCGTATCTCCATTTGCGCCAATCAGGCTCCCATACAAATCCAGATGCAGATGTTCATCAATAAAACCGGGCAATACATATTTACCGGATGCGTCAATTATCGTCTTTGCCTCTTCCCTTTCCCCTTGCGGCATCACAATCTTCCCATTCTGAACACACAGATCCCCGGCATGAAAATTCCCCTGTTCCGAATCAAACAGAATCCCGTTTTTTATTACAATATCATACATATATTTAGATACCTTCCTTTATTGCAAAGCCCCAATATTTTTTATTGATTTTCATTTTATTTGTCCCCCGCGGCAGCCGCCAGATGGACATACAGGCATGTCCTCCCGGCTGTTGTTTCGCGTAAATAACGTTATTGCCGGTTCTCCTATTTCATCATGCCTGGCAAAAGCATGGAAAAAATGGGAACATAGGAAATCAGGAATACGGTTGCAAACAAAATAACCACAAAGGGCAGTACATTTTTGGCTATTGTGATGATATCCTGCCTGGTTGCAGGAATTGCGGCAAACAGGCAGTTTCCAAAGGGAGGGGTAGCCTGTCCCACGGCCAGGTTAAATACAATAATACAGCCCAGTTGGACGGGATCGATCCCGAATCCTACCGCCATTTCATACACTAACGGCGCAATGATTAAAATAGTAGCTCCCGAATCCATCAGCATCCCCAGAAAAATGAGCATGATATTCAGGAACAGCAGAAAGCTGTATTTCCCTGTGATAAAAGAGCTCATTAAATCAGTTAATAGGGCCGGGACCTGATAAATGGTCAGCACATATCCAAACAATGTAGCAGCCATGATCAGCATTAGAATATTCGCTGTACCTTTGACTGCATCAATTGTAATTTGTACCAGCTTTTCAGGTGTCATTTCGTGATGAATGAAGGCCGCAACAAACAACCCATATACGACCGCTACCGCGGCAGACTCTGTTGGCGTAAACAAGCCGGAATAAATACCGCCTAAAATGATAACCGGCATCAGAAGGGACCAAATCGCTTTTTTTGTCGATAAGCCCAGGCTGCGCCAGGAGAATTCATTGGAGCGTGGTATATTATGTTTTTTGGCATAGAACCAGGCATAAATGATCATAAAAACACCTGCCATTACACCTGGAATTACGCCCGACATCAGCAATTTTGATACAGAGGTTCCAGTAGTTGCGCCATATACAACAAATACAATACTGGGAGGAATTACAATTCCTAATGTGCCGCCTGCGACAGGCAGCGCGGCTGAGTACCCCTCCGGATATTTCTCTTTTACCAATTCAGGGTAAAGCATCCCGCCGATCGCAGCCGTCGTGGCAATGGAGGATCCGGACAATGCCGCAAACATCATGCAGACCGCCAGCACCACTATGGAAAGCCCCCCTCGCACATGTCCCAACAATGCCTTTGAAAAATCGACCAGACGGGAGGAAATGCCTCCATGCTGCATGATCGCTCCGGCCAGCATAAAGAAAAAAATAGCCAGCAGCGTATATTTTGCGCCGCCATTATACATTTTCTGAACTGCTGTCATTAGCGGAAAACCGCTCATAAAGCACAGGGTACAAATGCAGGAAAATGAAAGGCTCCAGGCAAACGGAACCCCTAAAAATAATGTTACAAGAAATAAAATCAGTAGAACCAGAATGGGATTCATATGGTTTTCGCCTCTCTTTCAACCTGGCCTCCCAACATTATAATCAAATGCCGGATGAACACAATGATATGATCCAGAAGTATCATAAAAAAACCGATCGCCATAGCAATATAAATATGGTACGTGTAGATCGGCAGCGGAGTTACCCTTTGCAAATTTCTCATAACACTTTCTATCGTGGCAAACAGGCCGGCAAGACAAAATATAATCGCAGCAATGGCAATCATATCTGCAAAGAGCCGAAACGCCGCATCCCGCCGCGGTGATTTGAATCGGAAAATTTCAATTTTAATCTCATTATCGGTTTTTACCGATATATTGGCTCCAATAATTACCACGAACATAAACAGGCAGACACTTAGTGTTTCACAATAAGAAAGACCGTTATTCGCCAGATAACGCAGGCAGACATTTATAAAATTGACCGCAATTACAACCGTGACAGCTATCAATAAGAGGTATTTTTCAATGAAAAAAATACCATTACTTAACTTCAAAAGTACATTATATACTTTTTCCATAACTTGCTCTCCTTTTTCAGTACCTTACTGTAAAAGACCTGAGAACAAGGAGGATTCTCTGCCCTCAGGCCTTCTATGAACAAGCCGCGCTCCGGCCGATCATTCCATCATTGATAATAATTCTCCATACTGATCTTCATATGCATCATATACACTTTCGGTTGCCGCCAGCAGTTCATCGTGATCCATCTCTACAAATGTCATGCCGGCTTCGATACATGCCTGTTTTGCGGCCTCATTATCTGCTTCGGTTGCTTCCCATTCGACATCTGCGGCGTATGCCGCAGCCTGATCCACCCATCCTTTCTGTTCATCCGTCAATTTATTGTAGGTACTGTCAGACACCAGCAAGGCCGCCAGTTGGAATACATGATTTGTTTCTACTAAATAGTCCTGTACCTCATAATAAGCATTGCTGTTGATGTTGACATATGGGTTCTCCTGTGCATCCACTGTCCCCTGTTCCATTGCGGTATACAATTCCGAAAAATTAATAATCGTTGCCGATGCGCCCAACGCATTAAAAATAGCCTGGTGGATTTCATTTGACTGAGTTCGGATACGAAGACCATTAAAATCTGTCAAAGAATTGATCGGTTTGTTGGAGGTTGTCTCACGGAATCCCATTGTCATCCAACTGGCCACATGCATATTTTGCTCCGCCATCCTGGATGAAAGATAATCCCCCACATCACCGTTGATGGTATCGTTGGCATCTTCATAGTCAGCGAACAGGAACGGAAGATCAAATACACCTAACTCAGGACAAAAGTCCATCAGAGAGGACGTTACGATCGGACTTACATCACATGTTCCCTGTTGGATCATAGCAGCTACTTCAGGGATACTTCCCAATGTGCCATTTGGATACATGGTACAGGTTATCGTCCCTCCGGATAACTCCTCTAATTTTTCTGCAAAAGCATTAGCGCCTTTTCCAAAGACGGAATCCTCCGGATCTGCATATGCCACCGTCAAATTGATTTTTTCTGTATTGCTGGCCGCAGGAGAATTTTCCGTTTTCCCTCCGCATGCGCAAAGGGATATAGCGAGGGCCGTGACTAATGCGATCGAAATAACTCTTTTCATTTTTTTACTCCTTCTGTCATCTTAAAATCAGATCCTGTTTTTCCATATCGGATGATCATATACCGCTTTATCCGCCACATAAGGCCATCTCTCCCCCCGGCATACAGCCAGACAGCCATTCACGCACATCTGCGCCATCTTTATGACTGCTTCCCGTGTCTGCGCTGCGGAATGGGGACTGACAATCAGATTCGGGCAATGCAGCAGCGGGTCATCCGCCTCAGGCGGTTCGTCGCAATAAACATCCGTACCTGCCCCTGCGATTATGCCCTGTTTCAGGGCTTCAGCCAGATCTGCCTCATTGATAATTCCGCCGCGGCTGCAATTGATAAGCAGCGCCGTCTTTTTCATCATGGCCAGTTGTTCTCTCCCAATCATATCGCGGGTGCCGTCCGTCAGAGGCACATGGATCGTCACGATATCCGCTGCTTTCAGCAAATCCTCATAGTCAGAGTAATATGCCGCGCCTACGGCTTCAATCTGTTCCTGGTTCATAAAAGGATCATATCCGGCTATCTTCATCCCACAGCCTTTACAGATCTCTGCTGTCTCCCGGCCAATCGCGCCTAGGCCAATGATTCCCACCGTTTTTCCTTCCAGTTCAAATGCTTTATTTGCGCCCCGGATCTCCCAGTTGCCCGCGCACATTTCATTTTGGGCTTCAACCAGATTTTTGGATAGTGCAAACATCATCGCAACTGCATGCTCGGCCACGCTCCGGTTGTTTGCGCCCGGAGTGATGACTACCGGGATCCCCAGCTCGGTTGCCGTTTTTACATCTACCGTGTCATATCCCACCCCGGTTCTCCCAATTACCTTTAAATTCGGGCTGTTTTCAATCGCGTGTCCGTCACAGCGCGCAATCCGGACAATTAAAGCGTCCGTATTCTTCATTTGATCCAGATAATGATTTGGATCCGGATCATCTGCCACATAGACCTCGACATCTTCATCCAACAACTCCATACCTTCCGGGCAAATTGCCTGGGTCATTACAAATTTCAAAGTGAATACCTCCTTTTTTACTGACATTACTGCCATATCGCAAATGCCCGGGCCGGATTTTCCTCGAGAATCTTATGTATATCCTCTTCCAGGATGCCAACCCACCTCATGACAGGCACAAAACGATTCAGCATATAATCAAGCCCTTTCGCCAATCCTTTTGGCTCCATATAGGAAGCTAAGCCTTCCTTCCTGCCGCCGTCCATTCCCAACAATACCTGCCTGCCATATCCCTGTTCCAAAATCCATTTAATATTCTCTGCAATTTCTGTATCCGGGCGATATTGAGCCTTATCCGCCTCTTCAAAGCAGAGGTAAGCGCCGCGATCTAATAACATTTTATAATAATAGCGATCCGGGTTTCTCTGTACATGGCAGATAATGGTATGTTCCGGGTTTCCCTGATTTTTCTCAATAATATCTAATAGTTCCGGTCCCATCGTCCCAAAATCCGTGTGAACTGAAATGGGACAGCCCGTAGCGTTTTGTGTCTGCGCCGCTACCTTCAATGCTTTCTGTTCCAGGTCTGTAATTACGCGATAGCTTGTGCCTGCTTTAATTAACCCTGCCTTTGCCTGAACACGTTCCACAACAGGGCCATTATAGCTGTGCCGATCCATTCCCTCTGTAATTTCCGCTATCATCATGTCCACTACTTTAGACGTATCAACCGTAGCCAAAAAAGAAGTCCGCGGATCATACAGGCTTCCTTTCTGAAAACCGGTTGTCATCACAATATTTCCCTGCCCCTCGAAACACGCTGCCAATTCCATCATCTTTGGCACATTCCTCCCACAGCCAATTGGATCCATACATATCATCGTATGTCCCCCTGCATCTAAAAAAGCCTTAAACTCTTTTTTAGATGCCTCCAAATCATCCATTAAGAAAGCAGGGTCAAGATTTACCTCCGGGCCGCCGCTTCGGATTAAGTGGTCATGGCTGTCGGTAACTCCTATTTTCTTTGCTGGAATATCGCCCAGCACAGTACGAATCACATTCATTATCCTATCACTCCATAAATCAGATCAGGAAGCCATGTAGTCACAAACGGAACATAGCTTACTAACATCAGCAGCGCAAAGAGAAGCACATAAAATACCCGGCAGTCTTTTATAAATTCTTCTGTAGTACACTTCGTTACACCGCAGGTCACAAACATCAGATTGCCCATGGGCGGAGTCAGTGAACCTATGGCCATATTGAAAATAAACACAATCCCAAAGTGAACCGGATCAATTCCAAATGCGGCTGCTACGGGGGCCAGCATAGGCGCCAGCACAATTTGGGCGGCTGTGGCTTCGATAAACATACCAACTATCAAAAGGAACAGATTCACCAACATCAGGAATACATATTTATTGTGACAGAGAGAAATCAGAAAATGGGTCATATTCTGCGGAACATTTTCCCATGTCAGGATCCAGGAAAAGCAGGTAGCCGCCCCTACTATCAACATAATCGAAGCCGTCGTTGATACGGTTTCTTTGATACAGTCCAAAATATTGTCCATGCGGATTTCATGGTAAATCATTCCAAGAAGGAGCGCATAGAAAATAGCGATCGCACCGGCCTCAGTCGGCGTAAAGATGCCTAAACGGATTCCTCCAATAATGATAATCGGCAGACACAGAGGAAGAATCGCAGGCATAAACACCTTCCACAGTTCCCTGCCGGTTGCGCGCCGCTCCTGCAGGCGCGGAATCTGATGGGTCTTAGAATAACGCGATACGACTACCATCATTAAAATGCATAATATAACAGCAGGGCCAATTCCTGCCACAAACAGGCGTCCAATAGACGTGCCCGTTACGGATCCATATATAATAGCTGCGATTCCGGGCGGAATCAGCGGCGTAATCATGGAGGAGGCAGCCGTAATTGCAGAGGCAAATCCGTTTGGATATCCGCTTTTCCGCATGTCAGGCACTAATAATTTGGCTTCCATGGCCGCGTCGGCCAGCGAAGAGCCGGACATGCCGCCCATTAAAGTAGATAATACAATATTAACCTGCCCAAGGCCGCCATACATGTGTCCCGTCAGAACCTTACAGAAATTTAGCATACGGTCGGTAATTCCACAATAATTCATCAATGCGCCTGTAGCTACGAAAAAGGGTATGGCAAGCATCGCAACCGACTGCATACCGCTGATTTCCCGCTGAACAGCCAGCACCGCTGTAATTCCGGATCCCGGATTGGCAAGCGCATAGGCTAAACATGCTCCAGTAATGGAAGCAAACACTGGTACGTTTAAAAACAACAGTACCAACAGAACAACTGCTGAAATTGCAATTGGCGACATTATGCCTCCCCTCCCTTCTCCAGCTCTTTTCCCTTTTGAAAGAATTCTTTTACAATTATACATGTATATTGAATCATCATCAAAATACACCCGATAGGCGCTGCGATATCAATATAGGAGTATTTTATTTTAAAATAAGGCGTCACTTTTCTGGTCACTGATTTTGTCAGCTCCCATCCGCCAAACGTCAGATAAAATAAAACCACCATTGTAACTACATAACAAAATATATCAAGTATACGGCGTTTATCCGGTTTCAGGCGGTTTGCTATTAAATCAATGCTTACCTGCCCGCCTGTGCGAAACGCAACGCTTCCTCCCAGGAAGATCGTCCACACAAAACAGAAAAGTTGCATTTCTTCCAGCCACGCAAAGGGCTGTCCTACCACCTTACGCATAATAACGCCGGCCACCGTCATCAGCACAAGGGCGCATAATGAAATTCCGGCAACAATTACATCTAAGTTTCCGGCAAATCTTTGTAGTTTCTTCATAAGGGCCTCCTTATTTTGTACGGATCAGAAGCAGAGCATCCCTGTTTCTGATCCGTACCTTCACCCCATCAGAAAATCATTCATTTATGATGGTTTGAATCTTGTCATAGACACCTTTTGTCCAAGTACCATTTTCCTCATAGTCATAATATAACTGTTCGCTGGCTTCTCTAAATCCGGCTAAGGCATTGTCGTCCAATGTATAAATGGTACAGCCTGCTTCTTCTAATGCGGTCTGCATTTCCTGGCTTACCTGCCCGTATAACTCATTGTTATACTCAGCCGCCTCCTGTCCGCACTCCAGAATCACCTGCCGGTATTCCTCCGGAAGGGAATTCCAGAAGCTTTCCCCTACAACAAAGTTAGAAAATGTCATCTGATGATTCGTCATGGTAACATTCTTACATACCTCCTGGAAGGCGTTGTTATACAGTGTTGTCAGAGGATTCTCAACTCCGTCTACCACACCCTGCTGCAGGCTGGTATACACCTCCCCCAGCGCCATGGGCGTGGAAGCCGCTCCCAGATTGTTAAACATCGTAACCGAAATATCATTATTAGGCACCCGGATTTTAAGTCCCTTTAAATCGCCCAGCGATGTCACAGGATTTTTTGTCATTAACTGGCGCTCCCCATAGATCCAGTTCGTGGAAATAATTTCAAGCCCCTCCTGGCGAAGCAGTTCTTCCTGCTCTGCCCACCAATCGCTGGAAGTGATTTTATACATAGCATCCCAGTCTGTAAATAAGAACGGCCCCATTACGACTCCGAAATCAGGAACATAGTCCATCAGATAGGAGCCATCTGCAATTGTACATACATTTTGCCCTAAAAGCATCATTTCAATCAAGTCTGCCTTTACGCCAAGCTGGCTGGATGGATATACCTCAATCTTTACAGCGCCATTTGTTTTTTCACTGACCAGTTCAGCCCATCTGTCACAGCCGTCATCAATCGGATCGCCATCGACCTGTTCATGACAAAGCTTCAGTACATACTGCGCCTTGCTGCCGTCTGATTTGTTAGCTGTATCAGCCGTTGTGGAGGCGCTTTCCTCTGCGGCGCTTCCGGTTTCCTGTTGATTAGAAGAACACGCTGTCGCTCCAAATACCAAAGACAGCGATAACGCTGCTGCAATAAACCGTTTCATAACCTTCCTCCTTTTTTATTCCTGTTTTTTACTCTTTGCCAGCCGGAGCCCATAATCGATCGCATTTTGCAGGCTCCGTTCATTCGCCGTGCCCTGCCCGGCCTGGTCAAAGGCGGTGCCGTGATCCACGGATGCGCGGACGATGGGCAGGCCCAGGGTAATATTGACCCCTGCCACGGCATCCCACTTCTTTTCCCTTTCGTTATATACAAATCCGACCACCTTCAGCGGGATATGGCCCTGGTCGTGGTACATAGCCACTACGATATCATACCAGCCGCCCCTGGCCTTGGAGAAGATGGTATCCGGCGGAACCGGCCCGTCCGCGTCGATTCCCTGCGCCCTGGCCGCCTCGATGGCAGGCCGGATCTCCTCGATCTCCTCGCGGCCGAAGAGGCCGTTCTCGCCGCTGTGCGGGTTTAAGCCTGCCACGCCGACGCAGGGCTTTTCGATTCCCAGATCGCGGCATGCCTGATGCGCAATCCGGATCACCTCCAGCACCCTGTCCTTTTTTACCCGGTCGCATGCCTCCCGGAGGGAAACGTGCGTGGATACGTGGACGACGCGCAGATTTTCGTGGGCCAGCATCATGGTGTACTTTTTGGTTCCTGTAAATTCCGCGTAGACCTCCGTGTGCCCGGAATAATGATGGCCGGCAAGATTAATTGCTTCCTTATTAAATGCGTTCGTAACCGTGCCGTCGATCTCGCCCGCCATGGCGAGCTGTATCACCTTTTTCACATACTGGAAAGCGGCGTCTCCGGCGGCTGCCGATACGCGGCCCCTTTCAAGCGTTTCGGGATCTACGAGCTTCATGTCGTATACGTCGATGGTCCCGGCCTCGAACAATGCCTCGCCCACTGAGGAGACAGGATGTATCTTTATATCCTCCCTCCCCACAATGCGGCAGGCCGCCTCCAGCACGCCCGCGTCGCCGATCACCAGGGGGCGGCAGTTGTCGTACACATCCTTTGCCGCCAGGGCCTTTACAGTGATCTCCGGCCCGATGCTGGCCGGATCCCCCATGGTGATCCCAAGAATCAGCCTTTCACACATCTGCACATCCCCTTTGCCTCATTTTCTTTAAGAACTGCCCTGATGGCCTCGATTCCTTCCTCAGGAACCTGGTTGAACGGGGCGCGGCATCTGCCTACCGGATAGCCGAGCAGGCTTACGGCGGTCTTTACAATGGTGTTTGGATTGCCGTATCTGAAGCAGTTGCGGAAGGAACGTATGCTGTCCTGGGCCGCCCTGGCCTTTTCCAGATCGCCTGCCATAAAGGCGTCGTAAATGGATGCCATCACCTCCGGAAATACGTTCGCGCAGCCCGCTATCCCTCCGGCGCCGCCGGCTAAGAGGTTCCAGAGTATCAGGGAATCATTGCCGGATAATACGGCGAAATCTTCGCTGTCCCTGGTCTGCTCAATATACTGCAGCATGTTGTCAAAATTGCCGGAGCTGTCCTTTGCGCCCACGATATTATCGATTTTGCTAAGCTTCGCTACTGTGGCCGGGGCCAGCGCATTTCCGGTCCTGGCCGGGATGTTATAGAGCACGATCGGCATATCCACCGCCGCGGCAACGGCTTTATAGTGCTCATAGAGCTCGTTCTGGGAAGCGGCCGCAAAGGACGGGGTGATGATGGAAAGCACGTCCGCGCCCAGCTCCATGGCCATTTTAGACTGGCGGATCGTATCCTTTGTGCTGATACAGCCTGTCCCCGCATACACCGGTACGCGCCCCTTTGTCTCGTCAATGACGATGCGCAGCACCTGTTCCTTTTCCTGCTCGTTTAAAATATAGCCTTCCCCGTTTGTGCCAAATGGGAAGAGGCCGTGGACGCCGCCCTCGATCTGCCGGTTGACCTGATTTCTGAGCTCTGCTTCGTTGACGGATTCATCCTCGTTCATTGGCGTGATAATGGGTGGGATAATTCCTTTGATTTCTACTGGTTTCATTGCTCTCCTCCTGATTTTGCGCAACCGTTCAGCCTGCGGGAGCACTAGTACATCGTTGCATTAATTCGCGAGTAAAAAGCGCTTGATATTCGTGTCATCTGTGCGTCTGCGAAGCGACGGCGTAGCGGCGCCTACGTCTAGCTTCGCAGGCGTGCAGAAAATCGCCCCGTCTGAACGGTTATGTGAACTGTTATGATTTTATAGCTTTAACTATAAATTGTCAGGCTGCCCGCTTCCTATTGCTGTCTGTTTTTTATTGTCGTCTGTTCTACATGATTTCCAGATACAGTCTCCTTGCGTCCTCCTCTGTTACCGGACGCATATTGTTGCCCAGAAGCCTCTGTACGCCCATGCCGGCCTCTACCAGGCTGTCCAGATCGCTGTCTCCTATGCCGAATTCCTTCAGGCTTGTGGGGATGCCCAGGCGCTCTACAATCTCTTCCATGCGCTTCACAATCCACCCTGACTTTTGTTCCTCATTAGCTTCCGCCCCCGGCACGGGCCTGTCATTGTCATACTCCGGCCTCAGCCTGTCATAGGCTTCTGCGAATAAATGGCGGCATACAGGCTCATTGAAGCGCATTACCGGGGCGAGCAGCATGGCGTTTGACACACCGTGCGGGATGTGGTATTTACCGCCCAGCGGGTATGACAGGGCGTGTACCGCCGTGGTGCCTGAGGCTGTGATGGCAACTCCGGCGTAGAAGGATGCAAGCAGCATATTCTGCTTTTCCTCCAATGCGTCCGGATCCAGGCAGGCTTTCTCGATATGTTTCATGATCATTTCAAATGCCTGCAGCGCGTACAGATCGCTGAACGGGTTCTTTTTATTGGATGTAAAGCATTCGATCGCATGGCACAGGGCGTCCACGCCGGTCGGGGCCGCGATTCCGGCGGGCAGCTTCTTTGTCATGGCCGCGTCCAGAATGACGTAATCTGCGATCATATGGTCATTCACGATCCCGACCTTGAGCTCCTTTTCCGGCACGGCCACGATCGCGTTCGGCGTGGCCTCCGCCCCGGTTCCGGCTGTTGTGGGGATCATGAGCGTTCTCACGGATTTCTCAGCCAGGCCCGGGTTATCGAGAAGCTCCTTTACCCCATACGCATCCGTGGCCAGTACGCTCGCCAGCTTAGCCGCGTCCATCACGCTCCCGCCCCCGACTGCCACGATGAAATCAGCGCCGGAGCTCTTAAAGCGGTCCGCCGCGGCCTGCGCCTCCTCGTAGGTGGGTTCCGCCGCCAGATCGTCAAAAATCACGGTCTTCTTCCCGGTTTTCCGGATCCGCTCCAGCGGCAGTTCCAGAAGGCCCGCGCCGGCGATCCCCTGATCGGTAAATACAGCGATCTGTTTTACTTCATCCCCGATCAGGCCGGTTATCTGATCAAGGGCGTTTTCACCGCTGTAGACAGCGCCCGGCATTTTCAGATTATAGCTTGTCAGCATAGCTTTTTTCCTCCTCTTTCCCTTCTATCTTCCTGGCCAGATCCATCAGCAGCGTCTCCGGCCCAAAACCTCCCGACTTGGATATGACGCCCAGCCGGCGGCCCTGCAGCTCAATCTCTGAGAGCACGGTTCCCGGGGCCATCTCGCAGACCGGTGCGATGGTTTCGCAGCCGATGTGCTTCATAAAGCCTGTCAGGCAGTCTCCGCCTGTGATCAGAAGCGTCCCCCCGAGTCCCCGCTCTAAAAGCGCCTTCAAAATATATCCCAGCGTTGAGGAAATCCGCACCCGCAGATCCTCCAGCGAAATTCCGCGCTCCCTTGCATATTCCAGTGTTTCCCCGCCGCCCGGCGGATCATTCGTGTCCAGCATGCACATCTTCTGCCCCGCTGCCCGGCGCGCCCATTCATCAAGGAAATATTTTCCCTCAGCCGTCTCGTAATATCCCTGTTCCAGCTTCTGGGGCGGCGTCAGCCGGATCCGGCCGCAGCCGCGCTTCTGCGCAAAATCGAGCTGGCTCCTTGTGATCGGGTTTACGCTGCCGCAGGCCACAAAAAACGGTTCTGTGAGCCTTATCTTTCTGTCGGTCCTGCCGTTCAGATGCAGCAGATCCGGCAGGACTCCCGCGAACCCGGCGCAGCCTGCCATGATGTGAAGCTCGCCCGCCTCCATAAGAAAGCGGCCCGTCTCCGTAAGCTCCCGGTCCGTTGACGCATCGTATACCATGATTCCCGGGCAGGGCCGCCACTGCTCCATCTCTGACACGACTGTAACCGGTGTGCCGCTCTCGATCATCTGGCGGATAGAGGAGCACGTCACCGGCTCAAACGGATCCCGGCCAAACACGCTCTCATGAACCGGAACCCCGTCTATGTAATGGATCCCGTTTCTTGTGATCCGGTTCATCCTGGGAAATGCCGGAAGGAAATGGATCGACGGCCGCCCCGTGGCGTCCAGAACCGCCTTTAACTCTGCCCCTACATTTCCCCGGAGCGCGGAATCCGTCTTCTTATAAAGATACGGCACGCCGCTCTCAAACGCCCGCCTGCTGATCCGGAATACAACCTCATACGCCTCTTCCTTTTTTAAATGCCTCGTCTCCGCGTCCAGTACAAGTACCTGGACTTCCTCCCCGGCGCTTTCAAAATCATATTCCACATTGGTCACAACACGCGTCTCTGCCCCGCCTGCCGCGAACTGCACTCCTGTATCCAGCGCTCCTGTGAAATCATCTGCTATGATCAGTAATTTCACCATGACTGTTTCCTTCCTGTTCCCAGGCAAATCGCCAAATCAATTGTTTCATATTTAAACATATACCCTGTCTGTCCTTTGCCTGAAACTGTTTCAATATTGTTTTGTTCTTTCTCTGTTTTGTATGATTGTACAAAATATTTTTGGATTAAACAACCTTTTTTATTATATTTATTGTTTATATTTGAAACATCTTTTAATAGTTCTTTCCAAATCCACTTATTTATGATAGAATTGTTTAAAATCGAAACACAAGGAGAAGGCTATGAACCCGGGAAATATACGGATATTGGGAATCGCCCCCTATGAGGGCATGAAATCGATTATGCAGAAGCTGGCCAGAGAACGCCAGGATATTGATCTGACGGTATATGTGGGAGATCTTCATAAAGGGGCCGAAATCGCCCGCAAGAACTTCCATGAGGATTTTGACATTATTATTTCCAGAGGCGGCACCGCGGAGCTGATCGGGGATATCACGCAGCTCCCGGTCATTGAGATTTCTCTCTCAGTCTATGATATCCTCCGGGCCATCAAGATGGCGGAGAATTTCGCGTCGCGCTACGCCATCGTCGGTTTTCCCTCCATCACCGGCAGCGCCCGCCTGCTGTGCGATCTCCTCCAGTATAAGGTAGAGATCTGTACCATTCACAGCGAGCAGGAGGTGAAGGAAGCGCTGCTTGCCCTGAAAAAAAAGGGTTACCGCATGGTTCTGTGCGATATGATTGCCAACACCACCGCCAAGCGGCTGGGGCTCAATGCGATCCTCATCACCTCCGGAAATGAGAGCATCAGCAATGCGTTTGACCAGGCGGTCAAGCTCTGCCGCCATCACTCCCTGCTCAGGGAGGAGAACCGCTTTTTGCAGGACGTCATTAAGGAATGCGGCCACGAGACGGTTATTTTCAGGGAAAACGGGGAGATTTTCTATTCCACCCTGGACACGGACGGCCTGGATCCCATCACGGAGGTGCTGCGGCGCGAGATCCCGTCCACCTTATCCTCCGGCGTGCGCCGCTCCTTTAAAAATATAAACGGCGCCCTTTACTCCATCAACGGCCATACCATCCCCTTTTGCGGCCGGGATTACCCCGCTTTTTATGTTTCCTCCAATAAGGTTCCCTTTGCCACCAGCAAATACGGGGTCCAGTATCTCAATCAAAACGATGTGGAACACAGCTTTTACAACAGCTTTTATAATGCGGCCGACGGCGTGGGGGCCATGCAGTCCATGGTCGAGCAGATGGCGCAGACGGATTTCCCCATCATGATCACAGGCGAGGAAGGCACCGGAAAGGAACGGGTGGCGGAAGCTGTGTACACCAGAAGCGCGCTGCGGCTCCACCCGTTTATCATCATTAATTTTGCCCTTATGAGTGACAAGAGCTGGGCGTTCCTGACCAACCACTACAATTCGCCCTTTAATGACAACAACAATACGATTTATATGAAGAATCTGGACAGCCTCTCCGGAGAACGGCTCCGGCAGCTTTTGTCCATTATCATTGACATGAACTTAGCCCGCCGCAACCGGCTTCTCTTTTCCTGCGTCTGCGGCGCGGACGGCTCGGTTCCCGGTTCCTGTTTAAATTTTGTCAATCAGCTCTCCTGCCTGACCATCCATCTCCCGCCCCTGCGCGAGAGAAAGGAGGAGATACCGGCGCTGGCTAACCTCTATCTGAGCGCGCTGAATATCAGCCTGGCAAAGGAGATACTGGGACTTGAGAGCGGCGCGATGGAGCTTCTGGTTCACTATGAGTGGCCCTGCAATTATACGCAGTTTAAACGGATTCTGACCGAGCTGACCTCCATCACCACAACGCCCTATATACTGGAGTCTTCCGCTGAGGCGCTTTTGGACCGGGAACGCCAGGCCGCGGCCGCCTCCGCGCCCCGGCCTGGCCGGCCTTTGCTCCGCCTGGACCGCACGCTCGATGAGATCAACCGCGATATCATCCGCGCGGTTCTGGATGAGACAAACGGCAACCAGAGCGCGGCTGCCAAACGGCTTGGCATCAGCCGGACTACGCTGTGGCGCTTTCTGAAGCAGTGAGGATGAAGCAGGATGATTTTGAAGTAATGAGGGGGTTCTGAAGTAATATGGAGGGGCTGAAGCGGCGGGCTGCTTTAGAGAAGCGGGGCGTTTCTAAAGCAGCATGCGCGCGCCGGGGGACGCGAAGAGCCGGAAGAACCGCCGGGCTGCCAAAATCAGTCATAAAGACTTCTCTTTTTTGTAAGATTGGTTTAGATTATTTTTATAAATTGGTCAAACAATTGACACATTTTCCCGGTATGATAGTTACATAAATCAATGAGGCCAACGATAACAAGCGCGCAACCTTCGTTGGACTCGACTAACAACAATTACCTTTATATAGAGTCCGGAAGCTTTTCCTTCCCCCTTTTGCTTCCGGAAAAAGACCGGCCAGGATATAGCTTCATACTGAATTCTGGCCGGTTTTTATGGCATCCGTCTTATCTGCTTAACCAGTATTTTCACTCCCGGGTAAATCGTATTTCGTTCCCTTGTTTTTTCCCTGCGACTTTAATAACTTCATTTTAATGATACCAGGGTCAAAAGGTCTAAAATCCGATGCAGGCTCGCTTGGATTAGGATTTTTGAACCCGGAACCCGCCAAAAACATGAAAAAGGAGCCCGATCAGGGCGGATTTTGAATGTTTTTGAGGATTGCGGGAGCACAAAGCGAGGAGCAATCCGGCTCAAATTTTTCGATAATCTCTGGCTCCTTCCAGCCTTCATCAGCCCATACATCAAATATATTCGGCACGCTGCTTCCGGCACGCTCGCCTATATTGATAAGGATGTAACTGCTTATCCTCTGCTGAAATAGCAGCCGCGCCAATGCTTCTTAAGTATTCATGATCATTTACACGCCCGAATAAATGCCCTTCTTTTAGTGAGCTGTGGCGGTTGCGGTATCCATGAACTGTCTCATAATTCAGCTCCTCAATGGGAACATTATCGAATACCTCCATGTCCACAGCATATTTGAAAAATTCTCTAATACGCCAGCACCTCATGCCCATCCTCTGTCACCAGCACCATGATCTCCCACTGGGCAGACGGCCTGCCGTCTTCTGTGTACACGGTCCAGTCATTCTCCTCGTCCACAAAAATATCATGCTTTCCCATATTGATCATGGGCTCGATCGTGAAGATCATCCCCGGCGCCATCATCATATCCGTACCGCGCTTCCCAATATAGCCCACCCACGGATCCTCATGGAATTCAAGCCCGACCCCGTGGCCGCCGATCTCCTGCACCACGGAATAACCGTTCTCCTCCGCGTGTGTCTGGACCGCATGGGCCATGTCGCCCAGAAATCCCCACGGCTTTACCTCTTTAAGCCCCAGCTCCACGCATTCCTTTACCACATCAACCAGCTTCTTCTTTTCAAGGCTGACCTCGCCGATGCAGAACATGCGGGAGGAATCGGAAAAATATCCGTGGTAAATCGTGGACACATCCACATTGACAATATCGCCGTCCTTTAAAACCACTTCTTCTGAGGGAATGCCGTGGCAGACCTGCTCGTTGACGGAAGTACACACGCTTTTCGGAAAGCCCTCGAATCCCAGAGGCGCCGGGATCCCGCCGCGTTTTGTCGTCTCATTATAAACCCACTGGTCAATCTGTTCTGTCGTGACGCCTGCCTGTATATGCGCCTGCACATAATCCAGAACGGCGATATTGATCGCGCAGCTCTCCTTAATGGCCGCTATCTGCTCCGGCGTCTTTATGAGATCCCTTGTCGGTACAATATGCCCCCTGTCTGCTTCCATGGCAAGCCGGTTGTCCAGCGCTTCGTGGCAGTTTTTATATTTTTTTCCGCTCCCGCACCAGCATGGATTGTTTCTTCCGATCTTCTTCATTTTTGTCTTGTCCCTTCTGTATTGTGGCTGTATTTGTATTTGTGTTTGTGTTTGAATTCTGATTCCTGTATTTTCCATAATTAGTATGTCCTGTTGGAGTGTAGCATACCAGGAGGGAAAAATCAATGTATTGATCTTTTCATTTTTTTAACTCATCCTCATTGCCCCCGCCCGCCGAAATTTGTATAATAATACTATACTCTGCAAAAGCTGCTGCACTGTATAAGAAAGCTGCTCTTTGAACGATTTACATGACATGCACAAAAGAAAGGAGAACTGCCAAACCATGAGCTCTGTGAGTTACCTTCCTAACCATCACCTGCCCCCGGCCTATCTGGGTTCTAAGGGTATGAATGCTTTTATTACCGCCTCGCTTCTGGCTGTTGCGACTGCCCTCTCCTATTTCTTTTTTGCCATTATGCACAATCCAACCTCGAATATCGCCCTGATCTATATCCTGGCTGTCTTTTTGACTGCGCGGTATACGACCGGATACTTATATGGCCTGTTTGCCTCCCTTTTTGGCGTGGTCTGTGTGAATTTCCTCTTCACCTATCCGTTTTTTCAGCTCGACTTTACACTGACCGGTTATCCGATCACTTTTGTCGCAATGTTTACGATTTCCAGCGTCACGAGCGCCCTGACCAGCAATATGAAGGTGCAGGCTAAGCTTCTCTCCGAGCATGATAAGATGCTCATGGATGCAGAGAAGGAAAAAATGCGGGCCAATCTGCTGCGGGCGATCTCCCATGATCTGCGCACGCCGCTGACCAGTATTATCGGCTCCGGCGCCGTCTATCTGGAAAACAGCTCGCGTCTGACGGATCTGGAGAAGACGGATCTGGTCAGCCATATCCTTGAGGATTCTAACTGGCTTCTGAATATGGTGGAAAATCTGCTCTCTGTCACGCGGATCAATAATGAGACAGCCAAGGTTAATAAGTCCTTAGAGCCCGTGGAGGAGGTTCTGTCTGAGGCCGTGATCCGACTGCGCAAGAGGCTTCCGGATTTGGCGGTCCGCGTCCGCGTTCCTGATGATGTTCTGATGGTTCCCATGGATGCGGTTCTCATTGAACAGGTTTTGATCAATCTGATTGAGAATGCTATCGTTCATTCTCAGAGCACGGAACCGGTTGAATGCTATGTGGAAGACGAGGATACAAAAGTGGCATTCCACGTAAGGGATTATGGCATCGGCATACCGCCTGAAAAGCTTGTCACGATTTTTGACGGCTCGTCCTATTCCTGGACGGCCAGCGCTTCGGCGGACGGGAGAAAGGGCATGGGGATCGGTCTGTCCATCTGCAAAACCATCATCAATGCCCACGGCGGCAGCATCGGAGCCGTGAATCAGACTGTCGGGGCTGAATTTTATTTTACATTACCAAAGGAGGAACCAAACATTGGCGCATAAAATATCTGTTCTTTTGGTGGAGGACGAAAAAAATATCTGTGACTTTATCTCCACCTCGCTCGTCTCGCACAATTACAGAGTCACCGAGGCCCATTCCGGACAGGAGGCTCTCCCTCTGATCACGTCCCAGTGCCCGGATCTGATCCTTTTGGATCTTGGCCTGCCGGATATGGACGGTATGGACATCATCCGTCAGGTGCGCACCTGGGCCAGTATCCCCATTATTGTCATTTCCGCACGCACGCAGGAGCAGGAAAAGGTCGCGGCTCTTGACATGGGGGCGGATGATTACCTGACCAAACCCATCGGGACCTCTGAGCTGCTGGCCCGCATCCGGACAGCGCTGCGCCACAGCAACCGCTTAAATACCGGTTCCCTGCTGTATAAAAGGCCCTTCTGCTCCCGGGATCTGATCATTGATTTTGAGAAGCACAAGGTTACTCTGGCGGGAAAAGAGATTCATTTCACGCAGATAGAATTTAAAATTATTGCCCTCCTGGCTCAGAATTCCGGCCGGGTTATGACGTATGACACCATCATTTCCAATATCTGGGGGCCTTATGCGGACGATGACAACAGCATTCTGCGCGTCAATATGGCCCACATCCGAAGGAAGCTGGAGCAGAACCCGGCGGAGCCGAAGTATGTATTTACGGAGATTGGGATTGGATACCGAATGGTTGAGGATGAAATGCATTAGATAGACGGTGCGATGCGGTTCAGACGACGGGAGTCCGGGAAGCGATGTCCTGCGCTTCCCGGGCGTACCGGAGGCGCTGGTTTCTCCGGAATATACAGCGTATACCATGGCAGGAATTACAGGAGATTACATTTTTCAGCCAGGGAAATTCACCAGTCATCCCTCATACCGCCTTTGGAGACGGATGCCGCAATGGGAATCGTTCCGTATATGCACAGCGGAGAGGCAATCCCCAATACGCTTGCCGCAAAAATCCCCGCAATGCCCAGCTTCTTTTCACCCAGCGAGCAGAATATCCTGTGAATGCTTTCCTTAAAAATACGGAGATCACGCTTCCCAATACCATTCCCAGCACCCGGTATTTAAAGATCTGCTCAAACTGGAGTCTGAAATAGTACCAGAAATACATCATCTCACGCAGGATCCACCGCCGATTTCCCGGCTTCCGCCATGGATTCCAGAAAGGCATCCTGATCGCCTCCCCACATGCTGCCGCCCGTACCGCCGCTGTGGATATGCGCTTTCCCTTCCGCTGACGCGGTGCCAACGGAGATATTTTTGATGGCTCCCCGGCGGAAAGCTTTATTGCAATATTCCCGGAGGGCGACGCATCCAGCGCTTTATAGATTGCCATAAGTCCCTTCGGGCTGATGTCCTGTATCCTGCACGGCCGGACTGCTGCCGCTGCTGTCTCCGCATCCAGAAACGGTCAGCGTAAACGCTGCCGCTAAGAGATAAAGCAGTTTTATCTGCGATTTCACAGTTTGAGCTATGTTTCTTCCCAAATCCCAATGCGGGGTTTCTGGCTCTGTATCTTTACTGCTCAACCCTTTTCTCCATTTTATCCTAGAGCGTGTTTGAAAATTGCTTTCTGGTAGCTGTGCGTGCCACTTTGTGGGAGATTTGTGCCAAATGAACGCGGCGTAGTGGGCTACGTTAAGTGAATTTGGCACAAATATACCGCGAAGTGGGGCGTGCAGATGCCAGGAATGAATTTTCAAACACGCTCTAAAATTCATTAAAATATCATCTGACATTTTATGCCGTTAAAAATATCTTCACGCCACCTTTTAAACACCAATATTTACCCGTCATCCTCCAATAAAGGCATATTGATCAATTCCTGCAATTTCTTCTGCAGTACGTTCTTATCCGGCAGTTGGAGCTGATACTCTGCAACCATCATTGGAGACAATATTCTGCTCATAGCATACTCAACCACTTCATCATCTTTAGACGCACATAATATCATTCCGACACTTGGATTCTCATTTTCCTTTTTCTTCTGACGATCAAGAGCTTCCAGGTAGAAATCCATTTTCGATATATACTCCGGCTTAAACTTACCAACTTTCAGTTCAAATGCCACAAGGCGCTGCAATCCCCGATGAAAGAAAAGCAGGTCAATCTTTTCGGCTATCGTTGTTTCAAGAGAATAGGTATTTACTGCCGGTTCAGTAAAACCATCAAGTTGAGTGGGAATTTTTCGTTTTTCCTGCTTCGGCACGATAACATCATCCACGCCAAAATCAATACTAAACGGCATTTTCGTATTTTTGATTCGAGCCATAAGATCCGATACCGGCGTACTTCTTTGCAACGGCGATAGGGGCAATCTCTCTAATCTCAAAGGTAACAAATTCATTGCCTGTGGGCGTGGAGATGATTTTGCGACGACCTCTTTTTCCGGAGAGTGAGCGAAACAACGCCGCCTGAGATGGAGCAGGGATAGAAAAACGACATTCGGACAGACCGACGGAACACAACAGACCGTATGCGGCAGAAAGAGTGTCGCATACGGCAGCAAGCAGGGAAACAAAGGAGATAGTCCTGCACAGCGACCTTGGGAGCCAGTACACGAGCCAGGCATTTGAAAATCACTTGGCCAGCAGGGGAATCCTGCATTCTTTCAGCCGTAAGGGGGAATCCGTATGACAATGCCTGTATTGAATCGTTCCATTCCGTGCTGAAAAAGGAAGAAATCTATCTCCCATACCTATCAGGATTCGACGGAAGCCCGCAGAGCAATCTTTAAATACATAGAGGGCTGGTATAATCGTAAAAGAATACATAGTGCTATTGGTTACATAACACCCCAACATAACCGAATGAGCTTCATACGGCGGTCACCAAGTTCTGCCTGTAAAATGCATGATTGTCCCCCCTAGTATAATAATGATATAGCCACAAGAGCTATATAGTTAACAAGTTACAAAGTCATATCTGATGAATAACAGAAGGAGAATTCCCCCTCCATCAGAAGTTATT
>CAJTGE010000059.1 GCA_910575795.1 Clostridiaceae bacterium | reverse complement strand
CCTGCGGGACAGACATGATAAACCGTGGGGCGCCGGCCGAGATGGTACAGAAAAAGCTGGGGCATGAAAATATTAATACAACGCTGACCTGCTATGCAAAAATCAGCACGGCCGCCGTGAGGGATGCGGAACGGCGGTATGGGGCGGCGTAGGAAAGGAGAAAAGAATGGGAAAATTTGATGGCGTGAAACCGGGGGATACGGTTTACTGTATCGGTGATGATGAGGATTGCAGCGGATTTTTATTCATGGCCGTGTGTAATGGGTATGTGATTGTATGCCCTGAATATTCGGATTTGGAAAATGATTTCGCCGGACAGATTCAGGAGATGTGTGACGAGAGTATGGAGGAGAGCGGCATTGATGTGTACCTCTTCCCGGAAGACAGGGTTTTTCTGAGCGCTGGTGAGGCAGAGGAGAAGGCTGGGCAGGGAGCGTAAGGGGGCCTGGATAGGATATGTCAGAGAAATTTGAAATTGTATCACATGAGTATTATTCAAATTGTATGTTTGAGGCAGTAAAAGCAAAACTGCGAGATCCCAGGATCAGGCTGTACTTCTGCCGGCCGCGGATAACGGAAAACGGGTGCTTCCAGATGTTCCATTTTATGTGGGGCGACGGGAAGGCGGATTATGATTTTTCGGATTTGGGGGAAAACGGGCTGCCTCCATGGCGGAACCTGTTTTTCAAAGGCGCAGTCCGGAGATTTCCTGCGGGATTTGCCGCGAAGTATACGGAGTACCGGAACATGGCAGGCGGCAAAGGAATGAAACAGTTGTCCGCAGCCTGTGTAAAGTATATTTTAATCGTTATTTTATGGCAGGCGTTGGAAATGGTATTTTACGGGGCTGTACAGCACAGGGTTGTTGACGATATTATCGGAGTTATTCTCTTTTGGTACATATATCAGTGTGAAAAAAGCTGTTTGTCAGGAAGCAGGCACAGGAGAAAGGATTAATATGGATTTAGAACACAAGTCTATCGAACGGATAAGGCTGGCGTCAGAAATGAGCCTGCATCATTACGGGAAACCGCTGGTCTGTACATATTCCGGAGGGAAGGATTCGGACGTTATGCTTGAACTGTTTAAACGTTCCGGTGCGCCGTTTGAGGTTGTGAACAGCCATACTACGGTAGACGCGCCGCCAACGGTATACCATATCCGAAAAAAATTTTCGGAATTGGAAAACCAGGGGATAAAGGCAGCCGTCCATAAACCGGGATTGAGCATGTGGGAACTAATCGTAAAAAAGAAAATCCCCCCAACGGGCATTACCAGGTATTGCTGTGAATACCTGAAGGAAAACACAGTTAAAAACCGGTTTGTGGCCACGGGTGTCAGGTGGGCAGAGAGCAGTAAACGGAAGAAACGCCAGGAAATCGAGCCCGGCAGAAAAGATTTGGCCATAAAGATTATGGCCCTGAATGACAATGACAGGAAGAGGGCCCTGACAGAGCGGTGTAAAATGAAATCAGATATGATCCTGAACCCTATATTGGACTGGCCGGATAAAGATATCTGGGAGTATTACTGGAATGAATGCACGCTGCATAATCCCCTGTACAAAATGGGCTATTACCGTGTTGGGTGTGTCGGCTGCCCGATGGCCGGAAAGATAAGGTGGAAGGAATTTGCTGATTTCCCAACATACAAAAGGGCGTATATCAGGGCGTTCGGTAAAATGCTGGAGGCCATCCACGGGACAGGGAGGGTAACTGTGTGGAAAACAGGATATGATGTTTTCTCCAGGTGGATGAAGGACAGCAATGTCCCGGGGCAGATGAGCTTCGGAGATTATTCCCCATTCTTTGCAGAAAACGGGGAAGTGCAAAATACTGACAGGAGGGAATACAGAGCATGACTGCGATTAACGAACAGGTAAAGGAACTGAGGGAATATGCGGACAGCATTTTAGATGTATTCGCAGAGGATATAGATGTATTAAGAGGGACATTTGAAGAGGCTGCCGACACTATAGAAGCCCTTTCCGCAAAGCTGGCAGATATGGAGCGGTCAGCGGAGGATTGCGGCGGGTGGATTGCGTGCAAGGAGAGATTGCCAGAAGAAAAGACAAATCCTGTTACAGATGATTTTTATGAATATGAGGTCACTTTTAAGCAGGGCGATGTGATAGATATTCGGCATTATAAATTTGGGAGAGGACATTGGTGGAATTATGGAATGTTGTCTGACGATTGTGTTATAGCATGGCGTGAGCATTTGGGGCCATACCATGAGCCTTAACAAATCCATCACCCGCGGCAAAAAACACCGCAAGCCATACCGGGGAGCAAAAGGGAGAAAAAGGATGGGATAAAATGACAAATGCAGATAGGATTAGGAGAATGACGAATGAGGAATTGGCGGCATGGTTAGCAAAGGAAGTCAGGATTTGTGGATGTTTTGCATACAAACAATGCAATTCAGATACAGGAATGGCTTGTGCCAACCCTATTTTGAAATGGTTAGAAAGCGAGTATGACGCACAAGAACGATAAAAGGGGACTGCGACATGTACAGGAGTTGGAAGAATATGAGAGGGGCGGTGATTAAATGAGAAAGAAAATAAAACATATATTCTGGCAGCATTTGAATTGTCTGCCGTGGGTTTTGTGCGGCATATCTGTTTTGATAGACGGAGAAGTTGAAATGTATCAATATATCTTTGTTTTGTTTGCGTTATTGATGTTAATTTGGATGAAACTTCCGTTTGATAAGGGTGATAATTTTCCTTACACAGGAAGAAGGTGAAGCCGCCGCATTGAAAGCAGGTGGAAAGGAGGGGAATCGATGCGGGTTTTAGTAGCCTGCGAGGAATCGCAGGCAGTTACAAAAGAGCTGCGCAGGCTGGGCCATGAAGCCTACTCCTGCGACATAGAGCCCTGTTCAGGCGGGCATCCGGAGTGGCATCTTCAACAGGATGTAACGCAGCTTCTGAAAATCAAATGGGATATGATAATCGCTTTCCCGCCCTGCACCGATCTGGCAGTATCCGGGGCAAGGTACTTTGCGCAGAAAAGAAAAGACGGACGCCAGCAGAAAAGCATCGAATTTTTTATGATGTTTGCGGACTGCGCCTGCCCGAAAACAGCAATCGAAAACCCGGTTGGGATCATGTCCGGCATATACCGGAAGCCGGATCAGATCATCCAGCCATGGCAGTTTGGACACGGCGAAACAAAAAGGACATGCCTGTGGTTAAAGGGCCTTCCGAAGCTGAAGCCTGTGGATATTGTCCCGGGCAGGGAACAAAGGATATGGAAAATGCCGCCGGGTAAGGACAGGGCGAAAACGCGGAGTAAGACGTATCCCGGCATCGCAAAAGCCATGGCCGAACAGTGGGCGGGTAAGAATGCCCAGGCTTAAAAAGGAGGCGCCGGCCAGGTTTTCTCCCGGCCGGCACAGGTCTGAAAAAGTTTATGTAAAAGGATTGCCCCTGTTGAAGATTACTATACAGGGAAAATGTGATAAAAGATTGTCCGGGAGATAAAGGATTTCTGAAATGCCTTACAAATTCCTGACAGAAAAAGGAAGTGATGGAAATAAGTCTGGAAAAGATAAAATATCTCCGTGCACTCGAAAAAGGCGCGGTTACGCAGGAGGAAGTGGCATATTACCGGCGGAACGTCCGGATCGGGGACGTCTTCCGGATAAGGGATGTCTGGAGGGAAAGCGGAGCGCGTGAGGATGTCCGGCCGGTTATACGTAAGAGCCGGGTGACAGGAAAATATAAGCATCTGGTGACATTAGACTGCGGGCATTCTGTAACCTATGCGCAGATTGCCCTGTATTACAGGCAGAACGGAAATGACAGGTACATAAAGTAAGGAGGCGGGGCCCGGTGGATAAAGCGATACTGGTTCAATATTGTGAGATGAAGGAAGAGATTAAAGACATAAGAGCCCGGATAAAGAAACTGGACAAATTTCTGGAGAATCCTCCGGTTGTGTCGGATACAGTGAAGGGAACCAGGAAGGACGGCATGATCGGCCCCATCCGGATTACAGGCATCCCGCAGCCAATGTATGTCCGGAAACTGCAGATCCGGGAACGCTACCGGCAGCTTCTGGAGAAAAAGGAGGTGGAGCTCCTGGAGCTGGCCTGTCAGGCAGAGGAATATATACAGAGTATCCCAAAACCGGAATTGCGGATTATGTTCCGTCTGTATTATATCGACGGCCTTACATGGCTGCAGGTAGCCCACCGGATGAACAGCATGTTTCCCAAAAAGAAAGTCCCGTTTACAGAGGACAGTTGCCGGATGCGGAACAACCGATTTTTGGACAAAATTTAAAAATGTTCAAAATGTTCGCTTAAAGTATGCTATGCTTTAGACTGGAATCACTAAAGGCGGGTATCAGCCGGCTTTCATAAATTCCTCCTCAGACACATAAGGCCGCCTGGTATTACATTCCAGGCGGCCTTATGTACTCAAAAAACCATATACAGTCAAAACTTCAGAGGCGGCCCGCTCCGCCTCTTTTCTTACGCCCGCGGCCGATATTTATTTTACAGAAGGGAAGGTGTTGCCGGATGGCAAAGTTGAATGAAAAACAGCGGCGTTTTGTCGATGAATACCTAATTGACCTGAACGCAACACAGGCGGCCATCAGGGCGGGGTATTCGGTTAAAACGGCCAATGAACAGGGCTCCCAGCTCTTAGCGAAACTTAGTATCCAGAGCGAGATCAGCCGAAAGATGGCAGAGCGGTCAAAGCGTACCGGCGTCAATCAGGATCGGGTGGTGCAGGAGCTGGCAAAGCTGGCTTTTGTGAAAATGACGGATGTGGTAAACAGCCATGGGGAGATCAGGGCGGACGCTTCGGAAGAGGATCTCGCCTGTATTGAATCTGTGAAATATAAGAGCTCCGAAAGTGAAAATGGCTCCAGCATAGAGCGGGAAGTGAAGATTTCGCCGAAGCTTAAAGCCCTGGAGCTTTTGGGGAAACATTTAGGCATGTGGGATGACAGGCTGGATGTCAGTGTGAACATTCCGGTTGTCATTTCCGGAGAAGATGCCCTTGAGGATTAGCAGCCAGTACGTTTTTGATTACCAGAAGCGTTTCTGCATGCCTGACCAGTATGCCCGCGCCTCTTCCGGCAGGCGCAGGATTTCCCTCCCTGAGTGCGTCGGGAAGGGCTATGGCACGTTCTGGAGGTGGAAAGGCCGGTATCGGGCTTGCAAGGGCAGCCGCGCGAGTAAAAAATCAAAGACAACCGCCCTGTGGTATATCGTGAACCTGATGAAATACCCGGATGCGAACCTGCTTGTGGTCAGGAAGGTGTTCCGTACACTGAAAGATAGCTGCTTTACTGAATTAAAGTGGGCTATCAACCGGATGGGTGTTCAGGATCACTGGGAGATAAAAGAAAGCCCGCTGGAAATGACCTATAAGCCCACAGGGCAGAAAATCTATTTCCGCGGCCTGGATGATCCGCTCAAGGTGACGTCAATCACGGTTGAACACGGTTACCTGTGCTGGATGTGGATTGAGGAAGCATATGAAATCGGGAATGAGAATGATTTCAACATGCTGGATGAATCCATCCGCGGGGCGATCCCGCCGGAAACGGGGCTGTTCAAACAGATTACCCTGACATTCAACCCCTGGAACGAGCATCATTGGATTAAAAAGCGGTTCTTCGACGATCCGGATGATGAAACCCTCGCCATGACTACAAACTATCTCTGTAACGAATGGCTGGATGAAGCGGATCGCAGGGTATTTGAAACCATGCGGCTGAACAACCCGCGGCGTTACCGTGTTGCAGGGCTGGGCGACTGGGGCATCGTGGACGGGCTGATTTTTGAAAACTGGGAAGAAAAAGCCTTTGACATTGATGAAGTCCGCAGGCTGGCGGGTGTGAAATCTGCGTTCGGCCTGGACTTCGGTTATACCAATGACCCGTCCGCTCTTTTTTGCGGCCTGGTGGACATTTCATCAAAAACCATATGGGTGTTTGATGAAATGTATAAGCATGGCATGAGTAACGAACGGATTGCGGCCGAAGTCACAGCGATGGGCTACAGGAAAGAGCGCATCCGGGCCGAAGCAGCAGAGCCGAAAAGCATTGACCGCCTGTATGACCTGGGCCTTTGCCATATCCAGCAGGCCAGAAAGGGAAAGGACAGCGTAAACAACGGTATTGATTTCCTGCAGGACTTTCACATCATTGTCCATCCCCGGTGCGTCAATTTCATTACGGAGATAAGCAATTATACGTGGGACACGGACACAAAGACCGGAAAACGGCTAAATAAGCCGATTGATGACTTTAACCATCTGATGGACGCGATGCGCTATGCCATGGAGGATTTCAGCGGCAGCGCGGCGTTCAGCTTTGAATAAAGTTCCTTCTGACAGACAGCCCCGGAGCGGTTTTGTCCCCGGGCTGTTGCCATATAGGGAAAAAGGAAGGAGGTGGAGCGGAGTGCTTAGTTTTGCTGATTTTTTTACCGCGAAGGTAAGCAGGCTGATCCGGCAGGGGGCCGGCACGCGGATGAGCGATAAAGAATTCCTGGAAAAGGAGATCGCCAGGTGGAAGAGCAGCCCGGAGAGGATCCTGCAGATAAAAGGCTATCTGTATTATGGCAACGAACATGATATTCTGTCCCGCAGACGGATGGTAATCGGTGAAGGAGGAGAGCTGGTGGCAGTGGATAACCTGCCGAACAACCGCCTGACGGATAACCAGTATGCGAAGATGGTAAACCAGAAAGCAAACTACCTGCTGGGGCAGCCCTTTGTCGTAGAGGGGAAGAACACGCAGTACGTTGAGTTTTTAAAACAGATATTCAGCAGGCGTTTTATGAAGGTCTTAAAGAATGGGGGGAAAGCTGCTTTAAACGGCGGGATCGCCTGGCTGTACCCGTACTACACAGATACAGGAGAGCTGGCTTTCCGGCTCTTTCCGGGGTATGAGGTGCTCCCGTTCTGGAAGGACAGCGAACATACGCTGCTTGATTTCGCAGTCCGGCTGTACCTGGCAGAGGGGTATGAAGGGACGGTCCCGGTCATCGTGGAAAAGGTAGAGGTATACGATTTGCAGGGGATCCACAGGTTTGTACTGGACGGCGGGGTTCTGGTCCCGGATATAAACACGGACGCGGAGACGCCGGATTTACCCTATGTCACGGTTACAGACCGGGAGGGCGCGGTTACAGGGCTGAACTGGGAGAAGATACCGCTGATCCCCCTGAAATACAATGAAGGTGAAATTCCCCTGATTAAGAAGGTGAAAACCCTTCAGGACGGTATCAATATCATGCTGTCAGACTTTGAAAACCGTATGCAGGAGGATTCCAGGAACACGATCCTGATCCTCAAAAATTATGACGGGACGAATCTGGGGGAATTCAGGCGCAACCTTGCAACGTATGGGGCGGTCAAGGTCCGTTATGACGGGGAGACAAAGGGAGGCGTTGAAACGCTTGAAATCACGGTCAATGCGGAAAATTATAAGGTAATCCTGGAGATATTCAAAAAAGCCCTGATAGAAAATGCCATGGGGTATGACGCAAAGGATGACCGGCTTTCCGGCAACCCGAACCAGATGAATATTCAGTCCATGTATTCCGATATTGATTTGGATGCAAACGAAATGGAGACAGAGCTTCAGGCAGCCTTTGAGGAGCTGCTCTGGTTTATCAACGTCCACCTTTTCAATACGGGGCAGGGGGATTTTGAGGGTGAGGAAGTCCAGATCATTTTCAACCGCGATATTCTAATCAATGAATCGGAAGCGATTGAAAATTGTCAGAAGTCTGTGGGGATCCTGTCAGATGAAACCATCATAGGGCAGCATCCATGGATTGACGACCCGGGAGAGGAAATGGAACGCCTGGAAAAACAGCGGGAGAAGGAGCAGGGGGAACTGGAGCAGGGGCAGTATGACCCGTGGCGGCAGGAACGGAAAGGAAAGACGGGAAGAGAGCCGCCGGCGGAAGGCGGTGCGGTAAGTGAATAACAGGGAATACTGGAGGCAGCGCTTTATTCAGCTAGAAGCGGCCCAGAACCGTAAAGCGGCCGCCGTCTGTCCTGAGATCGAAAGGCAGTATAAACAGGCGCAGAAAGAGATTGAGGGAAAAATCAGCGTATGGTATCAGCGCCTCGCAGCCAATAACGGCGTGTCGATGGCTGAAGCCCGGAAGATGCTTTCCGGCTCTGACTTAAAGGAATTTAAGTGGGATGTCAGGGATTATATCAGATATGGGAAAGAAAATGCTCTGACAGGCGGCTGGATGAAGGAGCTGGAAAATGCCTCTGCAAAATTTCATATATCCCGCCTGGAGGCCCTGAAAATTGAAACACAGCACAGCCTGGAGATGATGTTCGGCAATCAGCTTGACAGCATAGACAGGGCCATGAGAGACATTTACTCAGCCGGCTATTACCACAGCGCATATGAGCTGCAAAACGGGTTTGGGATCGGCTGGGACATAGCGGGGATTGGCCAGGCGCATATTGAAAAAATCATCAGCAAACCATGGGCGGCGGATGGAAAGAATTTTTCTGAGCGCATCTGGAATAATAAGCAAAAACTGATCTCAGAGGTGCATAAAGAGCTGACACAAAACGTCATGCTGGGGGAGGATCCCCGCAAAGCGATTGACGCCATCACAAAGAAGATGAACGCTTCAAAGTACAATGCAGGGCGCCTGGTCATGACTGAAGAAGCTTATTTCAGCAGCGCGGCACAAAAGGACTGTTTTACCGCCCTGAATGTTGGGAAGTATGAGATCGTGGCAACGCTCGACTCCCATACATCCGACATATGCCGCAGCCTTGACGGCCAGATTTTCCCCATGGAAGATTTTGAGCCGGGAGTGACAGCCCCGCCGTTCCATGTGTGGTGCAGAAGTACAACGGTTCCGTATTTTGATGATGACAATGGCCAGCCCGGGGAGCGCGCCGCAAGAGATGGGAAAACGGGAAAAACCTACTTTATCCCTGCTGATGTGAAATATCAGGAGTGGAAAAAAGCCTTTGTGGACGGCGCAGATAAATCCGGCTTTGACGCGGCGCATAACGGCGCAATGAACTATAAAAAGTTGCAGGGAGCTGCGTACAGTGATACAATTGATTCAGGCAACTGGCCCGGCATAAACTATACGCACGCGTATACGAAAAAGGAAGCCTCTGACCGGCTCCGATCCGTGTATGGGATACAGTTTCACGACTCGAAAAAATACCCGATGGACGAAGGGCTTCTCTCGGACTGTGTTGGGTGGCTCGATTCGTTCAGCCGGCAGTATGAAGGATTTATGAGGAAAAATCCATGCAAGATCCCGGTAATCGCGAATAAAGCCCCATCCGGGATGAAAAATACAGTTGGGTATTACAGCTATTATACGAATGCTCCCAATGTTGATGTGCTTGCCCTGAACGGCCTTTATCATTCGGATACGGAAGCTTTTCAGAAATATGTTGAAAGATGCATCGCATCAAAGAGATATCCTGCAAATGCGACGATACATAAAACATTTGTGCATGAATTTGGGCATCACATATCAAACTCCATGCGGTGGATAGCAGGCAATCCGGACTGGCAGCATGGATTTATTCAGGAGTGTATTGGCGACTTTAAAAAAGCCGAACCAAATTATAAATGGAATACTTATGCTAAAATGGGTGAGTATGTTTCTACCTATGGGGCAACCTCTGAGTCGGAACTTTTTGCAGAGGCATTCGCAGAATATTTCGGTGGGACGGGTCCGCGGGAGTTTGCAAAGATCTTTGGTAGAAAACTGGATGCTTTGCTGAAGGGGGTGAAATAGTGTGGATAAACCAGTATTTTTAGGGGAATTAGAGATGCCAAAATTTGAAGAAGAGGGATATGATTACTATGAAGACAGCTATCTTGGAGAAGACGGCAAACGTCATCTTAGGGATGATGCCCCTGAATGGGCGAAAAAAGAGTTTGAAGACTACTATGCTAAACTGCATCCAGAGCCGGACGAAGACGGGATAATCATTCAGTATTAGGAGGAAGAAGAATGTGAAAAAGATATGTCCGAAATGCAGGAGAGAGTATACAGAATTGGAAAACTATTGTACTAAATGTGGTTTTGGACTGGAAAAGTCGCTAAACCGCTGTTCTGAAAACAAAACAACATTGTGCGCCAGACATTTATGCGGATGATGATAATTACTGCGCTTACTGTGGAACACTGACAACTTATGCGTTAGAGAGACAAAAAACAGAATGAATATCATAGAAAATAAGCACTTTTGAAATGATTCAGGAGTGCTTTTTTCGTGCTGTTTTAAGGAAGGGGGGACGTATCTGTGGGAAATAGAAGCGTCTGCTCTGCAGTGAAAGGATGGAAAAAGAAATGAAGAAAGCGGAATTTATTGCCCTCGGCATCAGTGAAGAACTGGCAGCCAAAGCGGAGAAAGCCTCTCAGGAGGAATTGAAGGACTATGTGGAAAAGTCAAATCACGATGAAGTTATGGAGGAAAACAAGACGCTGAAAACTCAGGTTACGGAGCGTGACAGGCAGCTTGAAATCCTGAAAGCGTCGGCGGGAGACAATGAAGAACTGAAAAAGCAGATCGAAACCATGAAGCAGCAGAACGCAGAACAGGAGAAGGCCCACAAGGCGGAGCTGGCGCAGCTTAAGCTTGACAACGCCATCGATGCGGCTCTGACGGCTGCAGGGGCCAAAAATGGCAAAGCAGTGAAAGCCCTGCTTGATGTCTCAAAGGTGAAGCTGGGGGAAGACGGGAAGCTGGGCGGATGGGATGAACAGCTTGCGGCTGTCCAGAAATCGGATCCCTATCTGTTTGCTGAAAAGCAGAAGAACCATTTCCGCGGATTCCAGCCGGGGGCATCCGGGGACAAGAAGCCGGGGATAAAGGTGGATATGTCAAAAATGAGCTATGAGGAGCTGGCCGCCTATATCGAGAACAACCCGGACGCGGAATGAGCACATTTCAGAAAGGATAATGAAAAATGGCTAAATTTAATGCAAAGAGCTTTAACGAAAGGGCATTCGGGAAGTATATGTCCGCTATCCCCAATGTGAAGCTGAACAAGCTGCGGGAATCCAGGGCGATTGTTTCAGACCAGCGGCTGCGGGATGCATTTATTACCAATTCGCAGACCGGGACGGTTTATGCCGTCCTTCCGTTCTTTGGGCTGATCGGCGGCGATGCGCTGAACTATGACGGGGAAACAGACCTGACCGCTGAAGGGACTGACACCTTTGAACAGGGTGTTTTCGTCTATGGGCGCATGAAGGGCTGGACGGAAGCTGATTTTTCCTATGACGTAACCGGGGGCGTTGACTTCATGGCAAACGTGAGAAACCAGATCAACCGCTACTGGAATGAAGTGGATCAGGGTACCTTGCTGGCGATCCTTGAAGGTATTTTCGCCATGGCTGCAACCGGGAAGGGGGCGATCAAGACGGCGAATGCCGAATTTGTGGATAAGCACACACATGACATTTCTGACGGTGCGACGAAAGAAGATCAGTGCGTCGGCGCAACTTCCCTGAACGTGGCCATCCAGAAGGCCTGCGGCGACAACAAGCAGAAGTTCAGCCTTGTCATTTGTCATTCCACCGTTGCTACGAACCTTGAAAACCTGAAACTTCTGGCATACCTGAAATATACGGATGCGGAAGGGATCGAACGTGACCTTGGAATGGGGACGTGGAACGGACGGCTGGTGATCGTTGATGATTCTATGCCCGTTGAAGTAGTTCCCGCAGTTACGGCTTCGGAAGGGGTTCAGGCGCAGGATTCCTATACAAAGTACACCACTTATATTTTGGGTGAAGGTGCTATCGGCTTTGAACCCGTTGGAGCGAAAGTCCCTTATGAAATGGTGCGTGATGCAAAGACAAAGGGCGGGGAAGATACCCTTATTTCCAGGAAGCGCAACGCTGTAAGCGTGGCGGGCATTTCTTACCTGAAAGTGTCACAGAAAACCAACAGCCCCACGGACGAGGAATTGAAAAAGGGTGAGAATTGGGCGCTGGTAAGCAACGGCGGCAACAAGACGATCAGCCATAAAGCAATCCCTATTGCCCGCATTATTTCCCGTGGGTAAGAAAGGGAGGCGCTATGCTGGAACGGGTAAAGAAACGGTTGGAATCTTTTGGCTACGCTCTGAAGGATGGGGATGAGGCCGCGTTGGCCTTTTCCATCCAGAAGGTTGAGAATACAATAAAAAATGACTGCAATGTCTCTTCCGTCCCGGAAGGGCTGGAGATGATCGCCATTGACATGGCAGCCGGTGAATTTTTATCGGCAAAGAAAACATTTTCACCGGATGATATTGAAGGGCTTGATCTGGATTTTGTGGTAAAACAGATATTGGAAGGCGATACCAACACGGTATTTGCAACCGGGGAAGCAAGCCTGACGCCGGAACAGAGGCTGGATCGCTTCCTGAATTATCTTCTGACGCATGGACGGGATGAATTTTCCTGTTACAGGAGGATCCGATGGTAAAAGCGCTGGAGGCGGCCAGAAAGGCCGCGAGACGGGCACAGGAAGCCACATATGAGGGTATATGCTCTGTTATTGAATACCGCACGGTAAGGGATGAACAGACGAAGCTGTCGCATGAAGCGGAGGTCATTGTGCATGAAGCCCGGCCGTGCAGGCTGTCCTTTGAAAAGCTGGATGCCGCCATCCAGACAGAGACGGCGACAGCCGTTTCACAGGGCATTAAACTATTCATGTCTCCGGAAATAAGGGTAAACAGCGGTTCAAAGATTGTCGTTACCCAAAACGGGGTGACAGGGGAATATACCGCAAGCGGGAAGCCCGCCGTATACCCCACGCACCAGGAAATCATCCTTAAGCTGTTTGAAGGGTGGGCCTGATGGGGAAGATGGGAACCTTCCGTGCTTCTGATTTGAAAAAGCTCCAGGCGCGGCTGAACCAGATAAAGGCCGGAGAAACGCAGGCATTTGTGGAGGAATGCGCCAGGGAACTTGCCGCCCGTCTGCTTGCAAAAGTCATAAAGAGAACGCCTGTGGGAGAATATCCCAAAGGTTCAGGGAAGAAAGGCGGCACGTTAAGGCGGGGCTGGACTTCCCGGCAATCCGGTTCAGGATCGGAAGGGAGGAAAACCAGCGGTGCAAAGAGTTATGCTGACAGCCTGAAGATCAACCATTATGGGAATAGTCTTGTAATTGAGATCGTCAATCCGGTTGAATATGCCTCCTATGTAGAATACGGGCACAGGACAGCGGGTCACCGGGGGTGGGTTCAGGGACGTTTTATGCTTACAATATCAGAGCAGGAGATCCAGGAGGCAGCCCCGCGGGTGCTTGAATCAAAAATCAGGAAGTTTTTGGGGGAGTGCATGAGATGATCCATTCGATTATTGAATCCATCAGCCGTTCTATATATACGGAATTTGGCGATGCGTACAGCATCTGCATGGAAGCGAAAAAGCAGGGTTTAAAAAAGCCCTGTTTTTTTATTTCCTGTATCAATCCTACAGACAGGCTGTTCCTGAACCGGCGCTATTTCAGGCGGAACCCATTTTGCATCCAGTATTTCCCCGCGGACAGCCTGCGCGGAAATGAAGAATGCATGGAGACGGCAGAACGCCTCTTCGTATGTCTGGAATATCTGGATGTCGGCGGCGATTGGGTGATGGGGACAAAAATGAAGTACGAAGTAGTGGACGGCATCCTGCATTTTTTTGTGAATTACGATATGTTTGTTTACAGGACGGCTGAAACTGTCCCGGTTATGGAAGAGGTTTCATCTGAAACTTCCGTGAAAGGTTAGGTGATGGAATGGCAGGGAGAAAGAAAATCCCGGAAGCAGCGCCGGAAAACGTAAGGGAAAAGGGAAAACGGTTTTCCAAAGAACAGTTGCTTGCATCGGAGCGCTTCCGTGAAAGAAGGGATATCGTGGACGCCCTTTTGGAAAATGGCAGGCAGTATACGGTAAAAGATGTGGAAGAAGCGATTGGAAGATATATGAAAGGCAGGGTGAAATAAGAATGGCGTTAGGAGGCGGAACCTTTACAACCCAGAACAAGGGATTGCCCGGGGCGTATATCAACTTTGTATCAAAGTCGGCCGCAAACGCGGCCCTCTCTGACAGAGGAATTGCAACGATGCCCCTGGAGCTGGACTGGGGCGTCTCAGGCGAAGTGTTTGAGGTGACAAACGGAGATTTCCAGGAAAACAGCATGGAGATTTTCGGTTATAAATATACGAGCGACAGGATGAAGGGACTTAAGGATCTGTTTATGAATACGCAGACCTTTTACGGGTACCGGCTGAACGGCTCGGGAAAGAAAGCGGAAAATGACCTGGCGGAAGCGCTGTACTGCGGGATCCGCGGGAATGACTTAAAAATCGTCGTGCAGGTAAATGCAGATAATGAAGCTATGTTTGATGTAAAAACCGTCCTGGGGACGGCTGTGGTGGATGAGCAGACGGTTTCAACGGCGGAAGAGCTGGTGAAAAACAAATACGTGACGTGGAAGAGCGGCATAACGCTGGCAGATACGGCCGGGCTTCCTTTGGCCGGAGGCGAGAACGGGGAGGTAAGCGGCGCGGACCATCAGGCATACCTGGACAGGATTGAATCCTATTCATTCAACACAATGGGGGCCGCCGTGACGGATGATACAACCAAATCTCTGTACGCGGCATTTAACAGACGGCTCCGGGATGAGATGGGGGTGAAATTCCAGCTTGTCCTTTACGACTATGCAAAAGCAGATTATCCGGGGGTGATCAGCGTAAACAATAAAGCCCTTGACGACGGGTGGGGCGAGGCGGCTCTTGTGTACTGGGTGACAGGGGCCAGCGCAGGCTGCCCGGTCAATAAAAGCAACCAGAATAAGAAGTACGACGGAGGCTTTGCCGTTGACACGCCGCACACGCAGAACCAGTTGAAAGAAGCCATTAAAGCAGGGAAATTTACGTTCCATATGGCCGGGGCTGATGTCCGTGTGCTGGAGGATATTAATACAATGGTCACTGTGTCCGACACGCAGGGAGAGATTTTTAAAGATAACCAGACGATCCGGGTGATGGATCAGATTGGCAACGATATCGCGGTGCTGTTTGGGACAAAGTATCTGGGCGTTGTACCGAATGACGCATCCGGGCGGATTTCCCTGTGGTCAGACATTGTAAAGCATCATGGGCAGCTCCAGGAGATCCGGGCGATTGAGGATTTTTCGGATGCGGATGTAACGGTGGCCCAGGGGGACACTAAAAAATCGGTTGTCGTTACAGATGCGGTGACGGTTGTGAATGCCATGGGGAAACTCTACATGACTGTGACAGTGGCATAAGAAGAGGAGGTGAGAAGAATGGGCAATGTGACAATGAGAGCAAAAGATTCTATATTTGCGGCTTTAGCAGAGTGCTTCGTCACAATCGGGACAAGGCGCTATAATTTCATGCAGGCGATCAATCTGGAAGCAAAGTTCGAGAAGAATAAGACAGAAGTCCCCATCCTGGGGAAAACCGGAAAAGGGAACAAGGCTTCCGGGTGGAAGGGTACGGGCAGCGCAACCTTCCATTACAACACTTCCATCTTCCGGCAGATGATGCTCCAGTATAAAGACACCGGGGAAGATACTTATTTTGAAATCCAGATTTCCAATGAGGATAAGACTTCCGCAGTAGGGCGGCAGACCATGATTCTGATGGACTGCAACATTGACGGCGGTATTCTGGCGAAGTTTGACGCTGACGGCGAATATCTGGATGAAGATATGGATTTCACCTTCGAGGATTTCAAGATGCCGGAAACGTTCAGGGATCTGGAAGGTTTTCTTACCAACTAAACAGCATTAAAAGCCTTTGTGTGGTGTTCATATAAGCCCATATAAGGATTTTTTTATGAAAATATAAGGAGTGTAAAAATGTCTAAATTCAGCAAATTTATGAAGTCCAATAAGGCCGTCAAAGAGAATGGTTTTTATGCGCCGACACGCTCTCTTTGTGACGGGGACGGAAATCCCCTTAAATGGGAGTTCCGGCATATTACGTCAAAGGAAAATGAAGACTTACGGGATTCCTGTACCATTGATGTACCGATTACCGGGAAACCTAATATGTTCCGGCAGAAAGTGAAGTCCGGCCTTTACATTCAGAAGATGGTTGCCGCTTCCGTGGTGGTCCCTGATCTGTATGATAAAGAATTACAGGATTCCTATGGCGTCATGACACCGGAGGAATTGCTGCTTGCTATGGTTGACGATCCCGGAGAATACAACGAACTGGCTTCCTTCGTCCAGAGATTCCAGGGCTTTAACGTATCGTTTGAGGACAAGGTGGGCGAAGCAAAAAACTAATAGAGGAAGGGGACTGGGAAGCGAATTTCGCTTACTTTGCCCTTCTGAAATTACATATCCTGCCCTCTGCATTCCTGGGGCTGGATGAACAGGAGAAGGCATTTGTTATAGCGGCCGTAAAGGTAAAGATGGAAGCGGACAGGAAGAAAGAAAAGGAAATGAAACGCAGAGCCGGAAAAGGGAAGAGGGGCAGGTGACAGAGGATGGGATCCATCGGCACAGCAATCGAATTGCAGGACAATTTCACAGGCGTCCTGTACCAGGTAATCAGCTCTGTCAACTTAGGGCTTGCCGCCATGGAGGATTTGCACAGGACCATGAGCGCGCCGGTTGACATGTCCTCCATTGAAGGGGCAAGGGAATCCGTCAACCAGGCGGCGCTGGCCGTCAGGGAGCTGGACGCGGCCTTTCAGGGCATGGGTTCCCCTGCCCCCGGTCCGCCGGCTGTGCCGGCCCCACAGGGCGTAGAGCCCCCGCCCGCGGTGGGGGTTCCGTTCCAGTGGCAGACAGGAAGCCCGGAAGTATTTACCGGAAGCGGGATGGAACGGTTCCGCCAGGAGATGCAGAGCGCAAACGCCATGCTTTTGCAGCTAAGCAATTCGCAGAACCTCATTGCAAAGCAGGCATATAATACAGAATTCTTCCCTCCAGAAGCGTTCCAGGATGTAAACCGGATGGCGGGAAGGATTGACTGGGTAAGGGACCGCATCCGGCAAATTGAAAATAATCCCCTGAATATAGGGACAGGTACAGTGAATGCAGGGCTGGAGCAGTTGCGCGGGCAGCTTGGCCAGGCGATCCGGGAGCAGGAGAACTTAAACCGGGCTTTGGATGATCTGGATGCGCAGGCGGCAAATGAAGCATATTTGAGGCTGCAGCAGACGATCGGGAATACCGAACGGTATATCCGGGACAATGTGGATGAGCAGGGCCGGTTTAACCGAGAAATTGAAGTAGGGACTGACAAAGCAAATGAACTGATGCAGATGGTCGGAAGAGTAGTCGCTGCCTATGCCACAATTCAAACCTTTTCAAATGTTTTAAACCTGTCTGATCAGTTGACGTCTACCATGGCACGTTTAGACTTAATGAATGACAAGTTACAATCCACAGAACAATTAAATGATATGATTTTCCTATCGGCCCAACGTTCCAGAGGGTCTTATCTGGCAACAGCCGATGCTGTTTCAAAGTTAGGGCTTATGGCAGGCGATGCATTTAATAGTTCTGCGGAAGTTATTGCATTTACAGAACAGTTGAATAAGCATTTTAGAATTGCAGGTACAGAAGCAGCCGGGATTGATGCTGCTATGTTACAGATTACGCAGGCTATGGGCTCAGGGGTATTGCGTGGAGAGGAATACAATAGTGTTTTAGAACAGGCCCCTAACATTCTTCAAACGGTCGCAGATTATTTAGGAGTATCTGTGGGAGAGCTAAAAGATATGGCATCAGAAGGACAGCTCACTGCAACAATTCTTAAAAATGCTTTATTTGCGGCGGCTGATGAAACAAATGCAAAGTTCGATGGGATGCCAAAGACTTTTTCAGAGATATGGGGAGATTTTCGGGATAATGCAATCATGGCCTTCCAGCCGGTTCTGGAACGCATGAACGAGATTGGAAACAGCCAGGCATTCCAGGAATTTGTGAATAACAGCATAGGATCCATATCGGCCCTGGCCGGCGTATCGCTGGAACTTGTTGGCCTGCTCACCGGGGCGGCCGGGGTCCTGGCCGATAACTGGTCGTGGCTTTCCCCTGTTATTTACGGGGTAGCCGGGGCTCTGGCTGTATATTATGGCTGGCAGTTGGCTGTGAATGCCATAAACGCAGCCAGCAATGCGCTCCATGTTGCGATGGCGGCAGCGCAGATGCTCCATGCGGCGGCGACAGGAAGCCTGACAGCGGCAACGGCGGCGGAGATCGCAGCCCAGAACGGGCTGAACGCCTCTATGTATGCCTGCCCGGTCATGTGGCTGATCATTCTGGTGATCGCCCTGACAGCCGTATTTTATGCGGCGGTGGCGGCGGTAAATAAATTTGCGGGAACTTCCATATCCGCGACGGGTATTATCTGCGGGGCGTTCATGGTCGGCGCAGCCTTTATCGGAAATTTGTTTGTCACCCTGGTAAATTTTGCAATTGATACATTTGTGGCGCTCTGGAATTTCATAGCGGCTTTTGCAAACTTTTTTGGCAATGTCTTCAATGATCCAGTGGGGGCGATTGCACGGCTGTTCTTTGATCTGGCTGATACGGTTCTAGGGATACTGGAATCCCTCGCATCCGCGATTGACACAGTTTTTGGCTCAAACCTTGCCGGCGCAGTTTCCGGCTGGCGGGATTCGCTTGGCAGTTGGGTAGACCGGACCTTTGGCCAGGGGGAGGAGATCATGGCTAAAGTAAACGCGCAGGATTACCACCTTGACAGGTTTGAGTATAAAGGGGCCTGGGATGCGGGTTACTCCTTTGGCAAAGGGATTGACGAGCGGTTTGCTGACTTTAATCTGTCCTCATTATTTGACAGCAATATCCCGGATGCCGGGGATTATGCGGACCTAAGCAATTACACCCCGGAGCTGGGGGACATTGGAAGCGGCGTAAACGATATTGCGGGGAATACAGGAAAAATGGCTGACAGCATGGATATCACCGGGGAAGAGCTGAAATATTTGCGGGATATCGCAGAGCAGGAGGCAGTCAACCGCTTCACAACCGCGGAGATCCACATAGAACAGACGAACCATAACACAGTTAAGCGGGGGATGGATCTGGACGGGGTTGTTTCCAACCTTACGGATGCAATGCTGGAGGCGATTGAATCAACGGCAGAGGGAGTGCATGACTGATGGCAAAAAGCGGATATGATTTTTATTTAAAAAAATGCCTGTTACCGATCGCTCCCCCTAAGCTGACGGTAAAGATTAACAGCAACAATGAAACGGTTACCCTGATAAACGAAGGGGAGATCAACCTGTTAAAACAGGCGGGCCTTACGGATATTGAATTTGAGTGCCGGATACCGCAGGAAAAATATCCGTTTTCTGTCTACAAAGCCGGTTTTAAAGGAGCGGACTATTTCCTCGGTTATTTTGAAGACCTGAAAACGCGCGGGAAGCCGTTCCAGTTTATTGTCTGCAGGCGGCGTCCGGACGGGACGCCATTATTTGACACCAACATAAAAGTATCCATGGAGGATTACCAGATCACAGAGGATGCGAAAAACGGCTTTGACCTGCTTGTGAAAATAAAGCTGAAACAATGGAGGGAATACGGGACAAAGACAGTCAGCATCCGCTTCGACATGGAAAAGCCAAAAGCTGCCGCGCAGCCGCCGCGGGAGACAACGGAGGCGCCGGCCCCTCCGGCGGCGCAGACCTATACGGTTGTGAAGGGGGATTGTCTCTGGAATATCGCCAAACGGTTTTACGGCAACGGCTCAAAGTATACGGTGATTTACGACGCGAACCGGGATGTAATAGGCGGAAACCCAAATCTCATTTATCCGGGGCAGATACTGACAATCCCCGCAGCATAGAAAGGAGGGGAACCGTTTTGGGGTTGAACTTTTAATAGGGAACGAAACAGGGACCAAAGCGTTTTTTCCGGCAGTAGAGGAAGGGATTGAATGGACCACGCAGCGGAAAAATACGCCGGGGAAGCTGACTTTCAAGGTCCTTATGGATGATGCGCTGGACTTTTCAGAAGGCAGCGCGGTAAGGATGAAGGAAAACGGCGATGAGATCTTTTTTGGTTTTGTGTTTAAACAGCAAAGGGAGAAAGGGCCGCTCATCACTGTCACGGCATGGGATCAGCTCCGTTATCTGAAAAATGAGGATACCATCGTCTATGAAGCCCAGACAGCGGATCAGCTGATACGGCGGATCGCGGCCGGTTACTCCCTGAATGTCGGAGTCCTGGAAAACACAAACTATGTGATTGAATCAAGAGTGGAGGAAGATACATCACTCTTTGAAATGATCCAGAATGCCCTTGACCTGACCCTGACCAATACAGGGGAGATGTTTGTCTTATACGATGATTTCGGGAAGCTGGCTTTAAAACACCTGTCCTCGATGGCAGTAGGAAGCCAGGGAGCTTATCTGATGATTGACGAAGAGACAGGAGAAAATTTCGAGTACATCTCATCTATTGACGACAATACCTATAATAAAGTCAAGCTGACCTATGACAACGAGGAAACTGGCTTAAGGGAAGTTTATATCGCGCAGGATTCCGGGAATATCAATAAATGGGGAGTCCTGCAATATTTTGACACGCTGAAAAAAGGGGAAAACGGCCAGGCAAAGGCAGACGCCCTTCTGAAGCTGTACAATAAAAAAACGCGCAGCCTGAAGCTTACAAATATTCTGGGAGATAACCGGGTAAGGGCAGGAAGCATGGTGGTGGTAAACCTTGACCTCGGGGATATAAAAGTAAAAAATTTTATGCTGGTGGAAAGTTGTAAGCATATCTACAAAGAAAATGAGCACTGGATGGATCTGACGCTCAGGGGAGGCGAATTTGTTGGCTGATGCAAACGGACTTGTGGAAGCTGTAAAAAAGGCGGCCATGGACGTCCAGAAATCCACAAAGCCTGTCAATGTGTATTTTGGGGAGGTGCTTTCAAAATCCCCTCTGGCCATCAACGTGGAACAGAAAATGCTGCTCGGCGAAAAGCAGCTTATCCTGACAAGGAATGTAACAGACTATATGACAACCGTTACAGTCCAGTGGACAGCGGAAAACAGCGTCCCGCCTGACGGAGAAACAGCGGCCGCGCCCGCCCATACCCACAATATCGTGGGGACAAAAAATTTCCTGATGCATAATGCGCTTGAAAAGGGCGACCGGGTGATATTGATACGACAGCAGGAAGGCCAGAAATTTATAGTAGTTGACAGGATTGGGGGTATAGGATGATTCCATCGACAGCCGGCTTTCTTAATAGAGATTTTGAGATCGAAGAGCAGCCGGATCGGACCTGGCGGATGCGGCCGGAGGATAAGCGCGTGCAGGGCTATGCAAACGGGCTGGAGGCAGTAAAACAGGCAATTTACAAGATCCTCATGACCGAACGGTACCAGTATATCATGTATAGCTGGAATTACGGGATCGAGCTTCTTGACCTTTTCGGGGAGCCTGTCACTTATGTATGCCCGGAGCTGAAACGCCGGATTTCGGAAGCGCTGCTGTGTGATGACCGGATCCGGAACGTTGATCACTTTGAATTCAACTATCCGCAAAAAGGTGTGATCCACGTATCATTTACCGTGCACACCCTGTACGGGGATGTGGATGTGGAAAAGGAGGTGAATTTCTGATGTATGAACATGTGACCTATGAGTCGCTTCTGGAACGGATGCTTGCGCGCGTTCCTGATAAACTGGACAAGCGGGAGGGCTCTGTTATCTGGGACACACATTCGCCGGCGGCGATTGAGCTCCAGATTCTGTATATTGAGCTTGACGCTGTTTTGCGGGAGGCATACGGCGACACCGCTTCCAGGGAATTCCTGATTCTGCGCTGCAAAGAGCGGGGGATATTCCCATTCCAGGCGACACAAGCCGTGCTGAAAGGGCGGTTTGTCCCGGCCAGTACCGATGTTTCCGGGAAGCGGTTCAATATTGGCGATATGAATTATATAGTCACAGAAAAGACAGCAGACGGCGAGTATCAGGTACAGTGCGAAACCGCCGGGAGCGCCGGCAATCAGTATTTAGGCGCGATGCTCCCCGTTGAGTACATCAAAGGGCTGCAAAGGGCCGAACTGACAGAAGTCCTCATACCAGGCGAGGACGAAGAAGAGACAGAAGCCCTGCGGAAGCGCTACCTGGATTCATTCCACGAACACGCCTTCGGCGGAAATGTGAGGGATTACCTGGAAAAGACAAATGCAATCCCGGGAGTCGGCAGGACAAAAGTAACAAGGACATGGAACAGCGACATCTCTCCGGCAGACATGATCCCCACAGAAAGTGTTGAAAGGTGGTATGAAAATACGAAGGGCGCCATAGATGTAGAGGCACAGCGCTGGCTGGATTCTGTTTTCCATGCCGCAAAAGAGAAAAAACTGACGGTTGGGGGATGCGTACGGCTGACGGTGATTGATTCAGAATTCGGCGCTGCCTCCGATGCTCTTATAAAGGCTGTCCAGACAGCGATCGATCCCGAAGAAAATGCAGGAGAGGGCTACGGCCTTGCGCCTGTCGGCCATGTGGTAAAAGTAGAAAGCGCGGCTGTAAGGCCGGTGAATGTAAAGACGTCTCTGACCTTTGAAGACGGCTTTGGATGGAATAATCTGCAGGGCCGCCTTGAGGAAGCTGTTGCGTCGTATCTGCTGGAGCTCAGGAAGGCATGGGCAGACAGCCCGTACCTGACAGTAAGGCTGAGCCAGATAGATACCCGCCTTCTGAACGTCCCGGGAGTGGTTGACGTACAGCACACGTCAATCAACGGGGAGCAGGGTAATCTGGTTCTGGGAGAATATGAAATTCCGGTACTGGGAGGTGTGGGAGCATGATCCGGGAAGTTGACCTTGTATCATACCTTCCCCCGTTTATTGCAGAATATAAAGAAATAAACACTGCCCTTGCTGCGGAAAACCCGGAATTTCAGCTCATCTGGGAAGCCGCCGACCGGGCGCTGCGCAATGAATTCATCGAAACAGCAGATGAGTACGGAATTTCAAGGTTTGAGAAAATGATGGGCTTATTTCCATCAAAAGAGGACAGCCTGGAAAGCAGGCGGCTAAATATCCGGTCAAAATGGTTCACAATGCTCCCATATACCTGGCGGATGCTGATGGACCGGCTTTTGCTTCTCTGTGGGGAAGAGCCTTTTATAGTGGACACATCCCACTTGAAAGTATATGAACTGCGGATAGAGATATTTAATCAGACAATAGCCACTCTGCGTGCTATCAGAAAGATGGCAGGAGAAATGATTCCGGCTAATATACTGTTGTTCCTGTCTGGACGGTATCCATTTCAGTATCAGGTTCCGGTTAATTGGAACAATATATTCCGGTTTCGGGGCGAATTCTTCCCCCGCTATAACCTGGCCTATTTAAGGCTGGATGGGAGCTGGAAGCTGGACGGGACACGAAGGCTGAACGGCTATGACAGCTCCGGTTCCCTGGA
>CAJTGE010000058.1 GCA_910575795.1 Clostridiaceae bacterium | reverse complement strand
ATAATGGGTTTATTAATGTTACCCTTTTTTACATCAGTTGCTTGAAAAAAACTTTTTAAACATTTTTCATTTTACCTATTGACATTTCTTAGCTGGACTTTTGCAATCGCCCATGCCGTCGCAACCTGCGCAGGGCTGGCATCAAAACATGTTCCTATCAGTTTCAGTTCATCAATCAATGCTGTCAGTTCTTTCAGATGCGGGTTATACGCCTCTCCCCTCCCGGTTCCTTCCCCGTAAACCGCTGCCGTGTCCCACAGGTTCAGCCCACGCTCCAATGCTTTCTCAAACACCGGCTTCAATTCTTCTTCAAATAAATGGTTTCCAAATACCTGAGCCCCTCCGGCAGTTCCTGCGGAATTTCCATCATTCCTGTAATCGGCTCATTATTCTCATCAAAAGCAATTTCATGGCTGCCCAATGCAAAAGTGCCATTCTCCGCATCTTTCCAACGCTGCCTGCTCAGATACTCCTTGATCTTGTTTCTCTGCCCCTCCGTATAATAATCCATGTGTCCCTTACTCATATCACGGGACATATCGTACATGGAGAATGTGGCTACCGCTTTAATTCTGGTATCCGTTCCCGCAGCGGTAACCGCCATTCCCGAAAGCCCGCATATGCCGACTGCGCCAATACGCTCCCTGTCAACATAAGGAAGCAGACCAATATAGTCCACCGCCGCACTGTAATTTTCCGTAAATATGTCCGGTGACGCCGTGTTTCGTACCTCACCGCCGCTCTCCCCGCCAAAGGACGGATCAAAGGCTATACTGACAAAGCCACGGGCAGCCAGCTCCTGTGTCTTGTGAGTACCGGCGCAATATCCGAGAACTGACCTTCCTTTACAAATGTCATACACAGTTCTGTCATCTGCTGGTCACAACCGGCATCAATCAGGTTTTGGTAAATGCCCCCGTATATATCTTTTGCCTCTGCCATCTTCTTTCCTCCTTCTGATCTCATTATAAATCGCCATCAATAAAATATCAAATACATATATAATATCGTTTTTCATACTAAAAAGGTATTTTCTGCGCATATAAATACAATCCTGCTTAATTATTAGATGCCGGAAGCGCCCCTGTCTGGCCAAAACCCATTACCGCTTTTACTAACGGGCAGGCATCACGGGGAATGTAATCATCCCCTATGGAGTTATGCCGTATAGCTGCCGGAACACAGGCGCACAGGCATAGCTCCTGCAGCATAGACCAACTCTGCGGAAACCATGACACAAAATGTCCCGATCGTTTTCCGCTCTTTTGCACTGCTTTCTGTGCATCCAGGGATACCCGGAGGGTGTTTTCTATGACCTTCCTTTGGTATATCTGCATCATCTGCCCACATGGAGTTTACCCTGCTGCCGCCCAAAATCCAGTATGGCCTTTTCCCTGATGCAAGAACTAATTCCTCTGGGATGCCAGAACCAATCACGGCAAGATCCGGTCTGCCCTTTTCAAAATCTGCCAGATGGTAATCCCTTACACATTTCACGAAAAAAACAAACTCTTTATAAGCAGACATCCCTTTTACCAGTTTCTGCAATGTATCTATAATCTCTTTCCGATATGGACGTGATTTTATTCCATTGATATGATCAGACATATTGAATCACCTCCACTGGAATCATTATAAATCTGCCTTCTCAAGATATCAAATACATATATATAATGCGAATGCATACTTGAAAGGTATGACTCCTTCTGTTATAATAGAAAGAACCCATAAAAGCGAGGAGGATTTTCATTTGGATATTCGGGTATTACAATATTTTCTTGCAGTAGCAAGGGAAGAAAGCATAACAAAAGCGGCAGAAGCGCTCCGCATGACTCAGCCACCGCTTTCCAGACAATTAAAGGATTTAGAGGATGAATTGGGAAAACAGCTACTTATCCGGGGGAGTAAAAAAGTCACGCTGACGGAAGACGGTATGCTGCTGCGCAAACGTGCGGAAGAATTAGTCGATCTGATGGAAAAGACAAAAGCGGAGCTGGCTTCTTCCAACGAAAACATCAATGGGGAAATCCATATTGGCTGCGGGGAAACAGAAGCAATTTCTTTTCTGGCACAGGCAGCCCAGAATTTACAAAAAAAACATCCGTTGATCCATTACCATATTTACAGTGGCGACGCAGAACGAGTCATGGAAAAGCTGGATAAAGGTCTGATTGATTTTGGGCTTTTGGTAGGCCCGACAGATATAAGCAAGTACGATTATATCCGGCTTCCAATGAAAGATCTGTGGGGCGTGCTTATGCGAAAAGACAGCCCGCTGGCAGAAAAAGAAACAATTTCGGCAGAAGATTTATGGGATAAGCCGCTGATCATCTCACATCAGAGTTCCATCAATAGCGAGATGTTCTCCTGGCTGAAAACAGACCTTTCAAAATTAAATATTGCCGCCACTTATGATCTGGTCTATAATGCCGCCCAATTTGTAAAAAAAGGATTTGGATATGTGATTGCATTAGATAAGCTCATCAATACAACCGGTAACAGCAACCTGTGTTTTAAACCGCTTTTTCCTCCTCTGGAAGCAGAACTTTGCATTGTATGGAAAAAATATCAGGTTCTTTCAAGAGCCTCCAATACTTTTCTTCAACAATTGCAGCAAGAACTGGAAAATCTGCAGCCGTGAGCGCGCCCTCGTTGGCCTCCGCCCCGGAATTGCCAGAAAAAACCTTGGAATCCCCCGTGAGCCGGCACAGGCGCTCTGCCAGCAGCGTATCAGGCAGCGTGTAGAACAGCTTCGAGGCGTGCTGCACCAGCCCGGAGCTGCGTGGTAACTGCGTTCACCCATTCCTCGCTGCAGAAACCCAGGGCATTTGTGCCGATGCCGCTGCCAAAGCCGATGTATTCTTTTCCGGCAAAGTCCTTTGCGGCGGCTCCGCGCCCGCTCTGGACAGCGACAGGAAAAGGGGTATTAGTATGTGCCACATAGGTTTTGTCTTTGTCAAAAACATCTTGTTTTTCCATAATTACCTCCGCATTTTATGATACCAGGATGCTATATACACATTCCAGCAAAGTCAGGGCCAGAATGATATTGATTGGCCGGTAGTATTGGCGGTAGACTTTCTGAATAGCCATCCCCGCTCCGATCCAACACGTTGTAGCAATCGTTCCTATGGTGGCGATAATAAGTTCAAAGAGAATCAACACCCACAATGCGGTACTGTAATTGGTGATATACCCAGTTAAAGCCGTAATGCCGAACAGATATATTTTCACATTGACAAATTGCAGCATGAAACCTTTCCAAAAGGACGCCGATTTTTCTCCGCTGTCCCCATCTGGTCGGCTGAACGCAATATGAACGGCCAGCCAGAGGATATATGCAGCACCGACATATTTCATCACGTCCAGCACCCCAGGTAAAAAGGCGCTGACACCAAAAACAAACACTGCACAAATCAGTTGAACAACATAGTAACCGGCGAAGATGCCCAGGAACAGAGGATTCCCTTTCTTCCATCCGTAGTTTGTTACAGTGTTCAGAGCAAGGATATTTCCCGGCCCTGGGGTGAACGCATTGATGACCGAATATACAAAAAAATTACCTATCACATAGCCAGGCATAGTAACGCCTCCTTCCGCTCATCATTATATAGCGGAACGCTATGGGATAGGTAATATTGATTCTTTATGTTAAAGCATAGGATCAACCTATGTTTAATTCTGCTGGTACTGCATCAGGGCTTCGATATAAATTCTGCCCAACTCAGACAACTCCCGGTCTTTATTCAGAAGATACCCGATTCGCATTGTTTCATTTTCTGCAAGGGGGATAGAAACAATGGAATCACCATGCAGATATTTTGGGAATATGCCGCTTGAAATGGTATAGCCGTCCAACCCAACCATGAAATTGACGATAGCGGCCCGATCACTGATTTTTATACTTTTGTCTGCAATTTCGTTGCTGAACAGTTCTTCTGCAAAGTTAGCAGACTCATAGGTCCCCTGCACAAAACTCAACCGGGGATAGGGCCGCAAGTCGTTTAAGGTGATTTTTTCATAGCTTGCCAGAGGATGCTCCCGTCGCAAAAAAGCGTGTGGGGCCGCTGTGAACAACTCGTGAAAGTCCAGACCGTACTCCTCAAAACTTTTTCGCAGTACACTTTCATTGCTTTGGCTAAGGTAGAGAACACCTAAATCACTGAAACGGTTTCTGACATCCTCAATAATCTGGTGAGTCTGGGTTTCGTTCAAAATAAACTCATATCGCTCCTGCCCGAAATGCTGTACCAACTCCACAAAAGCGTTGGCCGCGAATGTATAGTGCTGGGTAGATACACAAAAGCGTAATTTTTCTGGCCGATTGTCAATGTATCTGGATTCCAGAAGTTCCATCTGCTGTACGACCTGTCGGGCATATCCCAAAAATTCCATGCCCTCGGTTGTTAAAGCGACACCTGCGCGGCAACGGTTGAAAATCGTGAGCTTTGCTTCCTTTTCTACTTCTTTGATTGCGCCAGAAAGACTGGGTTGGGAGATATAGAGATCTTTTGCAGCCTCTGTAATAGAACCTTTCTCGGCAACTGTTATAACATATTTTAATTGTTGTAGCGTCATATGTTCTCTCCTAACTCCAATTCCTAAAACTCATTACAGCAATATGCCCGTAGATATTCAACATATAATCAATAACCTATCTTTTTATGTAAACGGTAGTACTCCATCCGGTTAGGAACTGTCAAAAAATAACTTTTCATATTGCTTGTTTTTTTCTCCGATAGTACTACTCAAAAATCAGTTACATAGCCCACTATGCGCCTGATTTTTGAGTGGCACTCTCGAAGAAAAATCCTGCGCACTATTGAAAAGTTATTTCTTAACAGTTCCTTAGTAACAATACTTTACCTCAATAAAAAATTTGCTATACTCCATTAAAAACGGTATTGGAAGATGCAGATATGCCGCGTTACATTGTCACGCTGACAAACGATGAAATACAGGAGCTGAAAGCATTAAATCTTTCCAACAAATTTTAACCTGCTTATAGCATACCGTAATGGATGATTAAATACCATATGTATCTTTTGGGCGCAGAAGATTTTCCGCCCGTGAATAGGAGTTATATAGGCTATCATTAAAATAAAGCGCCTGCCGGCACTCCGCCATAATCGTTACTCCTCCGCCTCCCACACTGCCCGGCTCCCGCGCTCGTCCTTTTTTACCACCAGCTTCCGCCCGATCTGCTCTTTCAGCTCCGTGACATGGGAGATGATCCCCACCAGCTTCCGGTCTCCGGCCAGCCCCTTTAAGATCCTTATGGCTTTCATCCGCGATTCCTCGTCCAGGCTTCCAAAGCCCTCGTCGATGAACATCGCGTCGATCTTCACGCTGCCGGCCGCATTCTGGATGATATCCGCCATGCCCAGCGCCATGGCGAGGGCGGCCATGAATGCCTCGCCGCCGGACAGGGTCTTTACATCCCGGCTCTGATCCTGAAGCATACTGTATACATCCAGATCGAGCCCCGCCTCGCCCTGCCGGCCCAGGCGTTCTAAGTCGCGGCATTTGAGCAGGAAGCTGCCGTCGCACATAACTTTTAAGCGCTGGTTGGCGGCATGGATCATTTCCTTAAAATAGCGGCGCTGGATATAGGTCTGGAAATCGAGGTGCGCCGGCTTAAGATTTCCGTCCGCGGTGTTGTAAAGGATCTCGATCTCCTGCTTTTCCTCGTTTAGCTTTTCCCGCTCCTCAAAAAGCGCGGTCAGGCGCTTAAGGGCCGCGGTGTTGGCGTTTCGCATGGCCGAAAGGGCGCTGCTCTCCTGCTCGGAAGACTCCCGCTTTCCGGTCAGCGCGGCCAGCGCGGCGCGCAGCTCCTCTAAGGATTCGCGTTTCAGCCCCTTAGTGACAGCCCTGTAGCTCTCGCAGTTTGCCCTCGCCTCCAGGCAGGCGTTCTCGTAGGCGCGGATCTGGTTTTGAAGATCCTTCCTTTCGTCCGCGGAAAGCAGCGCGGCGCGGCAGGCGGCCTCATCCTCAAAGCCCTGCCGCCTGCAAAGGGCGGCTTCCTCTTCTGCGAGGGCCAGGCGTTTCTGTTCCAGGGCCTGCCGCGCCTGTTCTTCAGCCGCAAGCCTGCCGGCGGCCTCGCTCTTTTCGCTGTTTTTTGCCTCATAGCGGGCGGACGCTTCGTTTAACGCCTTTTCCAGGGCCATAAGCTCGTCTGCAGCATGTGCCCTTTCGTCTGCGGCCGCGCTCCGGCTCTCCCATTTTAAATGTTTTTTTAGCTGCTGCAGCTCAAGCTCCAGCTTTGCGAGGGCGCGTTCCCCTTCCTCCTTTGCGGCTGTCAGGGCCGAATGCTCCGCGCCCGCCTGCTCTTTCGTTTCTTTAAGCCCGGCAAGGCGCGCTAAAAGCCCGTTGCGGGCGGCGCTCTGCGCCTCCAGATCTCTGCGTGCCGACAGGATCTGTTCATATGCCGCCTCTTCCTCTTTAAGATTCATGGGCGCGCCGGATATATCTGTATTGTTCACGCCCTGTCCGGGCTCCGCAAGTTCCTGTCTCTGCTCCTCCTGCCGCCGTTTTAAGGCGTCTAAGCCGGCGCGCCGCTTCTGGCACGCCATGGCCGCTTCCTTCAGCGCCCCGTCCGCCTGGTTGCGGCGCTTTCTGGCCGCCTCTACCTTGTGCTCCGTCACATCCTCTTTGCTCAGAAGCGCCTTATTCGGGTGATGGACAGAGCCGCACACCGGGCACGCCTGCCCTTCCGTAAGCTCCGAGGCCAGGATGCCGGCCTGAATGGAGATAAACTGCCGGTTTTTGAGCCGGTAGTCTTCCTCCGCGCCTTCGTATTTTTCCTGCGCTTTTTTTAGCTGCCCCTGTTCCAGCAGGAGCGCTTTCGCCTCGCGCTTTTCTTCCTCCTCAAGCTCCAGAAGGGCTTTTAAACGCCGCAGGCGCAGACGCCTGCGCTCTTCCTCCCGCTTCGTCCCCTCCAGGCGGATCGCGGCCTCTGTGGCCTGGTTTACGGCCGTCTGCAGGCGGTTTTCCTCCTCCCCAAGCGCGGCCAGCGTATCTGCCAGCTCTTTTTCACGCCTGTGAAATATCTCCTGTTCGCGTTTCTTTTCTTTGTAAAGGCGTTCCTTCTGATCCAGCTCCTCATAGGCGGGCATGGCTTCATCCAGTTTTGAAAGCTGCGCCTCCAGCGGCGGCCGCCGCGTCCTTGCCGCCGTTTCGGCCTCTTTCCGGGCCCGTCCGGCGGCTTCCACCGCCTCCAGGCGCTCGTCAAGCATTTTCCGGAGAGCCGCTGTCCGCTGTCCGCACGCCGCGTAATCCGCTTCGGCCTCCAGGCGCAAAAGCTCAGCCTGGCGGACCGGTTCCGCCTGTCCGGCGCGGGTCAGGCGTTCTTCTTTTTGTCCAAATGCCTCCTGTTTCGCTTCCAGCTCAGAAAGCCGCTTTAAGGCGGCTTCAAGGCCGTCCAGCATCCCGTTATGCTTCTCTGCCTCCTTGAGCCGCTGTTCGCCGGCGGCCGCCTCCGCAATCAGGGCGGAAAGCCGCCGCCTTGCCGCCGCCTCTTCCCGTCTTGTCTCCTCCTCGATTGCGTTAAGAAGAGAGAGGAGCTCCGCGCTTTTTGTCTCCGTATGCGTTACGGCCTCCTCCCACGCCCCGCGGTACGGGCTTGCGGGCAAAAGGCGGATCTGCGCAAGCTCATGGGCGCAGAAGCCCTCATTCTGCTTTTGAAGCTCTGACAGCGCTTTATTCTTTTCCCTTAAAATCCGCTGGATCCGCCCGTAAATCCCGGTGTGGAAGATCCGGGAAAAGATCTCTTTGCGCTCCTTTGACGAGGCGTACAAAAGCCGGACATATTCGCCCTGGGCGATCATGGCGATCTGTGAAAACTGGGCCCGGTCCACGCCCACGATCTCCTTAAGCTTCTGGTTTACCTGCGAAAGATTTCCCGGAAATTCGCTCCCGTCCGGCAAAAACAGGGCCGCCTTTTGAAGGACAGTCGTCCTCGTGTACGCCCCGTCGCGGTTCCTGCGGCGGCTGACGCGCTCATATGACGGGCTTCTGCGGACGCGGTAGCGCTTCCCCTGATCCGAAAAGACCAGATCCACCCACGTATCCTGCGCGTCGGAGGCGTACTGGCTGCGCATCATGGCGCCGTTTCGGCTCTCCCCGCTCGCTTCCCCGTAAAGCGCAAAGCAGATGGCGTCAAAAATCGTCGTTTTCCCGGAACCCGTATCCCCTGTGATCAGGAAAAGCCCGTGATCCATCCGCTCAAAATCAAAGATTGTCTCCTCCGCATACGATCCGAACGCGGACACAGTTAATTGCAACGGCTTCAAGCTGTCTCCCCCTCCATCGCTTCCTCAATCACCTTCTGCATGATGTCTCTCTGCCGCCCGGTCATGGGGCAGGCGCGCATGGTTTCATAGAACTGGCAGAACGCCTCAAGCGGGCTCTGCTCCTCGATGTGCTCCATTTCCTCTGTCAGACGGCGCTTTGTCCTTGAATTGTCAAACCGGATATCGAGAATGCGCGCGTAGCGCTCTTCAAGCTGCTCCCGGAACCGCGACGGCTCCAGCTCATCCGTCAGGGTAATGCTCACATAATCGTCCCCGTTTTCCTGCGCGGCTTCAAGGACCCAGGAAAGCGTCCCCCTCACCCGCCGCACGCCCGGCTCGCTTACCAGAGGGAGCGTGCGGATCGCGGCCGGCGCGCCCTTTTCCGCCAGAGTCACAACGGTCACGGACTTTTTGTGGAATTCCTCGCTCACCGAATACGGGTACGCCGTCCCGCAGTAGCGGAAGCGCTCCTCCCCCACCCTCTGCGCGCCGTGCAGATGGCCGAGCGCGGCATAGTCAAACGCGCCGAGCGCCGAAACGTCGATGTTATCCAGCCCCCCGGCCATAAGGACGGCTGTCTCCGAGTCGCACGTCCCCGGCCGCGCGCCGGCCGCTGTGAAAAACTGATGCGCCAGAATGACATTGCGCGCCGCCGGATCCGGCGTTTCCCGCTCAAGGACCATGCGGAACGCGCTCTCATAATCCGTCACGGCCCCTTCCCCAAACTGATCCCGCACATGCCCGGGCCGGATAAAGGGAAACAGGTAAAAACAGACCGGGCCATAGGCGTCCGAAAGCGTCACCTTCTTAAGCCCCTCCGGCGAGGGCCTCCCGGCCGCAATGTGGATGTTGTGGCGCTCTAAAAAGGAGGCTGCATATGAAAGCCGCTCCGGCGAGTCATGGTTTCCGGAGATAACAAGCACCGCCGGAGCGGCCTCCCCCTCTGTCAGCATGCGCAGGAAGGCCTCAAACATGGGGTACGCCTCCGCGGCGGGGACCATCTTGTCATAAATATCCCCGCAGATTAAGACCGCGTCCGGCCTCTCCGCCTCCACATACGCCGCGATCTGCGAAAACGCCCGCTCCTGGCTTTCCTTTAAGCTGTACCCGTTTAGCTGCCGCCCGATATGTAAATCTGATAAATGGAAAAATTTCACGCCGTATCCTCCTAAATACATACAGAAGCGCCCCCAGAATCTTCCTGTACCTGCCTTTGCGGCCGTTTTTCCGCCAGATGCGCCCAAATTTAATCAACATGCGCCTCATAAATCTGCACATATCTGACAAAAAACATCTCACAAAATCAGGCGCAGGCAGGCTTCAAACGCGCGCGGGCAGCGGCAAAACATCCCTGTCCTGCCGCTGCCCGCTCTGTCTTATGCCATCTTTATCAGTCAAAAATGATCAGGGCCATAAAGACCAGATCCGTATCGCCCGTATTCTCGATCCCGTGCCCCTGTCCGTTTGGCGTAAAGGTCTTATCCCCCACTGTGACGGGCCGGAGCGCGCCGTTATCATTGTACTCGCCCTGGCCTTTAATGATGTAGTAGGTCTCGCTCTCATTGTGGTGCTCATGATAGCCCAGAGAACAGCCCGGCGCGATCGTGACCTCCGCGAACATCTTGCACTTGCCGTTCAGCTCCTTTTCATCCAAAATGTGCTTCACAACCACACGGCCCTTTCCTCCGTTGGCGTTTTCTTTGATCACTGTCTGCATCCTAATGTTACCTCCTTACGTTTCTTTATAGTAATATATATTTCATTTTTGCAATATTTCTTTCAGCCGCAGCGCATCATACGGAACCACCGCCTCCGGAAAGCCCTCTGAATACGGCGCAATCGCATAGGGCGGGTAATAGAAGACGATCCCCTCCTCTGACAGGTAAAAGTCAGACTCAAAGCTCACATCATCCGCAACCGTGTGCTCCAGATCCTCCGGGGACTCAAAGGCAAAATTGCGCTCCTCGGCCAGAGCTCGGAACGCCGCCCCTGCCAGGGCCTGCAGCTCCTCCTGGCTGTTATCCACAAGGTCAGACAGGCCGAGCCGGTTCCCTGTGGCCCTGTCAAATACAAAGTATTCCTTAAACGGGGCGCCGTGCGCGCCTCCGGTATACTCGCTTCCCACGGCTTCAATACAGAGGATCCCATCGCTCTGATAGGCGACATCCCCCATCAGCCATGTAAGGCTTGCCTGCGTGGTCGGGCTTTTCGCCAGCTCCCCGCCGTAGGCGAGAACCTCCTGCTGGCGCTCCTCCATCTGGAGATTCATCCGGTAAACCGCCTCTTCCCCGCCGGACAGTACCAGCCGTTCCGCATAGACCTCGACCGTCTCGCCCTCCGACGCCTCGCTGGGGATGCTCTGTAACTCTGCCTCCACCCGGCCCAGGGACTTGAGAGGGGACTCATACAGCGCAGGCGCCAGAAGCTGCGCCTCCCCTCCAAACTCCGTCCGCGCCATATAAACGCCGTCTGTCTGGATCACCTGGCAGTATGCCGCATCCTTTGCGGCAAAAAAATTGCCATGGCCGTCCATTGCTCCCAGCATGCCCGGCTCCGTATAAATCCGGCCCGCCGGCTCCGGAGCCGCGCCTTTTCCTGACAGGCGGTAAAAATTCGTCTCCCCGACAATCCTCGAACCGCCGTCTGCCGAATAATACAGATATCCGTCGCGGTACTGCAGAAGCGTCAGGGGCTGCCCGCTCTCCAGCCACAGCTCCTTTTCAAGCGTCTCCACATCATAGCGCCAGCAGCGGCTCGCGCCGTTTCCGTCCTTAAGGAGGACAAAAAAGCAGTCCGCGCCAAAGACGGCCGACGACGTATTCGTCACCTCCGGAACCTCTCTTGCATTTCCTCCGTCCGCATCCGCAATCACAAGGCATGTCTCGCTCTGAACCGGCATATACCCGAACCGATCCACATAATAAGCGAGCGGCTTTCCATACAGCTCCCGGCAGCCCTGAGGCATTTTCGCGTAAACCGTCTCCGCCGGGGCGAGCTCCCCCGCCGTCTTTCCCTCCCCGTCCAACTGGTAGATAAAATTCATCTCCGCGCCGGAGGCATAGAGCACATGGTCCGAGGCGTAGAGCGCCACAGGAGGCGCGACCAGATCCGCCAGATGGAGCTCCTCCCCGCTCTCCAGATTCAGCATGTGAATGCCGTATAAATTCGCCGACGCCGTCGCCTCGTCCACATTTGTATCAAAATACAAGTTCCCCCCATAGACCCAAAACGTCTGGTTCAGCTCCCGCTCCCCAAACGCGCGGATCGTCTCCATCTTCCCGCTCTCCTTATCGATACAGCGGATCGCATTCCCATATTTAAAAAACAGCCGCCCGTCAGCCTCTATCATGCTCGCCGCATCGCCCACAGCCGCCGTGCTGTCCTCTGTCTCCGGCAAGGGACTGTCTGGTCCTTCCGTCTCTTCTACAGACGCTTCCTCCGCCGTCGGCTTCTGGCATCCGGCCATCGCCGCGGGCACAATCAATACCGCGGCCGCAAACGCGGCCGTAAAAAGGCGCGTCAGCATACGGCGTACCTTCCAAACGCCCGCCATGTTTGTCCTTCCTTTGTAACCTCTGCCCTCTTTGGCGCTTCCCGCTGCATGGTACGTCTTGTTCTGTCTCATAAATCTTTTTTAACCGTTCTGCCGCACAGTTTTTACCGCGCGGGACAGTTCCTGCCTCCTGTTGAAATCTTTGTTAAAAATCCCGTTACTACAGTGTAACCCGTTTTCGGGGGATTGTCAAAACAGAAGTGCATATTTAATAAAAATGTAATAAGTTGGAAGTCCGCAAGATTAATCTTGTAATCTCCTGCACATCTTCTATCAAAACAAATACAGTTGCAACCGTGATGGAAAACAAACCTAAATCTTCTCACACCATGTCCCAGGTTAAAATAGTATCCTCCAGTAAATCCCTATTGACCTTGCGCCCAACCACAATATTTGTATATACCGGAGAGATTCCTGTCCCCGGCCGCTTAGGCATAAGGTCTTCTTCCTTAATCACTTCGCCCGCCTTCATATCTCGTGTGAGCACCAGTGATCTTCTTGCCTCCCTGCGTGAAATCTGCTCACAAGCAAGAACAGTCTTTTCACCACTGCCCAGAACGGTATCAATCCATCTGAAATTCGCTATTGCTTTCTTGAAATCCTCTGGATCGCCAGCGTGATAATGATCGTTTCCTGGAAGGGTCTTGTCCAGAGTAAAATGCTTGTCAATTACATCTGAACCAAGCATATAGGCTACGGCCAGAGTCATCATTGTATCGTCCGGAGCAACGTGGTCACTAAAGCCCGCCTTCACATCCGGGAAATCCTTCTTCAAAGTCCCGATGATCCGAAGGTTAGCATTGTTAGGATCTGTAGGATAGGAAAGCACACAATGCAAGAGCGTAATATCCCTGCATCCTACATCCTTTAAAGTTCTCACAGCTTCATCGACTTCAGAAAGGTATGAAGCGCCAACGGAAAGAACTACAGGCTTACCCTTCGCTCCAATGTGGCGGATGAACGGCAAATTAGAAAGATCGGACGAACTAATCTTGTAAAAATCAACATATCCTCTAAATAATCTGCCCCCATAATTCTAATAAGCGCCTGTTTTTGCTTTTGCAGCTCTACGGGGATATCTCTGCACCACATTTCACACAAATCAACCGCATACTCCAAATGATCGGCATTTTGCTCCTGTTTCATTTATGAGACATCTCTCTATTTCCGTACTAACCATCAACAAAAGTCTGTCATTATCTGTTTCCAACCGTTATCTTAATAACTCACGATATTCCCTCACTAATTCATTTTCGGCATTATATACGATATCAAGTCCTCTATCTTTTATAAGCAGGAAACAACAAACTGCCGCACCGCTAATATTTCCAGCCATTAACCACTTATCTTTCGCTTCTATAATGCTCTGTCTCTCTTTTTCATCCATTTCTGTCATACCTCATTGAACATCCCCCGACAAAACATCCGCCAACTGATCTATTATTTTTATATAAGAATGCCTTTCATACACTTTAACAAAGTGTAAACAATAATCATCTTGTTCTGTTTCCTGTTTCTTTCTGATACAATAAATTTTGTTCTTATAATACATGCATTCACTACATTTTTTTCATTGACAGCCTTTTCCCCATTCATGGCCATATCTTAACTCATTTCCTTTCCTAAAAACAAAGATTCGTTATTCCTTCTTGTCACTTATACATTTAAACCAGCATAATCGTACAATCTACAATTTTAAATCTCCCATCTTCAATGTCTATTATTCCTTTCTTACATAGAGAATCAATATCTTTATAAATTCTCTTTGGCTGCATCCCCATTCCCATATAATCTTCCATATATAAATTTACCTTATCACACAAATTGCTATCTGTAATTTGTTCTCCTGTACTAACACCTTGATAAATTGCAACAATTATTATAGTTTCTTCTTCAGTCAAATATAACATACAGGCTTCTAATAACATTTTAACTACATTAACAATTATACAAACGTAATTAAAACCATTTAAAATCTGGCACTCAAAATATAACTCTGCTATCCCCTTTAAAAGCTTGAAAATATTTATTTTAATATTTTTAAAGGAAATACGTTTCCCCGGTTTATCTTTCCAGAAAAACAGAACCCGCCTTTCATCTTCATCTTCCATCAATTCCACATCTATAGATTCAAAAAAATATGTTTTACAGAGATTAATTTTCTCCTCGTCCAGTGTCTTTTGCAGTTGATCTACAACGCTGCTGTATAACAATTCCTTCGCTTCCAATTCTAATTTTTTATCCATTTTTTCCTCCACAACCTATTATTAAACACCATTTCTGTGATAAATAAAAGCTGCCCAATACCTTTCTTGAACAAACGGTTTGCTATAATCAAACATTACTTCTTTACCGCTCCTTTTCCACAGTTCGAATAAATCTCTATCATTTTTGATTTCCTGGTAAGTCAGCCCTCTCAATTTTTGTTTTGCCCTTCTTAAAGATACTGCGGGGCTATCGCTATATAAATATCTATAAAACAACACCATCAAAATCGCTGTTGCACAATCCTCAACTTCCCATAAAGCAGATACAGTTTGTGCCGCTCCCGCTGCCTCAAAAGCCCCCCTAAGGCTAGGGCAGCTCTCATCTCCTCTAATTACCGTTATTGCTGACTTGCATGATGAAAGAACTACAAGTTTAGTTTTTCTTAAATCAGTCATTACAATTTCCTGCGCTGTCAGGCAGCCATTATCACATGTATATCTGCCTACATACCAATTTTTATATCCAGCCATTACAAGAAATAAACCTGCCAATGGAATCTTATCAAATGCTGGTGATTCTGATACATCTCCATGTGTACTTAAATGAATAATCTCACTTGTCTCACAGTTTTCAAAGAAACAATCTTTATCTGCCTGTTCTCCTGTGTATGGGATTGTATTACATAACTTTCCTATAATCTCACACTCTCGCTTTGAACAGGCAGGCTCTTTTATTTTTAACTGGGCCATTTGTTCTTCTGCTCTTTTATTATCTTCTACATCATAGTATTTATTTAATGGCATTGCATAATCTGGCGCTCCCATTACAAGCGCACTGGTATGCAGCATATCTATCTTCTCTTCCTCCCTGCAATCCAGCAGAGAGTCCAGATACACATGATTAAAAATATCCAGTAACTGCATGCTCTCTTCCGGACAATATAGCACCTCCATTGGAAAATAAGAAAAAAACTTGTCAGGTATCCAAAAAATTGTTTCCAGATTGTTTAGATAGGGCCAAATCAGCTTGAGAATTATATCTGATAATTTTACCAGTATATTATTGATGTCTGCTTGTGAAGTATTACATGCGTTTACAAATTCTATAATTGTTTCCCACACTTCATTTAAATTCTCAATTTCCCCAATCCATCTGCTCTGGATTTTTCCACGATTTTCCTGATGCAGTAATAATGAAGCTTTTAGTGAATACTCATCAAAATCATTCTTCAGACCCCCCGTATAATCAAAATAGGAAATAAATTCTACACATAAAGAATTTTTAGGAATTTTAATTTTTGAAGCCTCTCTTAAAATTTTATCCCGGACATTATCCACTCCTGTTTTTCTCTCTATAGACCGTTTTTTTTTCAACAAAGCATAGAAATTTGATTGATTTTCCTGTTCCGCACGGGTACTTCTGTTTACATTGAATATAGTGGTTTGTGACAAATTTATTTTTTGGCTAACTGTAGACAATCCGCAATATGTATCAATCCACTCCTGATTTTTTTCATTTATTTTTTCAAATTCTTTTGCAAACGCCTTACAAAAAATGATTGCCTGCAAGACCACATCATCCTGGATGACACCACCTTCATCATGTTCTTTTTTTAAACAGTACATATAGCCGCTTATCAAATACTTCAGGCGGTCCATGAACTGATTCACGGTATTCCTATTATAACTCAGGGGGATCGATAGATATTTTTCCAGCATCTCTACAATTGCCTTTTTCCCCTTTTTTATTCTCCCTTCCCGTAGCTCATCATTTATTTTTGCCACACATTCGTTAAATGTGCCATAATCTCTTCCTAAAAATTTATTATCAAGGATCTTTCCGGCTTTTTCTTTTTGATGTAATAAATCCCGAACTCTGTTTGATATTTTTCTAACTATTTCGTCATATGGGACTGCATCTAAATATTGCTCTGTTTCTTTTAATATCTTTTCAATATTTTCAACATCATATAAATCCGATATTAACAGATATTGTCCGTAAACAAGTTCTGTCATATTCCGCAGTCTTTCATTTGGTTTCTCTTCTAATAATTTTTCTTTAATTTTCTCATAAACTTCACGATATTCCCGCCTGATTTCCATATCCTCAACCATAGACGCCGTTAAATAATTAAGGTAACATCCAACCAAAATTAACGAATTTTCTTCTGTCTCTGGGATCACTTCTATCAATTTTCTGCAAATTTCACGAGCATCATCAAACCGTTGTTCGATTATGGCAATATCTGACATTCCACACATAGCTAAATGCTTTATCTGTAAATCTTTGCAAACTTCTCCATATAAAATATCATCAAAAATTTCATACGCTTCATCTGTTATACCTTTAATGGAAAGACAAACTCCTAGATGCACACGAAAAGACCAATAGAACGGATTATGTTCCGCGTTCTCAGACTTTTCCAATAAACGCATCCCTTTTTGTAATATTTTTAAAACATCATCCCATCGTAATAAATACTCCTGTGTAACACAGGCCAGATATAAAAATGAAAGCTTTTTAGTAAGCACATACTCTCCCTGTTCAGAAATACACTCTAATTTTTTGATTCCACACTTGCATTTTTGTAGCTGTGAATCATATTTATTATCCAGCCAATCTAACAATGCATCCACATATATAAGCTCAACTTCTTCTAAAATTGTTATTCCGCCTTTATTTCGCTCTATGAACCACTGCTCCAAACACTTTCTGCATTTATACACCATTGTTCTGTCCTTGCAAATGCAAGAAGCACTCGCCATGCCAAACAGAGCGGGTCCATACTCCTCGTTACTATACAGATATTTTAAAAGGATGTTATATTGTTGGAAAAGATGGTAATATAATTTTACATTATTAGGTAAAATAGCATAAACTATTACTGTAAATACAGCTTCTGCCGTTCTTTCACTATCTGACCAGCGGTGTTTCAACAATTTATAGTAACGCTCCATAGCTTCTTGTTTTTCATCATCTTTCATCCTTTGAAAACTTATAGTATGAAAAATTTTTGCCGGAAAATAATCATTCTCTGTTTCTAAAAAAGAGTGAGTTGCAAACTCCTCCCGATTATAACGTTCGTTCTTTGAAAGTTTCCATTTTACTAATGCAAATTCGTGATATAATCCGTTACAGAAAGCCTCATCAACCTCTATTCCAAATAAATAGATACAATCCTTAATACATTCCTGAAGATTATCCCACTCATCCTGAATTTCTGTATTATAAATATCAATATCTGCCTTTGCCCTCAACAATTCTACAATCTCACATTGAGCAAAACATGCGCCAAAAAGATCCTGTCGCACAGCGCTTATGTCTCTGATCCATCGGCATTCTTCTACTCGCTCTCTATCCATGGTTCGCTCACCTTCTCCTGAATTCCTCTGTGCTTATTGATTAGATACTGCAATCGATAAGGATGTTCCAAACCATAGAGTATAGTTGGAGCTCCCATATATACTTCAATAATAAAATCCCCTTTTTCATCGCACCAGGCGTTCTTTATCATTGCTAAACCAATTTCAAATTTATGGCTTTCATTATCTTGCCAATCTTCTCTTCCTATAATCGCCTTTTCATATAACTTAATCCATTGTTCCCCATGATTAGAAGTTTTAATTGCAGAGGTTTCAAATATCAATCTGCCTTTATTCGCAAGTTCAGCCTCCTCTTTCCATATCCGTTCATCCTCTTCTGCTAATTCTGTCCATTCGCTATCAAATTCCTGTTCCTGGCCAAATATCCTCATTTCTCATATCCCCCCTCTATATTAAATGATATAATCGGGAATTACCTTCTCTCCCGTTTTAATCTCCCTGAAATATAGATTTCTTTTCATAACCGGTTTCCCTAAAAATATTATTATTTAAATCAATACCACATATAATATATTACAAATTCGTACAAAAAGCCTGTAATTTCAAAAATTATTCACGATAACCTATTTCGCTTTAAATATTTATGTAATCGTCTTCTGTCCCTCCAATGCCCTTTTATTCTTATAAACTGTACAAGAGCCGCGATTTGCGCATACTGAATACGGTACTCGTCCATATCCCCCATATCAACAAATTTTTCATATAAGTCCAAAAAAGACCAGCATTCTGCCGTAACAATAGGGTGTATTGCTTTATTTTTATATAAGCAGTACGAAAATGATAACAGCAATTCCAGGCACTTGGAATATTCCGTCAACAGCACATTAATGCCCTGATATGTATTATTATACATTTCCTTCCATTCATCTTCTGAAATATTCTGTATCATATCCGGCAGGGGATCCGCCAGTTTTTGTATCAGAGCATTGCATTTATCCACAACTTCTGCTCTCTTCTCAGTAAAATCTATCAGAGACTTATATATTTTATCAAAATGCTTTACCTTTAGTTTTTTATATCCGATAAACCCACTGATAAAGCACGTCGCTGTTGTGACACAGCCTGTCAAAAATACCCCTGCTATTCCTGTCTGGATTAATTGTTCTAAATTCATTTCTTTTTCCTGTTCTTTTTCTTCTCTGATTCCTGTAATTTCCTAATTGATTTCATGATTTCAATCTTTCTTTCCAAATAGGACGTATCTGCGTTACGCTCCTGTTCTGAGCTTACCCTTTCTATATCATATCCAAAAACATCCAAGATAATCCGCTTGTATTGATCATACGCTTCCATTCCTTTGTATCTGTTTTTTTGTTTTTCTATCCATTCAGGGTATAATAATGTAATAATATCCAATACAATCCTGTCCGATTCATTCATAATGGCCTCCTGTCTGCTGTTAATGCCAGCGCATGCCTTTTTATCTTACGCACCAAAAGAGATAAACCCGGCCCAATAATATGGATGGCCATATGGTATCTCATCCTCTTTCATCAGGGCAAATACCTCTTCCATACCTTCATCATAATATTTTCCTTTTTTTATCTCACCAACGGAACTGGCTCTAAGGCAGTGCTTTGCCTCCCGCAATGCATTTTCTATGTTCATCTGTTTATTAAGATAGCAATCATAAAAATTCTTCATCAACAATGCTGCGGCATGATCATCTGTTTTCCAAAAATTTAAAATAATGTGCCTGGCGCCAGCATTGATAAAGGCCCTTCTTATACCCGGACCCACATCGCCGTTTACCCCGTTTTCCTCCTTTATGCCGCAGACAGACAATACAACTAAATCCGTCTTGCTCATATCCAGACTGCAGATTTCTTTTGCTGACAGCAGTTCCCCGTCCGCAAATACAAGATTGACGTTTTTCATAGGATCCATCTCCTTCTCCAGACCGGCTTCTTCCCTGCTGCAGGAATGCGTTGATATATGGAATATTCCAGCCGGTTTTTTCAAACACCCCGGCACAGCATCCCTCCCAATTACAGGATCCACATTCAACAATTTTGCTACCGCTTCTGCTTCTGTTTCCGAAGAAGGCAATGCAGGAAACTTCCCGTTAAAATCCGGATTTCCTATTACTACCGCCCCCTTATTAACAATACCGTTCGCATCACGTAATATTTCTTTTCCACTATTAATATAATTTATATGGTATTCGTCTTCCATAAACATATCATACCAATGAAAACACGGTAGCATGCCAAACGGAAGCCGCAGAAAATCGCCTGCTCCTGCAATAAACAGCGTATGAATCGTTTGAGGAAGAACTTCACTTATCGGCAGTAATACCTTTTCATACAATTGGCGGTATTCAGCCAGCGCCCTTATCTGACAACTGCTGTATTTATTAGCAGCATAATTTCCGATATATTCCAGCACACCGCCAATATACTCATTTATTTCTTCGCATTTTCCCAGATTAATTGACATTATTTTCTTAGATGTCACAACAAAAACATAGTAAAAATCACTATCGCAATCATCTGTCATCACCGTGAACTCAAGAATTGCCTGCCTGTCAGTTAATTTCCTGCATATCTTCATAGGATCAAAATCAAATATTCCATGACTTATATTCTCAAAATAGCTATTTATCCTGCTATATTCTTCAGTCATATCCTCACCCGCTTTTTCCCGAAGTTTCAATTGCTGTATTTTTGAAATTACATGTTTATGCTCATCACTGCTCAGGTGAATATTTGCATGGTCAAAGCTGAGTGTCCTCGTCCGTACCACAATAGAATATGCCGCCTCAGACCCGCGTATTTGACCGCATACCTCAGCAGTACGCTTCATAAGATACTCTATCCCCTTTAAAATTTCTATTTTCTTTCGTTCCTCCTTCATAAAGAATATCTTCATGATTATGTCATTTTCCATCTCCGTGATTTTATCCAAAATCTCTTCAGCTTTTACCCTGTTACCTTTTTTCTCCTCCAGCAGACACTCCACCAGCTTTATTTTTATCTGCCAATCAATATCACTAACATCAAGGTCACCTTTTAGCTTTGTAAAAAGGGTGTCCGCAAACTCAGTCTCTCCCAAACCCATCATCCCTCTAACCATGTCAAACATAACTGTTTTTTGTTTAGCCCCAATAAAGGACGATAATCCATTCCCCAATATTTCATTTCCTTTGAAAGACTGAAACCCATCCTGTAATACACCGAAGGCCGACTTTGCAAAATGAGCCTTTTCTTCATTACTCATATCAGAGAAATCTTTTCTTTCATAATCCCGCAAAAAGGTATATAATTCAGCAGCCTTATGCTTCATATCAGGCGTAACATTTTTATTATACTTACTGATTTGTTGAAGGAAAAAATGAAATTTACGCGGCAGCCCCAAAGGATCAATGAAAGTCCTGTTCATTAATTCTTCCTCATCGTTTCCGGCAAACATCGACTGAATTAATACATTCTCCAACGAAAAATCAAAATCAAAATGATAAAATACATCCCATGTTTTAGCCACCGCTTCATCCAACAATAACTGCCTGTTCTCATGAATCCATTCTGTAAAATCATCCACTATATCGCTCTCGCTAAAGTTATCAAGCAATTCTCCTGCATCTGCCAGCATCAGTGCTGCCGCGCGGTAATTTTCCTGATAAGATTCCTGCACATAATCATATAAGCTGACAATATTACATAATTTACTTCCCTCTCCATAAATGCTCCCTAAACAATTTCTAGCTTCCCCGTAATACTCACATGCAGTGCGCCAGTCATGATGCGAATTTTCGCATTCATAGCCCTTCTGCAGCAAAAATAATACTTTTTCTATTTCTTTTGTATATCCCATTTTCATTCCTCTTCCATTGAAATCTTTTACGCCTGACAAAATCATCCCAAAAGATCGTGGAAAATACCACTTGTTAATGAAGCGTATCAATAAATGTATCCTCATTGATTCCCGGCTGTATTTGAATATCCCTTTTCTTTCTCATACTCAACAATGAGATCGCGATTATAAACCTCGTAATCATTCAAAATATTTTCATTGAAATTAGATGGCTTTATTGTTCCTCTGTACCATTCTTTATTATCAAAATACGCCTGCAGCTCCCTGTCATTGAATAATCTGCCGTGCCTGGCGTATAACTCGTTTCGCGCAAGCCTGCATTCATAAGCGCTTAAGCCAGCCAAATCTTTTTTGCTTAAATACCGGCTGTCACTTTCCGGTAAAATATAATCTGACATTTTCTCCGAAGTTCTTTCATCCCTATATTCAGATGCCCCATAATCCTTTTTCTTACTGCCGTAGAATCCGGAATTTGTCCGTTCAGACGTTGTATTGTGGTCCTCTCTTATCTCAAAAACCTGTTCTTCATCATTGATATCCCCCGCTTTCTCATCACCTGCCTCTTCAGCCACATGTTCTTCTTCCCAATTATCTTCCATCTCATAATCGGCTGAGGAAGTCTCATCTTCATATTTCACTGGCGAATTCTCCTCAAATCCTGACGACTTACTCATTTTTATAAACAGGCCAATCAATACAGCCAGCGCTGTAGCGCCGGCAATTGCAATATATGTATATTGATCATTCCATACAAAAGGCTTTTTCTCACTCTGAGAGCCTGGTTGAGCTGACGATTCCTGCGCACTGTCCCCGGCCGCATTTATACTGTGAGCAACAGGCGCATCTGCATATGGAGTTGTCTGCATTTCATTGTTCCGGGTATTAGCCTGCGTTTCAATTGGGCTGCCGCACTTCGTACAGAACCTTGCGCCAGGCAAAAGGTTATTTCCGCAATTAGGACAATTCATTTTTGTCTCCTCCATTTCTCGTTCTGTAAGCCTTTTAATTTATTTTCCTGTAACAAGCTGCTTTAATCTTGCTCCTAACCTCCGCAGCTTCTGGCGAATAATATGTATTTATATTACAGAATTATTGCACAAATTAATAAAATATGTCCTATAAATGATTTATTGACAGATTTAATGTAATATAACCCGTTTGAACTCTATATTTTTCACCAATTATGACATAATCTGCAATTTTTCTTTCACAAATTGAATTTCTCATCACTGATTCTCCTTTTAGCAGGGTATTACGGATACTGCTCCTATAGAATTAACAGCCCTGCAGCAGTCAATATACACTTCTATAAAATCATATCCTCCGCGTATTGCTATACTACGGGCTTTCTCCAGGCCATTCGGCAATGTTTGTCCTGCTTTATAATGTTTAATGATGCCGCCCGTAATATCTAACGTATGGACTTCATACGGCTTTCCGAGATAACATGCAGCGACATATCCCAAAAGAATACCGCTTATTTCAACTTCTGGAAACTCATTCTTAATCGTATTGATAATCTCATCCACTTTATCCTGATTATGCACATGCCCACCAGAATCCAAATTATGGAGCGCCTCCATATACTCTTTCGAGCGTTTTTTTCTCAGCAGTCTGTCCAGCTTCATCCTGTCTACATGCTGCTGTTGTTTCTGCTGCTGATTGCTGCAGGTTGCGCTCAGGATGGCATTCGTCTGAGTCTGTGTGTGTGTCTGTGGATTTTTTAACAGCGGCCTTGGCATCTTTTAATCCTCCATAAAAAATTATATACCTCGTTGCATTCATTCCTGAATCTCCAGACGGGCCAAACGCACAGAGCCTCTCCCGTCCACATATTAAACCTTATACAAGTACCTTTCTTGTTTTCAGTCCGCTCTTCTTTTGAGCAAGCTCCTCCTGCCCTATCGGTTTTCCGGAAGCTGGCGCCGCGCGCTCCTTTCCCCATTCCCGGATCGCTTCAATCTTTTCAGGACTTGTCTGTGACAGAGGCACTACATTATTAAATGCCATAAGGATGTTTTCTTCGTTCAATACAAAGCTGCTATTGGCAATCGAGCGATATGCGAGATCCCGAACCGTGGACTCTAAATCCGCGCCTGTAAAACCTTCGCTGATTTGCACTATTTTTTCAGAAAGCTCACCAGCAAATTCCAGGTTTAAATATCTGCGCATATAGAGCGATAATATATCTCTTCTCTCATCTGCCGTAGGCAAATCGACAAAAAACAATTCATCAAATCTTCCCCTGCGCAGGAGCTCAGAAGGAAGCATCGATACATCATTCGCTGTGGCAACTACAAATACCTGTTTCCTGCATTCCTGCATCCAGAAAAGGAACTGGCCAACCATTCTCGTTGATACGCCGCCATCTCCTGCGCTGCCTGCCGCTCCGGACAGCCCTTTTTCGATTTCATCTATCCACAAAATACAAGGCGATACATTCTCTGCTGTTGTCAATGCATCCTTTAATTGATGTTCTGATTGCCCTACATAACTGCCCTGCACAGTTGCAAAATCCAGTCGATATAAGGGCAGCTTCCAGTTCGCTGAAATCGACTTTGCAGAGAGAGATTTTCCACATCCGGGAACACCCACTAACAGAATTCCTCTTGGCGGTTTTAGCCCCTTTTTTCTTAACTGATCTTTCTTCTCCGGAGTGAGAAGCTCTTTCTTCTCATTAAGCCATTTTCTAAGCCCTTCAAGACCGCCTACATCCTTATCGCTGTCATCCACATCTATTTTTTCCAATCCTGATATGTCAGAGAACAGGCGATCCTTGGCAAAACGGACCTCATCCATATCTGCTTTACGGATACATTTATTTGCGATCAGCGCCGCTATCACATTCTCCGCCTCAATGCGTGTAACTCCGTTCAATGTAGCTGCAGCTTCGCGAATGTCCGTGTTATCCCACTCAATGGGAATCTCATTCCTGTAATCGTCAATATATTCCCTGATAATTGAATACATCTCATCTTCATTTGGGAGATCGATCTGTATTCTCATTCCCTGCCTCTGCAGTTGATTCCAAACCGATGTGTTTGTAAATACAATCACCACTCCTCCCGATTCGTTTGCCAGATTCACTAAGGCCAAAATCTGTTTTGAATCAGAATTCTCTGCACTCAAATCCGGAACTTCTGTTAAAACAATTGTCTGGTATTGTTTGCGTTTCATTTGCTCTGTCATAAAATCAATAGCGCCATAAACCGACCTGTCGTCACTCAGATTTTTATCTGTCGCTAAATCATATACTCCTTTTGTCAGTGTATGCACATAAAACGGAAGTTGAAGTTCCTCAGCTATTTCCTTAAGCATATCCAATGTTCTGCCCGGTTCTATTGTATTGACCGCAATAAAAGGGATTCTTGCAATTGAATACCTCTTTAGGAGTTCCTTACTTTTTGCTGTGTCACTCATTTTTATCTCTCCTAGTATAATAATGGTGTAGTCAAAAATGACTACTGGTTAACAGTTACAACGTCCAATCTAATAAATCTATATAGATATAACGGAAGGAGGATTCCCCCCTCCATCAGAAGTTATAGGCTGCATTACTTACCATGTCTGAGGTTTCCTTAATGCACCAGACAAAATATAGAGGTATAATCACTGAGGCAGGATCATTGACGTTTTCTCC
>CAJTGE010000057.1 GCA_910575795.1 Clostridiaceae bacterium | reverse complement strand
CTAGAGCGTGTTTGAAAATTCATTCCTGGCATCTGCACGCCCCACTTCGCGGTATATTTGTGCCAAATTCACTTAACGTAGCCCACTACGCCGCGTTCATTTGGCACAAATCTCCCACAAAGTGGCACGCACAGCTACCAGAAAGCAATTTTCAAACACGCTCTAGGGCACTTCGTGCCACAAGATATAGTTTGTCTGTGATACCACTATCATAACAGCCAATTCTCACAGAAATGTCACAGGCCGACGGTTTATACTCAGGTTCCTTTGCCTTCTTGGAAAAAGTCCTGTACTGTTTCCCTGCTTCATCTGCAAGTGGAAAGCTATCTTGCAAAATACCTGTTATACTCTCTAAATAACAGATTTCTTCGCTTATTGCCCTGCTTGTGATACAGATCATGATATTTATCAACTACTGATACACTGCAAAACCCTTTATGTACCAACAATTCATACTTTTTTTGTGAAAAAGGATATTCCTCAACTACCCATTCAGCGTCTTCGTTATTTTTAATAATGACCTCGCCCCAATAAACAGACATCATGCTTTCAAAGTCTTCTTGTGTTGATCCTGCCTTATCAAATGATTGTTTCTCATATAAATTAAAATACCAATTTTCTAATTTTTTCAGGCTTTCAATCGTATAGTCAGGAAAAAACGCGGACGCTTGCGTACTAATTGCCTTCAATCTGTTCAGCAAATCGTCTTTATATGAAATATAATAATCTTCAGCCTCGGATTGATCACGAAATTCTCTTAAAGATTCCCCATATTTAACGGCTATATTTAAGCTATGCTTTGACATCTTGTTCGCCCCCTTCTGTTCCGCCATCCGCACTCAGCTGCTTAATCGTATTCCTCGCAGATAAATTTGAAATCCTCAGTCCTGCGCAAGGCTGGCAAGGCGTACTTCTCGATGTGCTTTGACATAATTTCCACTGCATATTGGAAGTTCGCTGACGGATGGCCCTCGGCACAGCGCACCATGGTAATCAGCATCTCATTGTCACCCTCAATGTATTCAGACGGATAGTTGCCGGAGCAGTCACATGAATCCTCATCATGGTATTTCTGTCTGACCGCCTCCATCTGCGCTACGGCGCCGATCATCGCATGATAATTGATTGTTTCCGAATCAATGTAATAATCAATGAAAAGCCTTGCCACAACATCCTTACATTGCTGGATCTGCTCAATGATGGCGTTTGCGTTTCGGATTGCAAATCTCCGGATTTTCTTCCTGGCGTCTTCCTCATCTTCATAGCGGATATACAAAAGTGTTTCGTGACCGTTCAGCACAGCCGTAATCTTCAGAAGCCCTCCGTCCTCCCCATAGCAGGCGCGCAGCGTCCGAAAAATGTCTTTCTCCGGCACGCTGTACAGCGTCATCCCGCGCCAGTCCTGCCCAACAGGGATATCATAGGTGAGCATTTGATACTGTGTGTCATAGTCAAAGAAGATTGCGTCCTCACCATCGGCGTCCTGATAAAAATCAAAAACGCTGTACACGCCTTCTTTGCAGGTAAGTGGAATGCTGTGTAATTCTGACATTTGGGTCTCCTCCCCTTATCAAATCCTGATTTATAAAACTCGTTGAGCTACAACCACAGTGTAGTTATCCGTGTCGTATGTAATCCCCGTTTCTTTAAAATTGTTTTTATGCCAAAAATGCTCTGCCTGGGGATTGCCTTTAACCCAGCCAAGCCGTATGCTCGAAAGCCTGATGTCGGCCAGATAGCGGCACAGATCGTCAATAATGCTGCTTCCAATGCCAGTATTTTGAATCGATGCCGCTGTCATAAAAAAGCCTATGAAAGCAGTTTTTTCATCAGGGTATGCCATAATAAAATCCATTACAGCAATCAATTCTTCCCCTTTGTAATACCCTACATAATATTTGTCACACATTTCTTTATTTGGAGGCAAGGCTTTCATATCATCAAGAATACTCTGTTCTGTCACAAATGGCGGACAGTATTGGTAATACAAACCATTTTTACTGCACAGTAAATATATATCCGCGACATCCGCTTTCTCCATGCGGCGTACAGTATAATCATTAGAGAAAAAAGATATATCCATTTGTGTTACCTCCTTCAAACCGGAAGTTGAGCTTTTATATATTTACATCGAATACCGCCTTTATTTGCCCATCCTCTGTGAAAAACTCTATTTCAAACCAAAAATCCAACTCTTCTCCAAAACTCATTGGTCTGTAACACACCACATCACTATTATCCATTTCAAGCCTTGCTTCGTCCGTATCATCTATATCTTCCATACAGGATTTTTGGAAATGGTCTACCACAAACTCTTTATCTTCATATTCTTCCCACATAGCCAATTGTTCAACCAACCACTTCCCAAATCCCAGGCAGGCATTTTCTGATGTCGGTTCTGCGTCAATAAAAGCGGCCCATGAAAGTTTTGGTGGAATGCTGGATACAAGTTTTGCGTATTCTTTGTCTGCAATCGTATCTACCATCAACTTAATCAATTCCTGTGCTTTTGTCTTAAACCCCGATTCTACCATTTTATCTCTCCTCCTAAATTCAGATAGTTTGAGATACGATTCACAATTCTTTTGCCAGACATAGTGTCAGCTCATCATCATTCCTGCAAACAGCATCTGTTTCACATACTTTTTCTTTATAATACACCCCTTTTCCATCAGGAATATAGCCTCTTTTTATATAGAATCTCTGGGCAGGTCCGTAGTCGCTGTTTAAGCATACATCCAGATATATTTTATTGCAATGCTGTTTTGCAATGTTTTCTGCTGCATCCAATAACATAGTAGCTATTTTCTTCCTCCGGTACTTTTCGAATACAATCAAATCTACCACACCTGGAATATTTTGGCCGGCCAGTCCGTCCTCATCCTCCAGCCGTCCAATGCGGTCGGAGCAACCGTCCATCAGTTTCTCCCCCACCTTATCATAGATATTGTCGTCAGCGCTGTAAATGGTGTCCGCCCGTTGGAGCCACCGCTGGGCTTTATGTAGGTCGCCCGCATCCATAGCGGCCACGCCCACCTCATAATAGGTTCTGGACACCCCAGCCCAGTCCTTTTTTCTTTGGAGCTCAGCCAACCGCTTCTCCGGGGCCTTATCCTCTTTTTTTCCAAATCCAAACACAAAAATCATCTCCTGTTGTATTTTGTTGGAGCGAAATAATCATGCCATTTTAAACTCTCTGATTTATTTTCCCCTGCTTTATAAAAAACTTCGATTTCTCTGTGATTCTGCTATCATAACAGCCAATTGTCACAGAAATGTCACAAGCGCAAGTTTTCTTGAAAATTTTACCCAGGAGAGCATTTGTCAAGGGGGATTTCGCCCAAAAGATGAAATCCCCCGAAAAACTAAAATGATTCGCACTAAGTTCTTTTCAGTCACAGTCGATATGTAGAAGGTATTTCCCGCAGTGGAGGCACCGAAACAGGTAGCCAACCGTACTGCCGTCCTTTGTCAAGTCGGTGAAAATTTCTTCATACCAGTCATCGAGCAGGGTTTCCCGAACCTCATCCACCAAGCCCATTTCCTCAAGCTCCGCATAGCCCACCGTGCCCAGATAGGCGCAGAAGTCGCCGCAGTGGGCGCGCCAATACTCTTGTTGCCAGCCGCAGTAGCCGGGGGTGCGGTGAACCAATTCGTCCAGTTTGTTGGGGCTGTCCACCTCGTCAGTGGATTCACTGTCCTGAAATTCGCCGCTATACTTCTCCGCCGCCGCACTGCTGGCGATACAGTGGGGGCACAGGTAATTCACTTCATCCTTAGAATAGAAAGGCCCCGCGTAGATGATAGAGGTCTCCTGGCCGCAGCAGGGGCAGAAAACCGGCTCGTCCATTCTGCAAAAAGTCCCAGTGGCGAATGGATCAGGGTGGTATTTGAAAAAAGGCAGGTCTGCGCTCATAGAAATCTCCTTTCAGCTTTACAAATCCCAGTTTGTCGTTGCTTTATTATATATCCGTTTTTCCAAAAATGAAAGCGATTTCTTATACTTCCTGTTCATTAAAACGAAACTTGAACAGGGCAGCGGCAAGTACCTCATTGGTGAGGATAGCTGTCTGACCACCTCTTTCAACGAGGGACGACACAGAGCCGCCAGCAAAGCGGCAAAGGTACATTCAGGCAACTTACTTACATCGCACGCAAAAAGGTGTGGTATAATTTTTTTGAAAAACTTTTGGATTTGATGTAGTATTTGCCGCTGAAACCGTAGTAAACAGATGAAGCCGGAAAGGAGGCGGTGTGATGATAGAAGATGAAAAAATCATTGAAATGTTTTTTGGGCGTTCAGAACAGGGCATACGGGAGCTGGATATAAAATACGGTAAGGTTTGCCACAAGCTATCGTATAACATTGTAAACAGCAGGCAGGACGCGGAGGAATGCGTTAATGACGCTTACTTAGGGGCGTGGAACGCAATCCCTCCAGCAAAGCCAAACCCGCTTTTGACCTATATCTGTAAGATCGTTCGGAACATTTCACTGAAAATCTATTACAGAAAGGAAGCAGCCAAACGAAACAGCACTTACACGATTGCTATGGAGGAGATCGAAGCCTGTATAGCAGACCCGAACACAGTGGAAGCCGAAGTGGAAGCCAGAGAGTTAGCCCGTATCATTGAAAGTTTTCTGGACACGCTGACTGTTGAAAACCGCGTTATCTTCATGCGCCGCTATTGGTTTTCCGATAGCTGTAAGGACATAGCCGAGTTTGTAGGGCTTACGGAGAAAAATATCTCTGTCCGGCTGACTCGTATCCATCAGAAAATGAAAAACTATTTAGCAGAAAGAGAGGTATTCGTATGAACTCAAAGAAGTTTTCCGAAGCCATGAGCGAGCTTGACAGCAAGTATGTTGATGAAGCTATCAACTACAAAAAGAAAAGCAAAAAGCCCATTTGGATCAAGTGGGGAGCGATCGCGGCTTGTTTATGCCTTGTAGTCACTGGAATTGCCGTAAGCCAAATCCCCAATGTTTTCCCCGACCACGGTGCAGGCATTGACCCAGGAGGAACGCATCCCGACGGGATAGACCCTGTAATTGCGTCCATAGCAGTATATCCCGCCACAGAAAGTATTGAAGATGTCGCAAACGCTACGGTTGAAAGTATTGCGGAAGTGGACGCTTATGGCTTTGATACTTTGGGCGAATATTTACCAGCTTCTCTGCCGGATGGGTATCATTTTGGGAAAGCAGATGTTTATGAAACCACAATGAAAGATGGTACGGTATATTATATGCTCCGTGTGCAATATACCACAGGTTATGGTATTCCACAGGAAATCTCAGGAGAGGAAGTTGCTCCTGACCCCAATACTCTTGGCAATAGTTTGGTGGTCTTTATCATGAATTATAAACCAGAAGTGAAAAGAGAAATTTACGAACCAACAGATATTACAGAAAGCAAACTTGAAGAAATTGGTGGTCTTACTTTCCATATTTCTTATGGCGACATCTATGTTGGGATTTCTCCCGATACAGCAGCTACCGACGATATTCTTGTAGTGGTAGATTCCATAAAGTAAAAGAACCATGACCAAAGGGCAGCCGAGAAAATCGGTTGCCCTTTTCCATTCATCCATGAGGCAGAAATACGGAAAAAGTTGAGCCATCCCCCACCTTCGAAGCCATACAGGCGCGGTTGATGGAAAGTCTGCCGGCATTCACTTTTTCAGCCCTCCAATCCACATATAGCCCATGCCATAGACAGTTTTGATATATTGCAGACCGTTTATTTCAATCTTTCCCCGGATACGGCTGCTCACAACGGTCAAGGCGTGTTCATCCACAAAGTTTTCGTCTGCGTCCCACAGTTTTTCAAGAAGTACCTGTCTTGTCAAAACGATCTGCGGATTTCTCACCAACACCTTTAGCAAGCGGTATTCCATTGGCGTGAAAATAATCGGTTCACCCGCTAGAGCGTGTTTGAAAAATCATTCCCGCCATCTGCACGCCCCACTTTGCGGCATATTTGTGCCAAATTCACTTAACGCAGCCCACTGCGCCGCGTTCATTTGGCCCAAATCTCCCACAAAGCGGCACGCACAGCTACCAGAAAGCAATTTTCAAACACGCTCTAGGAAAAGAGCCACTCCAATCAACAGGAGAAACCACCCAATCCCCGTAAACCCGATTCGGGCAGAACGTTTCAGACGGAGAGTGAACTGCTGCTGAAGAGCAGAAGACATCACCGGTTCCGGCTCAGGGCTGGCCTCAGCCGGGGAATGCCAGATGTCGGGCGCATTGACAATGGGAACCTCCTTCTGGAGCAGCCAAAGGAACATCAGGTCTGCATGTTCCATACTGCCCGCAAATTTTTCTGATCAAAACCAAAGATTTTACCCTTATGGATCTGATATAAATTAAGCCGTCAGAACGTTTATCTGACGGCTTAATTGCGGTGCTGTCATACTCAAAGTTCAGAAAGAACCCTTTCCAAAGAGGTGCTTTTTTACGCCTCTTACCGTATAATCCGGCTTTTCATCGCCTGCCAGCCCAAAGAAAGAAGACCGTGCCTGTCTCTGCGGCATGGTCTTTTCTTTCCACAACCGGTCTATGCTGCAGATGTATGGACGAGAACCACGGAGATTATGAAGGACGTCTATAACCAGATCGTACGGATCTCCACCGCGGCTGCTATCGTCACCGCTTCGGTGGCCCTGCTGATGATGAACTTCTCCCGCTCCGGCCGCACGGTGGATGAAAGCCGCGCATGGCTGAAACGCATCTGCATCACCTGGGCGATGTCAAACGGCCTGGGGTTCATCATGGCCTACATCACCCCGTTCTTTGCGTATGGCAAATGGAGTGGCTGACGCCGGAAAGGAGTGATCGTTTATGGGTATTTTAGACAGCATTGTAGAGTGGATCGCCGAACAGGTGATGAACGGCCTTGGCCTTATAACCACTTCGGTCTGGGGGCCGGCATTGAGGCGGAGGAGCCGGTGCGCCTGAGCATCCGATCCGTCCTCTTCATCCTGCTGGCCTATTTCTCGAACGGGATTGTGGATACTGTCTTAAAGATTGGCGGAACCCCGTACCACTGGATCATGGACTCCGACCTGTCCGCTTTGAGTTTCGCGGACTTTAATTCCGTGATGTTAGCCATCATCGGTGTCTGTGCCAACGGTGCGGTGGCGCCGGATGTTCGGCGGGCAGGTGTTTCTTCTGCTCATGAACGCCTGATGCCTGCGGCTGCTCACAAGCATGGTCGGGGCGTTCATCACAACCCCGCTCTCACTGTGAGAAAAACAGAAAGGAATGACAATAAACCATGTAAAAATATAAAAAGGTACTTACCGCGGCCTTTCTGATGGCGCTCATCCTCTGCCTGTCCTGCCAGACGCCGGGGATAAGCAGGTATCCAACGATGCCCCCGCTGATGATGCCCAAAGGGATGGAAAAAAATGACAGCTTCCTGCTTTCCTTACGCATAAGATTTCATTTCCCGAAAAATAATCTTCAAGAAGCGGCCGGCTTGACACGTTCATCGGATCTGCGTCTATGCGTCTGGCTCTATGATGATATTCATTTTTCATCGGCGGTTTTTTCTATTACGATTGACGAACCTTTTGATTCATCGCCATTCAGCCACTGCCATTGTTCTGATAGTTCTATTCTGCCATCACTTAAAATCTGTGGTACACTGTGACATTTCCCAATTCTTATCTGGTCACTCAAATTAATATGCTGATAATAAAAATCTATTTCTCCATTCAAAGCAACCGTTCCAACTATACTCCCTTTTTTTATTTCCCCGCCATAGTAATCCGCCCATAAAATATTCTCATTTTGATGATATAAAAAAAGCGTTTGATTATCCACTTCACCATTTTCAGTATTCATCTTTGGTATAAAGTATTTTCCATCATAAAAAATATCTGTATTAGGAACTGCTATACGTTTCTCCATTACTTCATAAACTAACCTTGTATTTCTATTGATAAGTAATTCTTCATGCTTTAAGGTTTTATATCCCCTGTGTTCATAAAAACAGGCTGCCGCAAGAGAAGCATCTAAGTAAATAATAGTGTTATTAAGAGATATTTCTTTTTCAAGGCATTGCATAATATAACTGCCATATCCTTTTTTCTGAAAATCAGAAACAACAAACAGTCTTGATATGTGATTTTCCTTGAAGCTGCCTGTTCCCACTAAACAATCACCCGATAACAAAACTCTTACAAAACCATTTTCTATATCTGTGGCAATGTTTTCCTTTGAATGAAGCCCGCAAAAAAATTCAACTACTTCTTGAGGATAATATAAAGGATAGATAGCGTTAATCGTGTTCTGTACCAATTGATAAATTTGTTCAGTGTTTTCTTTTTTTGCTATTTCGTATTTCATTAACACACCTCCATTAGCCGATTTTGTCTGCGCATAGTGTAACTTGTAAATTTACTGCATTTATTAAACTTTCCCGTTTGCACTTGGGGCAAAAAAGCGGAAAAATTTCCGCCTTTGGCTTCTTATACTTCGGGAGCCTGCCCCGGACATAAGCGCTGAAGGTCTCATTCATCTGGCGCTGGCTCTCCGCCGCAATGATGTCAAACACGATGCTGGATTTTCCGGATCCGGGGCCCCGGTAAATACAACGAGTTTTCTTTTGGTATCTTTAAGGAAATGTTTTTCAGATTGTTCTGGCATAAACCTTTTATTCCTTGTGGCCCTGCCCCTGTAATATAGTTAATAATGATGATAATATCATTCTTTCCATCATCATTTATATCCCGAAAAGCAACTGCACCAACACTGTCAAATAACTCTACATCACCTTTTGTACTATTTGGAAATTTATATAATGTCTGTTCATCCCTGACAAGAAAAAACGAAATATCCTCATACGGTCAGGTTGGCGGTCTGCAAGATACAAATGTAACTGCTTCCCAACCATCTAATGTAACATCAAACGACTGCTCCGGTATTATATACGTATTTATTGTCTGTATACTGGGGTTAAAAAGAGGTATAAATACAGCTCTTTTTTATTCTGAAAATAATGGAACAGCAGGGACTTTGATATTCCTCCGGCATCCGCAATCCTGGACATGGATGCGTTTTTGTAATTGTCATGGGCAAATACTATGTATGCTGCTTTTATGATTCGTTCCTGCTTTTCCAATGGCAGTTCAAAAAATTGCCTGTTCATTATGGTCCTCCCGGCACTTGTCTGGCCAATCATCCATTTCGTAATTCTGCTTAGTAAACCATTTTAGATAGAAGTATTGCCCTGCGAACTATATCCGTGCCCGAAAATCTTTCCGGGTATTCTTCGGCTGGATGCTGTTATACTTATGACACGCAATCAGAAGACGAAAGGTGACCTTTTTGCAAAATTTTTTAAGGCATGCCTTTTTTATGAAAGAAATACAGGAAATAAAGGTTTTATTTAAGAAAAACAGCCCTCTCCTGACAAGGGGGTCTCCTTATCAAAAGAGGGCAGGCAATGGCTCAGTCCACTTTTACAATACAAATCTGGGTTGCTTTCAGTCCGCTGCCGGAAGAACTTCCCCATACCCGAATGAACTGGCCGGATGCCAGGTCTGCCGCTGTTGCCTCTGACATTTCAGATCTGGCCCCTCCATCATAGATCGTTTGTATAGCAAACAGGGTATTTTCATCGTATGTAACCGCAACCTTGTTAAACTCAGAATCATCCCCGTTTCCGGGAACCGCTATGATATCACCGCCATTATCCGACTTTGCTGTAATGGCCTCTACCACGGTAAGCTGCCCATCCTTCAGCTCTTTGATATCCCCTTCCAGATTGGGATTACTGTCCCCCCATTCTGCAGATGCGCCAGACGTACTTTGACTTTGTGCTGCCTGCTGTTCTTTCTGTGTGCTGTCTGTTCCCTGGCTGCTGCTTTCACCGGATTGCGGTTCCGGTGATGCTTCCGGTGACTCCGGTTCATTCCCGGTGTCGGTTCCTTCTGCATCCGCTTCCGGTTCCGGAGCAGAAACATCGTCCTCTGTATCATCCTCCGGGCTCGGCTCGCCCTGAACCACCTGTGGTTCCTGGGCATCTGATGCCTCCTCCGTCTTTCCACAGGCACATACCGCAAGGCTCAAGATGAACAGCACCCCTGTCAATAAGAGCATTTTTCCTGCTTTCTTTTTCATGTTGTTCTCCTCTCATATAAAATTCAATCCACAGCTTATCCAGCATTTCTGTGGATTTTTGTCCATTCTATCAGAGCAGTCTCTAAAAAGCCTCTAAAACATCTTAAAAAAGAATGAACTTAATTTATTATTGCTCCATTGACCGATTTTGAGAAGACGTTTGTTTTCAGCCCTTCCCAAAATTGGTCAATAGCAGTAAAATTGACAGAAGAGGATAAAATCAGAAACCATAGTGCAGGGATGCGGTCATTACTTCAATTTTGAAAGGGAAAAAATATGATAGGTATCTATTTAAGCGGTACGGGAAACACAGAACATTGCATCAAAAAGCTGCTTTTTTTACTGGATAAAACTGCGCAGGCAGTTCCGATGGAGCAGAAAGATGCAGGACATTTGCTGCCACCCCATGACTTTATTATTTTCGCATATCCCATTCAGTTTTCAAATATCCCTGTCATGGTAAGGGATTTCATCAAAAGCCACCAGAATCTCTGGAAACATAAAAAAGTACTCTGTGTTGCCACTATGGGACTGTTCAGCGGAGACGGCGCGGGCTGTGCGGCACGGCTGTTGAAAAAATATGGTGCAGAAATCGTCGGCGGATTACATATCCGTATGCCCGATTCCGTTTGTGATGTTAAGCTGCTGAAAAGGTCTCCTGAACAGAACCTGAAAATCATCCGGGCGGCTGACAGAAAGATTGAAAAATGCGCTGAAGGAATCCGAAACGGCATTTATCCCAAGGACGGTTTGTTTTTTTATGACAGGATTGCAGGATTGCTCGGCCAACGCTTATGGTACTGCCGCAAAACAAAGAACTACTCAGACAAACTCAAGATCAGTAATGCCTGTACAGGCTGTGGACTGTGTACCCGGGTTTGTCCGATGGAAAACCTTACCCTGGAAGACGGCAAAGCAGCAGCCGGAAAGCACTGCACTATGTGCTACCGATGTATCAGTTTATGCCCGGCAAAGGCAATTACGTTACTGGGATGCGCTGTTATCGAACAATGCCGCTATGACAGATATATGTACTCTCGGAATCTCTCTGCGCCTGCTTTTCCGCCAGATGCACCCCAATTTAATCAACGTACGCTCCACGTACGCCTCATAAATTTGTGCGCATCTAAAATCATCTCACAAAATCAGGCACAGCGAGATTCCGAGAGTACATATATGTGAAAAGGAGATGACCAACAAATCAATGAAAACCGATAGATGCAAAAAAGAGTCCTTCATTGTAATAGGAAAAGAAGGGGCAACAACGGACGGAGCAGACTTTATCCAAAAGCTATGGGATGATGCGAATTCCCACTTTAGGGAAGTTGAACATTTGGCAAAGAAAGATGAGAATGGAAACATCCGCGGAATATGGGGCGCGATGTCTGACTTCTCCCGTTCCTTCCAGCCCTGCTGTCCCAGAAATCCCTTTCAAAAGAGGAACTGGAAGAGTTAAAGCAAATGATCAATGAAATGGAGTAAGCCTATGAACCTATTGCGGATGAGCCTTTCGGCTTCCTTTCTGATTCTGGCTGTCATTGCGTTTCGGAAGTTTTTTTCTTCCAAAATGCCCAGAACCGTTTTTTTGTTTCTCTGGATGCTTGCCTGGTGTAAGCTGATGATTCCCATACCAACCGGATTCTCTGTACCAGTGACTAACGGTTGGTTCGAAAAAATGCCGGATATCACCACAGCCTTGTCCATTCCGCCAGCAGTCTGGCAGACAGCGGGGACAAAGCCGGATTTTCCATGGATGATCTTAAAAATCCTCTGGTCTTGCGGCGCTCTGGCTTTCAGCCTGTATTTAGGCTGTCACCATGTTGTCAACCTGAAGAAATACCGCGCGGCAATTCCTTTAAAGGAATCTTCCTGGATTCTCATCTGGCTGAAACAGAAATGTTTCTTACGCGGAATTACCGTTGGGATTTCGGACGAGATTGATTCCCCCTTAACCTACCGTATCCTTTTTCCGGTAATCCTGCTTCCAAAACAGACGGACTGGAAGGACAAGGAGAGTATAAAACTGATCCTGGAACATGAAGCGGCTCATATCCGGCATCTGGACACGCTGAAAAAGCTGTGCCTGGCCGCGGCCTGGGTCTGCCACTGGTTCAACCCTTTGGTATGGCTTATGGTTGCCTTTGCCGGCCGGGACATGGAACTGGCCTGTGATGAAGCGGTGATTCGGGCCGCGGGAAGGGATAAACGAAAAACTTATGCCAGTTTACTGGTTGAGCTGGAGGCAAAGAGGGCCGGGATCGATTTTCTGGCCTCCGGTTTGGGACAAAGCCTTATGAAAGAGCGTATCATTCATCTCATTCACATGAAAGAAAAAAATTCCTTTACGGGAATTATGCTGACTATCGCTGCCATCATAAGCTGCGTCGCGGTCTACGGCGCCGTGCCTTCCGGCGCTTTTTCTATGAAATCCCTGAAGAATGATCCGACCCTTGGAGGGATTTTTGAACTGTACTCGGTGGAAGAGTATCAAAGGATTGTAGATACTGTAAAAGAGGACAGAGGGGAGGGAGATCTGGATGCCTTAGCTATGGAACGGGATCTGGAGCGTCTGAAAGCTGACAACGGAAAAGGAGAATTTGTCATTTATAAAGGGGCGTTTCTTATGGAAACCGAAACACTCATGATCGCTTTCAACCCAACCATTGTCATGCGGCCGGAGCTTGTAAACCGGAATACACCTCTGACTGCTGAAACTTACCAGAATGATATAAAAGATGTGACAGAGATCCTGGAAGACGCGGTGGCAGACGGATTTTTAACAGCAACCCAGAAAAAGAAAGTGTTGGACAAAATGGAGGAGAATCTGGCCGGACTGGAATAAGCGCAAAAAATGATCTTCCATTTTGAGGCCGCCGGCCCTCTGCGCACTCCCAAATGAACAAAACGCGGATGCGCAAGCAGACGCAGGAGCGCGTAAGCACGGGTTTTGCGAATGTGGGAGTCAGGTTGGATGCTCCACGGAGCGTCCAACCGCACAGGTGGAAATATTTTTCAGTAAACCAGGGAGGATACAGGTTTTGGAAGTGCAGAACCAATGTAAGAATGTTACACCAAGGGCATGAAAACCAGATCCAAAAAGCTTATGAAATACTGAAAGCAGGAGCTTCAAACGCTGCCCCCGTCGGGCCATGTGATTATAGTCCATGCCAGTTTAGGCTTATTGATAAATTTGGCGTGTGCTGGTGTCTTTTTGTATGAGGGAACAATGGATAACAGATGGCTCTCTCCAATGGTCTGTGATAATCTTTATCTTCCAATCCGATACTGATACTCCGGGATATTAGAAATTCCGTTATCCAGTATCTGGTTCTCCAGATACTGGATATCTCCGTTTTCTGAGAGCCTTACTGTAAGTTCATGGGTTATGACCGCATCATTGCACAAAATCATCTGGCATACCGCATCCACAGTCAGCGTGAATGTCCCATCTCCATTTTCTCTGATCTGTGTCACTTCGGGGACAGAAGTGCCAAAGAAATTGGGTGCGTAATTTCCACACCCCAGCCTCTCCCATGGATAGCTTTGATGCTCTTCATCGAACATCGCCCACTCCCGCAGATCTTCCCGGGAAACCGGAAGATAGTCCATAATGGTATCTTCAAACTCTTCTGCCGGTATCCCGTCCGGATATTGTTCCGGTTCAAACCGCCTGCCATACTTCATCCCATAAAAATATTCATAAGCCCCGTTATAATCCAGTTCTTTCAGGTTCTCCACATCCCAGTTAGAACATAACAGGTTATTTCCCTGGTATCCCAAAGGAATCACACAGTTTTCGGACATTTCACGGCATTCCTCTGACAGGGGCCTTACTCTGATCAGGCGGCTTCCGTCAATCATCTCCGATACTTCAGGAGGTTCCGGCACACATAATTCATACCCCAAATACCCTTTTTCTGTATACCTCCACTCTTTTATCCTTGTATTGGAAATGTATGTGAACATCGGTGTGCCACCTCTTCCCCACGTCATATTTGCTGCCAGTACATACAGATTTTTTCCGTCATACTTATATTGAAGCCTTCCGATTCCTCCATCTCCATGAACTATGTACAGCAGTACGGTTCCAGCCTTTCCCCTTCCGGCAGCCAGCAAAAAATGCTCCATTTCCTCCCAGTTCTCCATATCCGAATACAGCCCGCTTCCCGTGACGGGCATACCCAGGGTCTTTATCTTCTCTTTCATCTGAGCCATCACTTCCTCTGATAACACTACATTTGAAGCTTCATCTTTGTCCGCCGCCCGGTAAATCTCCGCAGTCAGCTCCAATGCAGCCCTTAAGTCCGTTTCGGCTTCTCTCCTTTCATCTTCCTCAATTGGAAGATCATACCCCTTTTCCCAATGTTCTCTTATGTTAGTATCTTCTTCGTCCTCTGCCAAAAGAAGTTCCCCTCTGCCATCCCCGGCATCGGACAGGAGAAAATCTGCCGGTTCTTTCCTCCCACAGGCACACAGAAATCCGGCCAACATTATGATTACGATCAAACTATATTTTTTTCTGTTCTTCATGGAAATCCTCTCTTTATCTGATTCGGTATACGGCAGGAATATCCGGTTTCCTTTTTTCAATGGAATTGGACAGATAACGGAATGTCCCATCATCAAAGGGAAGGACCGTTATCGTATTTATAGGAATAGATGAAATATCCCTTTTCCGTCAGCCTGATCTCTGCAATGTCACTGACAGAAAAGTAAGCGGATCAATATCTTCCTGCGGCAGTTGAAGTTTTAACAATTGGCCCTTAATTTTTTCCACTTTTTATTCATTTCGGCATCCTTTCTCTAATTTTCTATGGCAATCGGATTATGCGCCGATAACAAAAGTAATTTTTCGACAAACCAAGATGGCGTTCATTGACCGGATTGCGATAAAAGGCAGTATAACAAGGCAGGACATATATTGCCCCATCGCCGCCGCAAAGGGAACATCCGCCATCCCCGCCTTTTGTATAGGATGTATTGTCAATGATTTCATTTTTATATGAATCGTATGCCATAAACAGCCCCAGCATATTCGGCTGATCCAATATTGCATTTTCCTCGGTGCTTCCGACAGCGCCCACATTATAAATTTCTCTCAGCACATCACACAGTGTATCGCCCCACCAGAACAATGTGCGTGTGCCGCCGTTACAAAGATATTCCCATTCATCTTCTGTCGGCAGCGTAAAAGGACCTTCTTTCAATGAGAGGACAGCCTGCTCCAGAGATGGCGCATCCTCGTCCAGCTGGCGGCTGTCCGCCTCTACAATCATATCTCCAATATCAGCAGTACGCAGCGGCGACAGGCAACGGGACAGATGTTCGTTCCATTTTGCCAGGAATCCCTCCCAGCTTGCGTAACCCTTTTCTTCTATGTCTTTGTTCATCTGCTCTAATTCTTCTGCCAGTTCCGCACGCAATTCATCGGCTTTCACAGAATCGCCGTTTTCTTCTGCTTCGTCGATCTGTTCCTGATAGTCACCTTTTAAATTTTCCATTTCTTCCTCATAGTAATACTCGTGACCGGAAGAAAATTCTTTCAGCAGGCCCTCTAATACGCCATCTCCCAGAGGACACCTGCCCGTATCCCATCCTAAAGTGACATTTTTTCTGCCGGGTACAAAGATAAACTGGGAACCCTCATATTCCAGAAGCCATGTTTCCCTTTCTGCTCCATTTGTACCGGTTTTGATTGTTTTTACAAATTGAAAGCCTATCCCCAATGATTCAATACGAGAACGAATACTGTTTAATAATTCCGACATAGCAAATCTCCTTTTTGAAAATATAAGTATGTTAAGATGTTTGTGTGCTTTTAGTAAATCACTTTTCCCATGGAAAATCATACTTGGGCCGGGGGAGGTTCAGGTAGCTGTAATCCATCGGGACAGTCTGCATCAGTTTCCTGAGACAGTCTATGGTGTCAATGGTTACCTCCAGTCCCTGCCGTACTGCCGTCTTCGCCAGAAAGACAGCATAATTGGCAAGAAGATCTGGGGCTTCATACTGGATTGGATCCCCTGTGCCTCTCAGACAGCTTACATAGTTGTATAGGGCTGTGACAAGTATTTATCGTTGGCAAATTTATTTTGGCAATCGGTAAAAATATCTGCCAGAGAGAGCTGTTTGTATGGTATTATATCATATAGATACAACTCCTTTCCGGTGGATGGCTGATTGTTACTTGACATCTCAATTTTACCATAAACCAGTGAGGAATTGTTTTATTTTGTAACAAAAAGAATCCCCCATTTATGCGGGTTCTGGCGTTTCGCAAACGCCTGGAAGAACGGGAGAGACGGCGGCAGTCCGCAGTCAGGCGCCTGGAAAAGAAACTGTTGGAGAACGGATATGAGAGCCTGGAGGAATACAGCACAGACCGGCGCCATGCAGATAAATGGCTGATGCTGGATGTGCGGGATAGAGAAATTATGGATGATGTATTTCGCCTAATCAATCTCAGAAAGCGTATACCATCATAGCAGGAATATGAAAGTTGCAGCTCCGTTTTATGACAAACTGTGTATAACAAGGAAGATATGCAGAATGTATCTCATTTGAAAAAGCGTTTGGATTGATGAATAACTAAATCAGGAAGTGGCAGGGGGCGGATATGAAAAGATATATTGCTTTATTAAGGGGTATCAATATAAGTGGAAAAAATAAAGTGCCAATGGCAGAATTAAAGAAGGGATTTGAAACACTTGCTTTTGTAGAAGTAAAAACATATCTGAACAGCGGCAATGTGATTTTTTCCAGTGATGAAGATAATATAAGGAAGCTTACGGACAAGATTGAGGAAATGATAAAAAATCAGTTTGGACTGGATATTCCTGTTTTTGTCCTGTCAAGGGAAGCGCTTGAGGATATTTTACAAAATGCGCCTGACTGGTGGTGTACTGGCTTTTTTATGCACACGGGCACATAAGGAAATTAGCAGCTTCGCTGCATGCGCCCGGCATACGGGTAGGAGAGAAGGATATTCTCCTGCTCGGTTTATGCTGTTGCCCAAACGCCGATCAGGGCTTTGAGGATAAAGAATCCTTGAGACGACAGGCGAAATGATTCGCTGCCCAAACGAAGCAGAGCGGAGTATGAGATTCTGACTGCCTGCAATGGACAGGAAGCAATCCGGAAAGCACAGGAGCAGCCGGATCTGATTGGAGGGGGGAGTGGGAACTGGAACAGCAGAAGATACGGGATTTTATATTCCGGGTTTTGCTGATCGATCATTATGGTAGAAAGTGGGCGTCCAATTTCAGGAAGGGGATTACCAGCCGGAAATCAAGGCATCCGGACTTTGCGGGGAAACCGCCTGCCTGTATGGGAGGCCGCCTTTTACGGCGCCGTGGAGGGCAACTCCGGGGATGCCTGCAAACAGCAAAGCTATCCAGTCGGGAGCAGCTAATATACGGTTACGGATGCCCGAACTATTAGCAGGGAAGGTAAAAGGAAACCAGAGGTTAATCTTTTGGCGGTTCTTTTGCCTTACATATTTGAGATTTTTCAAAATGAAGATATTATACAAGAAATCGACAAACATTCTGAGTATAATATAGAGTGCTAGGAGGTGTTACAATGCAGAAAGAAATTCGGACAATCTGTTATGATGACGATTTACATCTTGAAGCATATCGTTTTGAGGGAATCATCCAGCCGTTTCCGAATCATTTTCATGATTACTATGTGATTGGCTTTATAGAAGCAGGAACCCGCTGTTTATCATGCAAAAATAAAGAATATACGGTAAGTCAGGGAAATATCCTTTTGTTTAATCCAAACGATAGCCACAGTTGTGTGCAATGTGACGGCGGAACGCTTGATTACAGAGGTTTGAATATCCCAAAAGAAACGATGCTGTCATTAGCAGAAGAAGTAACAGGACAAAGGGTATTACTTGGTTTTTCGGAAAATGTCATTAAAAATGATGAGCTGAATCTTTATCTCCGTTCTTTACATCAGATAATTATGGACGGTTCAAAAGAATTTGAGAAAGAAGAAATGCTCCTGCTCCTTATTTCGTTACTCATCGGGCAATACGGGCAATCTTTTGAGAATTGTATTCCAGAGTGCATTGAAGAAATCGAGAGTGCCTGCATATTTATGTCAGAACATTTTGCAGAGCATATCACATTGGAAAACCTCTGTAATTGCTGCGGTCTTAGTAAATCGGCATTGCTCCGTGCGTTTACCAAATCAAAAGGAGTTACGCCATACAGGTATCTTCAGACGGTTCGCATAGGCAAAGCAAAGGAACTGTTGGAGCAGGGCGTGACTTCGGTTGATGCAGCGATACAGACAGGCTTTTCAGATCAGAGCCATTTTTCAAATTTTTTTCATATGTTTATCGGATTGTCGCCTGCCGCATACAGACGTATTTTTAAGGAAGGTGGCAGGAATCGTGGATAAAAAAACTACCGCAGGGCATATCGCAGCTCTGGTTACGATTATGATATGGGGAACGACTTTCATATCCACCAAAATACTTCTTGCAGATTTCACGCCGATAGAAATACTGTTTTTCAGATTTTTGCTCGGTCTGCTTGTATTGATTATCATTTATCCGAAACGCTTAATAATAAAGGATAAAAAGCAGGAAATTACATTCGCTGCGGCGGGGTTATGCGGGATATGTTTATACTATCTGCTTGAGAACATAGCATTGACTTATACGATGGCTTCTAATGTCGGCGTTATTATTTCTGTCGCCCCGTTTTTTACTGCTGTTTTATCTCATATATTTCTAAAGACAGAAGAAAAACTGAAAGCACAATTTTTTGTCGGTTTTGTAGTTGCTATGATAGGAATATGCCTTATCAGTTTTAGCGGTAAGGAATTAGAGCTGAATCCCATTGGCGATATTCTGGCGGTTGCTGCGGCATTCGTATGGGCAGTTTATTCCCTGCTTACACGAAAAATCGGCAGCTATGGATTGAATACGATTGGGACTACAAGGAAGATATTTACATATGGAATACTTTTCATGCTTCCGTTTCTCTTTGTTTTTGATTTCAACTTGGATGTGCAAAAAGTTATAAAGCCGGAGTATGCCCTAAACCTTATCTATTTAGGTCTCGGCGCATCAGCCCTTTGTTTTGTTACCTGGAATCATGCGGTGGGGGCGCTTGGGGCTGTCAGGACAAGCGTATATATCTATATAGTTCCTGTCATTACCGTTGTCACATCCGTTATTGTGTTAAAGGAAGAAATTACATGGATGGCTGCGATGGGAATAGGGTTTACCTTAATCGGTTTGTTTCTATCGGAAAGTAAATTAAAATTTAGGAAAAGAGGAAAGTGAAAATGAATGTAGAGAATGAAAAATGTGTGATTGTTGTCGATGAAAATTTACCTCTTGGGATTATTGCAAATACCGCCGCTATCCTCGGCATCACTATGGGAATGAAAATGCCCGATGTTGTCGGGAATGATGCGCTTGATTTAGAGGGAAATCCCCACATGGGGATTATACAGTTTCCCGTACCGATATTAAAAGGAAATACAGAGCTACTCAAAAAACTAAGAACAAAGTTGTTTGAACCGCAATTTTCTGAATTGACAGTTGTTGATTTTTCTGATTTGGCACAGGGGTGTAAGACTTACAATGAGTTCACCCGCAAAATGGCGAATACATCAGAAAGCAGATTAAATTATATTGGTATCGCTGTCTGCGGAAATAAAAAGCAGATTAACAAGCTGACGGGGAGTATGCCTTTGTTACGGTAAAACAGAGGAAGCAGAGAGCTTATCCTTTTGTTTCCTCTTTTTATCTTAGATAGCCGATGTGAAGAACCTTCGATATGTGTTCCGGCTATTTTAGAGATGCGCGTTCTATTTCTTGGCGGTAAAAATGAATTTTATCGTCCAGCTTTGCCATATGTTCCTGCAATACTTTTATCTGCTCATTAAGGGACTCACGATGAACGGTCAGCATTTCCATTCTCTCATTAAGGGTAAGGTCGCCTTTTGCCCGCAGTTCGGCATAACGCTGTATTTCTTTAATCGGCATGCCCGTATCTTTCAGACGCTTGATAAATTCAATCCATGCGAGGTCTTTGTCCGAATAACAGCGGCGGTTACTGGAATTGCGTTTCGGCGTAATCAGATTTTCATGCTCGTAGTAACGCAGGGTATGTATCCCTAAATTTGTCAGCCTTGAAAATTCACCTATGGAATATTCCATAAAAATCACCTCTTATCTCTTGACATAGAGTTTACTCTACATTGTATGCTCGTATTATATCAGCAAAGAGGAGGTTTTGTAAATGGTTCAAAACACAGAAAAGTACACGGTAATCACGGGGGCAAGTTCGGGGATAGGGTATGAAACGGCAAAAGCCTTTGCAGAGCGTGGGAGCAGCCTAATCCTTGTTGCCCGCCGAAAAGACAGACTGGAAACTTTAAGGCAGGAAATTTTAGCTTTACATCCGATGCTTGATATTGTGGTTAAAGCTGCGGATTTAACTGTTCGGCAAAATGTTTTCCAGTTATACGGGAGCATAGAATCATATCCGCTGCGGACATGGGTGAACAATGCAGGATTTGGAAATTATGGCAGCGTCGGGAATCAGGATTTGGAGAAAATCAGTCGGATGCTGCACTTGAATGTGGAAGCCCTCACTGTTTTTTCTTCCCTGTTCGTCCGTGACTTTAAAGATACGGAGGGGACACAGCTTATCAATATTTCTTCCTGCGGCGGCTATACGATTGTTCCCAATGCAGTAACCTATTGTGCTGCAAAGTTTTATGTCAGTGCTTTTACGGAGGGCTTGGCGTGGGAGTTAAAAGCTGCCCATGCAAAAATGCAGGCAAAGGTATTAGCCCCTGCCGCAACAAAAACAGAATTTGGGAAAATTGCGAATGACGTCAGTGAATATGATTATGACAGATTATTTGGCGCGTATCATACAAGTACACAGATGGCGGCATTTCTGCTTGAATTGTACGACAGCGACAAAGCGGTGGGCTTTGTGGACAGGGAAACCTTTTCATTTCATTTGTATGAGCCGCAATTTCAATATGCAGGCAGTTCATGCCATAACCAGAAAATGTAGTAGATTGAAATAGCCTTCGGTGCGGTAAAAAGGAAAAACAGAGGGGGTTATTCCTCTGTTTGCTCTTTGGCTTTACATATTCCTTGCGCCGTCCCTGCTATGATAGTCAGTTCCGCATTATCAAAAGTGTTGAGAAGCACATCCAACCGCCGGCGCAAGGTGGTTTTTTCTGTCGGGGTGTCTGTACTGGTCTACGGATATATGAAACATCGTTACAAGTTGAATGAACAGTGGAAAACTTGGATTTTGCCCCTCTTTTTCTATTGACTGCAAGTGTCTTGCCGAAATACCAGGTTCCTCGGCTAATTCCTCTCTTGTAATCCGTTGCTTCTCACGGGCATCTTGAATTGCCTGCCCCAATTCCGGAAAGTCAATGCTGTTTGCATGATTGCTCAATTTTCTCACCACCAGTACAATTAGATTTTACTATATAGTGTACAGAAATGAGAGTTCTTCTTAAACGATGTACAATCACCATGAATAAGAGATGTGATTTCTGATTTGTAGAGATTGGTTCCTACTTTTGGGATTTGCAGTAGGTTGGCGTGATATTTACTTCATCTAAATAGACAGTTCCCCAATCACACATAGCGTCTAAGATTGGGGCGAGCGTATTGCCGAAGTCTGTTAAAGAATATTCCGTTTTGGGAGGAACGACAGGATAGACTTTTCTGTTTATCAGTCCGTCGTTTTCAAGTTCTCTTAGCTGCTGCGCCAACATTTTATCAGTTGCTTTGGGTACTAATTTATGCAGCTCACTATACCGCAGGGTTTTACCCATGAGATGCCACAGAATGACCGATTTATATTTCCCGCCAATTAAGTCAATCGTTGCTTCTACGGGACAGTTATAACCGCTTTTGCAATTTACATTCATAGAAATTCTCCTGACTTACTTTTTGGATAGTATATACCCAAAAAGTACATTCTTGCCTTTGAAATTGTTTGCGATATAATTATAGTATAGGGAAACCTAAAATACAAGTTTAACAGGAGGAATACTTATGGAATTTTTAGAAATTGCGAAATCACGTTATTCTGTCCGTGATTACAAAAGCAGAAAGGTAGAGCCAGAAAAGCTGGAAAAAATTTTATTAGCTGCCCATGTCGCACCTACGGCTGCAAATTTACAGCCTGTCCGACTCATCGTTGTGCAGGAGGACGAGGGATTGAACAAAGTAGGAAAAGCGGCAAATCTTTATGGAGCGCCTTTGGCAATCATCGTTTGCTCCGAACATACGAAAGCATGGACACGCCCGTTTGATAACAAAAAGACGGTTGATGTAGATGCGTCAATCCTTACAGACCACATGATGATGGAAGCGACTGAGCTGGGGTTAGGTTCTGTATGGATATGCTATTTTAAGCCCGATGTTATCAAACAGGAATTTAGGCTCCCGGACACCCTTGAGCCAATCAATATTTTAGCAATAGGATATGCAGGCGGAAGCCCTGCTGACCCAGAACGCCATGCTGCACAACGTATTCCGTTGGATGAATTAGTCCATTACGAAAAGTTAAATCTTATTGAACATTAGTAGTTCAATAAGTATGAGTATTTGAAACAAATGGGTAAGCGTGGTAACGCCCCGAAAAGATGATGGATAGGAACAGAGCCGATAAACTTGTGGGATTGTTCCACATATTATCGGCTCATTTCATTTTATGTTTCCATATAAGTATGGTATGTCTTTCCCCAATCACATAGCTGCGACAAGATAGGGTTAAGGGTTATCCCTATGTCGCTCAAAGAGTATTCAACTTTGGGAGGGACTTCTGGAAAAACTTTTCTTACGACGATTCCTTGTTCTTCCAGTTCCCGAAACCGCCCGCTCCGCAGGAGCATATATTATGGATGCCCTTTGGGTACAGTATTAAAAAAGACACTTCATATCAAAAAAGTGCGTTCTTGAATTTTACTCTGTTTCAGAGATACTTATATTATATCAAATTTGTCAAGGAGGCGTAAATATGGTTATTGACAGTCACGAACACATCCTGTTCCCGACAAAAACGCAGTTGGAAAAAATGGATGCTGCAGGCGTGGATAGGACAATCCTTTTCTGCTCCGCACCGCATCCGGAAAAGCGGGTAATTTAAGTGAGCTTGAATCGGAGATGGACACATTATACAGAGTTCTTGCAGGAGCTAACAGTAAAAAAGACAACATCCGACGATTGGAAAAGAATATTTTAGAGGTTACTGAAGCCATAAAAGACAATCCAGACCGCTTTCTAGGCTTTGGTTCTGTACCGTTAGGGCTAAGTTTAGAGGAAACACAGGAATGGATAGAAACACATATCACAGCCAATTCTTTATGCGGCACAGGGGAATTTACCCCTGGCAATGAGCAGCAGATTATGGAATTAGACACGGTATTCCAATCAGTGCAGAATACAAGGTTATATCCTGTCTGGGTACATACGTTTCATCCAGTTACACTAGAGCGTGTTTGAAAAATCATTCCCGCCATCTGCACGCCCCACTTTGTGGCATATTTGTGCCAAATTCACTTAACGCAGCCCACTGCGCCGCGTTCATTTGGCCCAAATCTCCCACAAAGCGGCACGCACATCTGGCAGAAAGCATTTTTCAAACACGCTCTAGACGGCATTAAGCGGCTGATGGCATTATGTGAGAAGTATTCAGAAATACCTGTTATCTTCGGGCATTTAGGCGGCTCAAATTGGATGGATGTGATTAAATTTGCAAAAGGACATGAGAATGTTTATTTAGACCTTTCAGCCGCTTTTGCTTCTATTGCTACAAAAATGGCATTAGTTGAGCTGCCAGAAAGATGTCTGTATAGCTCGGACGCTCCTTATGGAGAACCATATCTGTATAGGCAGCTCATAGAATTTGTAAGTCCTGACCAGACAACCGCAAAAATGGCGTTAGGTGAGAATATAGAAAAATTGTTGGATAGTCTTGGACTTGTTTCGTAGTTGTTTATCAAGCATAAAAAGTGAAAAGACAGGGCCAATGTCAGCTCGTTGGCTCTGTCTTTTTGAGGAAAACAGGATTATATATTGAGGTTTTCATCTCCCCATTGTTTCATATGCTCAAAAACGGGAATAAAACTTTTGCCCAAGTCAGTAAGGTTATACTCCACACGGGGAGGTACTTCTTTATAATCATGGCGGGCAATAAATCCGTCTGCTTCTAATTCCCGAAGCTGCTTTGTCAGGCTTGATTCCGTAATATCGCCGATATGTCTGCGAAGCTCCCCGAAACGGTGTATATCCCGAAAGGCAATATAATAAATGATTTCGATTTTCCATTTACCGCCTAAAATTTTTTGTATGGTAGAAACTGTCTTGCAGCGTTCAACAGCTAATGTACTTTTTTTCATTTTTGCCACTCCTTTCCGGAACAGTGTAACAAACATTTCTATAAAAATCAATGTACAACCTATATATATGTACTACAAAAAAGTACAGTACTTGTAAAATAATTGTACAGAAGTATAATTAGTATAAATTAATGTACTCTCGGAATCTTGCTGTGCCTGATTTTGTGAGATGATTTTTTGTCAGATGTGCACAAATTTATGAGGCGTACGTGGAGCGTACGTTGATTAAATTTGGGTGCATCTGGCGGAAAATCAGCCGCAAAAGCAGGCGCAGAGAGATTCCGAGAGTACATATTACAGAAAAGGAGATGTGTTTATGCACTATACAGGAACAATTTGGCGACCGCCATATGAAGCGGCATCGCTTCTGATTGAAGTAACAGCGGGATGTACGCATCACAAGTGTAAGTTTTGTACGCTGTATAATGATTTGCCGTTCAAATTCAGAATGTCCCCTCGGGAGGATATTGAGAGTGATTTACGAGAGGTTAAAAGAGCAACAAAAGGTTGGAACAGCGGGCGTATTGACCGGGTATTTTTGACGGGAGCTAACCCCTTTGTTTTGTCTTATGACAAATTAGCTGCGATTGCAGAGCTAATCCGCAAATATCTCCCGTCAGTTAAATCTATCGGCTCGTTTGCGAGGATTACAGATGTTACCCCTAAAACTGATGAGGAGCTTGCCAAACTGCGAGAATTGGGATATGACGGTTTGACAATAGGAATAGAAACAGGTGATGATGAAGCGCTGCGGTTTATGAACAAGGGATATACTTCTGCCGACATCATAGAACAATGCCAAAGATTAGATGCAGCAGACATTCATTACAGTTTCTTTTATTTGGTAAGTATCTCTGGGGCAGGTCGTGGAGAGGCTGGAGCAAAATTGACGGCTCATATATGCAATCAGATACATCCTACGCTTATTGGGGCAAATATGCTCACGATTTATCCCGATTCTGAACTTTTTGCAGAAATCCAACGTGGGAACTGGCAGGAAGAAGGAGAAGTTGAAAAATACAAAGAGGTGCGGATGCTCATCGAAAATTTGCAGATACCTACAATTTTTGCAGCAATGGGAGCTTCCAATGCGTTCCAGTTTCATGGGCAACTGCCGAAAGATAAGAAAAAGTTGTTGGCATTTCTTGACGAAATCATAGGAAATGTCAGCGAAGAAGAATTACAGCGATATAGAAAAAGTGTTCATCATCTGTAAATGAAAGTCCAGCTAAGAAATGTCAATAGGTAAAATGAAAAATGCTCAAGAAATTTTTTTCAAGCAGTTGATGTAAAAAAGGGTAACTTTAATAAACCCATTGCCA
>CAJTGE010000056.1 GCA_910575795.1 Clostridiaceae bacterium | reverse complement strand
CTTTATACTTTTCCCGAGAGGCCAGCTTCAAATAGAATAATCTCTCTGCATCCGATTTTGTCTTTGACATGATATGCAAATTATTTGACCATGTATTTTCTCTTAGCAGAGTTCCTAACTCTGGCTTGTCACAATAAGTTTCAAAGAACTGCTTCATGCGCCAGATATTCTGTGGGGAATAGCCTCTAATCCCTGGTTCCTGCGTCAGAATGTATTCAGAAAGTGCCTTTACGGTAGAACGTCCCCAGCCATCCTGTACGGCCTTATTGGAAACAAATTCTCCAATTCCCCAATAAAGGTCAATCATTGTGGCATTCACTTGATAGGCAGCTTTCCGGCGAGCATCTGCTATCATTTGCAGAATGGCATGAAAATCACTTTGATAGTTTAATGCTAAATCGTCCATACATTTCCCTCGTTCCGATAGTCTGTTGGGATAATTATATCATGGAATATGCTCAGGATGAAGATATATTTTTCCATTTAGAAAATATGTTATACCAGCTTAGTTTAAATTTTAATACCTTAGTGTTACGAAATACTTCATAAAACAAGAGGCAAAGGTATAAAAATACTCAGCCTTTGGAAACCACGCAGATAATGCTTGAAACTAAACGGCTTCTATATGGCCAAATCGTAACAGCCATACTCCCTTTTTAATCATTTTTACCAGCTGGAAAAGAATATTTGGTTGGAATTCAAATATGTCAGTGTCATATTCAGCTTATCAACCTTCGGGCCAACTTGGCTCGAAGCTGGAGCATGTAATCATTACATTTCAGAAAAATGAAATACCGCTCTTTGGAAGAGCGGTAGAAGTTGTAGGTTGGCAGTCCATTTTTATTGTAATCCTTTGTACACTGAAGCAAGGCATAAATGATTCCCCCTTTCCCCCACATGGGGTGGTGCATGATTGACAGTTAAATTACTATAATTCAAATGAGAGACAGATAACGACAGGGCAGAGGAACGTCCGTTTTACAAATTTTTATTGTTTTTATTTTTCAGTTGGAACAATAATTTTTGAAATACTTCTGTATCATTTTCTGTCTCAAAGAAAAAACTAATGTCAACACTTTCTACTGCTTTAATCGCTTCTTTTAATACAGATAATCCATTATCTGTATTACAGATTGTATTTGCACGACTGTCAACTTTACTTTGGATTTTTTGCGTTAATCCTTTCTTTTCCAGCAAACGTAATGTTGACGATACTGTCATAGGGTCAATCATCGAGAAATCGGATATTTTCTTTTGCGTAATTTCAATATCACTTTCACTTAATTCAACAATAACAGCAAGTATGACATATTGAGTATGTGTCAAATCAAACTGACGTAAAACTGATTTAACCGCCCTTTGCCAAAGAGTAGATACTTGCCAAAATAACAAACCAATGCTTTCATCGCGCGAATTATATCGTGACTCCTTCATTGTGATACCATAGACAACAATTTATCCATTGCGTTAGGCAAGTTGGCTGTTATTCCTCTGCCCATACCTTCCATTTGCTCGTCTGCCCCTCCACTAATGATAACCGTATGTGTTATAGTGCTTTCTGTTATAACATGACCAAACGATATGGTAATCTCGCCTAAATGAGAACTTGTAGTAAATTCCCTTTCAGTATCAATGCTGTCAATCACAAACGGGAGTGATTGCCCATTTTTCATTGACATAATTCCATTACTACCAGTCGCAAAGTTACCATGCAACACTACATTTTCCACATCATTATCCCACTCTTTCCAACGGGAAACATTACTATAAAGTTCCCATAATTTTTTGATGTCAATATTTCCAGACACCATGTTTTCGTACTTGAACATTTTTGATACCTCCAATAATAAGTTTACTTATTATAAGCACACTTATTATAATGGACATGATTAAAAAAGTCAAGATAAAGCAAGATAATATTTCTTGACTTTTATGATAGTGTTCAAATTTTTATTTGTTTGTCTGTCATATATGGAAATGTCCCAAAAGATGTATGAATGAGAGGGATTCCGTAGTAGTCGGCATTGTGCTGTAATGTGTATAACTGGCTATCTCATGGAATTGTGGGTAACTCTGTTTGCAGGACATGGGAAAGCCGTTCTTTAGTTTTTCCATGTGCTGTGAATAGAGTTATCCATGATTCCATAGCCTGTTATGCACATTTCCACAAATCCAAACTTATATAAAATCCAAACTTTTCTGAAAACAGCTTGATAATTGGGGATTCTTGCCGGAAAAAGTTTGGATTTCGTTTCACAAAGTACAATACTCCAATTATGACAAAATGCGTAAAACACTACTATTTAGCTCTGTTTCAATCAATTTATTCTCATTTCTGACAAGAGAAGTACAAAACAAAATCCAAACTTTTTTATCAGAAAATGCCTTGAATAAAGGATTTACAGAGGAAAGTTTGGATTTCTTCTAAGTTTGGATTTGTGGAAAAATCTAAACTTTTGGATTTTTCCACAATGCTTGTCTTTTGGTCTTTGGTTCTTTGATTCGGTATAGTGTGGTGCTGGCGGTCTATCTCTTGTTTTCGGTCTCTTGCTTCTTTACCGTACATGAGCATTGGGAACAGGTATATATTTCTTTCTGCATATCCATGAATTTTTCCAAACCAAATTGACGGACAAATTCGCTGTTTTCCATAAGGCTTTCCTGATATCTTTTGTTATAACTTTTTTCCAGGTTTTTAATCCGTTTACAGGGATAATCGGAACATTCAAAACAATATGGTAATTTTTTGACCTTGATACAATCTTTTATTTTACACTTACGGCAATGCTCTGGTTTTCCCTTATCACTATTTAAGCAACCTGCACATGGTTTTTTGTGGCAGCAATGTTTATAACAAACAAGACAATTCATTCCACATGGAGCAAACATACTTGTGTCAATATTTTCTTTAGGCATTTTCATAAGTTCTTATCCTTCTAAAAACTGGAATTTAGCGTTTCCCTGTCTTAATAAATTCAATCAGCTTTTCCACATCGTCAAAATCATCATAATCGCCAATAATTCCTTTACGATGATACAGGATTCCTCTCTTTTCATTTTCTTCAAGACAGTCAAGAAGACTTTCTATCCCATATCTTTTTATAAATAATGTAAATCCATATGGCTTGATTTTATTCAGCAACCCTCTTTTACAATCCGTTTCACAGGCATAACAGCCTGGAAGTTCCTTCTCCATGGCGCATTTTCTGTTTTCACATTGGATGTAGTCAGGACAGGTATCCGAATAGCAGCCATTGCATTTTTTATTTTCTGAACACAGGCAACAGGCAAGCCCACACCTTGCGATTCCTAATTCTCGTTTCATTCTTTCCCTTCCTCAACTCTCGATTTGCTTGTTAGTCCACCATTCTACAATTCTACTATTCAACCTCCACCTTATTTACAAGATCCAACTTATAACGCACAGCACCATGGTCTCTAAATATCGTTGCACTTGTAATATGGATTGCCAAAATAACGCAGTTTTCATCCTGCTCATTATTTGCATCATCGTACCAGTCTGCAAATGCTTCACGGAGTTTCGTTCTTAGGGCAGCGTTTTTGGGTTCCAAAACCCATCCGAGGTTTTCTCCAATTCCATGACCGTATATTCCCTCAAAGCAAACGGAAAACGCAACCTCTTTGTTTTGAGCGATCTGCTGCATTTTATTTGATTTTGCCGATGTTGTGACATAAAACACGCCATCTTCATAATAAGCACTCACATCACGGACACTAGGGCGAGGAAATCCATCAGCGCCCGGTTCCGTAGTAATCGTTGAGAGCGCAATGGTGTTATCTTTCTTGTTGCCACAACTTTCTCCAATTAATTTCATTCCTTCTTCATATCTGTTCATTGTTAATTCCTCCATCCATTTCAATTTGCTTATTCGTCCACCATGCATTCACTATCCAGAAGTTTCGTCAAGTCCTCCACGGAAGCGTCCATTTTTACAGAAATCTCCTCCATCGTCATACCCGAAGCAAGAAAACGCTTTATCACCATTTTCATATCCTCACCGACCTCTATGATATGCCCGTCCGGATCATAAAAACGAATCACCCTCTGGCCCCAGCTATGTTCGATCACTTCTCCCAGGTATTCCATGTCCGGGTATTCTTCCAGCCTGCGCAGAAATCCGTCAAAGTCCCTTTCTTCAAAGACGATTTCCGCATTGTTGGATTTTTTTAATACCTTTTCTTTTGGCAGGTTCACAAGCCAGTCAAAATCCTGATGTAATGCCAGGCCGCAGGTAAAAGCGATATTCCTTCCGTAGTCCTGAAATACTTCCAGTCCAAACAGATCCTCATAAAATTTCCTCGCAGCCTTAATGTCGGCCACTGCTATCACCGTACATGTGTACCTCATAGAATGATTCCTTTCCGCTTTACTTTTTCTAATTCTCTTTTACTGTTAGCTGTTTCTGATACAAATAGCGCTGTATCCAGATTGTCACTTTTTCCTGTGCAGCTTCAGTTCAACCTTTCTATGGGATGCAATCTCCGAAAGCACCCCTGCTGCAAAAGCACTTTTCTCTTTGAGCGTAAGGGTTTCCATATCTGGTCTGCTCTCGATCTCCCTGAGCGCCTCCCTAAGTTCCTGCAGATTCAAAAGGTTTACCGCAACGCAAAAAAAGGTCTTTTTACGGCCGTCATTATAGCCGGACAATAAAATATCCAGTATTTTCATCTTTTCCATCTGCTCTGTATTGTAGGCTTCGGCCCCAAACTGCCGGACCTTTTCCAGATCAGCCCTTCGGTTGCGATGTGTAATAAAGGAATCGAAATCGTCAATATGTTCATATTTTTCACATGGGTACTCCATGCATTGACAGCAGTATTCTACTCCGTTGTGCTCCATGCTGCACCTTGCGATCCTGCACGACTGATTTCCTTCCCCTCCACCGCAGCCGGGGCAGTTTTTGTTCAAAAACATGGGGCAAAGCCCACAATTCAGACCACAAAGGGACAAGAACTGATTTTTCCGGTTAAATCCTTTCATGATGCCTCCCAAACAGCCTGCCTGTACCCGATTTGACAAGTAACAACTGAATCCTCTCTGGTAAACAAAATATAGAAAATTATATCATTGTCTATGGAATTTCACAACCGAAATGGTATAAGTGGTCGAATGAAAAATACTGGAAAGAAAAACAGGATTGCAGGTTCCAACCATCTTTTCTATCGCTTATAGAGCCTCCATATCAAACAGGCTTAATTGTACCGGCTGCTCTTTTTTCTCCTTTTCTTTTAGCTGGCGCATTTTTTCCAGTTCCGCTATCCTCTCTGGCCCCAGCCATTTGTCTGCATGGCGCCGGTCTGTGCTGTATTCCTTCAGGCTCTCATATCCGCTCTCTAACAGTTTCTTTTCCAGGCGCCTGACTGCAGACTCCCGTGACTGCCGCCGTCTCTCCCGTTTATTCTCTGAATCCCGTTTTTCCATATCGGAAGCATGCACAATCTGGATTCCGTTCCGGATATCCTCCAGGTCCTGCATCAGATCCCGGCTTTCCCTGCGCTCTGCACGGACGTTCTGGATCTCAAAGGAAAAATACCGTCCGTGGTATTCAGAGAAAAACAGTTCCGTAAAATAGTGGTTCCGCACTTTCTCCTTTATCCTGTCCTGGCAGAGCCTGGCGCATATCTTGCAGATATCCATGCTCACCGGATGGTCAAAGAGCTTTTTCCCTTTGATAATCTGGGTATCCACCTGCCCTTCAAACAGTGTGCCGCTTAGGTCATTTCTAAGATAGGAAATTTTTATATCATAAAATACATTTCCCCTTTTCTTATCCAGCTCATGCCCCAGGACCGGGCACATCCCTGCACATCTGTTCCGTCCGCAGTCATAAGGGTCATAGTTCATCTCCCATTCCAGTGTATCCCGGTTGAACCGCATATGCTCCCGGCAGACACGTCCTTTCTTCTGCAGTCCGAAACTGATCTCCTGCCTTCGTATCTCATCGTCATGCAGTTTCAGGATATGCTCCACACTCCCCTCATAACAGTATTCTTCCTCCGTCATATGGACCTTGCAGTCATACCGGAGTATGCCATGCTCCTGGAGATATTCATGTTTCAGCTTACATTCTTTCTTTTCATAAGGGCAGTGGATGGTAGCCATATCATTTTCAAAAGTCCACTCAATCCCCATGTAGCTCATGTTGCTGTGGCACTGGAGCCCTTTGCACTGCAGGCCGCAGGGTGTCTTAAAGGTCTGCTCAACTATCCACCATTTTTCATAAGTAAAGCCCCCATCATAATTATCAAGAGTCTTTTCCTGCCACATGGGTATGTCAACCCTTACATAGTCTGGATGGTGCTCTGCGCTATAACCTTCCTCCAGCAGCCGTTTTGTCAGAGCATTGTATTCCTCATATTCCTTTTCCCTCATTTTGTTCCTCCTCGTATAATCCCTGGCAGGGACGCATCCCAAAATAGTTTTCCATGCGGTCCCGCAGCCTTTCTGCCGACATATCATATTCTCCGGCAATACAGGATTCACAGCACGGGTATTTGTACGCCAGGGTTTTCGATAACCGGGCATCCCAGCTGTTTAACTGTCTGCCACATTTGTTACAGTCCTGATCCAGCCATCTTACTTTCTGCAATCGCTCTCCACCTTCCTTTCTTTCTTGTGAATGTTGTTGTATCCTTATATGCCTTCCGGCTTTCAGGCAGCAAAAAAGCAGGAATGACTCTCTGATATTCCTGGCGTCCGTAGTTTCCTGTGAACCCGTGTCATTCCTGCTCTGAAAAGAGATAATAAAATTTTCCAAAATAAAAACCAGCGGTATATCACTCACAGGGCGTAGTGATACTGCTGGTACAATCATACAAACTTAACGGCGTGTGCAATGCGGAAGTTTGCCATATACAGGCAATTCCGACTATATCCACAAAAGGATGCGCACAAAAATCAATTACAAGGGAAGTGTAACACAAGATATGGAATCAGTCAACAACTTAAAACTATATATAGTATGAAAGAAATTTAAAAAATTTCTGATTCTTGCAGAAATATCTGGTTTTCACCCTATTTTATTATTATATAGGTCATTTAAAAAGATGCCATAGAACGTACATTGACAATTTCATAGCATGGTACTGGGAGTTATACAGGTGCATGGGACAGGTCTGCCATAAAAAGCCTGCCCCTGCTTAATCGCTGCACAGCACGGCCTGAAAATACGCGGCGGAAACTCCGGCGCAGGAAGTGGCCCAGGGCGCCATGTGGGATCAAACAAATTTTTTAGAATTAGAACGTCTTGTTTTTATTTTTTTGTTGAAGTGGCTGGCCCTGATTTCGTAAGTTATATAGGTAAGGAACCGTAGGCTCTTTCCAGCCACACAGAAAGGAGGTCACTGTGGCTGAACATACAGATAATTTTCCGAAACCCGATCCGGAAAAAAGAAGCTATTCTGTCGCGGAAGCGGCAGAGATACTCGGCGTCAGTAAACGCTCAATATATAATCTCTGCGCTGCGGAAGCTTTCAAAACGGTACGCATTGGAAAGAAACTGCGTATCTCCAGAAAATCCTTTGATGAATGGCTTGACGGGAGCCGGGAAACATAAAAAGAAAGGAGCCTGTATATATGGCATCAATTCAAAAAAGAGGAAAAAAACATGCTGTCGTCTACACCTATACAGATCAGGAAGGGCAGAAAAGACAGAAATGGGAAACATTCAACACCAAAGCTGAGGCGAGGAAAAGAAAATCAGCGGTAGAAGCCGAGCTTGACAACGGAACTTTTATCCCGCCCAATACAACAACGGTGGAAGATTTCTTAAAGGAGTTTGTTGATCTTTATGGAGAAAAGAAATGGGGCCTTTCGATCTATGCCAGCAATACGGCGCTGATCAACAACTATATCAATCCGCTGATTGGAAACCTTGTTGTCCAGGACATCAACAAAAGGACTGTGGATAAATATATCCAGCAGCTTCAGAAAACAGCCCCTGTAAATACTCCATACCGCCATGCGAAAACGGAGTATGTGACACCCTGCACCATCGAAAAGATTATCAAGCTCCTCCGGTGCGCTTTCCATCAGGCAGTGCGGTGGGATATCATCGGCAAAAATCCGTTTGAGGATGCCGACCTGCCGAAACGGGAAAAGAAAGTCCGGGCAATCTGGACGGCGGATATCATCCGCCAGGCCCTCGACAACTGCCAGGATGGGAAACTCTACATTGCGATCAATCTGGCTTTTGCCTGCTCCATGCGGATGGGGGAGATCACCGGCCTGACCTGGGACTGCCTCCACATCGCAGATGAAGACATTGCAAACGATAACGCATATGTATGGATTGAAAAGGAACTTACCCGTGTTGACCAGAGGGCGATTGACGCACTTGGGGAAAAGGATATCCTTTTTGTATTCCCCAGGCTGATGGGAGGCAGATCATCCACCAGGCTTGTCCTGAAAAAGCCGAAAACAGAAAGCAGCATCCGTAAGGTATGGCTCCCCAAAACCCTTGCCCTTATCCTGCGCGACTGGAAGGAAAAGCAGGACAGGCTGAAAGAGTTCATGGGGCCGGACTATACAGACTACAACCTGGTACTGGCTCAGGAAACAGGAAGGCCCTGCGAAGACCGCATTATTGGCAACCAGTTTGAACGCCTTAAAAAGTCTGCCGGCCTGCCCAATGTGGTATTTCATTCCCTGCGCCACTCCAGCACGACCTACAAGCTGAAACTGAACAAAGGGGATCTCAAAGCCACCCAGGGAGATACCGGCCATGCACAGATTGACATGATCACGGAAATCTATGCGCATATCCTGGACGAAGACCGCAAGATCAACGCACAGAAATTTGAGACGGCTTTTTACTCCAACCCCGATATGCGCCCCGTGGAGCGCAGCCTTCAGGGAGAGGGCGACTCCGTGCCCAACCCGGACGTTATGATGAAACAGCTGGAATCTTCCCCGCAGGCGATGGACGCTTTCACCCAGAAATTCATCGAACAGTACGGCGACCAGATCATGACGCAGCTTGCAAAAAAGATGCTCGGTGCATGAAACGACACAGGATAACATGGGATGCAACGGGAGTACATAAAAGTACAAATTAGCAGAATGATTAGCAGACCTTGTTTTTCCCGCCAGGGGGTTCGATTCCTTTCAGGACTTCCCCCACAGGCGGCAGGTCGAAAATACAGCCACGAAAGGAGGTTATATTGGAATCCCTGAAAGAACAAAAATGCCGCAACCCTTGAAGTTACGGCATTCCAGCGTCCCCGAGAAGATTTGAACTTCCGACCCCACGCTTAGGAGGAAAACTTATACCTTGTCCTACGGTTACCTTACACATCTTTTCATGCTCTTTTATGTCTAAAGTGTCCTCGTAGAACCCAGCTTATTGTGCTTTTTTATTGCATATTGCACAATTTTATCTACTACTATCCACTTTCATCAAATTAGCAAAAAATTAGCAGAAGCCGTTTTTAGGAACGTCGATTAGCAGAAAATTAGCAGAATCATCATCTGAATTTTATGCTGATCTGAGAAGATCAATTCCCTTTAAAGTCTGTATTTTATTTTTGATGTGTACTCAAATTGAAACTGTTGAGCCGCATCGGACTGTGTTATTTTACCACAGCCGTCACCGGATGGCAACGAATATGGACTTTGTTATTCCAAAACAGGCTCTGCTGATTTATGGAGGGTTCTATGTCAGAATATCAATTAGAGATCAAACAGGTCGTGGACTATCCACGCTGCCGGATTTACCGGCAATTTATTCAGAACTTAATGGCAGACCGGAGCATTCGCACAGGCGGGGGTTCCGATCTTTTTTATTATACGGTACTTTGCAACTATGCGAACTTCCGTACTTCTTACCTCCGCATAGATGGTATCGGCTATACGGTATATCCCGGTGAGTGGATCTGCACCGTGAAAGAACTGTCCGCATGGTTCCGTACCCGTTTCCAGTGCCAGGCAGTTTCCATCCTGGACGAACTGCAGAAACGCCACCTTATCTCCTATCTTTTTCTGGACCGTGGAAAGGTGGTCAAATACAAAATCCGTGACTGGAAAAAGCATAATACCGTATTGGACTACAACTGCCCCTGTCAAAAAGATACGGGCTTTTTCTTTATGCCGACTGTGGTTGCAACGGAACTGGTCAGCGCCGGCCGCTGTTCGGAAATGGATATCCTGCTGGATCTGTGGATGTCCGCTGTCTACAATGATAGCCAGGTGCAGGGTTCGGAGATCGGTCCGGTTGTCTATCTCCGCAACGGCACCGGCTCTCCTCTGGTAGCCTACAGTGAGATGGCTGTCCGCTGGGGCATCTCCAAAGCCACAACAGGGCGTGTGCTGAAAAAATTCGCTGATATGGACTATATCTCCTTAATGTCTTTCCCCGGAAGGGCAGGCAGCGTGATCTATCTGCACAGCTATCTTTCCACCATGTTCCAGATATCAGATGTTCTCGTTGACAAAGAAGAGGTTGCCATGGTCTTGAAAATCAATGTCACCCTGCCGAAGGAAACAGAACCACAGGCAGATTCCGCTGTCACAGAGCACGAGGTATGCGTTTCAGAGGAATTGTCCAGCGTTTCAAAATCTAACATGGAAGCAGTCATTACAAAAATGGCGCAAGTCCTTGATGCACAGGGGATTTCCTGTTTCCGGTGCCCCAAATCCGTATATAAGTTATATCCTTTATCAGACGCCTGCAGGGAAGAGTATATATCCCACATAAAGAAGGGGGCTGTACGGTTCGGAATGATTGTATCCTGCGGGGATGATAAGCCGGTCTACACCTTTGAGCTGACGCTCTCTCCTACCGAAAAAGACAGGGAAGGAGGTGCCAGGGCATGAAAAAGAATCAGGAAGAAATGAACATTGCCGATAACCCGCTGTACCATGATACCTGGAAGCTGCTGAAAAAATACAGGGATGTGGTGTGGAGCCTGGAGCTGTCCGTCCAGCAGGTGAGGAACCGGTTTGAGATTGAGTATGGGAGTTCCATCGAGGACTTTCTGGAGTCTGTCTATGTGGCGGGGATAGATCTGTCAGACCGCAGCATCGAACACCATGCCAAATGTATCGAACGGAGCCACCGGATGCTGAAACTACTGGACACTTCCATTGACCTGCTCCGAACCAAACACAAGAATGGGGAGAATTATTACTGGCTGCTGTATTACTCTTTCCTCTCCCCACAGCAGCTGCGAAACGTGGAAGAGATCATAGAGAAGCTGCGCCCCCATATCCGGGATATCAGTTTCCGCACCTATTACCGTAGAAGGCGGGAGGCTATTGACGCACTCAGTTCCATTCTGTGGGGGTATACGTCCAAAGACAGTATTGACATTCTGGAGAAGTTCTTTCCGAACGATAAGGATGCCGGAAAACAGGAATGAGCAGCTAAATGGTATTTACAGGCAATCAGGCCGCGATTGGAGGAAATATATGATAACATTGACTGAGGATGAAAAAAGAATGGTATTCCAGCTGGAGGGCTGCCACAGGTATGATGCGATACAGGAAATTGCTATATTCTGCCGGTATACCCGTGACCATGATAAGAGGAATATTGCTGAAAATCTGTTAAAGAAACTCCGTGAACTTTCAGAGAATGACTGCAGGGAATTGATCTGTGACATTCAGAAAGACTATCACCTACCCTGGAAAGCGAGGACTGTCGGGGAGATGATTGCTGTGGCAAGACAGGAATCTGGTGCCCAAAAACTGGAAGGGCACGACATCATGGCACTGGAACGCTTTGACCCAGAGGTGACGCATATGGTTGTGTTTGATGTGATTTCGGGGGAATCTCCCATAGGAGATAAAGGTAAACGGATGAGGCTGTTTCTGACAGAGACCGGATATCAAAAGGCGTTGGAAAATCAGAACAACCATTTTATACAGATTTTGAACCACGCAAAGGTGGAACAAGGTCATTTGCGATATGACTATCTGGATAAGAATTTATAAAAATATAATCCTGCAAAAAGGGGTGGAGGTCTCTGATTATTGTAGGTTCCCACCTCTTTTATTCCCTTTCGCATATATCTGGAATGGATGTGACTCACGAAACTTACGAATTTCGCATAAAAATATGGTAAAAAACAGTGAAATGTATTATACTGTATATAGCTTTACTATTAGGAGGAAAGCCAATGAGATCCCCAATGGATGAAAAAACCTTTATGACTTTTTATAAAAATACGGTACTTGGATACTCCAATAACCTTCAGAGACATATATGCAGATCATTGGAAGAACAGCACCGGATCACTTTTGAAGAGAAGACCTTCGGGGTATACTTTCTCAGACAACTGTAAACAAAGATTTCATCGGATTTTATGAACATTGGGAATTTGTAAAGCTGTATAAATATTCTGTACCATTATTTTATCAGTTTGATGCGGACAAAAATTTGACAGATATCTTGAATGAGAAAGGAATTTCAGAATTTAGCAAAACATCTTTTCAACCAGAATTCGTTCTTAATACCTCGCTTTCAGATGCCAAGCTGATTTATCTGGTAGAGCAGGACAGAATATTTATAAAATTTACACTGCAGAAAACATATGTTACATCTGAATCTTTTGAGCAGACTGATTACAGATATCCTATTGTATTATACTTTGATTTGCCCAACCAGTGCATGGAAATACGCTATGATGCTATAAAATATACGGACTCTTTCGACAGTGAGATTTATGAAAAATTAGTAGTCAGCTGTATTGACTGGACAAAAAAAGAGTTAGGACTTTCTTTGTATACCTGTGAACATACCGATGCAATAAAGATTGTGAATGATAAACAGAATGAAGATGTAAAAATGTATAAGCAGATGATGCAGATGAGTTCGGGCGGTGCAGCCGAACTGACTGCAGCCGAAAGTTCTGATTATGTATTACCTTTTATTGGTGAAATTCGAGAACTTATTGATGAAAATGAAGATCTTTTCAATGAAGCACCTGAGATTAAGCAGCTGCTTACCCAATACCTGAATGATAAAGAAGCAACAGCAAGTTATCCTTACATTTATGTGAAATGGGTAAAGCCTGTGGAATCGCAGAGTTACATAGTCAAAATAACCTTTGATTACTTAAACCGTAGATACACTTTACTACAACATATCACCGGGGGTTGTAAAGATTTAGGAATGGAGCGGATGAATGATGCTATCAAATATCTTTGTGAAAGTGGTTCCTTTGCTAAAGGAGAAAAAATTTGATATTGATTATGATGCATTAGCTAAATTTCTTGAGCGCTATAAGTCAGGTGATTGGTTGTATCCAGATGCAATGCACCGTAATCTAAAAATGGACATAAAGACTGTTTATGAGGTTTTGGAATTGTGTGTTGAAATAAAAACTCTGGAGCAGTATCTACAGATATATTGCCCTCGTTGCCAAAAATATACCGGTCAATATTATAAGACTATTGCAGAAATACCAGATGAAATCAACTGTCTGCATTGTGATTATGAAATACTGAACCCCTTAAACCACGCAATTATTATCTATAAGGTCTTATAAATGGCAAACGAATCGGATATTGTAAAAAAGTCGGAAGCTTTTCTGAATGATATAGGAATGACAGCAACAGAATGGCTTCTGACTATGGGGAAATATAAATCCCACATTTTGCAGCTTGATGATACAAGCTATAAAAAATTTGCTGAGTTGTATGAGAAAATAATCAATAAGGATTTTAAACAGAGCGATAAAGGGAAACTGTTAGAAGATTTATCAACTTTGGTATTGTATCAAGGATATGCAGGAATTTTTGAATGCAGAAGAAATCTTCGTACAAGCAGCAATGAGATTGACCTGCAGCTTTGTTGGACGGAAAATGCACGACTGGCAGGAATTGATAGAGCCTTTCCGTTCTTAGAAGATTCTTTTTTGTGTGAATGTAAAAACTATAAGAAGAGCATAGATGTGACGTATGTTGGAAAATTTTTCTCATTGCTTCATGCTGCTCGATGTAAAATTGGTATTATGATTGCCTGGAACGGTATTGCCGGGCGTTCTAAATGGAGCGATGCCAGCGGACTAATTCGGAAAATTGCGTTAAGGGATAACACCTACATTATTCCTATTGAAAAAAAGGATTTTAAGGCAATTTATGAACAAAAAGCCAATATTTTTTCTATAATACATGATAAATATGTAGCTTTGCGAAATGAGATAGATTACTCTGCATATGTTCAGCACCATGAACTTGAAGAGAACTTTAAGAAAAGCTAATAGGATTCTTGAAAGCCAAACACCTTGCATTTATTTGCAATGGTCATTGTTATGCATTGATACCGAAGGATTGTGGACTTCGGTATTTTGCATTAAGAGATATTACAGATGTCAAATGATTATATACGATTTCTTCTTCCAATAAAGAACATTTTACAGAAGAGACAGAAGAATTTTCAAAAAATTAAAAAGATAATAAAAAGGAAATTAAAATGATGGACAGAAAAGAGATTGAACATGTATTTCAATGGTCCGATGAATATATCAAAAAAAATCCAGAGATTTTGAATAAATCAACTAATAATATTTTCGAGGAGCTGGATGATGGAACAAAGGAAATGCATCACTTGCGGTGGGGAGTAATGGTTCGCGCAAGAATGAAAAATATGACAGATTTTACTTATCCAGGGATAATAGAGTATCTTTCAAATTTTAATGAATGCAGCCTAATGACAGAATATATTGGGTTTGTTTTGCAGACACAATACGGCATTTATATGGTACGACTTTTGATAGAAGGAAATAACATGGGGAAAGATATGTTTCCATATGTAAGTGCCAATATATTGTACGATGAAGCATTTGATATAAAGGATATCAGACCTATTTTAAATGTTTTCGAAGTAAATAAAGAAAGCCATTTATTAGATAGTACAATTAGAAATTATGCAAGTTTAATTTCAAATACAAAAAAGAAGATTATATCATAAATGATTATTTGTCATTTCCCACAGAAATATATGCCAGATTAGTTTTGCACATTGGAAGAAATCTTGTATATGAGAATATAGATCAAGTGGACAAGATGCTTTCATTACTTTTTGAACACGATAATCCCTGCTGTAAATTTAGTGCATTAGATCTGCTGGAGTTACTTTCTTATGGCAAAACTAACTTTACAGATAAGTATATGGAACACTGTATTTGTCTGATGAAAAATGATGATTACAAATTGAAGTTAATAGGAACATTTGTGAACTACTTAGAGTGTGGTGAGAATGGAAGATATTATCATAGTATCTATGGATACTTGAAAGAAATGATAGAGACATCAACAGAAGCTAAAAAAATTTTACTGCACTATATTGAATACAAGAAAGAATTGGATGAAAAATTAGAAGCACTAATTTGGATTATAATAGATAATTCATTTCAAAAAGATAAAGCGATTTTACATAGCTTGGACTTTTATTTTTCTCAAAAGTTAAAAGAGAATACGGTCAACGCATTAAATTATCTGGAAAAAGTGTATATAATCAATCACTATAACATTGGCGACATGTTCTGGGATTGTATTCCATTAACCTGCGAAGAATTAACGTGTGATCAGACACTTATTTGTAAAAACTGTTTTAAGAAAATTCTAAGTGGTAGCATACAAGAGTTTTTATGGGGTATAGAACTTTTTAAATCTTTGGTAAAGATATCAGAAGTTAAAAGCCACTTTCAAAATAATATGTATAATGATGATCAAATGATATTGATCTTACAGGGAATCATCTACTTTTCTGTTAATGCCGAAAAAATATGTGAATTTCTATTTTTGACTATTCCGTATTTTGAGTCAACCGAAAAAGTATGGAGCCTGATTTGTGAAGATGTTTATCCTAACTATGCCGGGAATTTAATGGATACAGCAAATAAGTATACGAAAGATGTAAATGAAAAACAAATGGAAATCTCCTTTCAGCTACTTAAAATGAATAAAGAACATTTGGACAAAATAAAAAAGGGTTATGAAAACAAAGAACTTAGACCTTCAGCTCAAAGAGAATACGAATATCAAAGATTTAAAATAGAACAGAATAAAAAGTTGAATAATGATTCAAAACAAAAATCGCTATTTTTGAAATTGTTTCCTGAAAGATTTATGAAATATGGAACAAGAATTGGATTTATACAATATGGTCCTAATGGAAAAATGACATATCATGTTAGTGAGTATGCTAAAATTGGGGTCTCCAGAGAACTGCCAAGAGCATTTCTCAATAATCCTCACGAATTCGAACAGAAAAGGAAAAAATATTTGATGTGCAGGTGTTATAATGAGACTGATTATTAAAGAATATATATCACAATTAAAAGAGAAAGATGAATTAGATTTGTTGCTGTTGGAACTATTAGTTCAAAATGGATATGTGGCGGATAATATACCTCGGACAGGCAATCGGCAATATGGAGTAGATATTCAACTGCATAATGAAGAGGAAATATTGCTTCTGGTAATTAAACAAGGGAATATAGACCGAACCACGTGGGATTCCTGCCCTAATGCTGTTAGGCAAAGCCTGGATGAAATTAAAGATGCATATATGGACTTACTTACAGAACAGGAAAAAAAGAAGAAAATAAAAGTTGTGGTTGCAACTAACGGAGTTAAAGAAGAATCAATCAGAGCCAATTGGAAGGGTTATGTTGACCATAATAAAGACTGGAATGGAAAAAAGGTCGAGATAGAATTTTGGGGTATTGATGATATTGTTAAGCTTATACAGCTAAACTATCTGAATGAACACATTTTTGAACAGCCTTTGCAAAGCGCTTTGAGAAAGGCGTTATATTTTGTAGAAGAAACAGATTACAAAAAAGAGTACTATGAAAAAATAATCCAAACCCTACTTGCAAAAATTACTACTGAAAACAATAAAGGCATCAGCAAATCATTAACATGTCTTCATCTATCCTGCGAAATGATTTGCCAATATGCCAATGATTCTGGAAATAGCAAAATTGCAATCAATGTATCTGAATATTTATTGATTCAATACTGGAAATTCTTATTTAAAAAGAATTATTTCGGAAAGAAAAAATGGGTAGAATGGCTACTTAAATTTTGTATGGATTATGAAAAATGGAATGATGTGTATTACCAGAAAATTCATGAGGTCTGTATAGATCCAATGTTGTTTCCTAATTATAATGTTGTCGAAAATCGAATTATCCTATATGAAATTATGGGCTATTTAACAGCTTATGCAACATATTTGTTTGTTTATAAACGAGAAAAAGCCCTATTGGTTTTAAATGATGTCATAAGTTTGATTAACAATTATCCTAATATGGTATATACACCGTTTGATTCCAATATAGGAATCAAATTAAGTTTATACAGACTTCTTGCAAAATATAATAGAATAGATGACATAAAAATACTTTTGGAAGATCAAAGTCGTATTTTAGTGAATTACTATAGAGGGCAGCATAAATATCCTGCACCCTCAGATACTTTTGAAGAAGCTATAAATATAGAATCTCGTAATTTGGTTGAAAAATATAAATATTCAGGATTTTGGGGCTATACTCTTTTGTGTATTGTTTCTTTAGATTTTGAAAGCCTATATAATGAAATAAAAGAATTTTTGAAAGACGATTTAGAACAGGTAGCAAAATGTATATGGTTTTTGCGCAAAAATGAAGAAGAGATATATTATGAGAGATGTGCCATGAATCTAGCGGGAGAAGGTGTAGAATTGCCAGTTGAAATGGAATATTCTGATTTTAAAAGAAAAGCAGAGTTTATTTTAAGCCATTATAAAAACGAACAAATGTCATTTGATGAATTTAATTTTGAACCTCTCGAAATTATCATCTGCCGATATTATGGATATATTCCAAGAATAAATGCTAATTTTTTATTTCCTCAATCCCAATAATCTTCTATAATAAGATACTCAATTTGTATAGATGCGAGAGCTAAAATTATTTATGATGGAAAAAAGGTGATATTATCCATCAGTATGTGACATTTACCAAAGTATGTCAGGAGCAGGCATCAATCCATGGAAGAACCAGAAAGGCTATACAGGAAGCAATCCGCATCTGCAAGGACAGGAATGTGCTGAAAGAATATCTCGAAAGCAAAGAAAAGGAGGTTGTCAACATGATGATGGAATTATATGATCAGGAAGAAGTGATACGCTCTTATGTCAAAAGCAAAGAGCATGATACAAAAGTTGAAACAGCGAAACGCTTATTAACAATAGGCAAACTATCATTTCAAGAAATCGCGATTGGTTCTGGTCTGCCTATAGAAGAAGTGGAGGAACTGGCTGGTTTACAGTTAGCTTGAATTTGAACCAATATTGCAAAAAACAGGGCGGTATATCACAAGGTATACTGCCCATATTTTAATTCAGGATCTTTTTCCTAAAATTTCTATATGTATTTCCCCATACATCATTCTCTGGCACAAAATTGGCACAATTCCGCACAAAATTGGCACGGTTCTGCTCTTTCCCCGTAAATGGGGATATGTTACACTAAATATGCTTAAAACTGTATCCAGAAGCAATCCGGGCTGGCATGGCACCTTTCCAGAGAGGTGCTTTTTTTGCGCCTCTGACCGCAGAGCCGGCTTTTCCCCGCCTCCCGCCCGGAAGAAAGAAGACCATGCCCGTTCCTGTGGCATGGTTTTTTCTTTCCACAACCAAATCTTAATTAAAGGAGGTCCACAAATTGAGACTGAAAAACAAACTGCAGACCCCTGCCCCGGCAGGAAAGAAACCCAGGTTCTCCCCTGTGAAAGCGGCCTATTATGCATTCCTGGGGTCCATGATGTTCCTGATGTCCACCCAGCCAGTCTATGCGGCGGATGTATGGACAAAAGCCACGGAGATCATGAAAGACGTCTACAACCAGATCGTGCTCATCTCCACCGTGGCTGCTATCGTCACCGCTTCGGTGGCCCTGCTGCTGATGAACTTCTCCCGCTCCGGCCGCACGGTGGATGAGAGCCGCGCATGGCTGAAACGTATCTGCATCACCTGGGCGATCTTAAACGGCCTGGGATTCATCATGGCCTACATCACCCCGTTCTTTGCGGACGGCAAATGGAACGGCTGACCGCCGGAAAGGAGTGATTGTTTATGGGTATATTAGACGGAATTGTGGAATGGATCGCTGAACAGGTGATGAACGGCCTTGACCTCATAACCACTTCAGTCCTGGGGGCGCTGGGCTGCGACATGACCGTGTTCCTCCGTTACTTTCCTGCCGCAGAGACCATGTACAAAGTCTTCGTGGCGCTGGCTATCGGGATCATCCTCTTAAACTGGGTATGGCAGCTGTTTAAGAACTTCGGTTTAGGCGCCGGCATAGAAGCGGAAGACCCGGTGCGCCTGAGCATCCGTTCCGTCCTCTTCATCCTGTTAGCTTATTTCTCGGACGGGATCGTGGATACCGTTTTAAAGATCGGCGGCACCCCGTACCACTGGATCATGGATTCCGACCTGCCGGCATTGAGTTTTGCGGATTTCAATTCAGTCATGCTGGCCATCATCGGCGTCTGTGCCAACGGTGCGGTGGCCCTGATCGCCCTGATTGTGGTGCTGGTGCTGGCATGGAACTATCTGAAGCTCCTTCTGGAAGCGGCAGAGCGGTATGTCCTCTTAGGGGTTCTGGTATACACCGCGCCCGTGGCTTTTTCCATGGGGGCATCCCAGTCTACCTCTAACATTTTCAAGTCCTGGTGCCGGATGTTCGGCGGGCAGGTGTTCCTCCTGCTCATGAATGCCTGGTGCCTGCGCCTGTTCACAAGCATGGTTGGGGCATTTATCGCAAACCCACTGTCGTTGTGAGAATAAACAGCATGTTCCCAGAAGGCGCACTGATCGATGTCCAGACGCCTTCAGGCGGGCGGATATTGATCACCATCCCCGTGTGCCGTTGGAAACATGCGGAACCTATATCAAGAAAGGAATGGCGATAACCATGAAAAAATATAAAAAGCTGTTTACTGCTCTCTTCCTGATGGCACTCTTTTTCTGCCTGTCCAGCCAGACGGCCTTTGCCTTTTCGGAGAGTGACGCCCAGGCCCAGGTGGATGCGGCGGGCCGGGAGGCGGTATCGGGCAATGTCCTGGTCTGGTTCCTGTGTGCCATCGCATTTCTGAAGGTGTCCCAGAAGATTGATTCTTTCATGTCCAGCCTGGGTGTAAATGTAGGGCACACGGGCGGCTCCATGATCGCGGAGGCCATGATCGCCGCAAGGGGCGTAGGAGCTGTCCGCAACTTTTCCCGCCAGCACTTTGGCGGCAGCCGCAGCAGTTCCTCTTCCCATGTGAACACAGGCTCCGGCTCACCCGGCAGCCCTGGAAGCCCCGGCAGTCCGGGCGGGTTCCTGGCAGGCGGCCTTGCTGGAGTAGTCAGCCGACAGGTCACAAACAGCGCCCTGCGCACGGCAACCACCCACACGGCCGCCACCCACACGGAAACAAACCGGCAGAGCGGCAAAGCGCCTGGCGGCAGTATCGGAGGCTTTGCGTCCACCATATCCGCCGGCATTGGAGGGAACATGTACGCCTCTTCCGTTGTAAAGGGCGGCGATTTTGCCAATAACGTCATCGGCACAGTCGCCACGGGAAATATTGCCTCTGTCGGTTCCATGACCGGGGAAAAGGCTGCCCAGGCCCTCCACTCCTACATGGGCTATGCCGCACTGGAAGAGGGCGCACAGCATGTACCTTCCTTTACAAACGTGGAGATCGGGGGCGGGCGCATCACCGGCACGGAAATCTCGGAGGAACACCCGGAGGGCATTTCCTTCGGCATGTACCACGCGGACCAGTATACCGCCCCGGAAGGAGCCTATATATCCGTTCAGGCCGTGGACGGCACTTCCTGGTACAAACAGTACGCACAGGATGCTGTGGAGAAATCCCCTTACATGGCGGCGGACGGCTCCATTGCCTATAAGGAATCCATCGTGAAAAAGATGCCCCCGGCACCGAAAAGAAAGGACAGGTTATAAATGGCAGAAGAACAGAAAAACGGGCTTACCGAAGCCCTTGAAACCGGCGCGTCTGCGGCACACCTTGCCAGAGGCGCCATAAAAGCGGGAAAAGCAGTGTCCGGGGCCGCAAAGGGTGCCGCCGCGGGCGGGCCTTACGGCGCAGCGGCGGGGGCGTTATGGGAAGGCCGGAAACATGTCGGAAAGATTCTGGCTGCAGCCGCTGTCCTGTTACTGCTCCCAGTGCTTTTTGTGCTGATGCTTCCCGGACTGATCTTTGACGGCTTTTCCGCTGCTTTTTCCCCTGCAGACCCGGAAACCCCTGTCCTGAACAGTGAGACCGCCATCATAGAGAATGCCAACACCATAACCTTCACCATCAGCGGCATTCTGGGGGAAGGCATGGAGGATGTGATGGAACGGATCGAACGGGATTTTGCCGCCTCGGATGGGGATGGGATGGAGGTTGTCAACCCATACGAAACAAGCCCCATATATAATGCAAACCTCTTTGTCTCCCAGTACTGTGCGGCAAAGGAAAAGGAATTTGCGGATATCTCCATTGCGGATATGGCGGCAGTCATGCGCCGGGGGAAATCCCATCTTTACTCTTACCGGAGAACCGAGGAGATCCGTGAGAAAACTGTGGAGGACCCTGAGACCGGAGAAGAGACCACTGTATCAGAAAAATGGATGATCTATACTGTCCTCTACAATGGAGAAGATTATTTTGCTGACCAGGTATTCGCCCTTACGGAAGACCAGAAAGAGCTTGCTGCCGATTATGCCGGCAACCTGAGCCTTTTCCTTGGTGATGGTCTGGTCCAGAACCTGGAAGGCTGGGAAGGGAACAGCATCCCATCCCTCGGTGATGTACGCTTTACGGATGGCAGCACGGAAGTTGTCTACTATAACCAGCTGGATGAACGCTATGCCGGGAAGCCTTATGGCACCGACCATATCGGCGGTTACGGCTGCGGCCCCACCTCCATGGCGATGGTGATTTCCTCCCTGGCCGGGGAGACCGTTGACCCGGAACGTATGGCACAGTGGGCCTGTGAGAACGGCTACTGGTGCAAAGGAAGCGGCTCCTACCATGCGCTGATACCCGGCGCGGCAGAAAACTGGGGGCTTGCCGTTTCCGGCTGTCCCCCCTCAGAACCCCAGCGGATACTGGACGCCCTGGCAGACGGGAAGCTGGTGGTGGCCATCATGTCAAAAGGGCATTTCACAAGCGGCGGACATTTTATCGTGCTGCGGGGAGTGAAAGACGGAAAGATCCTGGTGGCTGACCCTGCCAGCTATAAACGGAGCGGACAGCTCTGGGATCTTTCCATCATTTTGAACGAAGCCAGCAGACGCGCAGGTGCGGGCGGCCCATTCTGGATCATTGGCTGAGCCGTCCTGCCGCAGTCCGGCCATGAAACCTGTTTACGGACGTTCCGCTCTGATTTTATCCGTGTCCGGAACTGACACACTGCGAAAGAGAGGTACTACCATATGAACAATCAAAATGACCACGACACCTATATCATCCCGCCGAATTTTGTGGACACAGGCACCTTTTTCGGCGGCATGTTCCGGGCAAGGAACGTGATTGAAGCCGGCATCCTGGCCGCCGTGACCGGGGTGCCGGTTTTCCTGTTCCTTCCCTTCGGTCTGACCGCACGGATCATTGTGCTCTGCCTGACCACCCTGCCCCTTGTCCTGTTTGCCCTGATCGGCATATCGGGGGAAAGCCTGTCATCGTTCCTGGCCATCTTCTTAAAATACATGAAGAACCGCCGCATTGTGGGCAGCGGTGAAAGCCGGGAAACCATGAGGGCCGCTCCCGCCGCCAAAAAGAGCAGGCGGGAACAAAAGAAGAAAAAATATGACCAGGAAGAGGCCAGGACATCAGAGGATACCGGGCAGAACGGAAAGCCGGACGGAAGCAAAAAAGCCGGCAGGGAGGAAAGGATCGGCGGTATATCCGGCTGGCGGCGTAAGGGGGAGGAAGATTTTCCCGCAGAGTTTGACCAGGTGAAAGGATATGAGATACGCCAAAAGCTCCGTCCCAGCCAGACACAGAAAAAACGGCAGGCCGGAACGCAGACGAAGAAATCTGCCGGAGGAAAGAAACGGAATTCACAACAGGATTCCAGAAAAAAGACCTCTGGAAAATCAGGAAAACCGAATCGCAGAAACATCCGGCAGAAAAAGAACCACTCCCCCAGAAAGCCGCTGCACACGCCGGAAACTCCGTTTACCCACTTAAACCCGGTAGCGGACTACCTGCCCATCAGCAAAATAGAAAACGGCATCATCTACACGAAAGACCACAGATACGTCAAGGTGGTGGAGGTGATTCCCATCAACTTCCTGCTCCGGAGCGCCAGGGAACAGCGGAGCATCATCTATTCCTTTGTTTCCTATTTAAAGATAAGCCCGGTAAAACTCCAGTTCAAGGTGCTGACACGCCGGGTGGATATCGGGCGGCACATGGATACCGTGCGCCGGGAGATGGCCCAGGAGACCAACGAACAGTGCCGGCTCATGCAGGAGGACTATCTGCAGTTCATCCGGCAGATCTGTTCCCGTGAGGTAGTCACGCGCCGGTTCTTCCTAGTCTTTGAATACGAACCCTGGAATGGCGCAAGGCGCACAGACGAGGAAGGGGAAGCCATCGGCTCCCTGCAGTCCGCTGTCCATACGGCCTCCAACTACCTGCACCAGTGCGGGAATGAAGTGGTGCTGCCGGATAACGAGGACGAATTCACCATAGATGTGCTTTACAACCTCCTGTGCCGGAACGAGAGCGCCGCAAAGCCCCTCCCTGTCCGGGCGAAAGAAGTGGTGGCGCAATACCTGGCGGACGGAAGGGAATCTGACATTGACCATATCCCTGCCAGGGAATTTATTTCACCCAAAAGGATTGACTTTACCCACGGGCGCTACATCTGCATCGATGGGCTTTATTATGCCTACCTGCTGATCCCCTCAGACGGCTATAAGACCCATGTGCCGGCCGGCTGGCTCAGCCTGATGGTCAATGCCGGGGACGGGATCGACCTGGACATGTTCCTCTCCCGCCAGCCCAAGGAACGCATCATCCAGAAAGTAGGCCAGCAGCTGCGCATCAACCGCTCCCGGATCAAGGACGCCAGCGATACCAACACGGATTTTGATGATATCGACAGTGCCATCCGCAGCGGATATTTCCTGAAGGAAGGGCTTGCCAACAACGAGGATTTTTACTTTATGAACCTGTTAGTCACCATCACGGCCCCCAATGAAGAGGACCTGGAATGGAAGGTCAGCGAGATGAAGAAACTCCTGCTCTCCCAGGACATGCGGGTATCCTCCTGCCACTTCCGGGAAGAACAGGCATTCCTGACCGCCCTGCCCCTGGTATCCGTGGAAAAAGGGCTGTATGAGCGCAGCAGGCGCAACCTCCTGACCGGGGGTGCCGCAAGCTGCTACCCCTTTACCAGCTATGAGATGTGCGATGATAACGGAATCCTTCTGGGGGTAAACAAATACAACAGCTCCCTGATCATTGTGGATATCTTTAATTCCTCAGTATATAAAAACGCCAACATGGCGATCCTGGGAACCTCCGGTGCGGGCAAGACTTTCACCATGCAGCTCATGGCACTGCGGATGCGGCGGAAAGGCATCCCCATTTTCATCATTGCTCCCTTAAAGGGGCATGAGTTCCACCGGGCCTGTGCCAACGTGGGCGGCGAGTTCATCCAGGTCTCCCCGGCAAGCCCCCACTGTATCAATGTGATGGAGATCCGGCAGGTGGACCGCACGGTGAGCGAACTGCTGGACGGCCCCGGCATCCAGTTATCGGAACTGGCGGAGAAAATCCAGCGGCTCCATATCTTTTTCAGCCTGCTGATCCCGGATATGAACCATGAGGAGCGCCAGCTTCTGGACGAGGCCCTGATCCACACCTACAACAAAAAGGGCATCACCCATGACAACGCTTCCCTGGCCGATCCCAAAGCCCCGGAACGATACCGTGAAATGCCGGTACTGGGCGACCTTTATGAAATACTGAAGAAATCGGCCGCTACAAAACGGCTGGCAAATATCCTGAACCGCCTGGTGAACGGCTCCGCCAGCACCTTCAACCAGCAGACCAACGTGTCCCTGGACAATAAATATACCGTACTGGACATTTCCTCCCTGACCGGCGACCTGCTGACTGTCGGGATGTTCGTGGCGCTGGATTTTGTCTGGGACCGGGCAAAGGAAGACCGTACCGAGGAAAAGACCATCTTCATTGACGAATGCTGGCAGCTCTTATCCGGCGCCGGCGCCACGGGCACACGCCTTGCCGGGGATTTTGTACTGGAGATCTTCAAGACCATCCGGGGGTACGGCGGCTCCGCTGTCTGTGCCAGCCAGGACCTGAATGACTTCTTTAACCTGGATGAAGGACGGTTCGGAAAAGGCATCATCAACAACTCCAAGATCATCCTGAACCTGGAAGATGACGAAGCCATGCGCGTGCAGAGTGCGCTCCATCTTTCCGATGCGGAGATCATGGAGGTCACCCACTTTGAACGGGGCAACGGCCTGATCAGCACCAACAACAATAACATCATGGTGGAATTCAAGGCAAGCCCCCTGGAGAAAGACCTGATCACCACGGACCGGAGGGAGTTAAAGGACATCGTAGAACGCATGCGGCAGCAGAATGAAGCCGGACAGCAGAAAGAATGATACCGGTTCAGGCCAGTACCAGCTGTTGCCATTACGCACCATATGCGCATGGATTACGCATTTTGATTTCCCATGCGTCCGTTATACGCACAGATTACGCATTTGCAGAAAAACCAGAAAGGAAGGTGGTGCCAGTGAAGACCAGGGCTGACTTATACGGCCGGGAGGCCACGGAACTGCTCCGGATCATATCCATGTATCCGGGGCTGACGGAAAAACAATTATGCCGGTTCTACCCTGGCCGGAAGGATGTTACCAAAAATCTGCTCGCCCACCTGTGCAGACAGGGGCGTGCCTGGCAGACAGATACTGGGGGATATTTCCCTTACGGGAATGACAAAGCAGAAACCGATTCCGGCATGGTGCGGGCGGCATGGGTTCTGCTGGACTTTATCGACAAAGCAGAATACCACTCGTCCAGCGATTTCCCCATGAAGATTGTTTTTTTCTCCGGCGGCGAACTGTATGAGATCGTCCATGCCGCTGCTGGACAGGAGGCACTTGTCGTCCACGCCCTGCGCCAGAGCCGTGACTGTCGGACGGCGAATTGAGGGAGACGCAAATGACGAATTATTTTTCCAACCTTTATCCAATTGACTGCGCAGTGCTGTCTGTGAATGCACAATTCTACCG
>CAJTGE010000055.1 GCA_910575795.1 Clostridiaceae bacterium | reverse complement strand
GTTATCCCGAATATTTCTCAAAGAAATGCCGCTGTTACTGGCTTTCTTTGAGGTATTCGGGATAATCTGACTTTCGGTATAACTATTCTTGTCCCGAATTCGGGGTAAACTTGGCAAGCAATGCAATCTTACGTAAGATTGCGTATTTTGGCAGGAATCCCTTTCCGGTATTCCTGCCAAAATGCTTGTTGGTGACATATCCCCAAACCCCTGAGATCATTGCCGTTGGCAATGGCTGCGCGTTCCGTTGGAACGCTGAAAAACAAAAGCGGAGAGAACCTATTGTCGTGACTTTTGCGATTCCCTCTGCGGTTCCCGCCCGGTGGGAATGTCCAGCAAATGCTCCACATTCGCCCGGACATTATGGAGCTCCCTCATATCAACCCTGGCCTGCTTGTAAGAAGAATAGGCTTTCCGTTTCTGTTCCAGGAGCCCAGCGTATTCTTCCCGCAGAGATTTAACGGAGGGCAGCTTTGTGATCCCCAATCTGTCAAAGTGTTTCTTCGCCGCCTGGTGCAGCAGGATTTCCGTCTCATGCGCCGCACGGAATTTTTTGCTGTACCCGGCTTTTCGGTATTCCACATAGACTGTCCGTGTTTTGGCATAATTTACAATCTGTTTCTGCAGTTCCCCGTTGGTGGTCATCTGCGATTCCAGCTCCTTGATCTGTACCGACAGCGCATTAAAATTAGCAGTAGCAATATCTGATTTTTTCTGCAAATCCTCATAGTTCATATCGCCATGCTCTTTGAGCCAGATCACCGCCTGGGAGAGCTGTTTTAAGTTGAACACCTTCGCCCAGCGTTCATATCCCGGACCTTTGCCGGAACGGATTGCCGCCTCAATATCCACCAGCAGCCCGACTTTGGAAACCGGCTTTTGGGGAGAAGTACGGCGCGGCTTTGCCGTCCGTGTGCCGGCAATCCGTTCTTTGATGGCCTGCTCGGTATAGTCGCCTTTCAGTGTGTCACACCGGGTATATCTATCATCAGGTGACAGGCGAAAACGAAGGTGCTTTCGCTCCTGGTTGACTTCAATCCCAGCCGCCTCCAGCTTTTTCAAAAGTTCTTCAAAGTCCTTCGGCTTTTCTTCCAGGGCTGTGTCGATAGCCTGTCGTAGCTGCTCCTGGTGGGAAGGCTGTTTCTGACTTCCCATCCATGTGCCATAATGGTCCCGGCTGGGTTTCGGATTCTCTACAATGGAAAGCCCATGCTCCAGGCACAGCTTGTCATTCATGCGCCGGATCGCCCATGTAGAGCCCCAGAAGTTGCGGAATTTTTTCTGGCAGTCCAGCGTGGTAGAATTTATGATGATGTGGTTATGGACATGGTGTTTATCCACATGGGTACAGACAACAAAAGCATGGTTTCCCTTCGTCAGTTTCAATGCCAGCTCCCGCCCGATCTGGTTCGCTTCTTCCGGCGTGACTTCGCCGGGTTTGAACGCCTGCCGGAGATGGTAGGCAATCACATCATCCGCGCCCCGGTCACGTCCGGTCAGGTTCGCATACTGGCGCTTGGATAAAAGGAATTCCGCATCAGCGGTCCGGGTGTCGCACTCATAACCATAAATGAATTTCCCAAAATCGGTTTTCTGCGGATTCTTTACGTAGTCAATGATGTCTGCTATGGCCGTGGAAACATCCCGGCCTTTCCCAACATGCAGCGGCATGAGCCGAGTGGTTGCCATATCTGTCACCCCCTTAATCCAATATTGGCCCTGTTACCGCTCCGGCTCCTTTTTTGCTTTCGTCCTGTCACTGTGCGCCGGTTGCCCGGCATTTTTATTCAGGCTGTCACGCACGGACGGTTTCTGCTCCTGGGCCGGCGCACACTCCCGCCTGGCTTGGGAGAGAAACAGGTCGGTAAGACCGGGATTGCAGCGGTCCACAACAAAATAAACACTCTGGTCATATCCAAAACCGTCCTTATCCTCACAGACCGGGACCGTCTGCGCCCATGCCTTGTTGTCCCGTGAAATGCGCCCGTCGTGATCTTTCTGCCGGACCGTGTTGGCAAGGACATAAAAAATCCGGCCATAATCAAACTGCTGTAAGACCTGCTGCACGCACGCCGGGTCTAAACGGTTATCCCGGTAGTTGTCCGCAATGGCCTGTTCGATTGCCTCCCTGCACGCAACGTTTGCTTTGTGGGAAGCGTGGTACTGATCCAGTTCCCCATGCTCATGCGCATAGGTGGCAGAATGAAAATAAATTGGCGTTGTATCTTTCAATGAAATCCCTCCAATCAAAAAGCTGCCGTAACAGACAGCCATAATTATAGAAAAAGGGCGGGGCTGCCAATGCGCCCCGCCGAAACTGTTTAACCAAATATAAAATCTTTCAGGGTGCCATTTACGCCGCCGATCATGCCGACCAGCCAGGCCGCCGCCATCGGCAGACCGTATGGGCTGATAAGGAACGCGATCACCAGCCAGGACATTCCCGGCCAGAACCCGGCAGCGAAGAACAGCGCCAGCGCCGCCAGAAAAACAATCCCTGACAGAATCCCCAGCACAGCGCCGGAAATCACAACAAGAAATTTGCAGAACAAATAAAGAATCCCCGTAACTATTACAAATGGAAGTGCCAGCAGTTTACCAATCAGACGCATACGTCCGCCTCCTTTCCTAATTCCATGTCCGTTTTTTCAGGACATCCAGGTATGCCCGAAGGGTATTTCAAAGAGAAGCATACTTACCCCTCTATTAGAATCTTACCGTGCCGGCCTGAGGAAATCAACGGCATTTCTGCCTGTTTACGAAATGTTCGCAAATCCCCGCAGCAGCTTATCCATGCCATCCCACAGACTGTCCAGACGGGTGCGCAGGTCGTCCACGTCGGCAGCGTAAATACTCCCGGTCTCATTGGCACGTCTGGTGTACTGGTTTAAGTTATTGGAGCAGATACGAAGAAGCCGTACCATTTCCTGAATGTCGCTCATATCCAGATGAATGATATAACCGTCAACCGCCATCTTGCGCAGATATGCGGACAGGTTGGTAATGCCGAGCTCCGCCATGCGCCCCTTTACCAGCTCCGCGTCCTGCTCGGACATGACAAATTCCACCCGGACGGATTTTTTGGTATGCCCGGCTTTCATCGTTCCGGCTCCTTTTTCGTGGAAGGCGGTTTATGGGCGGGAGCGGCGGCTGTCCGGGACTCTTTGAGCTTTCCGCGTAAGGTATTCTTTTTCAGGCTGTCAATATATTCTTTTATATCGCCGTTTGTGGCATGGCAGGAGCGTTTGAGCCGTTCCCGTTTCAGGATTACGGCAAGTTCCCGTTCATTCTCCGGCAGATCAGTTATCGACTTTGGGCTCCCATGTACCGGCACCAGCTCATTCATAAGCTGCCTCCGGTCCCGATAAGGGATCGTGATATTAGCTCCGTCCTCAAACACAACGGCTACTTTTCCAATGGGGCAGGCCAGCAGCTTTACCCGCTCCACATGCGTCCCATAATCAAGCGGGTATATATTGCCGGCCACTTTTCCGTCCTGCACATCTTTGATGGAGAGGGCATAGGCAAGGACCGGGTCTTTCGTCTGCTCATGGTAAAACTCCCACACTTTATTTGCGTGGCTGCCCTCCAGATAGACCTCCCATTCCCGCAGGGTATAGGTGCCGCAGGGCCGTGACAGCCAGAGAAGGCGCCGGTCCTCTGGTTCTCCCGATAGAGCCAGCTTTGGGATCAGTTCTTTATCCAGGTCAAAATCATCTTTATAATGCTGCGTGTGCAGCTCCATGATCTGCCCCAGGCTGTCCAGTATATCCACGCCCTCAAACCTTACCGCGCCCATCAGCGTTCCCTCTCTGCCATCAGTGGCGCTGCCTGCCTTGCTTCATGCTCCGGGTGGTCTGCCTTCAGCCGTTCCATCAGGGAAGGTTTCTCTGCCGTTTCCTCCGGCAGCGTCTCTGGGGCAAGCTCCCGGATTTCCTCATAAGTCTGTCCGTCCGTCAGGTCAGGGCGCACAGGCGGTTCGTTGTTGAGGTGTCCGTCCAGCATATTGTAATTGCCGGTCTGTCCTTCCTCGTAAAGCTCCGCATTATGCAGATAGCTCTCCGGCGCCTGGAAGGGCTGTCCGGCAAACATGATCTCCCTATGGGGCGTAAACTGTGAGAGCACGCCGTCCCGGAGCCTTGCAAATTCTTCATACTGACCCAGGGTAAGGCCGCGCTCCAGCATTTCCGCCTGGGTATGCGCCCAGCCCTCCCCATAGAGAAAATAGTACATATCCGGCTGGTCGCAGACAAAGCACAGGGAGCCGTCCTGGTTGTCATAATAAGACGCCTGCATATCCTGATAGTGGCAGCGTTCCTCACGTCCCAGGTACACCCGGTTATCTGCGCCCAGCATGGCGACCATGCCCGCATAGTTGCTGTGGACCGCAGAGCGGATTCCCACCAATGGGTCCGCCTCCGGCATGATCTGCCTGCCGGGAATCTCATTGCGCTTTTCCGCTGCGTCATTTCTCGGCGCCACTTCCTCATGGGCGCGGGCATCCAAATCCGGCTGTGCCGCACGTTTTTTAATTGCGCCCGGTTCCGGCTCTTTTTCCTCCACATAGTAGCGGACATTCGCCGTGGCATGGCGGCCGGCTTCGTCCGCATAATCCTGGGCGGCTTTTTCAGAATCAAATTCCAGAGGCTTTCCGTCCTCTTTGCACCAGCCCTCCGCACGTCCAAAAATGGAAGAGCCGCTGCGGACCGCCCACACGCCGTATACTCTTTCTTTTCCCATCCTGACCCTCCTTACCGTTCCTGCTGTTTCGGCGTTTTCTGCTTTTTGTCCGGTTCCGCCGTCTTTGTTTCTTTTATCTGCTGCCGGACCGAGGCCCTGTGCTCCGGCTCCCTTTCGGAATCCGTGATATTGACATACTCGCCGATGATGTTCAGCGCCTCATGGTAGCTGCCGGAAGCAAACACCCGGTCCGACATTTCTTTTGCCTGGTCCGCCATATCATTCCTGCGGAGGGTGCGGGCCGCAATCCCTACCAGGTTGAAAACATTCCCGTCCTGGCCGATCAACGCGCAGTCCGGTTTCTCCGGCTCCGGCGAAGGCTCACTGATAAAGCCGCCCAGACGGTTCGGTACAAAATCGGATAGCCAGGTACCCCCGAAATCCGCATGGGTCTGTAACCGCCAGATGGCAAGTTTCCCGATGTCCAGCTTTACATCCTCGAAAGGGTAGAGCAGGCAGGTAAGCTCCCCATACTGGAAAGCTGAAACGTCCTCAAATTTACTGCCGTCCTTCAAAATGCCCGCCTCGGTGAACATATCATTGATCCCGTCCACCCATTCCTTCAAATCCCCGCCGCAGCCCTGCAGGATCAGGCCGTCTTTGCCCTCCATGCCCCGCAGGTCATCGGTTGTGATCGTGTTGATATTCATAAAACCGCCTCCTATCGTTCCTGTTGATGGTTGGTTTTCTGCCGGATGGCTTTGGCCTCCGGCTGTTTTTTTAGCTGCTTACGGACGGAAGGCTTTACTGCCGGCTGCCACATATCCGTTAAAATGGCAGAGGCCGGCTGTTCCCATTCCTTCCCGAATCCACGGATCACAGTCCCGTACATGATCCCGTTATCCGCAAACATTTTCAAAGTGTCAAATGCCCGGTCAAATAATTCTATATTCCTTGCATCCACGCTGGGCGCAAAATGGATCACTCCTACAGGGTAATCCCCTCCGGTACCGACCCAGCCCCGGACAAACGCGTCATAATCCTTTGTAATGCCGGCAGCCGCAAGCTCACCGGCATGGCTGGAATCCAACAGACTTGTCACTGCATACTGCCGGCCTAAGACCAATAGCCCTGTGTCCGGGTTATACATGAAGCGCCGGTTGTCAATCTGCTGTATGTCAATGGCCTGCGTCCATGTGTCGATCCGCATAATTTCCGGTACGACCGGTATTTTTATTTTCTCGATAAACATCCCTCCCGATTTTTCTGTCTGTCCGCAACTTAGGGCTGCTTCAGGGCGCCGGAGTATTCTTATTCAGCCGCCCCTCAAACCGGGTTCTGAAATCCTTGAAAATCAAGCCTCTTTTTGGTTAAGTTGCGGACATATTACCTCTGGTTCTGCCTGATCCGGCGCTTGCGTTCCCGCTCGGATTTCCGTCTGGCAAAGGCGCGGCAGGAATCCGAACAATATGCCTGGCTGGTGGTGGGAAGATATGCCCTGCCGCAGACCGGGCAGGTTTTCTGTTTCAGGGAAGTGTCCTCGCCGGTAATGGCAGATTCCAGCGCCGGGTCCACCGGCAGCACCGCCTCCCGGAAGTAGCGGCAGAAAGAGCCGGTCCACCATTTATGCAGCATATAACAGGGACAGTCCAAAGAACGGCAGAACTTATCCCGATTGTCATAGTTCGCACAAAGGTCTGTTACCAGCCTTCGGATCGCCGCCCGTTCCTGTCTGGTTAATTCCCGTGAGGGCGGCCCGCTCATTTCCCCCTGCCTTTCTTCGCCGGAAATTCCAGCCTGAAATTCACATATTTTCCCCCTGTATCATCCAGCAGCACCACCGCGTCATAGGTCTTTCCCGTCTTTTCGCTGTAAAGCCCGGACACGGAAACGCGGCCCTCTTTCAGAAGGGCCGCCGCCACAGACTTTGTAATGCTCTTTTTCTTACTGGAAAAGAATTTGTTATCTTTCCAGAGTGCAAAGGCACAATCCCGGTTATCACAGAAGAATCCTTTTTTGCCCTCATACACAGTGCTGGCGCAGCGGGGACAGGTGCCGACAGCTTCACGCCCGTTTTCTTTCGCATCCGGGAACAGCCCGGCAAACCGTTCCTCCGGCGCGGTATGTTCTCTGACGAGCGCCCGGATCATATCTGCAATCCCATCCATGAAGTCTTTTGCCGGGACCCCGCCGCGCTCCACCTGTTTCAGCATGGATTCCCATTCTGCGGTGAGCATGGGCGATTTGATGTTATCCGGCAGGACCAAAATCAGGTTCGTGCCTTTTTCCGTGGGGATAAGCTGCTTTTTCTTCCGCTGCACAAAACCGGCAGATACCAGCTTTTCCAGCGTGGCGGCACGGGTAGCCGGCGTACCTAAACCTTTGCGCTCGGCATCCTCCGGCATATCCCCGGTGCCCGCCGTTTCCATAGCCGACAGAAGGGAATCCTCCGTATAGTGCTTCGGCGGGGATGTCTTGCCTTCCCGGACGCCGGCAGACACCTTTTCAAAGGTCTGGCCCTCCTGCAGCGGAGGCAGGGCAGCATCTTCACTTTCTTTTTCTTCCGTCTTAGACTGTTTCAGGCCCATGCGGTGAAGGCGTTCCACTTCCTTCCATCCTGTCTGCAGCACGGTTTTTCCCTTTGCCGTGAAGGAATGGCCCCGGCAGTCCAGAACCGCTGTTACCGCCTCAAACCGGTGGGCCTGGGCCGTGGCAGAAAGGAGCCTTGCGGCAATCAGCGTCAGTACATCCCGCTCCCCGGAAGGAAGCTCCGATAAATCCGTCCGGGTAATCTCCACCGTAGGGATAATCGCGTGATGGTCGGTGACTTTGCTGCCATCCGTCACACGGCCAATATCCGGTTCCCCGGCGCATCCCTTCCCAAAGGGCGTATTGCCCCGTAGCCAGAGGACCAGGGAAGCGGCGGTTGCCTGCATATCCTCCGTCAGATACTGGCTGTCCGTCCGGGGATAGGTCGCCAGTTTTTTCTCATAAAGCGACTGCACATAGTCAAGGGTCTGCTGAGCCGTATAACCATAAATGCGGTTACATTCCCGCTGTAAGGTTGTCAGATCGTACAGGCGGGGCGGCTGTACCGTCTTGGCCTGCTTTTCCACGGACAGCACCGAAGCGGCCTGCCCGTCACTTTCCATACGGATTTTTTCAGCCCCCGCCTTATCCGGCAGCTTTTCGCCGGAGGCAGTAAAGCCGCCGCAGGTGATTTCCGGCACATAAAAGGGGCTGCTTGTAAATGCCTGAATATCCGCCTCCCGCCGTACCAAAAGCGCCAGCGTTGGCGACATTACCCGCCCCACATTCAGCGTCGTGCCATACAGGACGGAGAAAAGCCGGGTGGCGTTAATGCCGATCAGCCAGTCAGCCCCGGCCCGGCAGACCGCCGCGTCATAGAGCTTATCGTAGTCGCTGCCAGGACGCAGGTGTTCAAAGCCGTCCCGGATTGCCGCATCCTCCATACTGGAAATCCAGAGGCGTTCCATTGGTTTGCTGCATCCGGCATATTGATAGACAAGACGGAAGATCAGCTCGCCCTCACGTCCGGCGTCGGTACCACACACCACAGAATCCACCCGTTTGTCTTTCATCAGCCGGCACAGAAGGTCAAGCTGCTTTTTCTTATCCTTCGGCACTCCGTATTTCCATTCTTCCGGCAGGATCGGCAGATCGCCATAACGCCATCTGGCATACTGTTCTCCGTAAGCCTCCGGCTGCGCAAGCTCCAGAAGGTGCCCCACGCACCAGCTTACCAGATAACCGCCGCCCTCCATGTAGCCGTCTTTTTTCTCATTCGCGCCCAGGACCGCCGCCAGCGATATGGCGACGGAGGGCTTTTCTGCAATTACTAACTTCAATGTCCAGACCTCCTTTGCATTTCCTCAAATTCTTCGTCCGCCTGCTTTCCCGTCTGCAAAAGGCACATCAGCACAACGCCGGCAGACATCCCTCCTGTGAATGTAAGAAAGTGTGTAATCATGTTCCACATAAAAATCGCCTCCTTTTTGGTATAAAAAAGAGCGAGGACATTTATAGCCTTCGCTCTTAATTTCAGATATTCAATTATTTAAGTAAATTATATGTTTACGGCAAAATCAACAATACCATCAATGCCATAAACTGGAATTTATCCTATTGCCTTTTTCATCCAACTATCTAAAAAGGCAAGTTGTTCATCTGTATGAAACCAATGCTCCCCATTTTCCATTACAGTAAGATGTGTATTGTGATTACTAATAAATTCATTTACTGTTTGGCGAGATATGAGGTTATCATTTTCTGCATATAGAATTTCTGTGGGAACATTCCATATTATAGGATTTTCCCTAACAAAGCATAAATATTTCCACGATAATGTTTCCCCAAAATCCGTAGGGATTTCTCCCTTCTCACGCAAATCCTTCTCTGATACATTTGCCCAACTCATCATGTCAAGTATAAGACGTTCCATGTCAAGTACAGGCGATATAAATAAAGCCTTTGCAATATCACAATCTTGCAATGTGTGCATTGCAAAATAAGCGCCTATACTGTTTGCAATCAAATAAATACAGTCATATCTTTCGCAAACCTTGTCATAAACCGATTGAATTTGATTTTGCACAATCCACGGAAGATAGTCATTGTACTCTATGCCAATCATATCAGAACCCAAACAATTTTTCTTGTACTGTTCAGCTTCCAAATGGCTTCCACCTTTTCCGTGAATATATAAAATTACTTTTTTCATAATATCACCTCTACAAAAAATTCCGATTTATATAATAGATACGATGTAAATAATGCACGAAGATAAAAGAGAAATCACAACTCCCAGTATAATTCCCTTAATACCGCCTTTAACATGGAATAAATAATTTTTGTATTCTTTATCCATATCTTCTGTTCCAGCTATTCTTAATTTTTTACTATGACAGAACACGCCAATATCAAGCACAATTACATCAAAGAGATTAACCGCAAGGAATAAGATAAACACATGTAAAAACGCTCTTTGAAAAGTTTTAGCTCCTGAAAAATAGGCGACTGCTGAAAAAAGTGTAATACATACAAAGACAGCAATGAGTTTCTTTAATATGTGTTTTTTTTCAGTCCTTTTTATAGAATTTTTATATTCTGGCAAAGACTCTACTCTTTTTCTAATTTCTGGAGGGTAAGACATAATATATTTAACTGGGTCTTTATACTGTGTAGACAATACAATTACTGCAAAAATTATACAAGTAATCATACATTCTATTACCAAAAGCATAGTCACTCTCCTCTGCAAATTCCGGTTTGTTCAATTCTACAACTGGAATTTGTATTTATACAGGTTTAATCAAATGATGTTCAAAAAAGGTTTCAAAGGTATTCGTAGCACCGCCATGTTCAACGATTTTTCCGTCTATGACTTTATCAATATCCACCCCTGTAATTTCCAAAACCTTATTCGTAGGTGTTATTCCAATAAATTTTCCTTTGTGCGTTCCCCTCATAATAAATTCTGAAATAACATAATCATCTGCTGCATATTGGCGAATAATTTTCATGGTGTAATCGGGATACGTTTTTTTAAGTGCTACAAGATGTTGCTTCATTCCGTCTATTCCTATGAAAATTTCTTTTTCGCCAGCTCTCTGCACGCAATCCTCTGATATGTATTTAGAAAGTTCATCAAGTAAATTTTCTGAAACAATTACTTCATAGAAATATTTTACAATGTCTTTATTCTTCATCATGCATCTCCACAACTTTCAATTTTTCTTTCACATTATAAAATTATAGCACGAATACAGAGATTTATCCATCAATCTCGGTGCTAAAGTAAATGTATCTCCCCGACCGGGATTTCACGCAGCTCTTTTTTCATCTGGTGCGCAAACCGGATCGTCCTGACCGTGCCGCCTTTTTCCCTCCCGTCATACACGGCGATCACCCGGTCCGAGTGCTCAACCATGTAGCGGTTCCGGTGGGAATAAACGCTGGGGTGGCATTTCTCCTGCATGACGACAACATCCGCACATGCCTCCAGCATTTCATAGGTCCGCCCTTTCTCCATCAGGTTGTCCAGGCGCTTTTGGTAGGGAACAACCGCGATCAGCTCCAGCGCCGGATTCGTCTTTTTCTTTTCCAGTACGATCTCTGCAAAATACTGGTCCACGCCGTCCGCAAAGCCGCTCATAAAGCGGGTAAACCCGTCCGCAACGGCAGAATCAATTTCACGCCGCAGGGCCGCTTTTACATGGTTAATCTCTTTCTGCGGTAAATTCCTGTGCCCGGTGACACAGCATGTCTTTCCTTCCATCTTCTTTTCCTCCATTCGATAGTTATTATTCTTTATTTCTCAAATTATAATAGATTTATTTTAGCGTTTCAACGCAAATACCCTTTTTTATTTTGCGAATAAGGACAGGGTGTAAGGTACAATCTATTACGGAATAGGAGGTAAAGGCAATGTATGAAAATTTCGTCCCGGAACGGCTGGCAAAGCTGCGGACTCAAAAAGGCGTGTCTGCACGCGATATGTCATTGTCATTGGGACAGGCAAATAACTACATTAACAACATTGAAAACAAAAAGTCCCTTCCCTCCATGCAGTCCTTCCTTTACATCTGTGAATATCTGGGCGTGACGCCCCAGGAATTTTTTGACGAGGGGAACCCGGCCCCGCAAGCCTTGCAGGAATTTATTGCAGAGGCAAAAAAACTGGATTCCAGGTCACTTTCTTATATCCTGGGGATTATGAAAGAACTCAATAGCAGAAAATAAGCGGCCACGGTGCTGGCCGCTTTTTGCTGCCTTTCTTTTATTTTATCCTGCAATCCCCCCGATATGCCCAATCCCACTACCGGCGATAAGCCAAGAATCACTCCCGGAATGTCACTTTTTTATTTTCCTGTACTTCCAAACCCATCTGTGCCGCGCTGCTCGCCAAGCTCTGTAACAAAATCTGCGATCACAACCGGAGTAATTACAAGCTGGCCCACGCGGGAGCCTTTGGAAAGCTCCTGGGTCTGGCTGCTTACATTGCTGATGATCGCGTGAATCTCCCCACGGTAGCCGGAATCCACCGGCGGCAGCTCACAGACCAGCCCTTTTACCGCCATGCTGGTGCGCGGGAATACATAGCCTGCATATCCGTCCGGCACTTCAATCCCAAATCCAAGAGGGACCTTTGCGATCTCGCCCGGCTGCAAAGTACAGTCATAGGGCATGTAAACATCCGCGCCGGCATCGTTCCCATGCGGACGGAAAGGGCGGCGGTCCTCCGGCACGCCAAAGTCGATCAATTTGATCTTCATGCGCCGCCTCCTTCCAAAAGCGCCGGATAGTCCGTTTTCAGAATATCTCCAGGCGTCATATCCGCTTTCAGCATGTTTCCGCAGGTCATTTTCCCCTCCAGGCATTTGTCCTGTTGGCAGAAGGGGCCTGTGAGATCAGGGGCAAACAGCACCGGGCTTAAAGTATAAAGCTCCTGCCAGATTTTTAAGAGCACGATCCGGGTCTCGTCCGTATTGCGCCGGCATACCCGCTGGCCGATGATGTGTTTCCACTGATAGGGCGTGGCGCTGATAACCAGCACATTCCGAAGTCCCTGGGGTGTGGCATATCCCGCCGCGTCATGGCCGATCCCCTCGGCACACAGCTTTTCGTAACAGCCCATGCCTTCGTGGCAGCTTTTTAAGTACAGTTCCCGGACCGCAGCCGTGGCGGTTATAATCTCATAAGGTATGGCAAAATCCGCCTGCCCCGCATAATTGCTGTACTGCAAAGACGCGCTCATAAACTTTACTTCGTTCTGGTGCCGGGTGATCTGCGAAAGGAACCGCCTGCTTGCCCCTACAACGGCAATGGTAATTACCGCAAATTTCTGGACCGTCGGGTGGGGAAGGGCGCTGATGGCCGCCACAGTATCATCACTGAACGATTTTTCATAAAGGGCCATCAGATCGTCCATTGTGGCAATCCGGTGGCCCCTCTGGGTGAGCCGGGCGGCAAAGACCATGTTTTTCTCGGCCTCCCTGGCCGCCTGGCAGTTTAATATTTTTACTTCAATCCGTCTGATCGGTATGTCCCTCCTTTACAATGGCTTTCAGTAAGAACAGATAGTTGAGGCTGTCTGTGATCTTTTCATCCCATGTACTTATCCCGTAATCCGTATCATTGTCAAAGCACATGTCATACAGGGAAACGATATGCTTCGCCAGCATCCCGGCAAGGGCGCGCTCCGGCGTGGTGTGCTGCAAGGCTGCCGCCGCCTTAAAAGCCCCCAGCCGGTCTGTATCGTCCCCGGTATATTCCTTCGTTTTCTTTTGCAATGTGTCGGCACAGAGCCGCACCTGCTCGTCAAATACGGCATTGACTTCCTGTTGTGTGATATGGCATCCCTCCTTTGAAAAATGGATTGTCCCGAATACTGTATAGAAGCCGGGACAGTTTTACTTGAAACAAAATGCGCATTATATTTCTTATCCGCTGCATTTCAGGCGCTCGGCAGATAAATCCAGTCGTGCATCAGGCACACGCTGGGTTCGTCCTCCCTGGGGACCAGGTGGTAGGTACATTCCCCGTACACGGTCCGCTTGTCCTCGATTTCCATGCCATACGCCTTGTAGAAGCGGTATTCCAGGTTGGAAATGATACACCGCAGCGTCTGCAGCGCCTCCCGCTGTGAGGTCACGATCAGGTCCCGGTCAATGCTGCGCTTTAAGAACAGCAGGGATTTATAAAGCTGTACCTCCGTCCGGTAAGGGCGGTAATCCTCATGCTCCAGCCAGCCGCTAAAGGCCACCGGCCCGCTCTGGATCACGTCACGTTCCGGGTGGTAATACTCGTAGCAGTCCAGGTTTGCCGTGTTCAGAAGATAGAGCATTTCCCGGACCTCATTCTCCGGCATATCATAGAACCGCAGAAGGGAGCGGTACAGATGGACGTAGCCGGGTATCGAAACAATGGTATTCACCATAGAAAAATCCTCCTATATAGCAGGTGCGGGAGCAGACAGCCCCCGCACCGATTTCCAATATTCCTGTTAATCGTTTACAGCCGCCAGCTTTCCAATGACGATAAAGCGGCTCTTACCTCCGGGCGTACAGGTGGAAAGGGTCAGCACCTTGTCACTGGACGTCACCGTAACATCAGTCTCAATGACAGACCGGCCCGCCATTTCAGAAAGCCATGTGGTGTAGGCCCCGTCATCTTTCCAGTTAAGCCTCCAGGGGGAGGTGTCGCTGCCGGATTCCGCCGGTTTCGCCTCAAATGCGGAGAAAACCTCCATCACATAACCGCCGTCAGGGGTGACAAGGTACATCTGCGGGTGCCCGTCATAATAGCCCTGTCCGCCATATTCATTCAGCGCGGCGAACATGGAGCCGTCCCGCATGTTGTGGCCGTAGATAATGGTATTGCGGTCTGAAAAATCCGCCTGATTCTCATAGTCTGCAAACAGGCAGCCCACCTTGTTATAGGTGCCGTCATACAGATGGTGCAGGTAATACTCGTTATTGTCTGTCTGCGTTACCGGGTAGTTGATGGCCGTATCGGGAAGGCTGAGCCACCCGATGATGTCCGGCCCGTTTTCCCTGAGGGCTTCAAAGTCAACAACAGGGAGGACCGCACTGGAATCCTCCCTGCCTGTTTCTTCCTCTGCCCCCGGTTCTTCCGGCTCCCCGGCCTGCTCCGGCACTTCCACATGTTCCGCCAGCCCGTCATAAGTTCCGGCGCTCTCGGCATACTGGCTGAGGTCGCGGACGATCAGGAAACCGCTGCCAAGAGCCAGCAACCCGCAGAGGGAAAGTACCGCAATGCCGGCAGCCTTTGTCCTGGCGGTATTTCTGCCGTGCTTTCCCTTTTTGAAATAGGCCGCAGCAGACAGCCCGCCGCCGATCACAGACAGCGCCAGGAGCCCGCCATACAGGAAGATAAAATTATCGTCCCCGGTCTGCGGTACCGCTTTGCCCGGATTGGACGGTGTGGACGGAGTGGATGGGTTGGACGGTGTTTTCGGATTGTCCGGGCTGTCCGGCGTTTCCGGTTTCTCCGGTTTTTCATTGAAGAACTGGACCATTGCGGTTTCGTCCGCCTTGACCTCCACCGTGGCAGCGTCGGGGATGATATAGTCCCTGCTTGCCCGGTTGGAGATTTCCGTTACGGTATAAATGCCGACACGCAGCCCCTTGACTTCGATCACGCCGGATTTCGGGGAGGTAAAGGTCTCACAATAGGAGCCGTCCGCATTCTTGACCTCAAAAGCAAACCCATCCTTGCGCCCGTCACTGGAATCCTTCGTGATCTTCAGGTTCCCGCGGTACGCCTCATTGGTAAAGCCGCACCCGGCCTCGCTGTTTTCCACAACGGCCACCTGGCCGTCCTCGGTGATCTCAAAATAGTAGGCGTTTTCATCCATCTGGTAGCCCTCCGGCGCCTTGCTTTCCTTCACAAAATAGCCCTTTGCCAGAAGGTTCTCCGCCGTATGGTAGCCCGCATCCGATTCTTTCAGTGTGCCGATCTTCGTATCTTCGGAATCAAATTCCTTATTGCCGTTGGCGTCCTCATACAGATCGAACACCGCGCCGGAGAGGAAACGCAGGAAGGTGTTGTTATCCTTGTCCTTTTTCTCCACGGAAGAAGGCTCGTCTACCGCTTCGGTTTTCATCACCTGCACGCTGCCCCGGATCAGGGTGTTTTCCACCTTAATCTTTATGCTCTGGCCATCCACACCGATATAGATATGGTGCTGTTCGGGGCTTACCGTATAAAGCGCCGGAGAGGAAATTTCCTTTACGATCCAGTGGCCGTAAGGGATATTCTCAAAGACAAAGCTGCCATCCTCGCCAGTAGTAACGGTAAGCAGCGCATTTTCCCCGGTAAATTCCTCGGTATCAGGCTTAAATAATCCCATGACCGCGCCGGCCAGCTTCACATCCTCGCCGCCATCCGGGTTTTCGCCGGTTTTCACGCCGTCCACACGCCCGCGCAGCAGGTCATTGGGAACCGCCCCGCCCTCATTTACAAGAACCTGCACCAGCGCCGCCTCCTGGCCGGCATATTCAAAAACAACCGGATATTCCGTATCAGGGAGGATATAAGCGCTGTTTGTGGTACGCTCCTTCACATAGTAGCTGCCAAAAGGCAGGTCGGAGGCAAAGGAAGCGCCATAGCCGCCCGCCTCATTCGGGTCAATGGAAACCACCTCCAGAAGCCCGCCTGCCGGGATCACGCTGCCGTCAAGGGCCGTCAGATCAGCGGAAGCATACAGCCCGAAAGAAATGTCTTTGTATTCCTCGTTCATGCCGAGCCCGAAAAGCTCGTCCGTTTCCAGCGCTTTAGACAGGCTTACCGCCACCTTCTGGCGCTCGTCATAGAGGCCGGCTGCGGCATGTGTCACTTCCACGGTTTCCCCCGCATAAGTAAGCTCCGCGTATTCCGGCTGGGTGTTTAAGACCATCCCCTCCGGCGCCTGGCGTTCCTCCAGACGGTAACGGCCCAGGTACAAAAGCCCGCTCTGTGCCGTTCCATCCTCCCCGGTGGTAAGGGTCTCCACGACGGCATCCTTTGCCGCCCTGAGCGTACCGTCGCCGGTATAAATATCTTCATCCGCGATCACGTCATAGACTGCGCCCGGAAGCCCCATGACCTCATACACCGGCTGGTACAGGCCGCCGTTCTCCTGGACGGAAGCGAATACCTCGCCGGTCTTGGTAATGGTAAGCTGCCCCTTCTGCGGCATATTGTGCTGTGTGACCGTGACAACCGACTCGCTGCCGTCAATGGTAAACGGCACCGGCTCACTGGAAAGCACATAACCGTAGGGCGCCGCCACCTCATACAATTCATAATCTCCGGTGTGCAGAGGCTCCGGCAGCATCAGCCAGCCTTCATCCGAAACATAGAAGGTATCAAGGGTTTCCGGGTTCGGGTAGTAGATTTCCTGGGTGACAAGTTCCCCGGTGGACAAATCCCTGATCTGGAAGCCGGTGCCCGTCATCGGGATAATATTGCCGGTCTCCGCATCGCATTTCTCCACACGCAGCCTTGCGGTAATGGTACGGTTATTCAGGATATAGCTGTAAGTCTGTCCGTTGGAGGAAACAAAGACCGTAAAATCCGGGATAAATGCCTTCCCTTCCTCGCCGGAAACCTGATGCACCGTGTAATGTCCGTAGGGGAGCATTTTGGAGGAAGCGAAGCCGTCCCCGTCCGTGGTGAGCAGGTCACGCTCGCTTTCCTTCGCTGCGTCATAGCTGCCAGCCGCTTTCAGATAGACCTCAAAAACTGCGCCGGCCTCCGGGCGCTCAATGACGCCCTCATTGGGCTCGTCCGTATTTTCATCCCCGGACACATCCGGGTCCAGGTCCTCCGTATGCTTCACAAGCTGGATGTTTCCGTAAATGACCGTTTCCGTGACCTGGTTCTCGGTGGTGTTCAGCTCCACTTCATAAAGCGTGGGGGAAGCGCCCACCTCATAGACCGTATCGTTTAAGAGGTAGCCGGTGCTCGGCTCGATCTCCCGCACGGTCCAGTTATCGCCGCAGACATAGTACCGGGTCATAAAGCTGCCGTCCGGCCCGGTAGTGTAGGTGTCTACCAGCTCGCCGTTGCTATAAATCCCGTAAACTGCCCCTGCAAGGGTGGCGTCGCCCTGGGCGGCGCCGGTATCTGCGTCACTCTTTACCACATGGGCACGGAATTTTTTCAGGATATTGCTGAAATGCACCGTGGCGGTCTGGCCGCTTTCAATGGTGACATACTGCGCGGAAGGGGTCACATAGCGGTCCACCGGCAGCTCCTTCACCAGATAGGTGCCGGGCAGCAGCTTTTCCTTGATCTGCCCGTTTTCCCCGGTAGTGACGGTTTCATCCACCTTGTTCCCCAGGATGTCCGTGCCGGAGATTTGGAAAGGAATCCCGGACACAATGCCGTCCTCGCTGGTCTTGACAATCTTTGCGGTGCCGTAGGTCTCGGTCTTGATCTTTACAAAGAAGGAGACCGGGTCGCTGGCGCCGGTCATCATGGTCTGGTAACCCGGCCTCCCCCAGATCAGCATGTCGTTAGCAACCGGAATATCCTTTCGGAATTCAAAGGTGACAGGGTCCATGATCATGTTCTTGCTGGTGAACGTGTACTTGTTCCCGCTCCTTGTGGCGGAAACGCCGCTGCCTTTCAGGGTCTCCAGATCGATTTTCAGGTTATTGGTGTCCGTGACGGTCAGGGTATAGACTTTTTTCTCCGTGTCCCATTTCAGCTCCAGCTCCGGGGCTTCACTTTTCTTCGTGGAAGTAAAGGAGGGGACCGTGGAATGGGAGGCGACCTGTGAAAGAATCCAGTTGTAGGCTTTTTCCGCAGGACGTCCGGCAATCACGCTGAAATACTGGTCTGCATTTGCCTGGCCGTTCCCATGCCGGCTGTAAGGGTCGCTGCGGAGCTGCTGCTGGTATTCCCAGAGGATGATCTGCGTCGCCATTTTATAATCGTCCTCGTTAATGCCGGACACAGGGAGGGAAGCGCCGGGTTTCCAGCCGTAGATCGTCGTCAGGGTAATGCCCCGGCGTGCTTCTGCCGGAAGGAGGTTTAAGTAATTGCTGTTCGTACCGCTTTCCGATGTATAGGTATTGTCAGAAGTATTATAGGCAATGCCGCTCTCCACACAATAGACCTGCTGGCTGCTCCCGTCCGAAGCTGTCAGCATATAATGCCGGTAAGCGCTGCCCCCGGAACTGCTGCGCACATCCATCGTCCCGTCAGAATTGTAAACAAGGTAGGTGTAAGGCGCCGGCGCATAATAATGCCGCCCGTCAGAACCGACATACTGGTCTCCAAGCCAGGAGCTTGCTTTCTGTCCCGGCGAAAACGCAAACGCCTGAGTAGGGATCAGCCCAAAGACGCATACTGCGCAGAGAAGAAATACCAGCAGCCGCTTTAGGCCGCTACGGTGATGGATTGTTGTTTTCTCCATGTAATATCCTCGCTTTCTTAAAATACTAAAGGACAGCTTTACTCGCTGTCCTCCTGTTCATTGTTGATCCTGTCCTCAAAATCGTCCTCGGAGAGAAATTCCGTCTCGCCGTAAGCCTCATCCGGGTCAAAGCCTTCGCCGTACCCGTCATCCTCGAAATCTTCGTCATCCTCTGCCTGCTGTTTCGGACGGGCGATCTTCACATAATAACCAACACCGCCTACTGCAAGAAGGGCAATGATAATAAAGATGATCGTGCCGGCGCTGCCCTTGTCCTTTTTCGGCTGCTCTGCCTGTGCGGGTTCCTCTGTTTCCGCAGGTTTTTCTTTCCCGGCGCAGCCCTTCAGGTCATTTTTGCAGACCGGGCAGGCGGTATTGACTTCCCCGGCCTCGCATTTATCCGTACAGGTGCAGACATCCTCTGCCGGGATCACGCTCATGGTGCCCTCGCTCTTTTCCGCCAGCGCCATCAGGTCGGCCTCGGTAACGCCGTTCAGGAAGTAGACGTTGTTACCGTCCCGCTTTCCGTCAATAATCAGATAGAACACATTCCCGTCCTCGGTGGTGATGGTATAAAACTGTTTATCCCCATCTGCGCCGGAGGCTGTATCTAACACCGTGCCGGTGCCCTCCGGGGTAAACGCGCCATCCGGGATAGCGGAAGTGGTTTCCGTTTCCTCCTGTGAACCGGAGCTGCCGGTATTGGCGCCGGAGGCTGTATTGCTGCCGGCATTGGCGCCCGCATTCGTACCCGTATTAGAGCCGTTCCCGGAATTGCTGCTTTGGGCGTTATTATTTTTACTGCCAGAAGAAGCAGCCTGCGCCTGTGCCGGTTTTACCGCCGTGCCGCCCTGGTTCTGCTGTACCGCGGCAGCAGGTTTTTCCGTGGGCGCCGGTTCCTCATAATAAGGATTCTCAAACTTCACGGTCTTTGAGCGGTTCCCGGCATAATCCTGGGCGTACACGCTTACCTGCTTTTCCGTGCCGGCATAATCCTTTAAGGTAACGGAAGCCGCCCCATTGGTTAGGGAATTGATACGGTTCCCGTCCACAAAGACCGCCTCCACGCCGGAATTATCGTCACTGCTCTCTATTTTCAGCGTATCGCCATTCAGGGAAGCAGCAAGCTCCGGCGGTGTGGTATCTTTGTCCCCGGCTGCATAAGCCGTCAGGGGCAAAGCTAAGGCGCTTATGACAAGCATAAGCGCCAGTAGCAGAGAGATTTTTTTAGTCCTCATTCTTATCCTCCTGTTTCTGCAACGTGCCATCCCCGGACGGGGCGGATTGCTGCGATTTCAGAAATTCGGCCAGCTGCTGGGGTGTCAGATGGAAGCTGCGGGCAATCGCCACATAATCGGTATTCTCCAGCTCCGTTTTCTGCTTTTCCAGGTCGCGGAGCTTGGCCTGCATCTCCGCAATCTTTGTTTTTGTCTTGTCGATCTCTTTCTCCAGTTTCTCAATCTTAGGGTTCAATTTATTACCTCCAATCTGTCAGGGCAGACGCCCAAATGTATAAAAATGCTGCTGCCAGTAGTTTGTGTTGATATTTGCATAGGAGATCGGGTCCCCGCAATGGATCATCATGCCGTTACCCACATAGATTCCCACATGGCTTGCGCCGCTGGTATTATAGGTGCCCTGGAAGAATATCAGGTCGCCGGGCCTTGCATCCGCGCTTGATACAGGCGTGCACACGCCTAAAAGCCCGTCCGCGGTAAGCCGTCCGAAGTTCCAGCCCACGCCGCAATGGTTGACTACCCAGGAAACATAGCCGGAACAGTCAAAAGAAGTGGAAGGGCTTGCGCCTCCCCATACATACGGATAGCCTAAATACTTTTCGGCCTCCGCAAGCATAGCGGCAAATTTTTCATCTGCAAGGGCCTCCGGCGGGACGTCATAGTCAAAATAGTTCCCTCCGCCGCCTGCGCCTGCCTCCGGCAAATGCCGCTCGCTGGTATCGCCGGTATCGGCAAAATACAAAGGGTTCATATACTGGCCGTCAACCAGCACCTCCAGGTGCAGGTGCGGCCCGGTGGAATTTCCGGTGCTGCCGACCTTCGCGATCACATCCCCGGCCTTTACCTCCTGTCCGGCAGATACAAGAATCTGTGAACAGTGGCCGTATTTGGTGGTGAGGGAGTGCCCCTCATAAGCCTCGCCCTCAATGGCAACGCACAGGCCGTATCCGCCGGCTTCACCGGCCAGCGTGACCGTGCCGTCATGCCCGGCTAAAATCTCCGTGCCCTGGGGCATCCCGATGTCAACGCCGGTATGGTAGTTCTTTCCCCCGCTGATCGGGTGTACCCGGTAGCCGTAATAGCTGGTGACATAGGGCAGCCAGTTCGTGCCAAATACATTTTTTACATACTGCCTGTTGCCTTTGGTCTGCAATAAAATCTCGCAGATTTCCTTCTGGTCTGCGTTCATGCGTGAGACAACCAGGTTTTCAAGCGGTGTAGAAGTAAGCGTTACATTCAGGATGTGCCACTCATAAGGCACTTCTTCCTCTGTTTCCTCGCCGGTCTCCGGGTCAACGCTGGTTTCTGTCCGGTAGCGGGTTTCCGTTTCTTCTGAAAAAGACAGGGAATACTGCCCGTTAAACAGCTCCCGGAGGACGCCCTCGATCTGCGCATAGGTAAAATTCTGATAGGCAGAAGTGAGGTACCCCATTAAGACATAGGGATCGTGCTCAATGGGGCCGATATTATAGCGGTACTCATCATAGCCGGGCCGGTCCGATTCCACACGGTTGATCTGCATCTGCAGGTCCGTTTCCCACTCGGTATAAACAAGCTCCGCATTGTTGATGTCCGCATCGTCCGCCAGATAGGTAGAGGCTGCAAGGCTCCCCAGCCCTCCGGTCCCCAGGTTGGAAAAGGAAGAAAACAGGGACGCGATCAGGAAAAATACCAGAAGGAGCAGGATCACGATCCCGCATATGACCGGGTGGCGCCTGACAGCACGGACCACTCCGGCAGCAATCTTTTCCGTGGTAACGGCGGTGTCCTTTGCCAGCTTTCCTGCCTTTTTCGCCTCTCTGGCTGCTTTGGCATACTGTCTTTTTATCTTCTGTTTCTGCCACATCCGGGCAAGAAGGTTTTTCTTCAGCTCCGGGCTGTCATGCAAGGTCTGACGGTAGGCAAGCCGGGCATTGGCCCTGGCTGACCTCTGCTGTAATTTTGCCACCCTGCGGTACGGCGCCGTCTTATGCCTGTGATATGCCATGCGCAGCCCCGACTCACTTACAAGCTCGGTGCGGTGGGCCGCTTTAATGCCGACATTTTCATTCTCCGCCTGGTAAATCTTTTTATGGGCGTAGCCGATAGCCGTATTTGCGCCGGCCTTTACCGGGCGCATCGGAACGGGACCCTTGACATGGGCCCGCTGGGATTTCACCTCCTTTTCAAATTTCAGGCGCTTTTTGGCCTTGCCCGTATCGGGATCAGAAGATGTTTCCATCCGCAGCTTACGGCGGACAGGAAGGCGGTTTTCTGCCTGTTCCAGTTTTTCCGCTGTCCGTTCTGCTTTCCGTCGGGCTTTCGTGAGTTTCTTATCCGCTGTTTCCGGTGGGAGTTCGTCAGCGGTAAATTCCAGCTTGGAAGGCCGTTTTGTTTCTCCTTCGGCTGCCTCCGGCGGTTTCTCCTGAGGTTCCTCGGCTTTTGCCGCCTCCTGGAAACGCTGTTGGTATTTATTGCCATGCTGCCGTGTCCGGCTCCGGTGTCCTGCCTGGCCGGATTTTTCTTCCCCTTTCTGTGCCCCGGCTCCTTCCTGAAATATTTTCCCATACCGGGAATCCGCACCTTTCGGACCGTGTTCTGCAAAAGCTGTCCGTCCGGAATTTTCCTGTCTGGAATTCTCCTGTGGGGATTCTTCCTGCCTGAAATTCTGGTAAGCGGAATTGCGCCTCTCTGGGCCCTCCTGCCTGGGTCCTTCCTGCCTGGAATCCCTGTAAGCGGCATTGCACTGTCCCTGGCCGCCCCGCCCGGATTCCTTTAGCCCGGTTTCCGGCACATATGGCTCTGGTCCGGTTGGTTCCTGTCCGGGAAAAACCTGGGTAGGGGAATCCTGTGCTGCCGTATTGCTGTCTCCGTGGCCGGCAGATATATCTGATCCATAAGTTTCTGCCTGCACCGGTGCCGCCTGCCTGCGGTTCCTTGAATTGCCGGAAGAAGGGGCGTCCCTTGCCCGGCGCAGGTCAAAATCCGGCTCTCCCTGCCGGGCCGCCATGCGGTCCTCCCCGTGGGAATCCCGCGCCGGCATCCGGGCATCTTTCTGTTTTCTCTGAAAATTCCTGTCACGCGCCATTGCCCTCACCTCCAATCGCTTTCAGGGTATTTTTGTTTCCTCATGCCTTCGTCCCCGCCACTTCATCAGGCCGTGTTGTAAGTACGCTGTACAGCAGGGTATCCTTCGGAAAATGATCGACAAATGGGATAATCACATTCCCAAAGAACAGAAGCCCCTCGCCGGGGCCGGAATGGGTCACATAGGAAAGCTGGTGCGGGGAAATCCCCAGCTGCTTCGCCAGAATCTGCCGGTCCCCCTGGGCCTGGTTCAGCATGTAGATAAAATCCGAGTTTTCAAAAATATTCTCGATCTCACGGGAGGCCAGCAGGTCCTTCACGTTCTGCGTCAGGCCGCTCGGTATGCCGCCCCATTTCCTGAACCGTTTCCAGATTTCCACGCTGAAACTTCCGGTCTGTCCTTTCAAAAGGAGATGGAATTCATCAATATAGAACCAGGTCGTCTTATGCTTGGAACGGTTGGCCGTGACACGGTTCCACACGGCATCCTGCATAATGAGAAGGCCGATCTCTTTCAGTGCTTTCCCCAGAGACTTTAACTGGAAGCAGAGTACCCGGTGGTTGTTCATGTCAATGTTGGAACGGTGATTGAACACATTCAGGGAACCATTGACATAGATTTCCAAAGCCGTAGCGATATTCTGTGCCTCCGGTTCAGCCTGCTTCAAAAGCAGCTCATACAGGTCTCCCAGGATCGGCATATTCTCCGGGCGGGGGTCCTGCAGGTAATCCCGGTACACCAGCCTCGTGCAGCGGTCAATAATGGTCCTCTCAATCGGGGAAAGCCCTTCCTTGCCGCCGATAATAAGGTCACACAGCGACAGGATAAAATCGCTTTTCAGCGTAATGGGGTTTTCATCGTCCGAATAGTCCAGGTTAATGTCCATCGGGTTGATGTAGTTGGTGGAAGTCGGGGAAATATCAATGACCTGCCCCTGGGCGCCGAACTGCTGTACTAAAGGCCCGTACTCATTTTCCGGGTCTGCAATGATGATGTCATCCTCCGTTAAAAGGAACACATTGACGATCTCACGCTTTGCCGAGAAAGACTTGCCGCTGCCCGGCGTGCCTAAGAACAGGCCGTTGGGGTTCTTTAAGTTCTTGCGGTTCGCCATGATCAGGTTGTTGCTTAAAGCGTTCAGGCCATAATAAAGCGCCTCGCCCTCCTGGAACAGCTCGCAGGTCGTGAACGGCACGAAAATGGCGGTGCTGCTGGTCGTAAGCCCCCGCTCAATCTCAATCTGTTTCAGCCCTAATGCAAGGGAGGACATAAGCCCCTGTTCCTGCTGGAAGTCCAGACGTTTCAGGGCACAGTTATATTTCTGCGCAATGCCGGAGGCAGACAGGATGTCATTAAGCAGCTTCTGGCGTTTCGGCGCGATGTTCTCCACCAGTACCGTGACTAAAAACATCCGCTCATTCCGGCTCTGCAAATCCTGTAAGAGATTTTTTGCTTCTTCGCCATAGGTGGCAAGGTCGGTAGGTATGATGTCCATGTCATACCCGGCGCGGACCGCTTTCTTCTGTTCCTCAATGGTCATTTTCTGCAAATCGGACATTTTGCGCTTGATGTTCTTGATCGCCTGGGCCTGGTCGATGGACTGGATATGCAGGTTCACCGTCACGGCGTCGTCCAGGTCAAGGAACTCCGCCAGCAGCCGGTCCGTCAGCTCCGGCGCTAAAATCTGCAAAAAAGACACCGCCCCGGAATGGTCGGCTACCCGGAAAGTCTTTCCGTCATTTGAGAACGACAGGCCGGAGGGCGAAATAAAATCCTTTGTGGAAAGCCCGGTTTTCGGCAGGTCCGCCCAGACAAAATGAAACTTTTCCTGCCCGTCCGGGTGGAGCTGGCTGTGAAGAACCTCCAGGCGTTCCAGCCCATTAAGTGGCTTTGCATGCGCTCCCAGGGCTTTGAAATTCGCCAGCACATCGGCCTCGATCCGCTCCAGGCGCATCTTCGCGGTGCGAAGGTCGTCGGCCTCAATGCCGAAAGTGATATATTTCCGCTTGGTAAGGCCGTTGTTGCCTTTTTGGAGCTGGCCCTTTAACATATCCCCATACTCCCTGCGGATTCCGTCATATTCGTCTCCGCGGATGGGGATGTCGATACTGCGGGCGAAATCCTGCATATTTGCACGCTGGTTGATGAAGGTAAGCTGCACATGGATCGAAGCGTCAAAATAATTGAGAAAATCACAGTAGCCCTCAAAAATCTGCGCTTTATCATCCGCCTGTGCAAGCTGGTAGTTAATATCAAAAAACTGCACCGTCTTGGTGTAGAGCTTATCCGTCAGCCGGCAGATCCCATCCCGGTACATTTCCTTATAGGGAATACTCTGCTGGACCGTCTGCGGGGCGTCCGTTTTCAGCCCGGCAAAAAAACCGCCCTTTTTAGGCGGCCGGGTGCGGACAGTCTTATTTCCGCTTGTCTTTGCATCGGCCCTGGCCTTTTTTGCCTGCCTGATGTTTCTTTGCAGACGTTTTTCCTGGGCTTCCTGCTGTTTGGTTTTTGGCAATCCTCGTAACCTCCTTCTTTGACATGGATTTATATAGGTTTTCTGTCCGGTATGGCCGTTTCTTCGGCCAGAGTTTATAGCGGAGCCTGTTTTTCAGAAGTTTCTCCGCCGGTTGCCCGTCCCGCTCATACATGGCGAAAAAGAAAAAGGGCATCATAAGCCCGATCATCAACAGCACCGCCGCCGAGTTTCCGATAGCGCCGCGGGTAAGGAAATATACCGGCAGCCCCACCAGCGCGGCCAGGCTGAAACAAATAAGCTGACGCTTCGTCAGGTTAAACGCCAGCTTGGTCTTGACTTTCGTTAAGTCTTTGGGTACAGGTACATAGGGCATGTAAATTCACCTCCATTCATGCTGTATATCACTTATTCCGTTCCTACATCGTGATTGTGGATTCCACTTCATTGCCCCACACATCCCAGCCGGGGGTCTGCTGCCTCGCAAAAAGTTCTACCCTGGGCTGGTCGCCCATGAGCCTTACGATCTTATCCCGTACCTCATCCGGTTTCTTACTGTGCTGCTCAATATGGGAGACCACAAACTGGTGGATTCCCGCGCACTGGCGTTTCGGGCGCCCGCGTGTCGCCAGAAGGCATACCTCGGCGTTGCTCCGGGTCCAGAACCCCATCCCGTAAAACCAGGAATCCGCTTTCCGGTTCTGTTTGAGCCAGAGGAAGGCCAGCGTCTTATATTTGAACCCCCATGCTTCGATTACCCGGAACGCCTCGTTAAGCTGTGGGAAGGTTGCCCATAGGAAAAGCGCACTGTCTTTGGCCGCAAGGTCTGCAACCGGCAGCGCGCATATATCGTCCATGCTCATGGTAGGGTAGTGGTTTTCAGCCACCCCGTTGCCGCGTTTCATATCATAGCGCCAGGGCGGGTCCGCGTACACGATGCCATATTTTCCGGCCTCCGCCATTACCGGGCCTGCTCATTCTTGGCCGGGGCGGATTTTGCCGGGGGCGTCTTGACCTTGCCGGCATTTTCTTTCAGCGCGCCGGTCAGGGAAGGCTTCTCCGCCGCCCCCTTTGTCGCTTCAAGGGTGGCCTGCAGGTTTTCAATCGCCTGGCCGTACCCTCCGATCAGGGCGTCATTAAGCTGCCTGCGGAAATCCGCCGTCACCGGCCAGCAGACATCCCTCCATTTTCCCTGCTTATCCTGGGTGGAGGGCATATTGACATACAGGCCATTCTCGCCGGAGCAGATACGGAAGCCGTCGATCTTGAAACAGTCCCCAATCGTCACATTGGCGAAAGCCAGAAGGTTCCCCATCGGGGCAATCGGGCGTACCGTTACATCCAGCTTCAAGCCCTCGCCCGCCTGGGCCTCCGGCTGCATGGTTTCATGGTTGGTCTTACTCATATAGAAAAATCCTCCTTCTTGTTAAAATAGGTCGGTTACACACTAATGCGAGTTAAAAATACTTTTGGATAGCGAGCCTGTCTTAAACAGGGCAAAGGCCAGCAGGACCGTATAGCCTGCCGTGCCCCAGATCGCGCCGTGGATGTCGCCCGAAGAAGGGATTGACTGGACCAGCACCGCATAGATCGCGACGCAGACCATAATCAAAAACCCCTGGAAACCCAAAGCAAACAGGGAACGCAGGTAATTCGTCCCCATCTGCCCCCATTCACGGTTTGCCATTGTGGAAAACGGTATGGGTGTAGCCCAGCAAACTAAAGTTCCTGTCTCCCGCACAAAAACGTCAAATTAAAATCTCAGGTTTCAAATACTGTCTGTAAGAGCGTGCTGTAGGATGCGGCACGTTTCCCTCTTGACCATCCCATGCC
>CAJTGE010000054.1 GCA_910575795.1 Clostridiaceae bacterium | reverse complement strand
GATACACGAAAGCAAGAGAAAGGTGTATCAAATGGAATTTACTGGAAATAAAGGTTGCTGGTTCAAATTTCATGATGATGATTTTGGCAAGACCGTATTCCTCACCAGAGAAGAAGCCGAATCCGCGTTGAAAGAATTAAAGGAAGTAGAGGTGGGATGATATGGGAAAATCTATTTTAGTGATGGATACTCCGGAATGCTGTGACTACTGCCCGGCAGGACGCATATTCGGAACGGCTGGTCAAGTTGAATGCAGGGCAGGCAGGGGGATTGCCGTAAACCCTGATGGAAGAACGGTTCCGGACTGGTGCCCGCTCCAGCCTTCTTCAGAGACAGAGGTGGGAAGGAGACTGATTGATGCGAATAGATTTAAAAATCTTGTTACAGCCATGCATTATGGACGGTAGATCTCCAGAATTCTTGAATGAATTTTGCAGGCTAATTGACAGCCAGCCTACCGCCTATAACGTGGATAAGGTTGTGGAGCGGTTAGAAGAAAATGCAAAATATTTTCAGAGCGAAGCGGACGAACTTGCACAGGTGGGAGACTGGGGGACTGCAACAGAATTACAGGAAAAAGCAGCGGCGTATAGAGATGCGGCTAAAACAGTAAAATCCGGCGGAATTGAATGAAATCGGTGATTGTATGGGCGGTGTAATATGGATAAGCTAACTCCAAAGCAGAAAGAAAAGGTGAGGATATGAAAACGGTTTTTAAATGTGAGCAGTGCGGTGCAGATGTGGATGGAATTGAATATAAAGATGGATATCTGGTAATAGATCAACATTATGAATGTCCGCATTGTGGATATCGTAGGCATTGGGCTTATGGGAATATAATGCCAGACGATTCGGATTATGAAGAAGAGAAAGCATTTGCAGATTGAGGTGAGAGAAAGTGGCTGCCAGACTGACGGACAGGCAAAAAAAGAAAATAATAGCTGAACGGGCTGGCGGCAGTAGTTTTCGGGAACTCTCTTCAAAATACGGAGTAGCGGCGAGCACAATAAAAAGAATTTGCGACAGAGACCCCGAAACAGAACAAATTGCAACACAAAAAATAAAACAGAACACCGCCGACATGCTGGACTACATGGAAAGTCGCAAGGAAAAGGCGAAGGCTGTACTTGATGCTTATATTGATGCGCTGGCTGACCCGAAAAAGATTGGAGCGGCGAAGCTGTCAGAGATTGCTACTGCAATGGGGATTGTGATAGATAAGTTCATCAATAATCCGATGAAACACCAGTTAGACAAACAGAAACTTGAAATCGAACTCCTGAAGCTGGAAAGCCAGGTCAAGGACAGCCAGCCGGAGGAAGAAGCAGAGGACAACTTCCTTGACGCTCTGAACGGAACGGCGGCGGAAGTGTGGGAGGAAAGTGAGGTAGAGGAAGATGAGAGTTCTGGTAGCTTGTGAGGAAAGTCAAGCTGTAACAATAGAGTTTCGGAAATTGGGTCATGAAGCGTATTCATGTGACATTGAACCGTGCAGCGGCGGGCATCCGGAGTGGCATTTACAGCAGGACGTAACGCAGCTTCTGAAAATCAAATGGGATATGATAATCGCTTTCCCGCCCTGCACAGATCTGGCTGTATCCGGGGCAAGATATTTTGAACAGAAAAGGAAGGACGGGCGCCAGCAGAAAAGCATCGAATTTTTTATGATGTTTGCGGACTGCGGATGCCCGAAGACAGCAATCGAAAACCCGGTGGGGATTATGTCCGGCATATACCGGAAGCCGGATCAGATCATCCAGCCGTGGCAGTTTGGACACGGCGAAACAAAAAGGACATGCCTGTGGCTGAAAGGCCTGCCGAAGCTGGAACCTGTGGATATTGTCCCGGGCAGGGAGCAGAGGGTGTGGAAAATGCCGCCGGGTAAGGACAGGGCAAAAATGCGCAGTAAGACGTATCCCGGCATTGCGAAAGCCATGGCGGAACAGTGGGCGGGTAAGAACATGCAGGCATAAAAAGGAGGCGCCGGCCAGGGTTTCTCCCGGCCGGCACAGGTCTGAAAAAGTTTATGTAAAAGGATTGCCCCTGTTGAAGATTACTATACAGGGGAAATGTGATAAAAGATTGTCCGGGAGATAAACGATTTATGAAATGTCTTACGGATTCCTGACAGAAAAAGGAAGTGATTGAAATAAGCCTGGAAAAGATAAAGTACCTCCGTGCGGTCGCAAATGGCGCGGTTACGCAGGAGGAAGTGGCGCATTGCCGGAGGAACGTCCGGATCGGGGACGTCTTCTGGGTGAGAGATGTCCGGAGGGGGAGCGGCACGCGGGAGAAGGTCCGCCCGGTTATACGTAAAAGCCGGGTGACAGGAAAATATAAGCATCTGGTAACATTGGACTGCGGGCATTCTGTGACCTATGCGCAGATTGCCCTGTATTACAGGCAGAACGGAAATGGTAGGTACATAAAGTAAGGAGGCGGGGCCGGTGCAGATGACAAGGGAGCGGCTGGAAGGGTATCAGAAGGTTATAAAAGAAATAAAGATCCTGCGCCTGGAGCTGGATGAGATGAACACTACAGACTCCGGGCTGGGGCACAGCGTGATTTTCGATTACCGCGACGGCTATCCGAGGCCGCAGGCTGTGGTCGGCTTCGACGGTGAGCGCTATGACAGGAAGCGCCGGCAGCTTGACAAGAAGGAGGCAGAGGCAGCAGGCGTCCGGGAGTGGATTGAGGAAATTGAGGATGCTGTGGTCAGGCAGGTGTTTAAGCTGTATTACATAGACGGATGCGGATGGACAGAGGTGGCAAAGCGGATGGGATATAGAGGGAATCCGGATTATCCCCGATTGTACATAAGGGACAGATATTTCAAGATGAATAATATAAAATAAATATCGGAAATATCGTTTATATCGGAAATATCGTTTTACAATATAATCGAAGCCGAAGGCGTTGGCTGGAGGCTTATCCACATAGCATTTCCTTTTGGAGAGCGCCTGGCTGTTGCTGGGCGTTTTCTAATGCATACGCTTGTTTCACATTGCTGGCCGCATGAAATTCAGGGCGGCCGGCCCCTCCTTTAAATAATCTGAAATAATTATACATAAGATGTTGACATATGGTACACCATATGATATAATTAATTTATAAGGAGGTGAGAAAAGGATGACAAAACGTCGAAGTCGTAAGAAAAAGAAAAGTCCTGTCAACTGGATTGAAATAGCGGTTCAATTCCTGACAGGACTCATCACAGGGATTATCTTACTGATAATCGACAAGCTATGGAAACCATAGCAAGTGGGAGGGCGAAAGCCCTTCCTTGATACAAGAATAACACAAATTGTCATCATACACAACAATGAAAATAGCAATTATAGCAGTAATATCAATAACCGCCGGATTTATCGGGCGTTCTGTTTACAGAAAATGGAGGGACAGGAAATGCCAGTAGGAAGCCCTAAGCCGCAAACAATTGCAACAAAGAAATATGAAGAAAAGGCCGGATGGATCTCCAAGTCCTACAAACTCAAACGGGAGCTGGTTGAACGGTTTGCCGCTGCATGCCAGGAAGCAGGAATCAGCCAGGCCGCCCAACTGACCAAAATGATGAATGAGTTTATTGAGCAGCAGAAGAAATGAATGAGCATGAAAGGGGCCACAGTGTGGGCCTCTTTTCTTTACGCAAAATGCAGAACAGGAAGATGAGACAATTCGTCTTTTTTAGTTTAGTCAGATAAAAAGATGAGGCTATTGGCAAACAATAAAAACGCAGTCCCCCATTAACACACGAACCATGAGCAAAGCAAGGTACTTCCCAGGGGGCGCCCCGCACTGCGGGGCGGGGAAGGCGCAGTGCTTTTCTCTTTTTGAAAAAATTTTTCAGGGTACTTCCTTCCGCTTTTATAGGGCCTTATAAAGGGCTGCGGGGGAGCGCGGCCGGACAGCGGAAAGGAGCGATGGGAGCATGGTAGTTAATCAGAAGGAATTGGCCCAGTGCCTTGGAATATCAAGCCGCAGAGTCCGCGCGCTCCGGCAGGAGGGGCTGTTCCAGACTATCGAAAAGGGCCGCGGATATCAGTTGGAAATCTGTGTTCAGGAGTACATCGAATACAAGACCAATGCGGAACTGGGGAGGAGTGCATCGATCTCTAAGGAAAAGGTACAGGCAGAGCACGAGGAGGTGAAGAAACAGATCTCACTTCTCAAGCTGCGCAAGCTTCGGAGAGAACTGCATGAGGCGGCGGATGTGGAATATTACCTGTCTGATATGCTGGTTCGTTTTAAGAACCGCTTATTAGCTCTTCCCTCCAAGATTGCGCTGGAGACGGCCGGAGAGACAGACATAAACCGGATTATCCAGGTGATTCAGCGAAATCTCCTTGACACACTGGAGGAGTTATCAGGGTATGAGCCGGACGAGATTGACCGGGACAATCGTTATGATAAGGGGGAAGACAGCGAAGAGGATGGGAATGAGGAGGAAGATGAAGACGAGGAAGACGATGAAAGCGGATGATAACGGATGAGCCAGAGGAGTCGCTCCCGGGTGAAGACAAAACGGCTGTTCCAGCGGACGATGAAACGGCTTTTACTGCGGCCGGAGGAGCTGACGGTCAGCCAGTGGGCGGAAAAATACCGGGTGCTGGATGATTCCAGCAATATCTCCGGAAAATGGTCCAACAGCGTTACGCCGTATCTGGTGGGGATTATGGATGCGTTTAACGATCCGTATGTGCGGGAAATGTATCTGTGCAAAGGCTCCCAGCTCGGCGGCACAGAGGCGCTGATTAATATCCTGTGTTATCTGATCTCTGAGGATCCGGGGCCGGCCATGATTGTGTATCCGTCCGATGATCTGGCAAAAGATATTTCCAATGATAAGCTGAAGCCGGCTTTCCGGCTGGTTCCCCAGATCCGGAAGCAGTTTTATGAGAACAGCTCAAAGGAGCTGCGTTTAAAGTTTAAGACCATGGTACTGTATTTAAGGGGCTCCGGTTCCCCGGCAAAGCTGGCGTCAAAGGCGATTAAATATCTGTTCTTTGACGAGATTGACAAGATGGGAGGCGCTTCCAAAAAGGAGGCGTCTCCCTATAATCTTGCCATGGAACGGATCAAGACCTATAAATCCCAGAGCAAGGTATACGCCTGTTCCACCCCGACGTTAAAGACTAACTATATCTGGAACCTGCATGATAATGCGGATGAGGTGCGCCATTACTTTGTGCCCTGCCCTCATTGTGGGGAGATGATAGAGCTCCTGTTTAACCAGGTTAAATTTGTGAAGGATGAAGAGAAAAAGCTGAGCCCCTACGACAGGGCCAAGACCTCAGTCTATGTATGCCAGGAATGCGGCTGCGTGATTCCGGACGGTGAGAAGCCCAGGATGCTGCGGGAGGGAACATGGAAGACAGTGAAAAAGCGGGGAGTGGGAAGACCGAAAAGCATCGGCTTTTGGATCAGCTCTCTTTACAGCATTTTTATCACCTGGGCTGATGCGGCGGAGGAATATCTGAAATCAAAGGATGATCCGGAGCTTCTTCAGAACTTTGTAAACTCCTGGCTGGCGGAGCCATGGGAGGATACAAAGCTTAAGACAACAGCGGATTTGGTGATGGAGAGGCAGACCGATCTCCCGGAGATGGTGGTGCCGTCCTGGTGCCGGATCCTTACAGGCGGCGTGGATGTGCAGGAGACATGCCTGTATTACAGCATCCGGGCATTTGGGGAATTTACGACCAGCCAGAACGTCATTCATGGCCAGGCGCTTTCATTCAGGGAGATTGAGGAGGTTATGAATGCAGAGTGGGAGAGGGAAGACGGAGGGCGGATGATTGTAAACCTTGCGTTAATTGATTCCGGGTACCAGCCGGACGATACCTATGACTTTTGCGTGGACAATGCGGAATGGGCGCTTCCGTGCAAGGGGGCGAGTAATCCGATGAGGGATCGCTATAAGATCAGCAAAGTGGACCGTGTGAATTCCAGGGCTGACGGGATGCAGCTTGTTATTATCGACGGAGACAAATATAAAGATACTATCGCCTCCCGGATGCAGAGGAAAAACGGGAGAGGAAGCTGGATGGTATACAAAGGCTGTGATTCGGAATATGCCAGCCAGGTGACGTCAGAACACAAAGTTCTGGAACGTTCGGCCAACGGGACAAAGCGGATGAAATGGAAGAAAAAGCAGAGTCATGGGGATAACCATTATCTGGACTGCGAGGTATACGCCATGGCGGCCGCAGAAATCCTGGGAGTGAGAAGGCTTCACCTGCAGGGGAAAGAGGATGGCGAAGCAGAGCCGGAAGCACTGCCGGCCAAAGAGCCGGAAACGCCGGAGGAGGAGTGGCTCCGGGAGAAAGAATGGCTATAGGAGGAACAGATGGAAGAACAGATGGGGTTATTTGGAACGAAAAAGGAACAGCTTCTTACAGTCAACGAGGCGATTTATGCGATCCTGAAGGGCGGACAGTCTTACCGGATTGGCACGCGCCATCTGACCAGGGCGGATCTGGCTCTTTTGTACGATATGCAGAGAAAGCTGCAGTCGCAGGTAATGGCAGAGGAGGAGGGCGGCTCCAGCCTGTTTGCGGATACTGTGGTGGCGGTGTTTGATGGGAGGTAAGGGATATATGAACTGGCTGGATCGGATCATCGGATGGTTTTCCCCGGAGGCCGGTTATCGGCGCGGGGCATTCCGGGAAGCATTGCGCGGCTATGACGCGGCGTCCTATGACCGGCCGAATGTAAACTGGCGGGTGCTCAATGAGCCGGCGGAGATGACGGATCGGATGAGCCGCGATATCATCCGGGCCAGAGCCCGCGATCTGGAACGGAATTCGGACATCTTGAATTCCGTCACAGGGGCCTATAAACGGAACGTATTCGGCGCGGGATACCGTTTAAGGGCGGCCAGCGGGGATGAAGGGCTGGATCAGAAGCTGGAAAAGCTGTGGAAAATCTGGTGCAAAAAGCAGAACTGTGATGTGACAGGGCTTCAAAGCTTTGCATCCATGATGCGCATGGCGGTTCAGAGAAAAAAGATTGACGGGGGTATCCTTTTTTTGAAACGGTATACGTCCGGAGGCGTCCTTCCCTTCAAACTGCAGGCGCTGGAGGTGGATGAACTGGATCTTACCGCCCCGGCACCGAGACAGAAGGGGAATAAGGTAGTGGGAGGAATTGAGTATAATGCGTTTAACCGTCCGGTGGGTTACTTTATACGCCAGTATACCATTGACGGAACTGCCATTCCGGAGCCTGTTTATGTGGAAGCAAAGGATGTAATCTTCTTTTTTACAAAAACAAGGCCCTCGCAGCTCAGGGAGATATCGGATATGACGCCTACTATCACCCGCATCCGGGATACTAATGAATTTATGCGGGCTGTGTCAGTCAAGGAACGGATCCTGTCGTGCCTGTCCGTGTTTGTCAAAAGGGAGCTGCCGCCGGCTTCCGGGGTTCCCGGCAGGGGCGTCAGGAGCTATGGGGGCGGAGAGGATAAGAAGTATAATTATCAGGGGAAAACGCTGACGCCCGGGATGATCCAGTATTTAAATCCCGGAGACGATGTGTTTGTGGTCAATCCCAGCGGACAGGCGACGGATGCGGCGTCTTATATAAAACAGGAAATCCGCCTGATTGGATCCGGGCAGGGACTCAGCTATGAGACTGTCAGCCGGGACATGTCCGAGAGCAACTACAGCTCTGCCAGGCAGGGGATTATTGAGGATGAGATGACCTATGCGGACGACAGGGAGCTTCTGATAGAGGTTCTGGATGAGATTTATGAAAGCTTTGTCATTTCCGCTGTTCTGGCCGGGAAGGTTGAAATCAGGGATTTTTGGGAAAACCGGGAATCCTACCTTGAGCACTCCTGGATTCAGGCCCCGAAGAAATGGATTGATCCCTTAAAGGAGGCGAATGCCAGCCGGATCGCGCTGAATACCGGCCAGAAAACGTGGGCGGATCTGGCGGCGGAGAACGGAAAGGACTGGAAGGAGCAGATTGATGAGATGGCAGAGATTTTAAAGTATGGGAACAGCAGAGGGATTGATATGGGAGGTGTGATGTTTGGAACATACGGGACAGCAGAAAAAACAGGAGGAAATGGGGAGGAGCTTAAGTAGAGCCCTTCCCATTTCCTCCCTGCGGGCCGTCGAGGGAACGGAGCGGACGGTGGAGCTCTCTTTTTCTTCAGAAGAACCCTATATCCGATGGTGGGGCGTGGAGATACTGGATCATTCGGAAGGCTGCGTCGATTTGGAGCGGCTGAACCGTATCGGCTGCGTCCTGTTTAACCATAACCGTGATATGGTGATTGCCGGAATTGAGAAAGCCTGGGTAGAAGGGAACCGGGGCTATGCAAGGATCCGATTTGATGAGGACGAGGCGTCGGATACCATCTATAAAAAGGTGGCAGGAGGGACCCTAAAAGGAGTGTCAACCGGATACATGGTGGATAACTGGGAATCCGTAGCCGCTAATAAGAGCTCAGCGGACGGACGCTTTACAGGGCCTTGCGATATCGCAAAAAGGTGGATGCCGTATGAAATTTCCGTTGTATCCGTACCTGCGGATCCAACGGTAGGCGTAGGGCGCGCCTTGGAGCGCGTCCCTACAATGGCGGCGGGCAGGACGCTTGACTATTTCAGGCGGCAGTTTCAAATAAATGTGAACAGGCACAGGAGGTAATATGACCAAAGAACAGATTTTACAGCGCCAGCAGGAGCTTATCCGCGCGGCGAGAAACGAAGACAGGGATTTAACCGTTCAGGAGCAGGCCGAATTTGACAGACTGCAGCGGTCTCTGGAGGCTATGGAGGAAGAGGATAGGGCATCTGGATACGGGCAGAGAACGGCTGCCTTCCAGGAGAGCAGAGGCGCCGGGGCACAGCCGGGAGAGGACCTGGCGGGGAGGGAGCAGGCTGCAGGCGCGCCGGTCAGCCCGGAACAGGCGGCCCGGAGAGCGATTGAGGCGGAACGCCAGAGAATGGCGCAGATTACAAGTCTTTGCCGTTCCTTCCAGATTTCGCCTGATGAATATATCCAGAACGGAAGCAGCCTGGAGACGGTAAGGGCCGCTGTGTTAGAGCAGCTTCAGAGGACAGGGGCTCCTGTTAATGCCCGTGTGACGGCAGATGAAGGGGATAAATTCAGGGAGCGGGCTTCGGACGGCCTGATGATGCGCGCCGGCATTTCACTTTCATCCGTTGCGGACGGGGCGGGACAGATGCGGGGAATGAGCCTGCGGGATCTGGCCATCGAATGTCTTGCCCGCGAGGGGAAGGATACGATGTCCCTTCTCCGGATGGATATGACGGATTTGTACGCGGATCTTTGCCGCCAGTTTTATAACCCGACAGCGGCTTTTCCGGCGATTTTGGACAATACGATCCGTAAGAGCATTACCCATCAGTATAACCTGGTTCCTACGACGTTCCAGGCATGGACTACGAAAGGGAGCTTAAGCGATTTTAAGGAAACAAAGGATCATGAATATGTGATTGGCGGAGTCGGGGATTTCTTAGAGGTTCCGGAAAACGGGGAGCTGAAGGCCGATACGCCGGATACCAAGCTGCTCCCGAGCCGGAGTCTGAAAACCTATGGCCGTCAGTTCAGCATGACGCGTCAGGCGTTTATCAATGACGACATTGGTTTTCTGACAGAGATCCCGGGCCTGTATGCCACGAAGGCAAAAAAGACGATTGACAAGGCGGTGTACGAGATTCTTTATGACAATAAACCTGTGTTTGATAAAAAAAGTCTGTTCCACGCAGACCACAATAACCTGATAGCCGTCGGGGCAAAGCCTTCCCAGGCTTCGCTTCAGGAGATGATACTCCAGATGCAGAAACAAAAGGATCCGTTTGGAGACGCCATTTATGTGACGCCGCAGTATATTATCGTCCCTGTGGGATATGAGTTTGATTTGGCCGTAATCCTGCATTCTACGCAGGTTACCGGATCGAACCATAATGATATTAACCCGCTTTATAATTATCCGATCCATGTCATTCAGACGCCGGTATTAAACGCCCTGGCAAAGGGCAAAGAGGTTCCATGGTTCATGGCGGCGAACCCGGCAAGCGCGAAATCGATCCAGGTGGATTACCTGAACGGACAGGAGATGCCGACCTTCCGGCGGATGGAAGCGCCGGGCGTTCTGGGATTTACCTGGGACATTTACCTGGATTGGGGCATTGCGGTAAGAGATTTCCGGGGCATCGCGAAGAACCCGGGCGTTGTAATCGAATAGGGGGCAGAGAGGAATGAGTAAGGCAGTATACTGGCAAACAGGGGAGTCCTTAGACTATCGGAATACATCGGATCGACTGATAGAAGCGGGAACCATTATACCCATGGAAACACGGATCGGGGTGGCGGCCTGCAGCATTGCCCCGGGAGAAATGGGAGCCGTGGCTGTGGAAGGCGTCTTTGAATTCCCAAAGACGGGGACGGCAGAGATTCCGATGGGGGCGTATGTATATTTTGACGGCGCAGGCATCACAGATACCAAAGAGGCCGGGGCAGGCGCTGATACAGAGGCTTCGGGTATGGCAGAGTCAGAGGCCCCTGTTAAAGCCGGCTATGCGGCCGCAGCCGCAGCGGCGGATGCCAGGGTTATAAAGGTAAAGCTTCTGGGATGACGCAGAGGTTGTAACGGAGAGGAGGCTTTCAGGATGGGAATGAGCTTTCAGGACCTGGTTTCGCAGGATATAAAGAATGTATTTTTAAATCCGGGGGAATTTGGAACCAGGCATATGGTCAATCAAAGGCCCATGTGCATTATCATTGATGAAAATGAGCTGACAGAGCGGGAAAAAAAGCAGTTTGGACGGGGCAGGGACGGCATATATCATAAGTCCCTGCTCTTTTATGTATCAGGGAAGGACTTTGGGCCGCTTCCATCCCCGGAGCAGGTGATTCTCCTGGACGGGGCAAAGTACCTGGTGAAGGAGGCTGTCGATGAGGATGGCATTTACAGCGTCAGCCTGGAGGCGGGAAGAGCATGATTATAATGGAAATTAAGGCATCGGACCATGTGCTGCCGATGCTGGAGGGCGCGCCGAAGAAACTGAAAAACGGCCTGAAGCAGGCGGTAAATGGGATGGCCAGGGAGGTAAAACGCGATATTTACCAGGGCGTCCGGCAGCGCTACACTCTGCGCGGTTCACAATTTGCCCAAAAGGATATCCGGCTTAGGGCGGCAGCGAACGCCGGCCTGATGGCGGTTCTGACGGTTGAGGGAGAGACGCCTTCCCTGAGGAAAGGATTCAGCGCAAGAAAAAACAGCGGGAAAATGGCGGCCCGCGCCCAGGTGCTGCGCGGCGGCGGGCTCAAAGAGCTGAAAATGAAAAACGGAACCATAAAGGCGTTTGTCACAGGGGTGCAGACAGGTCATAAGGGGATATCGCATTATGATATTTTCCAGAGAGACACGGGGAGCAAAAAATATGACGGCCGCCTGCCGATCAAGACGCTGAGCGGCCCAAGCCGCGCCAAGCTGTCAGAAAAAGTCTTCCAGGAACTGAAGGAAAAGAAAGAAACGGAGCTGGAGCGCCGTATATGGGCTCTGGCGGAAAGCGTAATGGGATGACGGTTAATGATTTTTTAAGGCGCCTGATTCACGAGACAGAAGAGCTGTTAAAGGATATTTCTTTTGTAAATGATAAAGGCGAGCCAAAGAGGATCAAAGGATATGCCCAGGAGCTGCCCCTCCTCATGGCGCAGGTGGGGTGGGGAGATGAGGGGCCGGCCAAAACAGAGGAGGAGCGGTTTCCGTATTTCCTGGCGCAGATAGATGAAATCCAGTACAGCGAGGACAGGGACGGAGCCAGGGCAAGGGTATGGATTCTCCTGGCAGTGTATGACGGGCTGCAGGACATGTCCGGCTGGGAAAATATTAACAATGCGCTGCAGCGCCTGATTGAGCGGTTCCGGAGGAATCCGGTCCTGGAGGATTATTATTCCTGCGAACGGAGCATGAAGGCTGCCTACCCGGAGAAAGGGGACTGGCCTCATTTCTTTGCGGGGATTGAGATGACCTGGAATCTTCCGGAATAGAAAGGAGATGCAATGCGAAAGGCGGATTACAAAAAAACAGGACAGGAGGCGGTGGCTTATATCGGGCCTTCCTTTTACGGCATAGTGGAGAAGAATACGGTTTTTTGCTCCGGCCTGCCGCCCAGGCTTAAAAAGCTGTCAGAGGAACTCCCCTTTATACAGGAGCTTCTGGTTCCGGTGAGCGGGCTTGCCAGGGCCAGAAAGGAGCTTCAGACATTGGGGAGCGAGAAACAGATACTCTACCAGCGGGCGGTGGAGAAGGGAGGAAAGCATGTATAAGCATGGAATAGAAGTCAGCGAAAAAGGGACAGCCTATGAGCGCCCCCTGGCGACCAGGTACGGCGTGCAGGTAGTGACAGGCACAGCCCCGGTCAATCTGGTTGAAAACGGGGCTGTAAACCAGCCGGTTAAGGTATCCTCTTTTGACGAGGCGAAAGCGGCGCTGGGCTACAGCGACGACTGGGAAAGCTATACGCTGTGCCAGAGTATGAAGGCATGCTTTGAGATTTTTAAGGTTTATCCGGTCATCTTTATCAATGTCCTGGATCCGAAGAAGCATAAAAAAGATGTGGAGGCAGGGGATTATGATGTGGTAAACCATCAGGCCAGCCTGGAGCCAGGGACGCTGAAGGGAAGCGTGGCAGTCAAAGCATCCGCAGAGGCAGAGGCGGCGTCAGAGGACAAGGATTATATCCTTTCTTTTGCGGAGGACGGGAGGCTTCTTATAACCCTGCTCAGCAGCGGGAGCCTGTATGAAAGCAATACGGTGAATGTGTCCTATACGAAGCTGGATCCCAAAGCTGTCACGGAAGAGGACATCATTGGGGCGCGGAATATGGAGACATGGGAGGAAACGGGGCTTGAGGTGATCCGCCAGGTTTATCCAAGGTATGGCCTTACCCCGGCCCTTCTTCTCGCGCCTGGCTGGAGCCATAAGCCGAATGTGGGGGCTGCCCTGATGGGGAAATGCGAAGGCTTAAATGGGGTTTACCGCTGTGAATGTATTCTTGACATAGCTGCCGAAAACCGGAAATATACGGAGTGCAGGGCGTGGAAGGAGGCGGCCGGATATACGGATCCCCATGCGGCTGTCCTGTGGCCCATGGCGCTTTATGAGGGAAAAAGGATGTATTTTTCCGCGGTTTACGGCGCAATGGCCAGCTATTATACTGCTGTGAACGGGGATGTCCCGTATATCTATCCGTCGAATAAGCTTCTGGGGATTCAGGGAGCGGTCTTAGCGGACGGCGGGGAGGTCATTCTGGATCAGCCGCAGGCTGCGGAGCTGAACGGGGACGGGATTGTAACCCTTTTAAATGACGGAGGATGGAAGGCGTGGGGGAATAATACCGGCGCTTATCCGGGAACGGAGGATCCGAAGGATCGCTTTATTGGCTGCCGGAGGATGTTTTCCTTTGCGGCAAACTATTTTATCACACAGTTCAGAAGCCGTCTGGATGAGAGTATGAACCGGAACACGATCGATGATATTGTCAACAGTTTTAATATCTGGGGCAACAGCTTAAAAAGCCAGGGGCAGTGCGCAGGCCTGGGCATGGTATACCTAAGGGAGGAAAACCCTGGCGAAGATTTGGCGAATGGCCATGTAAAGCTGCGGATCTATATGGCCCCGTATACGCCGCTGGAAGCGATTGAGGCAGTCGCAGAGTTTGACATGGAGGCTCTGAGAAACGCAGTAGCCGGAGAGGAGGAGGAACGTGACTAAAATACCGCAGGCGGTCAACCGCTTTAATATGTATAAAAAGTCAGAAAAGCTGATTGGGATTACCAGCGAAGTGGAGCTTCCTTCTGTCACCCAGCTCACGGATGAGATGGAGGGCGCGGGAACCGGTGGAAAGATGGAAGTCGTTATCATCGGCCTGACTGAGAACATGGAGATGAAAATCCCATTCATGTCACTTTCAAAAGATATGTTCTCTATGGCGAATCCCAATGATTCGCCGGATCTGACACTGCGCGGCTCGATTCAGGGCATGGATCCGGCGACAGGGAAGGTGGTTTATACTTCCATGGCCATTTATGTGAGAGGGACGGTGAAGGAGCTCGTTCCCGGCAAGGCAAAAGCAGGAGCCAAGATGGAGTCCAGCATTACCCTGACTCTGAATTACTATAAGATTACCCTGGACGGGGAGACGGCCATTGAGATTGATAAACTGAACGGAGTTTATATTGTAAACGGAGAGGACGTACTGAAGGAAGTACGGGACATGTGCTGAGGAGGTTTGCAGTATGGGAGACAAAGAAAAGGAGAAAAAAGATTTTTTGCTTTACGAGCTGGAGAAGCCGATTACGTTTGAGCAGGCAGACATTTCCCAGATTGATCTGAGAAAGCTGAGGGAAATGACGCTGGAGGATCTTTCGGAGCTCTATGATACATATGCAGTGTTTGGGGAGGGTGAAGGGGTGATGCAGGAGTGTAACCTGAAATTTGTGCGTCTTCTGATGCAGAGAGCGACAGGGTATCCTCTGGAGGCCCTGAATAAAATCGGGATGCGGGATGCGGTGAGGCTGAAAGCGCGGGTATACCGTTTTTTCTATCTGTCAAAATAGGAAGCCTGTCAGACTTAAAAGATGCCAGGAAGAGCTGCATCCGTGCGGCAAGGTATAGTAATACGCCTCTGCCGGCCCTTTATTCGATGAAGCTGTCAAGGCTATGGACGCTCATCGGGGAGATTGCCGAGACGGCGCAGGAGGATGCGCGCAGGAGGAAGGAGTGCGGGCAGCATGGCAAATAAAGGGAGCTATGAAACAAAAATAAAGATTTCCGGCGAGCTGTCAAATTCCTTTGGAAATGCGGTTGCAAAGGCGGAGAGGGAGCTTAGGGGGCTTTACCAGCAGGCCAGACGGGAAAACGGGGGAATGCTGGCGGGTATTGACAATCTGAACCGATTTGCAGACGGAACCTTTGCCATGATCGCCAAGGCGGCTAAGGCATCGGCAGCCGGTACGGCGGGAATCGTTACAGCGGCTGCGGTGGTTGGGAGCGGCTACAAAGCGCAGATGAGCGCTGTACAGTCCATTGCCAATGCCTCGGCCGCCGACATGCAGAAACTGGATCAGCTCGCCCAGGAGATGGGCCGGACGACGCAGTTTTCCGCGGCAGAGGCCGGGGAGGGCCTGGAGTACATGGCAATGGCCGGATGGAAGGCGGATCAGATGGCAGAGGGCCTTCCGTCGGTTCTGAATCTCGCTGCGGCAAGCGGGGAGGATCTGGGCTCCGTATCGGATATCGTCACGGACGCGCTGACTGCATTTGGCCTGCAGGCAGAGGATACGGCCATGTTTGCAGACGTCCTGGCCCAGGCTTCCAGCAATTCTAATACCAACGTGGGGCTGATGGGGGAGACTTTCCGGTATGTGGCCCCGGTGGCTGGAGCTTTGAATTATTCCGTCCAGGATACAGCGGTGGCGATCGGCCTGATGGCCAATGCCGGGATCAAAGGAAGCCAGTCCGGCACGGCGCTCCGCTCCATGCTTACAAGGCTGGCAAAGCCCACAAAGGAAGTGAGGGCAGCCATGGACACACTGGGCCTTTCGCTTACCAGGGGAGACGGCAGCATGAAATCGCTCTATGAGGTGATGTCTGATATCCGGGGCGGATTTGCCAGGCTTTCTACCGCAGAGCAGGCCGGCGTGGCGGCGTCCCTGGCCGGACAGGAGGCCATGTCCGGGCTTCTTGCCATCGCCAACGCGGCCCCGGATGATTTTGACAAGCTTACAGACGCGATTGACCATTCAACGAGCGCGGCGAAACGGATGGCGGATATCCGGCTTGACAACCTGGCCGGGGATGTGACGCTGCTAAAAAGCGCCGCAGAAGGAGCCGGGATTGGTATTTTTGAAGCATTTGACGGTATTATGCGGGAGATTGTACAGGGCGGGACCGGGCTTCTGGGAGAATTTACAGAATCCGGTTTTTTGGAGGCCATGGCCCGTGACATGCCGTCCGTGCGGCGGGAGGCAAAGGAGTTCGGGAAAACGGTAAAAAGCGCCATGGATCCCCTTTTGTCAGCCGGGAAATGGTTTTTAAAGCATCCGGATGCGCTGTCCGGCTCCATCACCGGGATCGGCTCCGCGCTTCTGACTTTTAAGGCGGCAAAGGGAGCGGCTTCGGCAGTGAAAATCCTGGGGACTCTCTCCGGGATGGCCGGGGCGTGGCCGGTAGCGGCCGCGGGGGCCATGGCAGGCGGCATTATCGGGATCGGGACCGCCATCCAGTCGGCAAAGGAGAGCGCGGCGAGGGCCAATCTGGCAGAGCATTTCGGAGATATCACGCTCTCAATGGCAGAGCTGGATGAGACGGCGCGCCACATTGTAGGAGGCGGAAGGCTGTTCGGGGAGCTGGATACCTTCCGGGAAGCATCGGATGTAACCGATCGCTTCCGCGCTTCTATGAGCGATGCGCTTAAGGAGATCCAAAAGTCCGGGTGGAAGCTGTCTATGGGAATCGAGTTTACACAGGATGATACGGAATCGTACACTGCCCAGGTGGACAGCTTTATAAAAGACGCACAGGAATATATTTTAAGCAGCGGCTATGAGCTGAAAGTGGCTGTGGGAATTGTCATGGGGGACAGCGAAAAAGGGAAAGCGCTGGCAGAGGACAGCGAGGCGTTTTACCAGTCCCTGTATGAGGAATTAACGCCAATGCAGGAGGCCCTTTCAGAAGTGATGGCAGACATCACGGAAAACGGCCTTACGCTGGATAAACAAAAACTGGTGGACGGGTACCTGTCAGATATCTCGGATATTACCTCCATGATAACACAGGCCCAGGATGCGGCCAGGCTGCAGGTCATCCAGGATAAATACGGCGGGGCGGCCCTGACAGCGGATTCTTTTGAAAATCTTCAGCAGTCTGTTGCGGAATATACGAAAGAGGGCCTGACTGGCGCTGATGAGGCGTACCAGACAGTTCTCACAGGGTTAAATGCCAAACGGATTGCAGGGGAAAAGGGAAAGGCCGGGGGAATTACGCAGGCGGAATATGACGCCCAGGCGGCGGAGGCGTTGTCCGGCTATTACGAAAGACAGGCAGAGATTATCCAGAACGGTTATAAGGCCATGGAGGAAACGATCCTGGCCACGTACGGCGATGAGATTGAGCCGGCCCTGGCATCCTTAAACCAGGCGATCGCAGAGGGACTGCCTGAGATACTGGAGCAGGGGACAACGCCGGAGCTCTTCATGCAGTCCTTTGATAAGCTGATTATGGACGCGGCGCAGTCCACAGGTATGGGAGCCGACGCGCGGGATGCGGTCAGGATGCTGTTACAGGGAATAGCCCCTGCGCAGGAGGAGCTGGAGCAGCTAAAACGACAGTATGAGGCCATGGGTCAGGAGATTCCGGAAGCTGTAAGCGAGGCGCTGGAGAACATGCAGTATATGGAAGCGCTGACCGGCGATAAGGAAAGCATCTGGGCCCTGATTGGGAAAGAGGCGGCAAATGAAGAGGATCACGCGCTCCTTCTGGCTGCAGTCCAGCAGCAGACCGGTCAGATTCCGGAATCAGCCATCAGCGCCCTGGAAGAGCGCCATGGGGATGTGCAGGCGGCGGCGAAACGCATGCTGGACGCCATGCGGACATCCCTGGAGGGCGGTTTTTCGGCAACGGTTCCGGTTTCCCTGTCCCTTGCAGCGGTGGGAACCTATAAAGCCGGGGGCTTGCCGGCGCAGCCCGAAAAGCATGCCTTTGGCGGCCTTATGACAAAACCGACTCTTTCGTGGTTTGCTGAGAAGACGCCGGAGATGGCGATTCCCATAGAACGGACGGAGCGCAGCCTGTCCCTGTGGGAGGAAACGGGCCGGATGCTGGGGGCATATCAGGAGGATAATTATAAAACCGCATCTGAAAGGATAGCGGAGCATGGCGCGGCCGGGGAAAATGGCGGCAGCGCCGGCTCTTCATTTTCCCCGGTCTATGCGCCAAACATGAATTTTTATGGAAATACCAGCCGTGAGGATGTCGAAGCGGCAGGAATGAAAACGTATGAGCAGTTCTGCGAGTGGGCAGAGCGTTACGACTATGAGAGGAAGAGGGCTGCGTTTTGATGGCGGACACATACACAACCATACAGGGAGACACATGGGATCTCATTGCAAAAAAGGTCTGCGGTGATGAGAAGAAGCTCGATATCCTGATGCAGAATAATCCGTCCTTTCTGGAGTATCTGGTGTTCCCGGCAGGAATCCGGCTTCGCTGCCCGAAGGAGCTTTCGCAGACGGAACGCGATATGCCGTCCTGGAGGAGGTAGTCTGTGGTTACGAGAAGATACGCGGTGAATCTGATTTACAACGGAGTACAGGCCACAAGTGAAATCAGTCCGTACCTGAATTCCTTTACTTATACCGACGCGCTGGACGAGTCAGATACTGTTTCCCTGAATCTGACCGACCGGGAGGGCCGCTGGGCGGCGGGCTGGATTCCGCAGAAGGAGGACAGGCTGAGCGCAGAAATTGTGACAGAGAACTGGAACGGGGGGAAAGAACAGAAGAGAATCTCCTGCGGCGATTTTATGGTGGATGATTTCCGCTTTTCCGGGCCGCCGGATATGCTGTCGATCAGCGGGATTTCCTCCCCGCTTAACCTGGATTTTAAGGAAACCAGGAGATATAAGACCTGGGCGGAGGCGACGCTGTTCCAGATCGCGTCAGAGATTTCCGGACGCTACGGACTGGAATGCGTATTTGAAGGCGCGGATATCCCGATTTTGAAAGCGGAGCAGAGCGGGCAGGCCGACGGGGACTTTTTAAAAAAGACAGCGCAGAAATATGGATTCGGCATGAAGACGTATTCCGGAAGGATTATTCTGTTTGAGTATGCGCTGTATGAATCAAAGGCAGCGGAAAAGATTATCAGAAAATCAGATGTCAGAAAGTGGGATTACAAAAGCACAATGCTGGGGACGTATACAGGGGCAAAGGTCAGCTACACAAACCCGGGAACAAAGGAGACGGTAGAGATTCTGGTGGGAAAAGAGGGCCGCCTTTATAAGACGAATGAGAAAGCCGACAATATGGCGGATGCGGAGCGCATTGGCCAAAACGCGCTGCGCAATGCAAACCGGAAAGAGACGACATTTTCGGCCTGCATGCTTCCCGTTACAGAGCTGTACGCAGGGGAAAACGTGAATCTTTCCGGTTTTGGAAAGATGGATGGGCGATATCAGATTGGAAAGGTGCTCCATCAGGTGGGAACCGGCGATTACAGCCTGCAGATAAGCGGATGGAGGCTGCCGGAGGAGGCTGCGGATGAACCAAAAGAGGACGGGCAGGGGACAGCCGGGCAAGGGACATATGTTGTACAAAGCGGGGATACTTTGTGGGAGCTGTCAGAGCGGTTTTATGGCTCTCCGGAACTGTATGGCCGTTTGTATCAGGCAAACAGGGAAGTCATTGATCGGGAGGCAAAGAGAAGAGGAAAAGCGGATTCCAGAAACGGGTACTGGATTTTTCCGGGAACGGAGCTGGAGATACCGGAGGGATAAGTATGGAAGATATGATCAGGACAGGGTTTGTGTCAAGCGTGGACACAGCGGCCGGGACAGTGCAGGTGACGTACGCAGACCGGGATCAGATGGTAACCGGGCATTTTCCGGTGCTGTGTTTCGGGGGTGAATACCACTTGCCGGAGATTAACGATCCGGTGCTGGCCGTTCATTTAAGCAATGATCTGAGCTCCGGGTTTGTCCTGGGAACGTACTGGAACCAGGAGAACCGGCCCAGACAGCAGGAATGGTATAAGCAGGCCGGGGCCGCGGCATTTAAACTGGCCGGGGAGGCCCTGTATATAGAAGCGCCGGAGATATACTTTATATCAGGAAGCGGATCGATTTCCGCGTCAGAATTAATCGCATTAAAAGATCGGGTAGAACGGCTGGAAAGGAACGGTTAGATGAAGGTAGGCGCGTTTGGTTCCTCCCTTGTGTTCCGCGTCAGCGACAGAAAAGTGCTGACGTTTCAGAATATGAAACGGGAGATCACAGGCCAGTGGGGGAGCATGGAGAGGATAGGAAAGAAACCTCTCCCTGTTTTTCAGGGGCCGGCCCTCCAGACCATGACGCTGGAAATTGTGCTGGACGCCTCGTTGGGGGTAAAGCCGCGGGCAATGCTTAAAAAGATTGAGAAGCTTGTGGAGCGCGGAACGGCGGAGATATTGGTCATCGGAAAAAAGAGGGTCGGCGAAAATGCCTGGGTGATTAAAAAAAGTTCCGAGTCATGGGCTCGGGTTCTGCAAAGAGGCGAGCTGCTCCGCGCAAAGGTGGGCCTGACTCTGCAGGAATATATATAAAGGCGGGCGTAATTGAAAAATGTCATGTCAGCGGGGGAATGTTAGATGAATGGTGTTACAGTGGATCTGATGTCAGGCAGAGAGGACCGGGAGGAGATTTTAAGAAATTTAAATACCCTCCTGGGGATCCGGGCGGGAACGCAGCCGGTGGACCGGGAGCTTGGGATCTCCTGGGAATGCCTTGATCTGGCCCCGGAGGCGGCGGAAGCCGTTTTGATGGTCGAACTGGAACAAAAGATCAGGAAATATGAGCCCAGGGCAGAGCTTATGGAAGCAGAAATGGAGCGCCTGGACGACGGGACGCTTCAGGTACATGTCCACTGTGCCGGAAGGGAGGAGGAGTGACATGAGGGGAGAGCTGGAAAATCATCCGGACGTCAGCTTTATCGGAGGTTTGATGTTTGGGGAGCTCCTGGACGAAATGACAGGCAATTACGAAAAAAAGTACCGGGAACTGACCGGAAAGGAGATCCATCTGGCCGCCGCGTCCCCGGAAAGGCTTCTGCTGTACAGTTGCGCGCTGGTCCTTTACCAGGGGATGCAGTATATCGACAGGGCGGGAAAAAACGGGCTGTTAAAATACAGTACGGGAGAATTCCTGGATCATCTGGCAGCCCTCAAAAGAGTCTGGAGGAATCCGGAAAAGGCAGCGTCTACCATTTTGGAATTTTCCCTTTCAAAAGAGCAGGCTTTCCCGGTGTACATCCCCGCGGGGACAAGGGTAAGAGGAAACAGCCTGTTTTTTGCCACAGACAGGGAAGCAGCCATCCCGGCCGGGGAAAACGGGGCTTGTGTCCCTGCGGTATGCCTGACGCCGGGCACGGCCGGGAACGGGTTCCGGATTGGAGAGATCAGCACGCTGGTGGATCCCATCAATTATATAAAATCGGTTCGGAACACGGTGGAAACGCATGGGGGTGCGGAACAGGAATCCGACGATGAGCTCGCAGCCAGAGTTTTTCTGGCCCCATCCGGGTATTCGACAGCCGGGGCTGAGGATGCGTACCGGTATTGGGTAAAGACATGGAGCCAGGCCGTAGAGGATTGCTATATCGTCTCTGAGGCCCCGGGCGAGGTTGATATCTATGTGCTGTATAAAGACGGGGAGATTCCGGATGAAGGGCAGTTGGAAGCGTTGAAGCGCTATCTGGAGGATGGAAACCGCAAGCCCTGTACAGACAAGGTGGTGATAAAAGCCCCGGTTTTAAACGAATATGAAATAGATGCCACATACTTTATTGCCGATTCGGATCGGGAAAATGTGCCGGCAATCCGGAAACAGGTGGAGGCGGCCTGCCAGGAATATATCGGGTGGCAGCGTCAGGCGATAGGAAGAGACGTAAATCCTGCCCAGCTCATGTACCGGATGATCCATGCAGGCGCGTGCAATGCTATAATCCGAAGCCCTGCATGGCAGGAGATAACAGAGGCGGTTATTTCCAGGCCGGGAACTGTGCGGCTCGATTATGGAGGCTTACAGGATGGGGGGCTGAACGATGCGAATGCTTTATGACGGAGGCCCTTACGAACTGTTACCGGATAGCTTAAAAACGCCTGAACATGAAGCAATCGGATATGCGGTGACAGAAGCGCTTAAAAAAATGCTTGGGTTCGCGCAAACCATTTCGCTGTACGCAGATTTAAGCAGCGTTCCGGATGAAATCTTACATGTAATGGCCCTGGAGCTGAGGACACAGTATTATGATGCATCGGCGGATCGGGCGGTACGGGAGGGGCTGGTTCGCCAGACGCTGGCATGGTATCTGCACGCCGGCACGAATTCTGTCCTTACGGAATACCTGGCCACGCTGTTCGAGGGCGGAAGATTGCTGGAATGGTACGATTACGGCGGCAGGCCATATTACTTTAAGGCGCTGGTCAACTTAAGGCTGGATGACGAGATACGCCTGGGAGACGGGAAAAAAATCATCCGGCAGATCCATGCTTATAAAAACGTGCGCTCATGGCTGGAGGCATTGATTTTTTGTATTCATACCAGTTATTCGGTTGCAGTCAGTTACGGGAATTTTGTCCGTTTAAGGGCCGAATTCTTCCCGCGCTATAACCTGGCTTATTTGAGGCTGGACGGTAGCTGGAAGCTCGATGGGACGCGGAGGCTGAACGTCTATGACAGCGCCAGCTCCCTGGATTTCTACCCGGTAAAAATCCGGACAGGGACGGAAGCTTCAGAGGATATACAGACAGCGGGACAACTGTGTTTTGCCAGCCGGGCGGAACCGGATATAAAGACAGAAACCTCTCTCCGGATACAGGCGGAAACTCCCGCAGGGCCTGAGGCAGGGGAACGGCTGGAGGTGGACAGCGCTGCAGAGACAAACGTATCATCCGGTTCCGGGCTGCATCTTATTCAGACAGCGCGGGCGGATGCGGCGACAGGGAGCGGGGTACAGCTACAGACAGAGGCAGCGGAGAAAATCCAGGCCAAACAGCAGTTGCGGATCCGGTCAGGCGCAGGTATTTCTGTGGGAACGCACAGTTACATGACGAAACTGAACCGCCTTGACGGGACATGGAAATTAGACGGAGGCCGGAAGCTGGACGGCGGCCGCTATATTTTATAAAAAAGGAAGGATAAAAAAGATGGCAGAAAACAAGGGAGTAATCACAGTAGTCGGGCGCAAAAAGATCTGTATGGCCCATTCCGGCGACGCCTCCCTCCCGGCGATTGTAAAGATGGCCTGGGGAGACGGCGGCGTGGATGAAAACGGGGTCCCGAAGCTGGCAACCGGAAATGAAATAGGGCTCTATAATGAGCTGTTAAAAAAGGACATCGAAACGCACGTATACGCAAATGAGGAGAAGACAACCTGCCGCTATACGGCTGCCCTGGAGAGAGGGGAACTGACCGGGAAGGAAATCTCGGAAATGGGGCTGTTTGACGAAGACGGGGAACTGATTGCATACCGTTCGTTTATGCGGAAAGGGAAGGATGAAGACATCCCGCAGATCTATGACATGGACGAAATCTTTTAGGAGGCTTAAATATGGCATTCACAATTAAAAATCCCCCGGAATTTACCTTGGAGATCCCTCAATGGGACAGGGATTCGCTGGGAGACGGTATAGAAATGGCAAAAGTCCCGGAGGCGTTGCTTAATAATGAGGTGTATTTAAAGGCCATTGCAGAACGCCTGGAACATGTGACGCCGGTTACGCTCCCGGCATCCGGGTGGACGGGGAGCGCGGCCCCGTTTACGCAGGCTGTGGCGGTTCCAGGGGCTGTAGAGGGGATGGAGCCAATGTTAGTGAGCGCCCTGGAGGACGGGGCGTCTGCGGCGGAGCAGAAGGCATACATAAAGGCTTATGGTATTATATGCGGCGGGACGGCGGAGCTGGGGGATGGGACAGCCACGTTTAAGGTATACAAAAAGCCGGCTTCGGATATCACGGTCGGCTTAAAGGGGGTATAAGGGTATGGGCAGGATTTGGCTCCCGGGAGGGGCCGGAGGGGCGGATCTGGATGTGATAACAGCAGGGGCCGGCGATGTCCTCTCCGGGAAGGTGATTGTGGATAAGGAAGGGGAACCCCTTGCCGGGACGCTTACCCTTACCGGGACGGCGGCCGACAGCCATGTGCTTGCCGGCCAGACGTATTACAATACGGATGCAAAGACAAAGCGGACAGGGGGCATGGCAAACCGGGGCGCTGTGAGCCAGGCGCTGAACGCGGGAGGCTCCTACACGATTCCCGCCGGATACCACAACGGGGCCGGGAAAGTGACGGCAAACAGCCTTGCCAGCCAGACATCAGCGAACGCGGCTGCAGGGCATATCCTGTCCGGGAAGACCGCCTGGGTGAATGGGGCAAAGGTGACGGGGAACATAGCCAGCCTGGCCGGGCAGACCGTCACGCCGGGGGCCTCCGCAAAAACTGTTTCGTGCTCCGGGAAATATATGACAGGGAACGTTACCGTGAGCGCGGTGTCAAACCTGACGGCGGCCAATATCAAAAAAGGCGTTACGGTGGGAGGCGTTGTCGGGACGTATGAGGGCTACGCTTCATCCCCGCTGTACCTGTTTAGAAATGGTACATGGAGTAATTTACAGACGACGGGGATGACGAAGACGATTGGCTATGATAATGTAAAAGTGGCGGATGGTGTCCTGCACATCTACACAGACATAAGAGGAGCTGTAGGAATGGCAAGACTTAACCAGACATTTAACCTGACAAACTATAAATATGTGAAGGCAAAGATTAAGGCCGGGGGTGGGGGTGTCGGACAGATCGGGATCGGTACGACGGCAGGTATTACAGCTCTTGCATCCCTGACAAAATATTCGGAAGGAATAGCCTCAGGAGTTGCTATTTTAGATATTTCATCTGCTTCAGGGAATTACTATATTTATTTAACAGCGAGATATACTTCTCCTTCTGGCAATACGGCAGTGCTGGGTGCCAGTGTACAATACGAAGAGTTATTCCTCACAAATGCTTAAACCGCATACATGCTGATTCTAAAGAAAGGAGGCGCTATGAACCAGACCGAAATAGAAGTTGCCCTTGCGGAGCATGGGAAAGAAATCGGCTCGCTTAAGCACCGGGTGGACGACATGGAAAGAATTGCGGATGCCGTCCACAGCCTGGCGGAACAGATGGCGGCGCAGACCGCGGAAATCCACCACCTGAGCGAAAACGTGGGGGAGGTGAAGGCGGATGTGGCGGAGCTTAAAGCAAAGCCGGCAGCGCGCTGGGAAAACCTGGTGGGCGCCGCGCTCGGGGCTGTGGCCGGGGCGGCTTCGGCCCTGATTTTTAAGTAGAGTTTTAGGGAATGGAGAAAAGACAATGGATATCAATGAAATGATGCAGTACATATCGTATGCGTTAATGGCCATCGGGGTGATGGCTTTTTTCGTATCTGTAATCACGGAGGTAATCAAGTCCTGGCCGGGACTGGGGAAGCTCCCCACCTCTGCAGTGGCCATCGTCCTGTCCATGGCGCTTTGCCCGGCTGCCTTTTTGGCGCTGATGCGCTGGCGGAGACAGACGGTGGAATGGCACATGATGTTTGCGTGTGTCATGGCTGCCTTTATTGTGGCGCTGGTGGCCATGGACGGCTGGGAGCGCGTTAAGGATATCTGGGACAGGGCGCAGTACAGGAAAGACCGGCGGGAAAACCGGAAAAATGCCTGAATGGGCGGCACAGCACAGTAACCCGGGGGAGCGAAGGATCCGCTCCCCCTTGTTATATAAAATTTTAATAAAGAAAAGGAGAACCAAACCATGGCAGACAATTGCAGAAAACACAAAATCAACGATGTAAACCATTACACCCACAGGACGCCCGACACAGACTGCGCCTGTACCGGGGAGGGCGGTTCGGAGCGCGGCCAGGGGAGAGGCCCGGCTACGGATCCGGCATTGACGGCAAAATCGCAGCCTCCGCTCCTGCACCCGCAGACGCCGGAAGCGAGCGGGCCGGCGAAAGAAGGAAAATGACAGTAGGATACTCAGATATAAAGCCCGGGTGTAAAAGCCCGGGCTTTTTCTGATCCGGAAAGGAAAGATATGACAGAAAAACAGATGTTTGATTTGCTTGTAGCAGAAGGTTTATCCGAATACGGGGCGGCCGCCCTCCTTGGGCATTTCCAGGCCGAAAGCGGGCTGAATCCCCGGAACCTGCAGAACAGTTATGAGAAAAAGCTTGGGTTTACAGATGATACCTATACGGCGGCGGTGGATTCTGGAAGCTATACAGGTTTTGTCCGGGACTGCGCGGGGTACGGGCTGGCACAATGGACACACCGGGCGCGGAAGAAAGGGCTTTTGGAGTTTGCACAGGCGGCCGGCAAGTCTGTCGGCGATGCCGCTATGCAGCTTAAATTTGCGCTTTATGAGCTGAAGGGAGACTATAAAGATGTCTTTAATGCGCTGAAAACAGCAGTTGATATCAGGGCAGCGTCGGACATTGTTTTAACTAAGTATGAGATGCCGGCCGATCAGTCAGAGCCGGTAAAACAAAAACGCGCAGGCTATGGCCGGGAGATTTACAGGCGTTGTTCCGGAAAAATGGCTGGAGGCGGCATAACAGAAGCGCAGGCAAGGCAGAAATTAGTCTCAGTTGCCACACAATGGTGTGGACGCAAAGAGTCAGACGGCTCGCACCGGGAGATTATAGACATCTACAATGGACATGCTCCCCTCGCCAGGGGATACAGGGTAAAGTACACAGACGCCTGGTGTGCAACTTTTGGATCAGCTGCGGCCATCGCTGCCGGATATACGGATATTATCCCTGTGGAGTGCGGATGCGGGCAGATGATCGAATTGTTCCGTAAGATGGGCCGGTGGGTGGAGGATGACGCTTATATTCCGTCGCCGGGGGATTATATCTTCTATGACTGGGACGATGGCGGGGCGGGGGACTGCGCGGGCTGGCCGGATCATGTCGGTATTGTGGTATCGGTATCGGAGGATAAAATCAGGGTAATTGAGGGCAATAAAAACGATGCTGTTGAGTACAGGGAGATAGATGTAAACGGACGGTATATCAGGGGCTACGGCATCCCTGACTATGCATCCAAAGCAACGGCCCCGGAAGCCTCAGAGCCCGCTGAGACGGGCTGGGAAAAGGATACACAGGGGAAGTACCGGTATAAAGAGGATAACGGGGCATATGCGTCAAATAAATGGCTGCTTATCAACCATCACTGGTACCTGTTTGGCAAAGACGGGTATATGTTGACCGGCTGGCAGCGCTGGGATGGCAGTAGCGTAGTGGGGGCAGATGCTCCGGGGGAGTGGTATTTCCTGGACAATACGCCGGGCGGGCCGCTGGAAGGCGCGTGCTGGCACAGTACGGATTATGGGGCCCTGCGTGTATGGGATGTGAAGGAATAGTAAAAAAGGGCGGTAGGTTTTATCCTGCCGCCTGTTCCTTTACATATTGTTCAAATTCTTTTGGTGTTATACAAAGAGTCGCAATAGCAAGACTGTAAACCCATTTCTCTGCCGCTTCTTTGCTTTCTTTTTGGAGTATTTCGAGCATTTTCTTCTGGACTTCCTCTTTTTCGGTCAGTTCTGCCGCCCTATCCCCTAAAATTTTGCATACTTCTTTATCTGTCATATCTCCCTCGCTTTCTCCCTGCATTACCCGGCAGGGACGGGATGGAATTAATCAATCAGCAACAATTTCAATGTAATGTTTCCAGGTTCCGTCTGCCTTCTTACCAAAAGACCCAAATCGCTTTAATTCGCGTTCTCCAAAAGGGCTTTTTATAAGTTCCGCTCCACACATAAAGTGGCGAGAAATAATTTTCCTTTTTGGCGTTGTTTCCCTAATCTCGAAAATATCAGGTGAATCCCATCCAGTCCAGACTTCTAAAACATCTTTTGCCTTCATCTCTTACCTTCTTTCTCCCGGCGCAACCCTGCCGGGTGGATGATATCTAACAATTTACAACCGCCTGTATCCCTGCAACTATCAGCTCATAAGTGACTCCTTTTAATGACTTTGCCCTGTCTATAAGAGCTTTGTGCATTACGGATGGCATCCTATGTACACCGTTAAGAACGGCTAAGCATTCATCGTAGTTAAGGATATTTATCATTTCCAGCGCTTGCTGCATGTTTTCCAATCTATCAATTTTCTTTTTTGCTAAATCTTTTCTTGTCATTTTCCATGTCCTCCATTCCTTTGATAAATCTATTATAAACCAATATTGGTTTAATGTCAAATACTTTTAAACTTTATTTGGATTATTTTTCTTGA
>CAJTGE010000053.1 GCA_910575795.1 Clostridiaceae bacterium | reverse complement strand
GGCCATATACAAAGGATACCCTCTATCTTTTTTGCGGGAGACGCACAGACCGCGTAAAGGGGATTGTATGGGAAGGGGACGGATGGCTCCTGTTATACAAGCGGCTCTCAGAAAGCCGGTTCCAGTGGCCGCGCACCCCGGAGGAAGTGCGTGAATTAACGCCGCAGCAGTTTCGGTGGCTGATGGAAGGGCTGACGATTACCCCGAAGAAATCGGTCAGGCCGGTGGAACCGCCGGAATACATGGGATGACTTTGTGCAAAACGGAGAAATTTCCAGACGGTTCTCCGGCCGGAAAAAATGTCCCGCCCCATCCCTGCGGAACCGCGCGGCACACCATAAAAGGGTCCGGAATGGGAGCAGACATGCTTTCCCTTCCCGAAAAGGGTTCTGGAAACAGTATCATACAAAGGCCGCATCCGCTGTTTTAACCATAGGCATTATGACGGGCATCCGGCAGGGGCGGGGTCGCAAAAATCTCATATCCATGGTATAATAAGGCTATCAGGATACCGGGGGAAAACAGCATGGCCTTAAAATATACGGAAGAACAACTGAACAGCCTTGACAGGGAAACACTTACCAGGCTGTTCCTGTCGCAGCAGGAGCAGCTTGAAAATATCGACCATACGCTCCAGCTGGTACTGGAACAGATGGCGGACCTAAAACGCCACCGGTTTGGCCGTTCAACAGAGAAACATGAAACCGAAGACCAGATCTCCTTTATGGAAGTGGATGGGAAGATCGTATTCTTTAACGAGTCCGAAGCTGTTGCCGGAGAGGAAAACGCACAGGAGGAGCCGGAAAGCGTTTCCCGCACAAAACCGAAGAAAAAGCAGGGGAAACGTGAAGAAGACCTGGAGGGGCTGCCGGTAGTTGTGGTGGAACATTCCATGGCAGATCAGGAACTGGAAGACAGGTTTGGGAAGGGCGGTTGGAAACAGCTTCCGGATGAAGTATACCGCAGGTACAGCTTCACCCCGGCGAAAATCGAGGTGGAGGAACACCATGTAAAAGTATATGCAGGGAAGGAAACGGAAGAGGTCATCAAAGCACCGCACCCGGAAACTTTATTAAGGGGGAGCCTTGTTTCCCCCTCGCTGGAGGCGGCGGTAATGAACGCCAAATATGTCAATGCCGTCCCGCTTTACCGTCAGGAACAGGAGTTTGAACGTTACGGCCTGCATATATCCAGGCAGAACATGGCGAACTGGACGATCCAGTGCGCAGACAGATATCTTGCGGTACTCTATGATTACCTCCACAAAAAGCTGTACGGCTACCATGTTCTGCAGGCAGATGAGACGCCCGTGCTGGTGAATAAGGACGGACGCCCCGCAGGGGCAAAAAGCTACATGTGGGTGTACCGCACCGGACGGATGTATACAGAAAACCAGATTGTCCTGTACGAATACCAGAAGACGCGTAACGCCAGCCATCCCAGGGAATTCCTGAAAGATTTCAGCGGGGTATGCGTCACGGACGGCTATCAGGTCTACCACACCATTGAAGGCGAGCGGGAAGACCTGCAGATCGCCGGATGCTGGTCCCATTATCCCAGAAGTATTGTTATTCCAGAAGCAAGTCTACATATGGCATAAATGTTGTTTTTTACAGCATATTTCTTGAATAATGATAGTGCTCTTTTACAATGAAGATGTAACTAATTCATCTCATTATAAAGGAGGTCTCATATGAGAAATACAATCTTACCATTCGATGAACTAATGAAAGCAGTTCTGGAGCAATTAAAATCTCAGAAATATATGGATTCAACGTTGACCGTATATCGGCGAACCTACAATCGCATTCACATTTTTCTGAATCATCATGGCACGGACATATACACTCATGAATTAGGCAAAGCATTTCTTGCCGATTCAAATGTTAGCAAGTCCACCTTTGTAGCTTATGCCTGTGCAGTACGAAGGCTGGATGACTACATTGACGGAAAACCTTACAGGTGCCATCATGGTGATTATAACGAACAGATTCCTCTGGTGTTTGCGGGCACTTTGTCTGGGTATCTTCAAGAATGCATAGATAATGGCAATAAACCGGCTACGATCTGCTCAAAAGAAAGGACCTGTATATCTTTTTTGAGCTTTGTGGAAAATGCTGGTTGTTCTGACCTTTCTCAATTAAACACCGGCATTGTATCACAGGCCTTGCTTACATTCTCCAACAAGGATGCCTATGCACGTATCCGTCAGTTCCTGAATTACCTTGCTGAAAAAGGCATCCTAGAAGTGGATCTTTCCAGGATTGTTCCGCACTATAAGAGAGGTACGGCGCTTCCCACGACATATACGCCAGATGAAATCAGCAGGGTCGAAGCTTCTGTTGATACCAATACTACTATTGGAAAGAGAAACCTTGCTATCATCCGGCTGGCATCACGAATGGGACTCCGTGCAGGCGACATTGCAAAGCTTAAACTATCGGAAATCAACTTTAGTACGGGATACATTAGTATAACCCAGGAAAAGACGGGGATACCTCTCACATTGCAAATGCCTTGTGAAGTTGTTAATGCCATTTCGATGCATCTTGGCAATGACAAATACTCTTTAGAAGACGGGTATGTATTTCATAGCCTGACGGCTCCGTATGGACGTATTACTACAAGCATAATACGACACGCTTTAAATGAATGCTTTGCTGCAGCAAATGTCAATACAGCAGGGAAAAAGCATGGTCCACATGCATTTCGGTCATCTCTTGCAAGTTCAATGGTAAACGATAATGCATCTTATGAGGTGGTTAGAAGGATACTGGGACATTCAAATCCTGATGTTATCAAGCATTACGCTAAAGCGGATATTGAAAATCTGAGGATGTGTTCTATAGATCCTCCGATTCCCACAGGGATTTTCCGTGATTATCTTTCCGGCAGGGAGGTGGTCACTCATGTTTGATAGTATTTATTCTGAACAGTTGTCACAGTATTACGGTCTTCGTCGGGAAACATTGAGTGAAAGTGCAGAAAAACACGAATTATGCTATCTACGTCGCTTTGATTCATATGTTTCCGAACGGTTGGATTCCCCCGGACACATCACGGAAGATTTCATCAACCAATGGGTTGGTTCCCTTTCGGGAAAAAGCAGTTCTGTTGAGAATGAAATCATTGTAATACGACAGTTTCTGGAGTTCCTCAAGCATACCGGAGAAAGTGTTGCCATGCCATCCATCCCCAGGGTTCATGATGACTATGTCCCGTATATCTTTAATGATATAGAGTTGAATTGTATTTTTGAGTCTGCTGATAACATCGTTCAAAAGGATCCAAAGGCTGATCCTTATCTGGTGATAGAGTTTCCGGTGATTCTCAGGCTTTTATACAGTTGTGGCCTTCGGATCGGCGAAACGGTCAAAATAAGTATGAATGATGTAGATCTGGATGGCGGCATCCTTCGCCTTATAAACACAAAAGGCAATAAGCAGCGTTTAGTCCCGATGTCAGCGCCCATGACAGATATCCTATACAAGTACTGCATGGCAATGAACCTTATCGGCAGGAACAACATATGGCTTTTCCCATCCTCTAAAAATGAGGGGCATATATCCGACAGATCAGTAAAACGCAGATTTGAGTACATTGTTCGTAATAATGGCATTCAAGTCTGTAAACGAAAGAAACACGAGCGTGGTCCATGCCTGCATTGTATGCGTCATGTGTTTGCGTTTAAATCGTTTGCAAAGGCCGAACGGGAAGGAAGGCATCTTGATGACGCTGTCCCATTCTTGTCTGTTTATCTTGGGCATGCAGGCATTAATGAAACAGCCAAGTACATAAAATTCAGCAATGAGCTGTTTCCGGAGTCCATCGATTCCTTTGGAAGATTTATGAGCGACCTGCTTCCGGAGGTAGACTATGAAGAATAAAAAAATTTCCTTCATGGATCATCTTGAGTATTATTTCAATATATATTTACCAACTGTAAAGGGCTTATCAAAATCAACGATAGTTTCGTATAAAGCAACATTCCGTATACTTATGGAATTCTTATATACAGTAAAAGGTATTCCCTCTGATAAGGTGGAGTTCAGTACCTTTGATGATAAGTTGATCATGGAGTTCTTAAGCTGGCTGGAAACAGAGCGCAGCTGCAGTGTCAGCACTAGAAACCAGAGGCTCTCTGCTATTGCAGCATTCTCGATATATGCACAGAATAGAGATTTTGGTTCAGCAGTTACTTTCAGAAACTGTGTACTAAAAGTTCCAAAGAAGAAAGTGCCCCGTAAAGGCAGAAGCTCATTCACAAGAGATGAAGTCAAGACTCTATTCCAATTACCCGATTCAAGTAATGAAATCGGATTAAGAGATAAGACTTTGCTGTGTTTTATGTATGCTAGCGGAACAAGGGCACAGGAGGTATGTGATTTAACAGTTGGGGACATCCAGTTCTATCCTGATCGGGCTGGCATCAACATACATGGTAAAGGTCAAAAGGTGCGCCGTATAGGTATTCCATGTGATGCTTCAAATATGTTGAAGAAATATATTGAACATCGTAGAATAATCAATGATACAGGGCGGCATGTGTTCTCAAGTCAGACACATGAGAAGATGTCAGTTGCCTGTATTGAGGAAATATACTCCAAATACATTGACAAGGCAAAACTTGAGTATCCTGAAATGTTCAGATATAGTTACACGCCACATTCCATGAGGCATACTACTGCCACCCATATGCTTGAAGCAGGGGTTCCGCTTATTGTGGTTAAGAACTTTCTCGGGCATGTATCCTTGCAGACTACTCAGATATATACAGAGATAACGCAGGATACCATGAATAAACAGCTTAAATCGTGGAATGACAAATGGTTTCTCAAGGATAATTCTCATTTTGAGGACACGAATGGCAAAAGTAACATACCGGAATTCTTAAGGTAAAAAGTAGTTATTGTTATTCGGGATTCAAAACGGAGAACTGCCGATTTACGCTGATGTTGGCAGTTCTCCCAGAATAATAATACTTCTGGGATAATGGGACTTATTCGAGAACTGGAATAAGTCCCATGTCAGGCGGAGGTTTGACGAAGCGGTCAAGGCTCTGCCGAAACAGAAGCAGAAGGACAGCTGCGCATACCTTGCGCTGACCATGATACAGGCGATCTACCGGGAGGAGAAACAGTTAAAAGATCTCCCGGCCGGGGAACGGAAAAACCGCCGCCAGCTGAGCGTAAGGCCCCTGGTGGAGGCTTATTTCACATGGGTTCGTGAAAACCTCCCGAAAGTGCCGCAGAAAAGCAAGACGTGGGAAGGTTTCAATTATTCCCTGAACCAGGAGAAATACCTGAAAGTGTTCCTGGATAATGGCGAAGTGCCGATGGACAATAACGCTGCGGAACAGTCCATCCGCGGATTCTGTATCGGCAAGAAAAACTGGGTGATGATCGATACCATTACCGGAGCAAAGTCCAGCGCCATCATCTACAGCATTGCGGAGACTGCAAAAGCAAACAATCTGAAACCGTATGATTACTTTGAGTATCTGCTTACCAAGATTCCGAAGCATCTGGAGGATACCGACCGCAGTTTTCTGGATGACCTGCTCCCCTGGTCACCAAGCCTGCCAGCGAATTGCCGCAAGCCTGATAAAAGTGGAGTGAAATAAAGACTGGAGCAAATCTGTTTCTATCATACAGGTTTGCTCATGTTTTGTATAGGTACTCACTATCTACCGGTTCTTTCCAGTGTTTGTTGAATGCACCATATAGTAACCGCTGCTTTGTTAAAGTAAAAGCATATAGCGATATTATTTTGGGGCTAAATAACCTGATTGTAGCAGAATATTGCTGCCCAAAAAGCAAATCAGGTATCGTTTATGCATAGCAACTGTCACTTTTTTAAGCTAAAGTCAACAAAGCTTGGAAAGAACCTATCTACCGTTTACGAAATGAACATGAGTAGTACAGCGTTAGGAGCAGAGAAAGCGATTATTTTTATCAGCGATGCACATGAAAAATTCTACTACGAGAAATTGAAAGAGGTCAGGTATCAGGACGTATACCACAAAGCGCTTGTATATTGTCTTGGTATCAGCGATGACACAAGAAGAAATATCAAAAGCATTTATAACTTTAAGACAGGATGTGTAAAAACGGAGTGTCTGCATGAAGGATGGCAGACCAGCGGGAGCTTAAAAGTAGTCAGGATGGCGTTTAACCTTTACTGCAATGGTACGCCAAGTGTCTTTGATTACGATGATGCGGAGGAACAGGTGGACGAGTGCAGACGGTACACAGTGGAAGAACTGTTCTGCTGTGTCTATGCGCCTTATTTTTGGCAGGCGGTACAGATTCGTTATCCGGAATATGTAACATATAACCACAACTTGTACGCCGTGCTTGGAGGACGGGATTGATGTTAAAAGTCAGACTTATGGGAACAAAGAACGATATTAAGTGGTTCGGGAAGATTTTACAGAGGAACCCGAAAATTGAAGTGACGGAGTTTTCCGATATGTTCCCAAACAAAGGGACAAAGAAATATTACAGGACTTATGTGGAAGTCCGGAAAAGCAACGTAAAAGAAAACCAGTAGAAAGCAAAGGAGAATTATCATGTGTAAAATAATCGCAATCGCAAACCAGAAAGGCGGAGTCGGTTATGAAAAGTAAGTTATTATGCAAAGTTGAGCCTACACTTTTGCTGATTTTATAGGGTATAGGCTCTTTTGAACTTTGCATAATCAGGAGTAAACCCTTACAAAGATTTCAACCAATCAAGAAGGTCTTTATCCTTTTTCCACGCTGGCAGTTCGTTAGATGATGGACTGTTGTAAGCTTCCATCAATGCTTTTCGCTTCATTTTTTCGTCTGCCCGTGCGTAGATTTCGGTTGTTGAAATATCAGAGTGTCCCAGTAGATCTCTGATATAAACAAGATTGACTCCGGACTGAAGCAGATGCATTGCTTTGCTATGGCGGAAATGGGGAGCTCCCCATTTCCGCCATACCCGTGCCATGCACCTGTACCAGCACGGGATGGACCTGACACTGATCTCCCAATGGCTTGGGCATGCCAGCCTTGAGACCACTCTGGTCTATGCCCATGCCGACACGGAGGCAAAGCGTAAAGCGATAGAAAAAGCTATGGGTTCTGGGACAGGGGCTCCAGAAGATTCTTCAAGCTATACCATAGACGATGAGGATCTCCTAAAGCAACTCTATGGCTTGTAAGCTCTTGTAGGTTATACCGAATTCCTGTGTCGGGGCGGCATTTTTTGTTTTCTACTGTATAAGATCCAGTAAAAAGTTATACCGAAAATCTCCGCAAGAAGCCATGCTTTATCAGCTTTCCATGGAGATTTCGGTATAATAGAAGTTTCGGTATAACCACTTAGCGGCAGCCCCTAAAATGGCGCAAAAAACAGAGGCCCTTATTCTGGAACCTCCGTTTCTCTGGCTTTCTTAATGCCTTCGGCTGTGGCTTCTATCACGACAAGCTCTTTTTCATTCATGGAGTTTAGAAGTACATCAATGTGCTTTCTGCAAGAGCTTGGCCTTGCCCCTCCGTCCGCATGAATAAACTGGTCAACTGAAACGTCAAACATAGTAATGAGTTTAACAAAAAGGTCGAAGCTGGGATATTGACCTTTGTTCTCAATATTCATAATGGTATGGGAGTCACGGTCTACTAATTCCGCAACATAGGCTTGTGTCCAACCCTTTTCTTCTCTGGCTCGTTTGAGAGCTGCCCCGAGGCCGTGAAAGTCAAACCTTCTTTCATCTTGGTTCATTCTCATATCACCCTATATCATTGTACATTTCGGGTTGGATTATGAGAATGTAATGAAATTTTACATAAAGTAGTATTTCATTTCATCAATGTGCAGCCTCCAACTTGTACTATTCGAGATAAAGAACTATAATGTATTCTGTGGAGGTGCGAAATGGACTATATGACATTGAAAGAGACCGCCGAAAAGTGGGGCGTGACACCTCGTAGGGTAAATTATTATTGTGCCGGAGGGCGTATCCCCGGCGCTGTGAAAATGGCCGGTGTTTGGCTGATTCCTAAAACTGCGGAGAAGCCGCTTGATGGCCGGACAAAACAAGGAAAGGAATTAAAAAATGAATAGAATATTACTATTGGAGGATGATGTTAGTCTGATAGATGGCTTGGTCTACTCTTTGAAAAAGAATGAATTTGATGTTGAAGTTGCCCGTACTGTATCTGAAGCAAAACAATACTTATCCAAACTCGACAGATACGATTTGTTGATTTTGGATGTCACCCTGCCAGATGGAACTGGATTTGATGTATGTGAAACAGTACGAAAAGAAAATCAGAAAGTCCCGATTATATTCCTGACCGCATCGGATGAAGAAGTCAACATAATCCGTGGGTTAGATAGCGGCGGGGACGATTATATCACCAAGCCTTTCAAGCTGGGGGAATTGTGTTCCCGTATCCGGGCGCTGCTGCGTCGGGCCGGAGTTTCCAAAAGCGAAAAAAACACTTCTATGGAATGTGGCGACATTACCATTGATCTGTTGGGTAGCCGTGCAACCTTAAAGGGAAAAGCATTGGATTTGACAAGCGCTGAATATCGTTTGCTTTGCCTGCTGGTAAGAAATGCAAATCGCGTTGTGACAAGGGACATCATTCTAAATGAGCTGTGGGATGATACAGGAAATTTTGTTGATGATAACACCCTGTCCGTCTATGTACGGCGGCTTCGTGAAAAAGTGGAAACCGATCCGTCCCATCCAGAACACCTTATAACCATCCGGGGATTTGGCTACCAATGGAAAGAGGTGTCTGTATGAGCTTGTACCAAGATAGACAGATTAAAGGCTTCCTGATATTTTTAATTTTGTTTTCCCTGTTGTTTGTAGGTACAGGAGCCGTTTTGACTATTTATCAGGTGAACGATGTGGAAGTCCTATGGCTCAAACACGATGAAGCGGTTTCGTCCTCACTTTTGGAACAGGGTGTTTCTAAAGAAGTGATAGCAGTTGCCTTTACTAATACGGACATTAGTGAAAATGGCAGGTCATTATTAACGGCTGCGGGTTTGGGAAAACAGGCAGAAAGCAGTATGCGGCCTTTTTTTAATCAATTTCAGCGTTCCGCTTTCTTCATCATGCTATGCACTGTGTTATTTTTTCTCTTTGTGCTTACCATAGGAGTATTCGTTTTTTTCTGGAAAAGGAAGCGATTGTACCAACAGGCCGACAAAATATTATCAAATTACATCAACGGGGATTACTCTTCTCATTTGCCACAGAATTACGAGGGTGCAATCTATCAAGTGTTTTCTTCGATAGAACAGCTTGCAACTATGCTCCAATCCAAAAACGAAACAGAGCGTAAAGCAAAAGAGTTTTTGAAAGACGCCATATCCGATATATCTCACCAGCTCAAAACGCCTCTGGCAGCCCTCGCTATGTATCAGGAGATCATTGAAAGTGAGCCAGAAAATGCAGAAACGGTCAAACAGTTTGCGGCGAAGATGGGTATTTCTCTAAAGCGTATGGAGCAGTTAATCTTATCCATGTTGAAGATAACCCGACTGGATACGGGAAACATCATTTTTGAGAAAAAAAGTTGCCGTGTGTCCGAGCTGATAGCTCATTCAGTCAATGACCTAACCACAAGGGCTAAAAGCGAAAGCAAGCAGATTCAGATAGATGGCGATGGTGAACAGCAGCTTATTTGTGACATGGAATGGACAGGCGAAGCGATTGGAAACGTTGTAAAAAATGCGCTGGATCACACACAAGCTGGCGGCATTGTCTATATTACATGGGATCGCACTCCTGCCGTGTTTCGTATTTTTATTTCTGATAATGGTAACGGTATAGCCCCGGAAGATATTCATCATATCTTCAAACGCTTTTATCGCAGCAAACATTCTCTTGATACACAAGGAATTGGACTGGGGCTTCCCCTCGCCAAGTCCATTTTTGAGGGGCAAGGCGGTGTTATCTCCGTACAAAGCGAAGCTGGAAAAGGTACGCGGTTTACACTTTCTTTCCTTACGGAACTGTAAGGTCAAATTCATCTGCTTGTAAGCTGCTTTTGCTATCCTTTTGAGAAAGGAGGTACTGATGACTATGGAAATATTGAAAGTACAAGATTTATGTAAAACTTATGGAAAGGGTGAGGCGAAAGTCGAAGCGTTGAAGAAGGTTTCCTTCTCTCTGGATAAAGGCGAATTTGCTGCCGTTGTGGGTGAATCCGGTTCTGGCAAAAGCACATTACTGAACTGTATTGGAGCTTTGGATACCCCTACCTCCGGCCACATTTGGGTTGATGAACAAGACCTGTTTTCCATGAAAGAGGAACAGCGCACGATTTTCCGCCGTCGTAATATCGGCTTTATCTTCCAATCCTTTCAGTTGGTTTCCGAGCTGAATGTGGAGCAGAATATCATGTTTCCGCTTCTTTTGGACTATCGCAAACCAGACCCGGCAGCAGTAGAAGAAATTTTGGAACTCTTGGGCCTTACCGAGCGTCGGCATCACCTGCCGAGCCAACTATCCGGCGGACAGCAGCAGCGTGTTGCCATTGGGCGGGCGTTAATCACAAAGCCCAAACTGATTCTGGCGGATGAACCTACTGGCAATCTGGACAGCAAGAATAGTCAGGATGTTATTACCTTGCTTACACAGGCTTCCCGCCGCTATCAGCAAACAATCCTGATGATTACCCACAATAAGAATTTGACTGCATCCGTTGATCGGGTGTTTCGGGTATCAGATGGCGTTTTGACGGATTTGGGAGGAAAAACAAATGAAGCATTATCTTGACCTTGTTCCCATATCCGCAAAAATCCACAAGAAGCAAAGCAGAATGTCTATTTTTTGCATTGTGCTGGCTGTGTTTCTGGTTACAACTATTTTTGGAATGGCAGATATGTTCATCCGCAGCCAGATTTTGCAGGCACAGCAGGAGTCTGGGAATTGGCATATTGCCATTCGGAATATCAGTAATGAGAAAGCTGCAATTATCGCTTCACGGCCTGATATAGAAGTGTTTTCACCGTATGGCGTTCTCAATTATCGTGGAAATTTAGGCTATACTTTGGGTGGAAAAAATGTAGCGATATGCGGTTGTGATGAAAGATATATAACTGAAATCTGGACTGACCAACTTGAAGAAGGTGTTTTTCCACAGACAAGTAATGAAGCGTTGGTGACTGAAAATGCAAAGCAGATAATGGGTGTTGCGATTGGTGATCCCATTGCCGTAGAAACTCCTGATGGCGACAAACTGAATTTTACCATATCAGGATTTATGAATAATACCGCCTCGATAATGAGTGGCGACTCCTACGGCATCATTTTGAACACAGAGGATTACTGCACTATTTATCCGAATGTATCAGACGGGGAACCGAATGATTACGGCATTATGTTTTACGCTCAATTTGCAAACACAAGAAATATACAAGGGAAAATTGCTGATTTGAAAGAACAATGCAATTTATCGGATGAACAAATATCTTCCAACAATAATCTGCTTGGATTGCTTGGACAAAGCCGTGTTCCCTTTTTATTACAGGTTTATTTGGCCGCGGCAGTATTGTTTGTGCTGGTAATGTTAGCTGGTATTATGATGATTGCAAGCAGCCTTAACAGCAATGTAGCCCAGTGTACAGAATTTTTCGGCCTTATGTGCTGTATCGGTGCAACACCAAAACAGGTTATGCGCTTAGTACGGAAAGAGGCGCTTAGTTGGTGCCGTTTGGCGATCCCTGTGGGTATTTCCATCGGTGTAGTTGTCATTTGGGTCTTATGCGCGATTTTGCGTTTCCTAAGTCCGGAGTTTTTCAAAGCGATGCCTACATTCGGATTTAGCGTACCAAGTATTCTTGCAGGAATCGTTGTGGGCTTGGTAACAGTTTTGTTCGCTGCCTATTCTCCGGCAAAGAAAGCAGCAAAAGTATCTCCGCTGGCAGCGGTGTCCGGTAATGCAAACGACTTGGAGCCTGCAAGAAATGCCGCTAATACACAACTGCTTAAGATTGATACAGCACTTGGAATTTATCACGCAAAAGCAAATCGGGAAAATCTGTTTTTGATGACAAGCTCATTTGCTCTCAGTATTATCCTTTTCCTTTCATTCTCTGTAACAGTTGAGTTCATGCAGCATACCTTAACACCGCTCCAACCTTGGACAGCAGATCTATCTATCATAAGTCCCGATAACTCCTGTGCTATTGACAAAACAGAACTCGATAGTCTAAAGGAAAATCCTGTTGTGGATTTAGCGTATGGAAGAAAATTTGCATACGAGGTTCCGTCTGTCACAAACGGTATTGAAAAAAAGATGGATTTAATCTCTTATGAGCAGTATCAATTTGATTGGGCAAGGGACTATTTATTAGAGGGTTCTCTGGAATCTGTGCAAACTGATTTAGGGACGGGCTTAATTGTTTATAATTCGCAGAACACAATACAAACAGGCGATACGGTATCCCTGAATATAGACGGACAAAGTGAAGAAATTCAAATTGTTGGAATATTGTCCAACTGTCCGTTTTACAGTGCCGCCGATGTTGGAACAATTATTTGTTCAGAGGATACATTTGAACAAATTACTGGCGAGTCGAAATATACGGTTATTGATGTGCAGTTAGTGAAAGGCGCAACAGACGAAGAGGTTTATGTGATCCGCCAAATGGTAGATTCATCATTTACTTTCGCTGATGAACGCATGGGTAACAGCAGTACCATGGGAACTTACTATTGTTTTTGGCTGTTCATCTATGGATTCCTCGTCCTAATTGCAATGATTACAATTTTTAACATAATCAATAGTATTTCCATGAGTGTGTCTGCACGGTTGAAACAGTATGGCGCTTTCCGCGCCATCGGCGTTAGCATGGGACAGCTAAGTAAAATGATCGTTGCAGAAGCCTTCACCTATACCATAATCGGCGGTGTAGTTGGTACGGTGTTGGGACTGTTTTGTAATAAGCTATTGTTTGGAATGTTGATAAGTTATAGATGGGGGGATGCTTGGACTCCTCCATTACCAGAGGTAGCCGTTATTCTGTTGATTGTTGTAATCTCTATAATTTTGGCTGTGCAAGGGCCAATCAAGAGAATACGCAATATGTCCATTGTTGATACAATCAGCGCACAATAAATTCAAATCATATATAAGCAGGTGGGCTTTTAATTAAGCCCGCCTGCTGTTATTGAGCTTACAGTTACAATACCTCTGACACAAGGGGTACATCGCAGTCCTACGGTTTAAATTATCAAAAGACCGGGAAAGATATGCCATACTTGTTCGTGAAGAGTTCAGTTGCCTAATAAATTCACATGAACAGGGACACGAACAACTGGATTCTGGAAAACTGAATACAGGAGGTCACAAATGAAAGAACTGCCAGAAAGAATCCATGACGATACCAACGGTCTTGACTACGTTCTTGTGGGTGATTATTACATTCCCGCCCTGCGGCTGACGGAGGAATCCCGCCCAATCGGGCATTGGGGGCGCAGGCGTAAAGCCTATCTGGAAGAAGCCCGCCCCGCCCTTTATTGCAGCCTGCTGTTGTCAGGGAAACTCTGGACGCACCTTGCCGACGTGGACGAGCAGGCACAGGAGCGGCTTGACCTTATCATGGAGCAGATGAAAGCCGCCGAGGGCGTGACGGAGAAATTGAAAGCGGATGACCAGCTTGAATGGGTGCGCCGCTGCAATTCTATCCGCAACCGGGCGGAGGAAATTATCTATGCGGAACTGGTCTATGCGTAATGCGGCTGGCTCCTGTCTGGAAAAAGCGGCTCTAAAGCCGGAAAATTGAACATAGGACACACGATACAGTAAAGAGGACTGCTAACCGGATTTTACGGGAATGGCAGCCCTTTTTGCGTCATTCTTTCGTTTTTTTCTTCCCAAACAGGGACAGCAGCTTTGATTTTCCACGCTGGCTGGCAGATACGGGGAGAAGGGGGGATTTTTTAAATACACGGGCAAGGGTGATGCGCTCATCTTCTGGAAGGCTCGTGTAATCTATGCCAAATACCCGGCAGATGGTAAACGCCCGCTTTTCGTCCGCCGTGCCTTTGTGCATGAGGGCGTCCAGCAGTATCACCGGGATGTTCCTGGCAAAATCCGCTGCGGGGGTTTCCGGCTCGGCAGTGGTCTTGTCGGATTCGTGCCGGGTGCGGAGGTCTTTTACAATCCGGTCAAGGTCATCATGGATAACATGGCTGAAAAACAGTTCCTCGCTGACCTGCCCTAATTCTAAAGTACGCATATAGAGGTCGTTTTCAGGGGGCTGCCGCTGTTCCATGACGGACTGCCTTGCTTTTTCCAGAACTAAGTTCATGTCATGGATACGCATATCCGCAATCCGGTCAATGCAGACTTCCATATCCGTCAGCAGGCGCAGGAATCCGGGATGGCAGACAAATTCACAGAGGAGCCGGTTGTTCAGTGCGCCGCTTTTTAACAAATCAACTGTGGAATCATTCAAGTGCAGCTCATGCAGGGCGGTGTTCGGGTGGTTCTTATTTTCGGTCAGCCCCATGAGGTAATCCATGGAAAGACCGTAGTATTCCGCCAGCTTTGCAAGGTTGAACGGGCTTATATCCGTGCATTTGTCGGATTCATATTTTCCCAGCGTGGCTCTTGCTATGCCTGTTGCCTTTTCCAGTTCCGCAAGCGTCATATGGCGGTTGGTCCTCTCGTCTTTCAATTTCTCCTGAAGCGTCAGTTTTATATACATTGTGCCCCTCCTCTCAAAACAGGGTTCGTGACCATTATAGCACAGGGCATTTCCGAAAGCGTGGAAATTTTGCGCTTTCGGGAATTTTTCCAGCCTTTCGGACATACGGGGGAAGCCGGTTTATTTTGATAAGATTTCAGTGTCACAGGACATTGAAAACAGAATGACCGGCTGCAAGTGATACCGTTCCCGGAGAAGTAGTGCCATGACAGGAGCATACCAAAGGAACGGAAAACGCTGGGGTGATTCCGGGCAGGAACGGATTGCAGGCAAAACGGCAGGGAAACAAACTATCAATTATGGAGGATGGAACATGAAGTTAAGCATTGAGGAAAAGAAGATTTTATATGCCTTCGGGTGCGGGAGCCATGAGAACACCGTCCGCAGGCTGAAATGGGTCACTGCCCTGACGGTGGATGAAAAAGTGAAACGCCGGGTGCTGTGCCTGGCAAGGAAGCTGGATGACGGCGGAGCCGGGGAATGGTATCCCTGTTTTTACCGCCATCTCCGTTTGGAAATGGAAGGATATTTTGAAGCAAAGAAGCATATCCGCATGGTTGAAAAAAGCACAGACTGGGAGGGATTTTATGGGAAAGCCGTCTAAGTATGAAAAGGAAACGATTGTCAACTTCAACGAGGGTGAGAAGGAAGCCAGTATTTACACATTCAATGCGGACTTGAAGCGGCGGCTGGCGGAGTTCAGTAAAAAATATCCGCTCCTGTGCCGTTTGGAGAAGTCCACGCCGGAAGGGAGCGTGACCTATGTTCTGGATAAGTCCCGGCTGTCTATCCGGCTGGTTCCGCCTTACAGTGAGGAACGGCGGGCGGCGGCGAGGGCATACGCCAGAGAACACGGCTTCAAGCCCCTGCCGGGCGGGAAGGATATTGCCTGATTTGGGGATGTTTTACGGTCAAAACAACGGGTGCGGAGCCGGTATTTTCCCCGTGGTTCACGGTAGAGGTATCAGACATCAGGGAAGCCCCGGACGGCGGAAATGCCTGTTTTGGGAGTGTTTTTCCGGCTGTCATGGGGCATGGCTGCGGTTTCTGTGGGAAATCAGAACGAGCGCGGCGCGTTCTGATTTTCTGATACGGAAAAAGGAAGCCGTCTTTGACGTGGGCGGGCGCAGTGCACTCACGTTGGCGGCAACCTTTTATGCGGGGTACAGGGGCGCAGCAGCCCTGTTGGGGTCAAGGGGCAACGCCCATTGGCGGGTTAAGGGCGGCAGTCCTTATCGGGTCAAGGGTGAAACGCCTTGCCCAGCTAGAGTTGATGCCTGCGTCAACTCATACTGGGTATTACCTGACGCAAGTTCCGCAGGTTCGGCAGCTTCGCAGCCCTCCCGCCAGCCCGGGAATCGGTAAAAAGGAAAGGAGGATTTTGGATTGAAACTGACACGGCACAACGGGCGCTCCGGCAAAAACGGCACGTACAACCCACGCCACAATGACCGCCGCTTTGACGTGGAAAACAGCGGGCATATTGATTCGGAGCGAGCAAAGAAAAATGTATACTGGGACTGCTACCGGGGCTATACCACCGCCGGGAGCCGGGAGGATTCTTCCCAGCCGGATTTCAGCTTTGAGCAGATAGAACTGGCTTACTACACCGAGAATTATTCGGATTTCATTGAAGCCCAGAACGCAAGGAACGAGAAGAACCGGCACACGGAACGCAACCGCACGGTGGGGGATTTGTTAAAGAACAATAAGACCTGCCCGGAGGAAAGCATTTACCAGATTGGGACAGTGGAGGAATCCGTCCCGCCGGAAACCTTGTTCCAGATTGTGAATGAGTTTTATGCAGAGTTTGACCGGCGTTTTGGTTCCCACGTGCATCTTCTGGACTGGGCGCTCCATCTGGACGAGGGGACACCGCATATCCATGAGCGCCATGTATTCGATTGCAAAAACCGGTATGGGGAGTTATGCCCCCAGCAGGAAAAGGCGTTGGAAGAACTGGGAGTGCCGCTCCCTGAACCGGATAAGAAAAAGGGAAGGAACAACAACCGCAAGCAGACTTTTGATGCGGAGTGCCGGAAGATGCTTTTCCGTATCTGCGCCGCACATAACCTTCACTTGCAGGCAGAGCCGTCCTACGGCGGGCGGGATTATCTGGAAAAGCAGGACTTCATCATTGAAAAACAGAAGAAAATACTCTCCGCACAGGGGGAAGCCTTGACGAAAAACACCGTAGCCATAGCGGAGCAGGAAAAGAAGTTTGATAAAGCCGCAAAAGCCGTTTCAGAAAAAGAAAAGGAACTGGAAAAGCAGGAGGGGCTGATTGCGGAAAAAGGGCGGGAACTTTCGGAAAAGCAGGCGGCACTTGCCACTGTCACCATGAAGATTGCGGACATGGAATCGCTGGTGGAGGAAGTGGCGGACACGGCTTATGAGAAAGCCTGCGAGGTTGTGGCGGATACCGTCCGGGCGGAAACGCAGAAGGAGGACATCCGGGCGGTGGAGGATTACAAAAAGTGGCTGGCTTCGCCGGAACGGAAAGCCCCGCAGGAGAAAAGGGATTTCGCCGTGAAGTGCCTGTGTACGGTTCAGGAGCAGATTAAAAATGCGGCGTAGAAAGTGTTAAGGAAAGTCCAGTCTGCGCTCCCAAAGCCGGAGGTGAGCCGTGCAAACAAGGGGCAGATTAAAGAGAAGGCAAGGGAATCCATGAAGGACAGGCTCGCAAGGGGGGAAATAGAAGCTGACCGGGTAAACCGGGAGCGCATGGAGCGCAGGAACGTAAGGGCAGCAACAAAAAAAGATATGGAGATTTGAAGCATTTGCTTTCCGCTGTGGAAATGGCAGATGCATTTTTATTTCCGGGAAGGGACGGTATGAATGTATTTGAAGCAGTAAAGGAAAATGTAACGGCAAGGCAGGCGGCGGAAATGTACGGCATCCGGGTGAACCGGAACGGCATGGCGTGCTGCCCTTTCCATGATGACAGGAATCCCAGCTTGAAGGTGGATAAGCGGTTCCACTGTTTCGGCTGCCAGGCGGACGGGGACGTGATTGACTTTGTGGCAAGGCTTTACGGGCTGCCCGGTCTGGAAGCGGCGAAAAAGCTGGCTTCGGATTTTGGCATTTCTTATGACAGCCGGGGGCGGGCTTCCCCAAAACCGGCAAGACGGAGCGTGTCGGCAGAACTGCGGTTCTTGCAGGCGGAGCGGAAATGCTTCCGGGTGCTTAGTGATAATCTCCATCTGTTGGAGCGGTGGGAAACGGCATATGCGCCGAAATCGCCGGGGGACGGGTGGAACCCGCTGTTCGTGGAAGCCATGCAGAAACGGGAGTATGTGGGTTATCTTTTAGACACGCTGCTGACCGGGACAAAGGAGGAAAAAGCCGCAGTCATCACGGGGCATGGGAAGGAGGTGGAACGGATTGAGCGGAGGGTATCAAAGTTTGCCGCCAGAGGTCAGGCAAGCCGTGGGAACAGCCGTAGACAGCATGGACGGTGAAAAGACGGTGGGGGAAGTCCGGCAGATGCTGGAAACCACCCAGAAGGGGCAGACCGCCAACACGCCGGGGAATTACAGGGCGGTGTTTTTGCATGACCCGCCGCTTCGAGGGGCGTTCAGCAGCAACCTCCTGACTGACCGGGTTGACATTGTGAAGCCCCTTGGCTGGTATCGGGACGGGAACCGGCTGACGGACGTGGATATTCAATATTTAGTTCTGTATTTGGAGGAACACTACGGGCTGACATCAGAGAAGCGGATTGAGGGGGCTATCAAGGTAGCCGCCAATGAATACCGGTATCACCCTGTCCGTGATTACCTGAACAGCCTGCAATGGGACGGGACGGAGCGGGTGCGCTATGCCCTGCGCCATTTCCTCGGTGCGGAGGTGAGCGATTACAATTACGAAGTCCTCCTGCTGTTCATGCTGGGGGCGGTGGCACGGGTATTCAAGCCGGGGACAAAGTTTGAGGTCATGCTCTGTCTGGTGGGCGGTCAGGGAGCCGGGAAGTCCACTTTCTTCCGGCTCCTTGCTGTCCGTGATGAGTGGTTTTCCGATGACCTGCGGAAGTTAGACGATGATAACGTATACCGGAAGCTGCAAGGGCATTGGATTATTGAAATGTCAGAAATGATTGCCACGGCGAACGCAAAGAGCATTGAGGATATTAAGTCCTTTTTGAGCCGCCAGAAGGAAACCTACAAAGCCCCTTATGAAGTCCACCCAAAAGACCATAAGCGGCAGTGCGTGTTTGCCGGAACTTCCAACACGCTGGACTTCCTGCCCCTTGACCGAACCGGGAACCGGCGTTTCCTGCCGGTGCAGGTGCAGGCGGAAGCGGCGGAGGTTCACATTCTGGAAGATGAAGCCGCTTCCAGAGCCTACATCGGGCAAATGTGGGCGGAGGTCATGGAGGTTTACCGGAAAGGCGATGTAAAGCTGAAACTAAGCCCGGCAATGGAGCGGTATCTGAAAGAACACCAACGGTCATTCATGCCGGAGGACACCCTAGCCACCCGGATTCTGAACTTCTTGGACGGGTACGGCGGGAAGATGGTCTGCTCCCTGCAAATCTACCATGAAGGGCTGGGGCACCCGGATTATGAGGAACCGAAGCAGTATGACATTCGTGATATTAACTCCATCATGAAGAATTATGCGGCGGGCTGGAAAGCCTTTGAGAATCCACGGCATTTCCCGCCGCCCTATAACCGGCAGAAGGGCTGGGAACGGGCGGAGCCGCCTGACAACGGAGGGCATGGGAAATCGGGTTTCCAGCCTTTGCCCGAAGGGGAAGCTGTCCAGCTTGGGCTGCCGGAGGAATGGCTGGAAGGAGAAAAGCCATAGCCGGTTGCCGGCTGGTTGCCCCTCCCGTTGTCAAGCCCGTTGCCGGGAAGAGAGCCTGCAAATGCCGTATTTCCGGGCTTTTTCTTTTCCTGACAACGAAAGCAACGGAAAAATAGAAAGAAAATCAATCAGGACAGGAAACGGGAAGCCGGGTTTTGTGTGCGGGGTTTTTTAACGTCCGTTGTCAGACCCCGTTGTCAGGCTCCCACCTGCCCGGCAGCACACGACACACGCCCGGACGGAGCCGTCCGGGTATCTTTATGGAGGTAAATGCCTATGGCAAAACAAGCAGACCGCCCGGCGCAGAGCCGGAACAAAAAGAAAAAGGTGCAGTTTATCGTGTCCCGTGAGTTTGCGGGCAGCCAGACCATGCAGGAAGCTTTTGAGCAGCTTATCGAGAGGCAGACCTGTGAGCGGTTCGAGGAATGGCAGAAACGGCAGGCAGGCTAAAGGGCGGAAACCGGAGAAAAACCGGGAATCTTGCAGAAAACAGTTGAACAAATGGCGGGGGCATGGTATTATCATGGTATCGTGTCCCTGTTCATAGAAGGAGAAGCCTATGAGCAGGAAAAATCATCTATCGAATCAGAAAATAACCGCCCTCTATTGCAGGATTTCCCTTGATGACGGCAGCCAGAATGAAAGCATGAGCATCTCCAACCAAGACGGGATTTGTCAAGGATATTTTCGCCCAAAAACTCACAAAAAACAATTTCTATCACTGGCGTGAATATCATCTCTGTTAGTTGAAGCAAAAAACCAATAGAAATCAGCATTTCCTCCTGCAATCGCAGGAGGAAATCTTGCGTTTAGGGATTAGTCGTGTTATAATAAGCAGCAGAAATCTTCAAATCGGCACATTCCCAGAAAAGGGAGGTTCATTCATGGCTATCAGTTACAAAAAATTATGGAAACTGTTGATTGACAAGGATATGAAGAAAAAAGACTTGCAACAATTAGCGGGAATCAGCGCGGCATCCGTTACGAAGCTCGGCAAAAATGAAAATGTAAATACGGAAATCATTGAAAAAATCTGCACAGCCCTAAGATGTGATGTCTGTGATATTATGGAAATGGTAGAAGAACAGTGAATCAGTTTTACGGAATATGAGTTTTGAAACAAGGATAAATCTGCTGTAAGTCGGAAGACGCCGGTCTCCGTGAGAAGGGAATTAAAGACGCATGGACAATCAAATTCACAATACAATCGTAAGCTTTATATGGGGAATTGCGGATGACTGCCTGCGCGATGTGTATGTGCGTGGAAAATATCGTGATGTCATTTTACCGATGACAGTAATCCGCCGCTTGGATGCCTTGCTTGAGGACAGCAAAGAGGCTGTTCTTGATATGAAGAAAAAGCTGGATGCAGCCAAAATCGATAATCAATGGCCGGCACTGTGCAATGCGGCAGGGCAGGCATTCTGTAACGCCTCCCCGTTCCGCCTGCGCGACCTCACCAGCCGCGCAAAGAAGCAAACGCTAAAGGCCGACTTTGAGGCTTACCTGGACGGTTTCTCCCCTAATGTGCAGGAGATTTTGGAGAAGTTCAAGTTCCGCAATCAGATTGATACGATGATTGAGGCTGATATTTTGGGGGCAGTTATTGAGAAATTTATTTCGCCAGATATCAACCTCTCTCCGAAGCCAGTCTATAAAGACGATGCACAGACTATAGTGAAGCATCCCGGACTTGACAACCACGGCATGGGGACAATTTTTGAGGAGTTGATTCGCAAATTCAACGAGGAAAACAACGAGGAGGCAGGCGAACACTGGACGCCCCGCGATGTCGTTGAATTGATGGCAGATCTTGTCTTTATGCCGATTGCGAATCAAATCAAGGACGCCACCTATTCCTGTTATGATGGCGCCTGCGGGACAGGCGGTATGCTTACTGTCGCGCAGGACCGGCTTCTGACGATTGCCCGGCAGTATGGAAAGAATGTATCTATTCATTTGTTCGGACAGGAAGTGAACCCCGAAACATATGCAATCTGCAAGGCGGATATGCTGCTCAAAGGTGATGGGGAACAGGCGGAACATATCAGTTATGGCTCTACGCTTTCCTTGGACGGAAACGCCACAAGGCAGTTTGATTTCATGCTGTCCAATCCACCTTACGGGAAAAGCTGGAAGGTTGACGCAGAAAAGATGGGCGGCAAAAAGGAAATTCTGGATACCCGGTTTAATGCCTATCTTGAAGGTGGAGAACAGATGGCCATGATCCCTCGGACAAGCGATGGTCAACTGCTGTTCCTTTTGAACAATGTGGCAAAAATGAAAAAGGATACTCCGCTGGGCAGCCGCATTGCCGAGGTACATAACGGCTCGTCCATTTTCACGGGGGACGCCGGCAGTGGGGAAAGCAACGCCCGCCGCTATCTGATTGAAAACGACTTGGTTGAGGCTATCATCGCACTGCCGGAGAATATGTTCTACAACACAGGAATTGGGACATTCATTTGGATTCTGTCCAACCGGAAGGAGGAACGCCGCAAAGGGAAAATTCAACTGATTGACGCAACTGCCATGAAATCCCCGCTCCGCAAAAATATGGGCAAGAAGAATTGTGAAATCACATCGGAAATCCGAAGTGAAATCGTCCGCATTTTTACGGAGATGGAGCAAAGCAAAGTCAGCATGATTTTTGATAATGAGGAGTTTGGCTACTGGTCTGTCACAGTGGAACGGCCTCTGCGTCTGCGCATATATCCTGACAGAGAAATTCCTGCCGATTTATTCAAGAAAGCGGATGAGCTTGCGGCGGTGCAAAGTGCTGTTGCCGAGGCCGCCAAAACCGCTCCTCTGGATGACTGGACAGCATTTGCCAAAGCCACAAAGCTGAAAGCCGCTACCTTGAAGAAAATTCGCCCCTTCATCACAGAGAAGGATGCCATTACACAGCCCATCGAGGGGGAGCCGAATGTTGACCTGCGGGATACGGAGAACATTCCGTTTACCTATGACGGCGGCATTGATGCCTTTATGAAAAATGAAGTGCTGCCATATGCCCCAGATGCCTATGTAGACGAAAAGAAAACACAGATCGGCTATGAGATCAGCTTTACCAAGTATTTCTATAAGCCGGTGGAACTGCGCCCAATGGAGGAAATTTTAGAGAGCCTGAAAGCTCTTGAACGGGAAGCGGATGGCATGATGGCGGAGATTATGGAGGGGATACAATGAAACCATACCCCGATTATTTCATAACACCGCTTCCATGGTTGCCTAATATACCAGCCCACTGGGAACTGGTGCGTAATAAAAATATTTTTGAGGAAACTAAAGATGTGGTTGGCGATGATATAGATGCATATCCTTTACTTTCCTTGACAACAAAAGGGATAATACTCCGCGATGTGGCATCTGGAAAAGGCAAATTTCCCAAGGATTTTAACACATACAAGATTGTCAAGCCAGGAGACATGGCATTTTGCTTGTTTGACATTGATGAAACTCCACGCACTGTTGGACTTTCCCAATATAATGGTATGCTAACTGGTGCATATACAATATTCCATGTAGCAAATATTAATCCGCACTATGCCTACTACTATTATTTGTCGCTTGATAATGTGAAAGCAATGCGACCACTGTATAGCGGTTTAAGAAAAACCATTAATACAGGAACATTCCTCAGTTGTAAATTGCCTCTCCCTCCTCGCCCCGAACAGGATCAGATTGTGCGGTTTTTGGACTGGAAGGTCTCATGTATCAATCGGCTAATTTCAATAAAGCGGAAACAAATAGCCTTGCTTCATGAGCGGCAGAGAGTTTATATTTCGCATATTGTTACACATGGCCTACACGATGATATATCCACAAAAAATTCTGGGGTAGAGTGGATCGGTGACATACCAGAACATTGGCAAACTATGAGATGTAAATATCTCTTCTCAGAGCGGGACGAACGATCAAAAGAAGGCACAGAGCAGCATTTATCTATGAGCCAAAAATATGGGCTTGTGCCGGATAGTCAGCTTGATGAACGCAGGATGCTTTCAGAATCGTATGTGGGCGGTAAGCTGTGCTACAAGGACGATCTTGTTTTGAATCGGCTCAAAGCACATTTAGGCGTTTTTGCACTGGCCCCACAGTCTGGGGTAATTAGTCCAGACTATACAGTGCTAATGCCAAACACAGAGATAATCCTCCCCTCGTTTGCTGAAACTGTACTAAAGAGCGTCCGATGCCGAGGCGAATTGCGCATCAGAGTGCGTGGTATTATTGAAGGATTCTGGCGACTTTACACAGCTGATTTCAATACAATTGTTCTGCCTGTTCCGCCGCTTGACGAGCAAGTAGGAATTATGAAGTACATAGTTGAGTTCCGTGGAAAAGCAAAAAAATATGAGAATATGCTAACGCAGGAGATATCAGGCTTGCAGGAGCTGAAAACCCGTCTAATCTCTGATGTGGTAACAGGCAAAATCGATGTCCGTGATATTGAAGTTCCCGACTTCGAGTATGTGCAAGAGACAGGAGACTCTTCCGATGGGGATAACAAAGATATGGGCGATGCGTCCGAAGAAGGGGAGGAATGAAACATGAGCAAGGTCGATAGACAGCGTTTTTGGAATTTATTGTGCAATACACATGACAATTTACCTCAAAGTGTGAACGCGTTAACATCTGCTGCTCCGTATCCGGAAACACTATGCCGTTATCGCAGTGTCAATGAAAATTCCTTGAAGCAGTTACAAGATAATATATTGTGGTTTTCTTCAGCGGACTATTATGATGACCCCTTTGATACATACTTCCAAATCAATATAGATAGATTTAAGGATATATATGATTGCATAAGGCCAATTTTTGACGCAGGCAATACATCTTTAGATGGCCTTATTGATACGATGGCAACCTTATTTGGCATTGTCCCCGACACATTTAAGGCTGGCCTATCTAATACAACACCAGACTTTCAAAAAATGGACAAGCTATTAAAAGACATGAGAGAAGCAGTCAGACGCAAACTGTTTTCAATTTGTTTTTGTGAGAATCCATTGAATGAAACACTTTGGATAAAGTATGCCAAGGATTACCATGGTTTTGCTCTCATATACGATTTCAATCAAAGAGAAACGGTTATATGCGGAACAGAAGAAAAATGCAAAAATTGTAGTACTGCCTATACGGAAATGCCCTTTATATATCCTGTTTATTACTCAAACTCTCGATATGATGCCACGAATTATGCACTGTCATTATATGTAATTGATATGGCATTAGGAAAAGGAATAAATATTCCGCAGAGTACGATAGATTTAATTATGGCTCAAAATATGTGGGAAGCAGAGCGAGTGACTCTAATAAAGAAGAAATGCCATGAAAATGATGAAGAGTGGAGAATGATTAGACCACGAATGCACGGGATGAGAACATTTATAAAAGCAAGGCCCCGAAAAATTATTCTCGGTTTGCGTATGCCTGAATATGAAAGAAGATTGGTCATCTCTGCAGCAAAAGTTGCAGGTATTCAAGAAATACACAAAATGTATATAAATGATTCAGATGAACTGGACAGCAGTCGAATAGCTATATAAAGTGATCCAGAAAGGAACAGCTTTGGATGAATAACAGTGAATTAGTTCCATATGAGGACATCTATTCTAAAATAAAGGAAACCCTCCTGCTGTCGCGCAATCAGGCATACAGCGCAGTCAATTTTGCGATGGTACAAGCCTACTGGCAGATTGGGCGCATCATTGTAGAGCATGAGCAAAATGGCAATGCACGGGCTGATTATGGAAAGTCCGTCTTGCAGGAATTATCCAGTCGTCTGACCAAGGACTTCGGCAAGGGCTTTTCTGTGCGGACATTACAACAGATGAAGAAGTTTTATGTGATGTTTCCAAATACGAACGCACTGCGTTCGCAATTGACTTGGACGCACTATCGCCTCCTGCTGTCGGTGGAAAATGAGCAGGCAAGAAAATGGTATATGGACGAGGCCATCGCCTCCGCATGGTCGAGCCGTCAACTGGAAAGGCAGATTTCTACCCTATACTATGAGCGGCTTCTTGCAAGCAGAGACCAGGTATCTGTAAGGACCGAAGCTGTTGAACTCACAGCACCTTTGTCTGCGGAAAATTTCATCAAAGACCCATATGTGTTGGAGTTCCTTGACCTGAAAGATTACCCGTCTCTGCGCGAGTCGGATTTAGAGCAGGCATTGATTGATAAATTGCAGGAATTTCTGTTGGAGTTGGGACGTGGTTTCTGTTTTGTAGCCAGACAGAAGCTGATGCGCTATGAAGATGAAGATTTTTACCTTGACCTCGTGTTTTACCACAGTATCCTGAAATGCCATGTGCTGCTTGACCTGAAAATTGGCAAATTGACGCATGGTGATATTGGGCAGATGGACAGCTACATCCGAATGTTTGATGCGCTATATAAAAATGAAGATGACAATCCTACTATAGGTATCATACTGTGTTCTCAGAAGAATGAGGCAATCGTCAAATACTCTGTTCTGAATGATGCTCAACAAGTTTTTGCTTCACGTTATCGTTTTGCCCTACCCACTGCTGAGGAATTGCAGCATGAAATTGAAGCTGAGCGCAAGCGGATTGAAGAACAGGAGGGATAACTATGCCAGGATTTACAAACACAAAAGAAAGCGGTTTAGAGGCCCTCATTGTAAAATGGCTGGTTGAGCAGAACGGTTATGAAGAAGGGACTAACGCCGATTATAATAAAGAATATGCGATTGATGAAACCCGCCTTTTTCGATTTTTGCAGGATACCCAGCCCTCACAGATGGGTAAGCTGGGTGTGTTTCAGTCCGAGCAGAAAAGGCGTCAGTTTCTGAACCGCCTCCAGGGTGAGTTGGTCAAACGCGGTATTGTAGATGTTCTGCGCAATGGCATTAAAGTGTACCCGGTTGACCTCATTATGTTCTATCTCACCCCGACCGAAAACAACGAAAAAGCGAGGGAAATGTTCCGGAAGAATATTTTCAGCGTGACGCGCCAGCTCCGCTATTCTCAGGACGCAGGCAAGCTGGCTCTTGACCTGTGCTTATTTATCAATGGATTGCCTGTCATCACCTTTGAACTCAAAAACCAGCTTACAAAGCAAAATGTGGATGATGCTGTCCAGCAGTACAAGGATGACCGTGATCCGCGAGAGATGCTGTTCCAGTTCAAACGCTGCATGGTGCATCTGGCCGTGGATGACGCCCGCATCAAATTCTGCACTCGTCTTGCGGGCAAAGACAGTTGGTTTCTGCCTTTCGATAAGGGATACAACGATGGAGCGGGAAATCCACCGAATCCCATTGGCTTGATGACCGATTATCTGTGGAAAGATATCCTAACAAAAGAAAAACTAACGTTGATTATTGAGAACTATGCTCAGGTCGTTATTGAGGTGGATGAGGATACCAAAAAGAAAAAAGAGAAGCAAATTTTTCCACGATATCATCAGTTGGATGTGGTTACAAAGCTTCTTAGCGATGTGCGGGAAAACGGTGTCGGGCGTAAATACCTGATCCAGCACAGTGCGGGAAGCGGCAAGTCCAACTCTATCGCATGGCTTGCCCATCAATTAATTGGACTTGAACAGAATGGGCGTCCGATGCTGGACTCTGTCATTGTAGTCACTGACCGCCGTATCCTCGATAAACAGATCAGGGATACCATCAAGCAGTTTATGCAGATCAGCAATACTGTGGCCTGGGCAGAACACTCCGGCGATCTTACCAAAGCCATCACAGACGGCAAGCGCATCATTGTTACCACGATTGAGAAATTCCCATACATTGTTCCGCAGATTGGAGCCGCTCACAAAGAGAATCGTTTCGCTATTATCATTGATGAGGCGCATTCCGGGCAGAGCGGGCGCAACTCCGCGCAGATGAATCTTGCCCTCTCCGGGCTTGCCTCGGATGATGAGATGGACAACGAGGACAAAATCAACGCTATGATGGAAGGGCGTAAGCTGCTGAATAATGCCAGCTATTTTGCCTTTACGGCCACACCGAAGAATAAGACATTGGAGACTTTCGGCATACTTGTTGTGGATGAATACGGAACTCCTATATTGAATGACAAGGGCGAATTGCAGCATAAGCCATTTCACGTCTACACGATGAAGCAAGCTATCCAGGAGGGATTCATCTTGGATGTATTGCGGAATTACACACCTATCGACAGTTTCTACAGACTAATGAAGACTGTCGAGGACGATCCGATGTTTGACAAAAAGCGCGCCCAGAAGAAACTCCGTAATTTTGTGGAGAGCGACAGCTATACCATAGCGAAGAAGGCCGCTATGATGGTTGACCACTTCCATGAACAGGTTATCGCTAAGGGAAAAGTTGGCGGGCAGGCCCGCGCTATGGTTGTGACTGCCAGTATTCCGCGATGCATCGAATATTATTATGCGATCAACAAGTGTCTTTCTGAAAGACACAGCCCCTATAAAACTATTATTGCTTTCTCTGGTGAGTGTAAGTACAACGGTCAGGAACAGCCGTTGACCTCGGCAGGCATGAATGGATTCCCGGACTCTAAGATACCAAAGACCTTTAAGGCGGATCCGTATCGCATCCTGATTGTTGCGGATATGTTTCAGACCGGCTTTGATGAACCCCTGCTTCACACGATGTATGTGGATAAGATGCTCTATGACATCAAAGCGGTACAGACCCTTTCAAGGCTGAACCGTTGTCATCCAAAGAAGTACGACACCTTCGTTTTGGATTTCGCTAATAAACCGGAAATTATTGAAGAGTCCTTCTCCCGCTACTATCGTACCACGATTTTGTCCGGCGAGACTGACCCCAACAAACTCTATGATCTTGTGGCAACGATGGAAGGGGATCAGGTATATTCTGGCGATGATGTAGAACACCTGGTTAACCTGTATTTGAATGGCGCAGACCGTGATAAGCTTGATCCTACGCTGGACGCCTGCACAGCGATTTATATGCAGCTGGAAACGGACGACCAGATCAAGTTCAAAAGCGCGGCAAAAGCGTTCTGCCGTACATATGGATTCCTCGGCGCGATTCTTCCCTATGGCAATGTGGATTGGGAACGGCTTTCCATTTTCCTCAATCTGCTGATACCAAAACTGCCTTCTCCCCGCGAGGACGATTGGTCGCAGGGCATCCTTGAGGCAATCGATTTGGAAAGCTATCGCAATGAGGCGCGTGAGTCAATGTCCATCAAACTGGAAGATTCCGATTCCGAGGTTGCGCCAGTCCCCGCTGGCAAGGTCGGTCACATTATCGAGCCGGAGATGGATTTACTTTCTGTTATTCTGTCTGATTTCAACGATATGTTTGGCAATATCAACTGGAACGATGCAGATAATGTGCGCCGACAGATTCTCGAAATTCCTGCTATGGTTTCCAGGGATGAGAAATATCAGAATGCCATGAAGAACTCTGATGAACAGAGTGCAAGACTTGAAAGTGAGCGGGCTTTGCAGCAGGTCATCTTCGCTATCATGGCTGATAATATGGAATTGTTCAAACAGTTTCAGGATAATCCCTCATTCAAGAAATGGCTTTCCGATCTTGTATTTAATCTTACCTACAACAAAGAAGGAAAGCCTTATGAAGCACCACCACAGAAACATAAGTCCATCGTTTATAACTTCGAGCCACAACAGGAAGCTCAGATGGTAGCAGAGGAGCAAACGCCTTACGGAGAAAAAAGTGAATAGTCCAAAGTTCATATAGGCGGGTGTGCGCTACTTGGTTATACCGAAAGTCAGATTATCCCGAATACCTCAAAGAAAGCCAGTAACAGCGGCATTTCTTTGAGAAATATTCGGGATAACTTTTTAGTCATTTA
>CAJTGE010000052.1:30029-30547 GCA_910575795.1 Clostridiaceae bacterium | reverse complement strand
TCTGCCCCAGACGCGCATGAAGGGACAGATGCCCGTGAGGCCACCCTGCTTTATGCAGGGATGGATCACGGGGAGGGCGTAAGCCCAGAAAGGAAACTTATGACAGCAGTAGCAGTAATAGGCAACACAGGCAAACCGCTGATGCCGACCAGCCCGTACAGGGCCAGGAGGCTTTTAAAGTCAGGGCGTGCCAAGATCTATGGATACAGGCCGTTCACGATCATGATCCTTGACAGGGAGGATGGCGCTGTGCAGGAAATTGAGTACAAAAGCGACACGGGTTACCTGCATGTGGGTATCTCAGTATGTTCCAAAAAACATGAGTTCCTGCGGGAACAGAGGGATCTGCTCCCTGATGAGCGGGAGAAACATAACGACCGGAGGAAATACCGCCGGACGAGAAGGAACCGCAAACGTTATAGGAAACCGCGGTTTGACAACCGCATCGGGAAGAGCCGTAAGGCGGAGAAAGAGGGCGGCGTATGGCTGCCTCCGTCGCTGGAACACAAGGTGGATGC
>CAJTGE010000052.1:9190-29936 GCA_910575795.1 Clostridiaceae bacterium | reverse complement strand
GCAGGGGGATAAAGGATGGTGCTTTCCTTCACGTACACCATATCGGGTATTGGAAGAAAGACCGTTCGAACCGTCTGGGGAACCTGGCGACATGCTGCGGGATGTGCCACACATCGGAAAACCACAAGCCTGGCGGAATCCTTTACGGGAAGCAGCCGGAAGTATCCGGACTGGCCCCTGCCACATACATGAATACGGTACGTTTTGAACTTTTGAGAAGGCTGAAGGGAAGCGCCCCGGCTGTGGATATCCATATCTCCTACGGGGCAAGGACCAGCATGGTCCGCAAGGAACGGGCGATCATAAAGAGCCATACCAATGACGCTTACTGCCTGGGAAGGTTCTTTCCGAAGCACAGGGCATCAGAGGAAGTGTTCCAGAAGACCCGCCGCAACAGCCGGATACTCCAGAAGTTCTATGATGCGGTATATATTGACGGCCGCACAGGAGAGGAAGCTAAGGGCCAGGAACTTACGAACGGCAGGATTAGCAGAAATCATAAGAAAGACCACAAAAATCTGCATCCATTCCGGAGCAGGAAAGTCAGCAAAGGGCGCGTTACGATCCGGAGATCCAGGACAGCGTTAAAGCCTGGCAGTCTGGTGGAATTCAATGACGAAGTTTTGACTGTGCATGGCACACATACAAGCCGGCATAAATCCAAAAAGACAGGCAAAACGGCTGTCAGTATCAATATAGAGTTTAAACAGCCAGCCAGGAATGGCAAAAAGAGCGCGGCATTGAGCAAATGCCGGATCATTAACAAGTCATATAATACTGGCTGGAAAAAGATTACTGCTTCGGCTTTAAAATAGCATCATACAAATTAAACAAATATACCAAACAGTAGGAAGGAGGAGGCATGGGTTATGCCGTGATCTTTTATGGCATTCCTTTAATGGATCTGTAAAGTTTTCGGCGCATTTCCTCCCCAACTGAATCAAAAGATTCAGTTGGGGTACCCATGCGATATTTTTAATGGAAGCAAGAACAGAAAAAATCGGGAATCAGATGATGGAAGTAGGGAAATTTGCGGATGGCGACTGGGCATACGCTTATATGCCGATGCAGGAGGACCGGGAAGCAACTGGCTTTATCACACAGGTAACGCTGCACTGCATGTCAGGCGGCGGATTCCTGGAAAGCTGGATGTCGGATAGGCGGTATAAATCCGTAGCGGATGAGAGCAAGTCCGGGTTTTCAGAGGAACTGCATGAGGTGTGTGATTTCCTGGGCAGATCTGCTGAATACGGGAACCTGTGGAGGCCTGGATGCGCTGTACTGAGCAAGGAAGATATCAAACGGAGGTTCCGTGGACGGCGCCACCCAAATTTCACGGTCCATGTTGATTCCGCCCGGTACACTTACCTGTTCCGGTGCGGGGATGCCCCGCTTCACGACAGGGATATCCATATCTTCTGCTATAAGAAGGAGGCGCTGAGAAAACACAGCGAGGAATACTTCAGAAAACAGGAGGAACGGGTAAAGATGCGGAAAAAAGAGAATGAGCAGGATAAACAGAACGAGATAAACAAAAAGCCGGCGGCGAAGATCGTCCCGGCGGTAAGCCCAAAGCGGAGTGGGAGTATTTCCTGGGATGAGTATTTCATGGGCGTAGCGGCCTTGTCCGCCATGCGTTCCAAGGATCCCCATACGCAGGTCGGGTGCTGTATTGTCGGCGCAAAGAACCGGATCGCCTCTGTTGGTTACAACGGGCTCCCGTTTGGATGTGATGATGATGAATACCCGTGGAACTGGCACAGTGAGGGCCTTTCTGAGAATGAGACGAAGTACCCATATGTGGTACATAGCGAACTGAACGCCATCTTAAACTACCGTGGCGAGAGCCTGGAAGGGGCGAAGATGTATGTGACCATGTTCCCGTGCTGTGAATGTGCGAAAGCAATCATCCAGTCAGGGATCAAGGAGGTCATCTACAGGGATGCGGCATACCTTCATTCCCCGTCCGGAGCCGCAGCAACAAGGATGTTTAAGAGCGCCGGGGTTTCAGTGCGGCGGTTCGGAGGCGATAAGCGGCTCATATTCTAGCCTGTCCAGGACTTGGATGGGGAAAAGGAAGAAACGGAAGAGCCAGCGGATCCGGCTGGTTCCGCCCAGGAAAGCAAAGGGCCAATCACCCTGCAGGATGTGGAGCGGGGCTACAGAAACGGCACGGTCCGGCTGGTCACCCTGCCAGGGATCGGAACGGTCTGCAGGATTGGGGAGTACCAGTTCAGCTTCGGCGGCAAGCCCGCATGGAAATACACCGTAGAGGATTTCAAGAAAAAATTCATGGAGGATGAGATTGTCCACATGATCTTCGATGTGATCGAGGATATGCGCTATGACCCGGAATGCGGGGACGAATATGAGTATTACCAGAGCATCATGCTCTGATCCTGCATGACTTAAGGAGGCATGCTATGACAGGCGAGCAGCCGAGGAAATACAGGGAAATCCTGGAAGAAATGCCAGAGCCAATGCCCCAAAATACAGGTTGATCTGAGAGGGCTGATGGAGTACGCAAGGGAAAAAGGCGTGAAAGCAGCAGAATTAACGGAAGAAGAAAAAGCTATGTTTGTAAGGGAAAAGCGGGAAACAATGTAAGATACGCAAACTGCCTTTTAACAGGGCCTCCAGGAATGGGGGCTCTTTTTTTTGCGCGGTTCCAGGCTCCCTGCCAGCACATGCCGGGCATTCCACCTGGTATGACCCCGACATTCATGCCGGGAACATGCCTGCCGGCGGCCGACGTAAAATAATGCACAATATGTGACACAAAAAACGCTATCCGCAGAAAGGTTTTCGAGGAATCAGCGGCATGCCCCATACTTTCCCCAGAAAGAAAGGAGAGATTACTTTGAACAGAAAAACGACAACCAGAAACTTTCTGAAGGCAGCAGGCGTCATGTCCGTAGCGGCGATGTGCCCATACATCATCGCATTTGGCCTTGGTATGTCCCAGATGGGGACGGCGGCAGATGGAAACGCCGTTTACAAAACAGTAGAAACAGCAGAGATTGAAGATACCGGGGGAGCCCTGGCGGCTGTGCCGGACAGTCCGGGAGACACGGAATATGCCGGACAGGCCTGGATAGCAGAAGATATGGGGCAGGCAGACGGCATGGATAATGCGGACAGCGCAGACGGTACAGAGGCAGAAGGCACAAGCGCAAGAGAGAGGGCGGAGCTCATAGCAAAAGCGAAACACTTATCCGATTACGGGAAAGAGGCGAACCCGGACTACCGCCAGATCGGGTATGTTTATACGGAAGAGATGTATTACAAACTCACCGGGGCTACAGAGCTCCCAGATGACTGGACAGACCAGATGGGGCCGCTCATGCGGGGGATCATCAAGGAAGAGGACAGTTTTGTGGAAACTCTGCAGACAGATGACGGGGATGCGCAGGAACAATGGCAGCCTGAAAGCAGCGTTGACGGAGCTATGTACCAGATGATGGCTGTAAACGATGCACCGGTAGCACCTGGAGCGTTAGGCGCTGTCCAGGCAGCGCAAAAGCGTCTTGGGTACCCATACTCACAGGCAAGGCGCGATTCCGGGATCGCTTATGACTGTTCTTCGCTGGTGTACTGGTCTTACATTGAGGCCGGGGTCAATATCGACCCGGCAGGCGGGCACACGGCAGCCAGCATCGCCCAGTACCTGGAAAGCACCGGGAAGGGCGTATCCGGTGGCGACTTAAGGCCGGGCGACCTGATCTTCTATTCGTATAAGCGCAATGGACGCTACAAGAACATTTCCCATGTGGCGATGGTAGCCGGTGACGGAATGATTGTCCATGCTTCCTCGTCCAAAGGAATGGTGGTCATGAGCGGGCTGACCTTGAACAAGGCCGTGGCGATTGCAAGGCCGACCATGGGAATGGAATGGCAGGTAATGCAGGATGAATCTGATGATGGGATCCAGTCCCAGGATCAGGAGTTTTCTCAGGATATGCAGGAAAACTATGGCCCCGGGATGCAGGAAGTGCCAGAGGCCGCAGAGAACCAGGAAGAACCGCAGGATCAGCAGAGCCAGGTGATAGAGCAAGGCCAGGGAATGCAGGAAATTCATGAAGGACAGACAGAAGCGGTACAGGAGAGCGTGCCCGAGGAGATTACTGTAATGGCGGTACCAGGCATACAGCCGGCAGTGTACCATGGCGTTTTGGAAGGGGACAGCATGGCATACACCCTCTGAGCGCGAAATGATTTTTCAAAAAAAATAATATGCACTGACAAACGGGAGACAATCATGGGTCTCCCGTTTCCATACTTCTCATGAACGATAAATCAAGGAATAAGAGAGGAGAAATGAAAATGATGACTGAAATCAAATGCCCAAACTGTGGAAAGGTGTTTTCCGTAGACGAAACAAGCTATGCCCAGATCGCTAAGCAGGTTCGCGACAGTGAGTTTCAGGAGGAGTTAAAGATCCGTGAGGAACGGTGGCAGGCTGAGAAAGCCGCCCTGGAGAAGCAGAACGAGGTCCTGGCAGAGCGTGCCCGGGCAGAAGCGGAGAAAGAGAACTCCCAGCGTCTGGCCCGGTTAAGGGAAGAGCAGGCCAAGGCCGACTCTGAAAAAGAGAAGCAGCTGACAGAATCCCGTATGGAGATTGTAAGGCTGCAGGCTGAGATGTCCAAGGCAGAGCAGAAAGCCGAACTAGCTGTCAAGGAGGCCGTGGAAAAGAAAGATCAGGAACTCCTGGAGGCACGCCTTAAGGCTGAGAAGCTGGCCGGGGATTTAAGCGTGATGGAAGCAAAGGCTGTAGCTGAAGAGCAGGCCGCACAGAAGCGCTTTGAGGAACAGCTCCGCATGAAGGACGAAGAGATCGAGCGTTACCGCGATTTCAAGGCACGCCAGTCCGTCAAGATGATCGGCGAGAGCCTGGAGCAGCACTGCCTGGCGGAGTTTGAGAAGGTCCGTGCCATGGCGTTCCGGGACGCCTACTTCGAGAAGGACAATGACGCAAGCGGCGGTTCAAAAGGGGATTTTATCTTCCGTGATTTTGACGCGGACGGCATGGAGTATATTTCCATCATGTTCGAGATGAAGAACGAGGCTGACGCAGGCGTATCCTCCAAGCATAAGAACGAGGATTTCCTGAAAAAGCTGGACAAGGACCGCACGGAGAAGGGATGCGAGTACGCTGTTTTGGTGACCATGCTGGAGCCGGACAATGAGGTGTACAACGCCGGGATCGTGGATCTATGCCACAAATACCCGAAGATGTACGCAATCCGCCCACAGTTCTTCCTGCCGCTGGTCAGCATGCTCAGGAATGCTGCACAGCATAGCCTAGCTTTGCGCCATGACCTGGCAGCTGAGCGTGCGAGGAACATCGATGTGGTGAACTTTGAGCAGCAGATGATGGCTTTCAAGGATGCGTTCGGCAGGAACTACCGTCTGGCTTCCGACCGCTACAAAGATGCAATCGAGGGCATCGACAAGGCGATTGAGGCCATGCAGAAGATCAAAAATAACCTGATGAAGTCCGAGAATAACCTCCGGCTGGCGAACCAGAAAGCGGAGGATTTATCCATCAAGAAGCTGACAAAGGGTAATGAGACCATGCGCCAGGCTTTTGAAGACGCCGGGATCGAGATCAAGTAAGAAAAAAACATATCAAAAACAAAGGAGAAAAAAATGGAGAAGTATTATTTTACATTCGGGAGCTGGAAGGAGTTCCCTTACCAAAATACTTACCTGATTGTGGCGGCATCCGGCTATGGTGATGCCGTTAGGGCGTTCCAGGAGAAGCACCCGGACGTCCATCCCGGCTGCTTAAACTGCAGCAACTGCTATCCAGAAGAACGGTGGGAAGAAGTCGGGAGGTATTATGCAGGCCGGAGCCCGGCAGAGGTCATCTGGACGGAGGAGTGTTTTGGAAAGAAATCCGAAGGGTTGGATGACGTATTCATCTTCGTCCCGGAAATGAAGCAGATCATCCATATTTCCGAAGGAACCGGAGATAACCTGCTGCAGGAGGACGAGGAGCAGGGATATGTGGATTATATCTACTATGACCAACATGAGCTCAGCAACGGTATGCCGGAAGTAGACGGAGGGCAGATCATGCTGAAAGAAATGCTGAGAGAAAAATATAAACGCTTGGCGGACTGCATCCAGGATGTGCTGGATATAGCGTATGGCACAAACATGCTGGACTGCGTGATCTTAAATTAAGAAACATTCGTGAAAACATTTGTAAAAGAAAAGAGGAGAAAAAAAATATGAGAGAAGTAACGAAAAGAGACTGGCTGTTGTGTTCCATGTTGAACTGCGGATATCTGGATCTGGCGGCGCTGGATGATGTTGAGTACGACTGGGGCGATGTGCTAAAGCAGATCGACTGGATGGACGGAAACATCACGTTCAACGGCCTGATGGAGGGTGTATTCGAACTGGGCGCCTGCCATATTGCGGAAGCGGTTGATGACCGTATCCGTGAGTTGGAAGCTGTCCAGCTGAATTCACGCGAGCTGGATGAGGATGAGGAACAGGAACTTAAAGACTTGAATTCCTTAAACCCGGACAGCGATATCCAGGGGTATTTCAACTGTTTGGATACGCATGCGTGGTTCAACCAGAACGAGGATATTTACCGGAAATATGTGCCGGAGGCCTTGGAATCCTTTGAGATGAATACCGGGATTCCTTTTGTATCCTGATGGCAAAAAATACTTAAAACTCCAAAAACCGTCCTGTGTGGGGCGGTTTTTTTTGTTGCTAATTTCCCCCAAATTGCGTTCGTAAGGCTATGAAAAACCGGCTTGACAGCCGACCTTGCAGGCATATGGCCACAGATAGCAAGAAAGGAATGGTAAAGGAACATATTCTGGTGACTTTTCCGACAGATAAGTGTTATAATGTGGTGCAGATAAGAATTGGCGGGAAAGTGGTTGCGGATTTCATATGATCGGAGATTAAACTTATGGCAAAATATACAGTAAAGATGAGTTGCGGACATGAAGAGATGGTCGAATTATTAGGAAAAAATGCGGACAGACAAAGAAAGATAGAGTATTTTGAATCCAGTGGGTTGTATGGAAGAACAGGAAAAATCAGAAGGTTTAATTGAAAATTTAAAAATCGCCCTGCATAGGGCGTTTTTTTGTTGCTCAAATTTCCTTTTCGAATATGTGTACTTCTCTGAGAAAATCCTTCTGGATAGCAAAGAAAAGACTCTTTAATCTCTTCCTGATGGCCAGCGTATGCCGCAGGCAATGTTTCTTTTTTGCTTCCTCGAAGTATGGCTCATTTTTTCAAGGTGGTGATCCTTGCGGATAGGGAAAACAGATGTATATGCAGACGGGAGCGTGGCTTCCTTTCCCCCCGCCCTGCGGATGCTGCAAAAAATGGCTTCATATCCCTCTGACCGTTTCCATACTATCACTGAACAAATAATCAGGCATTGAGCCAAGCGCTCAGCCAATGAAAGGAGAAAAAAATATATGAACATTATTAAGAGAAACGGAACAGAGGCCACTTTCGACCGCCAAAAAATCGTAAATGCAATCACCAAAGCAAACAACTCCGTGAATCCGGAGGCAAGAATGAAAAAGGAGTTTATTGATGCCATCGCCGCTGATGTGGAAGGCAAGACTGCGGAGCATATGGACGCGCTGAATGTTGAGGATATCCAGGATATGGTTGTATTCGACCTGATGAAGTATGCGCCTGTGGTTGCTTCCAGCTACATCAAGTACCGCCATACGCGGGAACTGGTACGGAAAGCCAACACGACAGACGATAAGATCTTCGCTCTGGTCAACCTCACAAATGAGGAGGCAAAGCAGGAGAACTCCAACAAAGACCCGGTCATCAGCTCCACGCAGAGGGATTATATAGCTGGTGAAGTCAGCCGTGACATTACACAGCGGCTTTTGCTCCCAAAGGATATTATGGAGGCGCACAAGGACGGTATCATCCATTTCCACGATACCGACTATTACATTCAAAAAACTCATAATTGCGATTTGGTCAATCTGGAGGACATGCTGCAGAACGGCACGGTGATCAGCGAGACCATGATTGAGAAGCCGCACAGTTTCTATACGGCCTGTAACATCACCACCCAGATCATCGCCCAGGTAGCCAGCAACCAGTACGGCGGGCAGAGCTTCACGCTCTCGCACCTGGTTCCCTTTGTCGATGTTTCGAGGAAGAAGATCTATGCCCAGATGGAGGAGGAACTTAAGGCAGTCGGGGTAGACATGGATGAGAAGCAGAAGGCGGCTGTCACCGAGATCCGCCTGAAGGACGAGATCAAACGCGGCATCCAGACGATCCAGTACCAGCTGATTACTCTGATGACCTGCAATGGCCAGGCACCGTTCGTGACCATGTTCATGTATCTGGACGAAGTGCCGGAAGGCAGGCAGAGGGATGACCTGGCGTTGCTGATCAATGAAGTGTTCGACCAGCGGATTCAGGGTGTCAAGAACGAGAAGGGCGCATGGATCACGCCTGCGTTCCCCAAACTGATTTACGTCCTTGACGAGGATAATATCAGGGAAGGTACGCCTTACTGGGACCTGACCGTGAAAGCGGCCAAGTGTACAGCGAAGCGGATGGTTCCGGATTACATCTCCGCCAAGGTAATGAAACAATTAAAAAAAGGAAGCGTGTATACCTGCATGGGATGCCGCTCCTTCCTGACACCGGAAGATGACGTACTTAACCAGGATGGAAGCCGCAAGTTCTATGGACGTTTCAACCAGGGCGTGGTGACAATCAACCTTGTTGACGCAGCGTTAAGCTCCGGCAAGGATATGGACAAATTCTGGGAGATCATGGAAGAGCGCCTGGAGTTGTGCCACAGGGCATTGAGATGCAGGCATGAACGCCTTTTAGGCACCCCGTCCGACGTAGCACCGATCTTATGGCAGTACGGAGCCCTTGCAAGGCTCAAAAAGGGTGAGACTATCGACAAGCTCTTGTTTGGTGGCTATTCGACCATCTCCCTTGGCTATGCTGGGCTGTATGAGACCTGCAAGTACATGACTGGCAGGAGCCATACGGATCCGGAGGCGAAGGATTTCGCGCTTTCCGTTATGCAGAAGCTCAACGACAAGTGTGCTGAGTGGAGGACTGCAGAGAATATCGCTTACTCCGTATACGGCACACCGCTGGAGTCCACAACCTATAAGTTCGCGAAGTCCTTGAGGAAGCGTTTCGGCGTCATCCCGGGCATCACGGACAAGAACTATATCACCAACAGCTACCATGTGCATGTGACGGAACAGATCGATGCCTTCACCAAGCTGACTTTCGAGTCGGAATTCCAGAGGCTTTCCCCTGGCGGTGCGATCAGCTATGTGGAAGTACCGAACATGCAGAACAATATCCCAGCGGTATTGGCTGTCATGCAGCATATCTACGAGAATATCATGTACGCAGAGCTCAACACCAAGAGCGACTACTGCGAGTGCTGCGGCTTTGACGGCGAGATCAAGATCGTGGAGGATAAGGAAGGCAAGCTTGTGTGGGAATGCCCGAACTGCGGGAACCATGACCAGGACAAGATGCACGTAGCCCGCAGAACATGCGGGTATATCGGGACACAGTTCTGGAACCAGGGCAGGACACAGGAGATCAAAGACCGAGTGCTGCATCTGTAAGGTACGCAAGGTGTACTTGAGCAGTACGCAAGCGGCATCTAAAACAATTTCATGAATGAGCAAAACAGCGGCGGGGTACCAGGTATCTACGCTGCTGTTTATCCAGGAGGAAAAAACACATGGCCAAAACAATCGAAAAAAAAAGATCTGGTCAGGAAACCGGAAGCCCGTCCATCGAGATCAGAGCGGAGCGGGTCACAAAAGAAGAACTGGCCTATTATTTCAGAGCGAAAAGGGAGAAGCAGCATTTCGTGATCGACGAAGGATACCATCCCCGGATCTCCCTGGATTTTTTACTACCACGAAGAAATTTACGAGTTTTTCGAGGTCTGCAGGGATGTAAGGATCTGGGATGACAAGGAAAACGAGTGGATAGGGCGGCAGCTGTTCCGGGAAGGCAGGGAAGCGTGCGGAACCGAAGAGGAGGTTTACGCAGCTATCCAGGGGCTGGACAGGGAACTTTTCGTTGTGGACGCAAAAGAATATGAGGAATATGTCAATGCCCATAGGCTTGCGTTCTGGAAAAATGGGGAGGAGCTGATCCTGACTGGAGAACCGGTTGTCCTCCTTAAGCATCCGGCAGACTATGCAGATGAATCACGCAGGAGGCCGGAGTTTGAAATGCGTCCCGGAAGGCTAGAATATACGGTTTACGGCGACGGGCCATCGTTTGTATTCGACGAACCAATCTATTCCTATTCCGTGTATGCTGACGGAACGCTGATCCTCGAAATAGGAACCAACCTGACACAATTAGAAAACATAGATCTGGAATTAGTCCAGCCAAAGAAAGGAGAAAAATAACATGAATAACATGATCAGAATTGAAACCAATAATGGGAAAGCAAGCCTCTTTACACCTTATAACCCGGATTTCGTGAAGGCAGTCAAAAAGATCGGCGGAGCGGCCTGGGATGGCAAGGAAAAATGCTGGACTGTGCCGGAAGCGCAGGTACCGGCGGCCCGGTTCATCATGGAAGAGATCTACGGCTATTCTGACAAGATCCCAAATGAACCCGTGACTGTGTTAGTCACGTTCCATGACGACGTATGGGAACAGCGCGAAGACCTAGTGCTGTTCGGGAAAATCCTGGCCCACGCTTACGAACGTGACAGCGGGGCAAAACCCGGCGAGGACGTCGCCTATATCCAGGGCGACATCACAAGCGGTGGGAGCAGGAAGAACTGGCTCAGCATCGTTAAAAAAGGCAGCATCGCGATCCTGACCAATGTGAATAGGACCGTCTATGAAAGAGAAAAGGCATACCTCAGTCCATATATTGAGACTGAAGTTATGGAAACCAAGCCTGACAAGGCAATGCTCCTAGAAGAAAAAGAATTCCTGCTCAAGCAAATCGCCGACATTGACCGAATGCTGCAGGAGGCGTAAGGAGAAAATTATGTATTGCCGAGGCGGCATCTACAAAAAAACAATAGGAGAAAACATTATGCTGAAGATCAGAATGCTGGACAAACACAAAAAAACATAACCGAATACAGCGGCTTTACGCTCGCCTACGGTAGCGCTTTAAAGGAGACATTGATCTCCACCGAACCATGATCTTCAAAAAACAAAGAAAATAAAGGAGAAAAATAAGATGGCAAGAAACGAATCGATTTTAAAAAGAGAAGTGTTCCATGATGCGATGATGGATCCCGAATACTGCCTCCCGTTTCTGGAGATAGTCACGGGGTTCTGGTTCCAGAAGGTTGAACACAAAGACGTGCATCACGACACGGACATGCTCTTCAGCGACCAGTCCGTAGTCCTGGACGCATACGTCCAGGATGATGATATCGTATATGACGTGGAACTGATTTTAATGGAAGAAAGAGAAGAGATGAAGGGGATCTTGGACTATACGTCCCTCCTTGAAAAACAGTGTAGTCTCGGAAACTCACAGCCCTGATTTTTTAAGGCTTTTTCAGTTCCCAAAATCATATTTTCACCTCTGTTTTTTCACTCATTTTGTAACATTTCCCTCTGCACATATCTTAGTCCCTAAAAAAAATTTGTCTTTTTTTAAAAAAACTATTGACAGGGAGCCAGAAATGTGCGGCCAATTTCGCTGATACTATCAGCGAAATCGGCCCTTTTGTTTAAGGCGTACTTTCCAATTTACATCACTTAAACAAAAGGAGGACACATTTATGTTCAAACCCGAACTATGGCAGAGCCATGACGAGTACAGAACCATTGTCTCTTCAATGGGGCGCAGGCTCTCCCGCAACAACCCCAAATATTCTTTTGATTCCTACGACGAGGAACGGCAGAAGCTCTTGAACCTTAACCTTGACCCGCTCCTGGAACTGATCCCCGCCCTCTATTCCGATGGCGGCAGACCCGCACAGCACCAGGCCCAAATCATCCGCTCCCTCATCCTCTTCGTCCTGCTCTTCAATAAGACAAAGGCGCGGACAAGCCTTACCTCATGGGTCAGGGACGTGCTCCCCGGCTCCATTTCCCTGACTGTCCTCATTGGCTGTCCCTCTATAGAAGAACTGCCGCCCCTCGGCTCCTACTATGACCTCATGAACCGCTTCTGGATGGGCACAAGAGATGCCTGTTCCCGGTCTTTGCTTCTCCCTCCCGGTAAGAATGGCAGGAAGCCAAAAAAGGTGATCGGCCCTGACGGCAAGCTCGTGGAGCCCGAAGATACCTGTACGACGTAAGCGATGAATAATCACCCGTCAAAGCATTACTGATCTATCTGTCATCATTTTAAAGCGGAAGTTTCGGTTTGTTTTCTGGTGTCATGGTTTCTGTGTCTGTCAGTCCTGTGCAGTGTTTCCGAATAAACTCACTCCAGGGGAGCAGTTGTTCTATGCCTGCGGGCTCGTTTTTGTAGTCCGGCATATACAGCAACACCGTGTAAAGATACTGGAACACGTTCAGATGGCTGGCCTTTGCTGTTTCGACCATGCTGTAGATGATTGCACTGGCTTCCGCTCCAGCCGCTGAATTATGGAACAGAGAGTTCTTCCTCCCAATCGCATAGCTTTTACACCGACGCTCCGCCCGGTTGTTTGAAATTTCACATCTGCCGTCAAGCAGATAGTTCATGAGCGTCTCATGGTGGTTTTGGGCATAATTCACCGCTTTCTCCAGCTTGCTTCCGCCAACTGGGGAAAGTCTGTCGATCCATTTCCAGAACTGGTTCCATACAGGTATTTCCTGTTCGATCCTGGCGGCTTTTCGTTCTTCAAAGCCCTTCTCTTTCAACTGGCGTTCCAGAAAGAACAGCCGGTTGCAGTACGCAAGCCCGATCTCCGCCGGCGGCGCCATTTCCAGCCTGTCTTCCTCCGGAATTTCGGGTTCTTTCAGCTCTTCGCAGGAGTTGATATCCAGAAGTTTTAATGTTTTTCTGCGTTCTTCCGGGAGCGCCTCATAAAACTTCCTCCTGCAGTGGGCCAGACAGCAGACCAGCGTCACATCCTCCACCTGGTTATAACCAGTGTAGCCGTCACACTGCAGTTTCCCTTTGAATCCTTTCAGGAATTCTTTGGGATAACAGCCCTTCCGGCCTGGCTGGTATTCATAGAGAATGATCGGAGAAAGGCCGTCATTTCCGGTGAGATAGACCCACATGTAAGATTTACTCTCCGGTGTCTTTCCCTCTTCATGAAGTACCTGGCAGGGAACCTCATCTGCATGAAGGACTTCCCGCAGGACGAGCTGTTCATGCAGCTTTTCATAGATCGGGTAAAAATACATTCCGGCACTGCGTAGATACCATCTGGCCATAGTCTCCCGGGGGATCACCGCTCCGAGCTGCTCCATGTCTGTTTCCTGGCGGTAGTATGGCATGGAATTAAAGTTCCTCTGGTACATGATATGCGCCACGATGGATGGGGAAGCCGGACTGTGTTTCAGAAGAGCCGGGGGAACAGGCGCCTGGGTCAGCGTCCCGTCTCCGTCTTTTTTACACTCCGGGCAGATCACCGTCTCCTGCAGGTAACGGATCCTTTCTATCTTTGCAGGCGTGATGCGCAGTTCTTCCCTTACGAATTTATAACCCAGTGTCTCCATCGGGGCGTTGCAGTATGGACAGTTCCGGTCTTCTTCGGGAACCGGACATTTTACTTCCCTTACCGGAAGTGCGGCATACAGATCGTCACGGGCCGCTTTTTTCTTCCGCTCGCGGGTATGGCTTTTTACGCTGATCTTCTTTGTGGGAGTTTCCTGTCCCGTATCTTCGGAAGAAGGGGCTGTCTTTTCACTGCGCACCCCGAAGAACTTCCGGCGGAATTCCTCAATCGTTTCTTCCAGGTTTGCTTTCAGAGCGCGCAGTTCCCCGATGACCGCACGCAGCTCTGTGATTGTCTCTTCCTGTTCCCGAATCCGTGCGGCTTGTTGTTCGTTGATCATTTTTAACAGCCTGATCTCATCTGCCTGCGACATAGATCTTTTCCCCCGGCCTTTCTTTTTTCTTTATTATAAAGAAAAATCGGATTTCCGCAAACAGGCCGGAGGGCGGCTATCGGCATTCTGACGAATCAGAAATCCTGTGGATAAACAGAAGAAACAGAGCTTTTTCGGCTCCTGCAGCATGTTTATCGACATCCGGAAGAAGGATGCCGGACCATTAGAAGGAGAACTTTTTTCAGGATGCAGGAGCCTGTGGATAACTCCGGAAAGTTTTCAAAACCAGGGCAGAAATATTTTTTTATTTTCTCCATTCTGCACAAAGGTCAGAAGTCCCTTCCCCTGGAAGGACGGATCGCTTTCGGCTGGTCGAGGGACAAGCCTTCCATCAGCCAGCGGAATTCCTGCCGGGTCAGAGGCCTTACTTCGGAAGCAGTCTTCGGCCACTGGAAACGCCCGCTGTCCAGCCGCCTGTAGAGCAGGACAAAACCGTCTTTGTCAAAGTATAAGGCCTTTAAGGCGTTCTTTTTCCTTCCGCAAAAGAGATATACTGCTTTGGCAAAAGGATCCATTTGATAAGTATCCCGAATGATCGCCATCAGGCCGTCGATACTGCGCCTCATATCCGTAGTACCTGTCACAAGATAAATCTTCGACAGGCCGGAGAGATCGCCTGACATAACGGCTGCAGTGCCGAAAGGATACTGCTTATGGCACTTTGTTCCGCATGATTTGTGATCTCAATGCGATAATCCCGGATACTTAAAATAACTGCCGGGAAAGAATCCGGATGCCGGACAGAGGAATCTGTATATCCTGCGGATCCGGTCCGCGAAGTTTTCCCTGCTATTAGCAGAGGGACAACATCCTGCGGTACAGAACCGGAGGTTCTGTGTGTTTTGGGGATATCAAAGCCTTTTTTTTCAGGCGGGCAACCTGCTTATAAAAGGTGCGGATCTGAATGGCGTGATGCGCGCACCAGTCTTTATCACTCAGGCCGCTGGCACGGCATTCCCGGATGAGTGCCACCCAGTCCTGCTCACTGCGCCTGTTTTGTTTTGCTGCCATTTTCATTCAACTCCATGTACTTATTTTGGAGCCTGCACAACCACGGGATCTGAAAGAATGGAAGGAAGTGGATCCGAAGTGGGATATCGCGAACCGACAGACAGTGTTGCTCCAATCTGGCTCTATTATCTCACAGAATTCTGGAGTTGTGGAACGGTCGGTTATTCATCGCTTACTAAATATCAGCCTTTATACAAAACTTCTCGAATAATAATTCTTCTCGGATAATCTGTATTATCTTAGAACTCGAATAATACAGATATGAGGAAGTCCATTGACGGATTATGCGCCATCATTCAAGAGCAGTTTCTGCAGGAAGAAAGCACCAATGCACTTTATCTGTTCTGCGGCAGAAAATGCGACAGGATCAAAGCCATTCTAAAGGAGCCTGACGGGATCGTAATGATCTATAAAAGACTGACTGCCCAGGGTCGATACCGATGGCCCAGGGACAGATCGGAAGTCAGGAATCTGTCCTGGAGGGAGTTTGACTGGCTCATGTCCGGCATTGATATTGACCAGCCTAAAGCAATAAAAATACCGTCTGACGCGTCTGAAAGATGCACTTGAACAACCCCGACCGACTGGCGTCGGTTGGGGATTCCGGCGGCCCGAAGGCCGCTCAGAACCCGATTCAGCTCAAGCATTACGGTAGCAGGGGGCCACGGACCCGAAGGAACTTGGTTTATCTCCCTGTTCAGGACGCACGCTGTACCGTCCATCCCGTTTCCTGCCGCCGCATACAACTGAGACGCGCAAAAGCAGGGTAGTACAGCATGCGTGGTCAATGAGTTACAGATAGTTCACATTATTTTGTGTATTGTTAAAATCATCAGATATATGCTACATCATTCCTCAGCCTATCACGGTCTTTAAGCGCTTTTGCGTAAGAAGACATGGTAGGCTTTTTTAACGCGGAAAGTTCTTTTTTGGGCGATGCCCCGTAGAACAGATGAGTGCGCACACCCTTCAGGTTCCTGATGATATATTTCCACTGTGCCCAGATATTTTCAGACTCCTGGAGCTTCTGCGGCAGGAGATCTATCATAAGTTCCGGTGGTGACAGCCAATGATCCAGCCTCATCGCTTTCAGACCGATCGTATAGGAGGCTGCTTCATGTATGGGACAGCCCATTTTGCGCATATACAGTACTTTGGCGATCTGGCTGGTATAGGCCGGGTCAACTTCATACACCTCAAAGTTTTTCTGGAAACCCTGGCTGTACGCGCAGGCCGTTATCTTCTGGTAGGCGAACATGGACGCATGGCGGTTCCCTTTCCTGCTGCCGTATCTCATGCCGCCCCGTTTCCTGGTGGTGTCGATATCCTCGATCACAAGGCATTTCCCTGTGAGCTCACAGTAGTCACCGACCTGCTTCATCACGTCCCCGATGATGCAGGAGATCTGCCCGGACGTCTTCCCCTCCAGATGGAAGGGGATCGTCCTGTGATCCAGGCATTCGCCGTCGGCGCTGATATCGGACAATGTGATATTGTCCCAGTTCTGGTCGATGGCGATACAGCCGTCAGCAAAGCCTCTGTTGGTGTCCTGCTTTTCCATCGTCATCGTGACGGACGGGATGATATATTCCCTGCCGTCCTGGTCAACTTCCCTCTTGAAGTTATAACATACAGCCTTCCTCTCCTTGGAACCGAGACGGAGCAGAGCCTGGTATTCTACCCAATATCTCGAAAGCCGGAACCCATGAAATACCGCAGCCTTCCCATCCATGCATTTCACATGCAGGCCATCCTCACGGAGATACACAAGGAAATTGCAGTCCGCGCTGTCATGCCGTCCTGGAAGGGACATGGAATGGTGCCTTCGGAGGAAAAATTCTTCCTTCCATGCATCCATGCCAACAGGGTTATCAGGGTTATCTTTTCCGCTGTAGAATTTTTTCGTTCCGAACAGGATACGCTCTGGCGGCAGTTCCTCCAGCTTTTTCAGTTTGCTTTCCTTGCGGGCCAGGCTGCGTTTAAGCATCTTGAGGCGGTTCTTCAGCTCACGGATGGCTTCCTCAACCTTGCGCTCATATTCATCCAGTGGGATCTCCTTGTTGTATATGACGGCCTTGCCGCCACTCACCTTCAGCACGCATTTTGGATATGGTTTATCCCATTTGCCTGTTTTTGCGTAAGCGCGGATGGAATCCTTGATATGCTGTTTTTTATCAAGCAAATCGCTGACCTCTTTGATCTTGTTCTTGCGGGCTTTGATATCCTCCTCTGCCTGAGCCTTATACATAGAACGGAGTTCCTTCTGCGAGGATAACACGCCCGCAGCGGCTGCACGGATGCTGCAGGTATAATAGGAGTTCACTTTATACTTATTTTTCAAAAATCTATCATATGTCTCACCATTAAAAGGATCAGACCCAGGGATAGACTGATCATATAGACGGTTGTAGAGATCAATCTTTATGTCATTAAAACGGCACAATGTATCTATGAATGAGCTGTAATTGGATATCGTATCCTCATCCATGTAATAGCGTTTATCTGCATTAACGGTCACGGTCAGTTTCATCCTGGAGCCCCTTCCAATATATCGGTTATGAATTGATATTTCATATTTATTATGGTATAATTATACCATAGTTTACGAAAAAACACAAATACTTTATCCCCAAAAACATAATATCGGATAGGAATGGAGGTCATGCCATGGAATACAAGGAAAACCAGCACTCTGTCTACTTACTGACATATCATGCGGTGTTTGTCGTAAAATACAGGCGGAAGGTCATTGACCAGGAGATCATGGGATATATGCGCAGTATGACGGAACGGCTGATGGGAGGCTATGGAGGGAGCTTGATCGAATTCAATGGCGAGGAGGACCATATCCATGTTTTGTTTGAGATCCCTCCATCAGCGTGCCCATCCCGGATCGTATGCAGCCTGAAGACGCAGCTGTCCAAATACGTAAGGGCTGAATACTGGGAACGCATCCATGACAAGCTGTGGAAGGATTCTTTCTGGTCAGACAGCTATTTCCTTACTACCACAGGCGGTGCGAATATCGAAACGATAGAACAGTATATACAAAACCAGGGGATCGAACGCCCCAAAAGGAAATACTGTAGGCGTCAAAAAGATGTTACAAAGACAAAAAAACGCCATTCATCCCCGACCGACTAACGTCGGTTGGGGTTTTCTGGCTTTAAGATGATAAAAAGTGCCTTTTTCCCTTTATTTTCGGCACTTTTCAGGCTCTCTTTTCCTGTAAAATTCACGTGTTTTCTGGTATAATAAATATCAGAAAAGAGGTGAAAAACAGTGGCTCAGAATGTAAAAGATATCCAGCTCAGGGAGCTTAAGGATCTTCTCAGTGAACTCCGTGAGACCAATAAACTTCTCCGAAAAACCATTGCAGAAACACAAAGAGAGAAAGCTGTACTCCAGCAGGAGCGTGACAACTTCAAGGAACAGATCGATTACCTGACAAAGAAGCTCTTCGGTTCCTCCAGTGAAAAAGGTGTCTGTGAGATACCGGGGCAGATGAATCTCTTCAATGAAGCAGAAGCTGAAATGGATCCGCCTGCAGAAGCGGCTGATATACTCGCGGCCACTGAACAGCCGGCACAAACAGGGTCGGAATCCAAACCAAGGAAGAAACGTTCCACCAACGAGGAACGTTTTAAAGGCATTCCTGTAAAAAAGGTGTATCTGGAACCGTCTGCCGAAGAGCGCATCTGCAGCAAATGCGGCGCCCTTATGGAAAAGATCGGAACCGAATTCGTACGCCGTGAGCTGGAGATCATCCCGGCACGTGCCAGAGTGATCGAATACTATAGCGTGAATTACGGATGTAAAAACTGCCGTTAGAATGCAGTGACGCCGAACATTATCAAAGGCAAGGATGGAAAAGTCCATATGGTGTACGGTATGGCATCCACTTCCACTGTGGCCTGGGTAGTTTGCCAGAAGTACTGTAAAATGGTATGCCTCTTTATCGGATTGAACAGGATCTTGGCCGTCTTGGTGCAAAGATCAGCCGTGCCACGCTTGCAAACTGGGTGTTCAAAAATGGGGAAGCCTTTTTTACACCCATGTATGATTTCTTCCACCGGAAACTCCTGCACAGGAATTTTGCGATGGCAGATGAAACTCCGGTCCAGGTACTGCATGAACCGGAGCGCCGGGCCCAGACAAAATCCTACATGTGGCTGTTTCGGAGCGGGGAGGATGGTGGGGCGCCAATCATCTTATATAAATACTCAGAAACACGTGCCGGAGATACGGCAGTGGATTTTCTGGATGGTTTTGCGGGTTATCTGATGTGCGACGGTTACAGCGGTTACAATAAGGTAAAGACTGCAAAACGCCTAGCCTGCTGGGCGCACATCCGCAGATATCTGATTGATGCAATCCCGAAAGGAAAACAGCTTGATTACACGCAGCCTGCAGTACAGGGAGTCATGTATACCAATCAGCTTTTTGACAAAGAGGAAAAGATACGTCAAAAATATAAAACATCTGATGCCGTCAGGGAAGCGCGCCTTTCCCAGGAAAAACCGATCATTGAAGGCTTTTTGTCGTGGCTTGAAAAACAGGATCCGCTCCAGGGTTCCCGACTGGATAAGGCAGTGACCTATATCAGGAACCGGAAAGAACATCTGGCTACTTATTTGGAGGATGGACGCTGCAGTTTTTCGAACAATCTTTCCGAGAATGCAATCCGGCCATTCGTTGTTGGCAGAAAAGGGTGGCTGTTCTGTGATACCCCGGCAGGAGCACAGGCAAGTGCCATGGCTTATACTATGGTGGAAATGACAAAAGCAAATAAGGTAACCCCTTATTATTATCTTACCTACCTGTTTGAACATCAGCCGAAAGAAACAATGTCAGATGATGAACTGGAAGAGCTTGCTCCCTGGAATGAAAATGTCAAAACTGAAATCCAGCGCCGGATTGAGAACCAGAATGATCAGTAATGAATAAATCGTATGTGAATTGTCAATGTGCTTCAGTTGCCGAAAACAACTGGGGCATTTTCATTTCGGCAACGGTCAAAAATTGAGCGCTTACACAAAATGCCCTGCTTTGTGGGTCAAGAGAAAGCCGGCCCGTAATTGGAGTAATCCTTCTGGACAGAGGCCGGCCCATAATCAGAGTAACCCGTTTCCAGTTCCCCGTTTCTGACCGCCTGCTCCATATATTCACTGCTTATCGTCCCTGCCAGGACGCCGTCAGCCCCGGCCTTTCGGCCGTCCGGGACAGTCTGGTTTACTGCCATTTTTCCGTCAGGGGCCATGTAATAGCTGTCATCCCCCCAGCGGATTACCTGGTCCGTCACCATGTAGCCGTCTGATCCGAAGAAATACCAGTCACCGTTTAGTTCCGTCCAGTCATACTGCAGATAGGAGCCATCCTCGTTCTGGTACCACCATCCGGTATCGTCCTGTTTCCATCCAATATTTTTATAGATCACCTCCACAGTACCCGGGCCCTCATCTGCGGCGCCGTCCAGCTTCCGTGTCTCAGTTTCCACGCCGTATGCCTCAAAATAAGCGTGCGCCATTTCCTTAGTGACGCTGAAGGAGCCGGCCTCTGCATACTCTGCCTGGTATCCGCTCCGGGAAAGCGGGCAGACCTTTAAGCTATAGGAGCCTTTCCTGAGCATAACCGGCTTGAAGTCATAGCTGGTCCCGCCTGTATAATACACCTTGCTGCCGCCGTT
>CAJTGE010000052.1:0-9083 GCA_910575795.1 Clostridiaceae bacterium | reverse complement strand
GGATGAGTTTATACCGGACAGCATGATACGCGGAATCCCACGATGCCGTCCCGTCCTCATGCCAGGCCGCCTGTTCGACAGGGGTGCAGATATCTTCCAACCGGGTGAGACGGAATGTCAGCCGCAGGGTTGTGCCGTTATCAAGCCTGGATGCCTTCACATATTGGGCGCCTGCGCCGTTCAGTTTAACCTGATCCGCTTTTGTCAGATAGAAAGTGTACCCGTCATCAGCAGAAAGATCAATGACATAGTTCTCCTCTGCTGCGGTTTTCGCTTTCTCTGCGCTTCCGTCTTCCCCGCTGTCATCATCCGTGTACCCGGACTCCAGGTCAGCGCTCCCGCATGAATAGTGCGCGGATGATGGAGCCTCCGCTGTGATCTCCGGATACCCGTACTCATCGTATCCTTCAATCTTAAAATCCACAGATACCCGGCTGATCTTTTCCGCCGCGAAAGCGGATTCTGGCGTCATGGCGGCTGTACCAGCCGCGGCCATCATGGCTGCCATTAATGCTGTTGTTTTGTGTTTCATGGTTCTTCATGGGGGATTGCAAATCCCCCTCCTCCTTTCTTTTTTTCTGGTAATAGTATGGAGGATACGTACAAAAACCAGGCCATTTTTTTGAGTTCCCGTAGAAAATATATTGTTTTCCCGATCCATTTTGGATATAATAAAAGTAGCAGATAACGTTTGGGCAGGAGGGATTGAATGGAGACAGCAAAACAAACCGTCAGGGACAGCGTTTTTCAGATTTGTTCCAGGATAAAAAATACCTCCTGAAACTCTATCAGGCGCTGCACCCGGAGGATACCGGGACAACGGAGGATGATCTTGTGGATGTGACGATACAGAATGTCCTGACGGACGGCCTTTATAATGACCTGGGTTTCCGGAATAAAGACCGGGTCGTGTTCCTTGCTGAGGTACAGTCCTTATGTTATGCATCACAAATAACGTTAACCCCAATAAAGCTGTAAGGTACAGCGAAATTAATCCGTGTCAGTAAATCTATTGACAAAATCAGAAAAACGGCATACACTAAGACTGCAGGTAGAGATACGCTGTATACCCACATCACCGAATTTACGTTTAAGTGCCATGTGCTGGCACCGGCTGTGGGGCCGCCGTAAGGCGGTTTTTATAGTCATAGCGGATAGCAAACATGGGCCGTTTCCACGGTGGAAACGGGAAAACAAGAGGAGGTGTCTGGTATGAGAGATGTATACGATTTTGCAAAATTTTTCATAAAGAGTGGCGCCGATTCTATGCCGAACACATATGCCGGAAATATGAAGTTGCAGAAAATGTTGGTGCTGGCGGATATGGCTCATCTGGCTCAGTGTCAGCAGCCCCTCTTTGGAGACGATATTCTTGCGTTTGAAAACGGGCTGGTTGTTGAGAAAGTGCGTCTCAGATATAGGAATGATTATTCGGGATTCAAGACAGACAGTGAGAGATTCAATCCGGATTTCAGCGAAGAAGAGTATGAAACCTTAAATGCCGTGATAGGAGTTTACGGTCATCTTACTGCAAGAGAACTTTCGGATCTGAATCATAGTTTTAAATCATGGAGACAGGCATACAAGAGTGGTACAGCAGATAACGGCTACCATGATAAAAGAAAGTCTGTCGTGAATTTTGAAGTTTTCCCGGAGGATGTCGAAGCCGTAGGGAGAGCAGTCAAGGCATATAGGGAAACGCAGAGAGTTGCACCAAGATACGAGGTGGTCAATGGCGTTACGTTTTATTACGATAATATGACAATAACGGACGAAGTGATTGCAGAATTGGAAAAGTTTTCCCAGGTGTGCGAGGATGATGTCTACAGCATTTGCAGGGATGACGGAAGGCTGGTGATTTTCTAATGCCGCAGTCATTTGTCGTAGGGCAGGCGTTTTGGGGAAAGATACGTTTCCCGGATGGTGAATTTCCTGCCTATGAAAGGCCATATCTCATTGTCGGGATAGACGATGAATATATAGAGATTCTTACAGTATCGTCCGTGGCTGGAAAAGAGTGGGAATTAACACTTCCGACCAACAAAGAGATATTCAAGTATGATCCGCCATTTCCGAGACGAACCTTTGTGAAATTAGACTCTCTCCAAAGGGTACATATATCGGATCTGGCGACTGTCAGAATTGCCAAGAGCGGAAGAGCGCTTGATGAGACAGAACTTTCGGAAATTATCAAATTTGTAATAAGAGAGTAAATAACGAACCCCTGGACTGTGTTGCAACACGGTTCAGGGGTTCGTTATTTGTCCACATAGACTTATCATCACCCATCTGGATTGGATATACGATAGGATTTCATCATGGAAAGACACAGAAATAGCCGCCTGTCCACAAAACTGCGCAACTATTTTTGTTAAACATAATATGGGCTAACCGTCTATCGATAGTCCTGGCAGGGTACATGTTGCAAGCATGTACTCTGCTTTTTCTTTTATCTGATTATAGCATATGCAGATTTTCTTTGCAATATACTTTTTTCGCAAAAAAAACGTTATCCGCAGAAAGCGCTGTGTATCTTGAGATTTCCTCCCGTTGCGCTTTGATTCGAAGCAGGCCGGACGCAGAATAATGAGGAACATGTTTTGGTTTGAAAAGCAGTCTCTCTTTTGAGGGGCTGTTTTTACGTACGTTAGGATACGGCACTTTTTGCGGATAACGTTTTTGGTGGCATATTGAGATGTATTTTTGCGGATAAGCATTTCCGCAGAAAAGCACGGAATGTCCGGTATAGCAAATATTAAAAAAAAACACCATCTGCAGAAAACAAAACTAAAAAATATGAGCCATACTTCTGTCAGAAAGCTCAAGAATAATTTTCCCGGCAAAAAAACTGGAAGAAAGGAAAGAAGAAAATGCAGAGGAATATTGATTTTCTCTTGTACACAGACGGCAGCTGCCTCGTCAACCCGGGCGGGAGCGGCGGATACGGCATTGTGCTCATCGACATGTCAACAGGAGAGGTCACAGAAAAGTCAGAAGGCTTTTTCTCGACCACCAACAACCGTATGGAGGTTATGGCTGCTATTGAAGGATTAAAAATGGCGCCGGAGGGTTCCACAGTGCAGATGTTTTCAGACTCCCAGTATCTTGTTAAGACGCTGGATGGGTATTTCGACAGGAAGAAGAACCTGGATCTCTGGGCCGCCCTGGACTGTGCAATGAAAGGAAAGGAGATCCTGACAAAATGGGTGCGCGGACATGCGGGAAATCCCTACAACGAAAAATGTGATGGACTTGCAATGGGAGCGGCCTGTAACCCGACACTGGAGGATAAGGGATACAGGGAAAGAAAGCCTGCCAGGAAGGATGCGAGGGGTACTATAAATGCGGCAGGAACCAAAGCTGGCGCAGGCCAGGCGGGTATGCCCGCATGGGAGCGTATCCCGGCTCCCGGAGGGGCTGATTATTACGGCGGTCCGAAGCGGGCGGTCAACTGCGCGTGTGCAGCTTCGATCAGAAGCCTGAACGGGAATGCCGGGCCGAGGTTCAAAGATTTTGTCAGCCTGAAGACAGGAGGGTGCGACGGCTGGTCGTCGTTCGGAGATTTGGACGCGATGGTAGATACCGGGACGCTGAAGGCGTTGGAGGAAATACTGCCGTCCAGGGCGGATGTCGATGTGTGCCTTCGCTGGTATGGACGCGGATTGAAGTTCAGCCACTGCATCAGGAAGGCGCTGACGGATGCGGAAGTCCGGGAGAATGCAGCAAAGAGCCGCGCCTCATACATGAGGTGACGCAATTTTTTCTTCAAAAAACGCTATCCACAGATTGGGAGCGACAAAAACCAGATCTTTCCCATACTTCCAGGGATAGACAAAAAAATTTCAAAAAAACCGGTTTGAGAACGATATTTTTTTTCTTCGTCCCATACTTCTTTTGTGCTTCCTATGTGAGTTGGCGCATCATCCGATCCGGGGCAGGCGGCCGATTCGAATCCGGATGGGGTATTGCGGGAGGCACCACACTTGTTTTCCTCAAATATAACATACATCACAGCCTCTGATGTGCGTATGGGCACAGCCTGTTTTGTGACTGGCAGGCGGCCGGTCCGACTCCGGCCAGGGGCGTTTGCGGGAAGCTGGCGTTGTTTCCCGCAAGTGGATTGTTCCCATATCCTTTCTTGATTTTTTGGTGCTCCTGCTGTGCGTTGGGTACAGGCCTGTTTAATAGCAGGTATCCGGTTCGAATCCGGGCAGGAGTATTGTGGGAGGTATCATACCGCCTCGCCACACTTGTTATCCTCAAATATAACATATATCGCAGCCTCTGATGTGCGTATGGGCACAGCCTGTTTTATGGCTGGCAGGCAGCCGGTCCAAATCCGGCCAGAGGCGTTTGCGGGGGTAGCCCCTCCCTCGCAGAATTATCTTTCTTACCCTTTTTTATACATTGTACCGCTGCCATACGCGGCGGTGCATTTTGCTTTTCTGGAGGGTAGAAATATCAGAAACAAGCGGAAAAGGGGGATGGCAGACATCATGTTAAGAGATACCCATATCGCCGCCGGGGTGAGTGCGGCATTGTTCATTGTCCGGCCACGGGGCCTGCTGCCAGCGGCAGCCGCAGCGCTGTCGGCTGCATGTGGGGCGGATATCAGCGATATCGACACAGACAGATCGTGGGCAAGGAAGAAAGCAGATGTCATGATCTGCGTATCCACAGCCGCCATGGCGGCATTTGCAATGTTCACGGCTGTTTCCGGGGGATTTGAGAACCTGATAGACACATCAGGGGTTACAGTGGCCATCGGCAAGCTGACAGCATGGGCCCTGGCTGTCATTATCTGTGTATTCGGGGTGAAGACAGGGCATCGGAGCTTTATGCATTCCATTACTGCAGGGGCTATACTGTTGTTCTTCAGATTAAAAGGGCATTCGATTTGCAGATTATTTTTCCACTAAAAGAGTTCATGATAGATTTTCCATCACATTATACAGGCACAGTTTTGCACATTATTCGGAATTGAACATCCCCCTATGCAAATTAATTGCACAGGGGGATGCTTTTCCGGAAAAATCAGAATGGAAGTTCCTCTTCTTCTGTCAGTGGTTCAGGGTATTTATAACGCAGGTACGCATACAGCAGGCCTCTCTCTTTCAGAAAATCGATGAGGGTGAGAATTTCACAGCCCAGAAAGGTCTGTGCGTCCCGGAGGAATTTTTTTGTCTCCTCCAGGGAGCCATGGTCAGAGCGTCTGTCCGTGTAGAAATCGAACAGCTCCCTGTCAGAAGGGCCTGGTGCGTCAAGGGGATCCCTGACGGAGACCCACCGTGCCGCCCGGTGCCATTCAATAAAATCAAAGAAAGAACCGTCTTTATGGATGATCTGCTCCGGATTTTCACAGGGGCTGTTCCCGGCCTCCACCCAGGAACGCAGTTCCCCAAGCTCCAGCCAGTCAAGGGTTCCGGCATAGTGTTCCTCTATGGTTTTCAGTTCCTGTTTCAGAGCCTTCCTTTTTTTTCTTGTCCATACGCCGCCTCCTATCCCAGTTCACAGTCATTGATGGCCTGCATGGCCGCATCCGCATCCACCAGATCCAGCTTCTTTGCGTTCGCGCACAGAAGGCTCTGGCTGCAGAGGCGGCAGACCATGCGCGGGGTGCCGTCTGAAGCGTTCAGGATGGCCTCAATGGCCGTTTCGTCAAAGATGGTGTGGCTGCACCCCGCCCCCTTCAGTTTCGCGCTGATCAGGGCCCGCCCTTCGTCTTTTGTCATGCCTTCCATATGGAAGTTCATCACCAGCCTCTGGCGCAGGGGTTCATGGACGGACAGGTGCAGGGTGTTGTTCAGCTGCCCAAGGCCGCACAGGAGGATCACGGCATGGTCCCTGGAATCCATCTCGAAGTTGAACAGGATCTTTAACTCATTCAGGATGGCGCCTCCCACATAGTTTGCCTCATCGATGATGATGACCGGGGTCTTTTTCTTTTCCAGGGAGAGGCGCCTGATCTCCTCCTGTATGGAGCGGAAGTTGTCGGGCTTGCGGAAGGAGGGCTGCCCGCCCAGGGCTTCTACCAGGCTGCGGTAGAAATCGGATACGGTAAGGGTGGAGAGGCAGGAATAGACCACTTTGTAAAGGGAAGGGTTGAGGGCCGCTGCCCAGTTCCTTACAGCGGTGGTCTTTCCCCGCCCCGGCCCGCCTGTGAGCAGGCCGAAGCCTTTTGTCTTAGCCAGATAGGAAAGCCGGAAGAGGGCTTCCCGGTACTGGGCCGTCTCCACCAGGACCTCTTTGGAATTCTTAAGGAACGGGTTGAATTCCAGCCCGAAGCGCGCATAGTCCATCATTCCTCACCCCCTTCGGAAAGGAGGAGCTTCTCCCTCTTCACAGAGGCGTTCTCCTGCTTGTTTAAAAGCCGTACCGGAACCAGCGTACCGTCAGGCTCTGCCACATAGACATTCTCCATGCCCGGTGAGCAGCGCAGCCGAATTCTCTGCCTGGCAAAGCGCATGTCCACCTCGTACTCCACGTTCCCGATGGTGACCACGCTGTCAGCGGAGACCCTGCGCTCCAGTTCCAGGAGGAAATCGGTCTTAAGCCTTTCCTGGGGGCGGCGGCGGATCCTTTCCGGCTCGGAGAAGAAACGTTCCTGGGGCGCCTTCCCCTTAAGGGAGGAGTGGGCGGAGAGGTTATAGCTGCGGACATAGGCGCACAGGCTTCCGGAGAGGGCCTCCAGGGAAGGAAAATCCCGCATATCCAGGGACGCCATCCACTGGTCCTTCATAGTCCGGAACCACCGCTCCACCTTGGCCTTTGCCGTCGGGGTATAGGGCTTACAGTAGTTTATGGTGGTGCCGATGCGGGCGGCCAGCAGTTCCATCTGTCTGTTTTTATAAGCGCTGCCATTATCGAAATTGAACACCCGCGGCACGCCGTACTTTGCCACGGCGCTTTTCATTACCGACATGAGGTTTACAAAGGTATCTTCGAAGAACACGCCGGCCCCGGTAACGAGGCGGCTGGCATCATCGATCAGGGCGATCACATACACCCTGCGTTTCCTGCCGTTCGCCGTCCTGATGTATGGCCCGGCACTGGAGTCCCCGCACCAGACCTCGTTGATATGGGCCGCTCATACCGCCGCATATCCTGAACCGGCAGGTTCCCCGTTTCCAGGGAGAGCCGGTTTACATAGCGGTTCACGGTGGACTCGGAGACCTGGCCGCTTTTTATGCTTCCGTCTTCTTTCAGATGCCGGAAGATGGCGGCAGCGCCCATGCGCGGGTAACGCTCCTTTAGGTACCGGATCTTCTCTTTCAGGTCATCATCCAGTTTCCTGGGCGTGCCGCAGTCGCTCCTCCCGGCAGGCAGGAGGGCGTCAAAACCGCCGTTCCTGTAGTTAAAATACCATTTGTATAAAGTCTTGGGCGCGTAGCTTTTTACCTGCCCGTCTGGGTGAAGCAGCCCCTTGCGCGATGCCTTCTCCAGGTAGTCCGCCAGGTTCCTGTATCCTTCTGGCAAGCCGGGGATGAGGGGTGCGATGGCCGAATAGCGCATCAGTGCGATGGCATGTCTGTAATCCTGTTCCATTGATCGGAAACCTCCTTTTGTTTTTATGCCATCATAAGGAAAAGGAGGAGGGAAGTCACCCAAAGTTATGTAGGCGGCACAAAAAGGAGGTTCCTGGTGCGTTTAATCTGCATGAACTGGCGTCCGAAGAGGCGGATGCAGCCCTGTGTGAGTGCATGGAGCGGGGACAGCAGGAGGCCTTCGCTTAAGAGGCGCTGCCGCCAGAAACGGATGTATAAAGAGAGGATGTAAAAGACCTGGCTGGGGGAGAGCTCCGGATTGGTATCCATCACTTCCATGCCGTCCTTCCCATCTTCATAGGAAGAAGCTATGGCGGCATGGTCTGCAAGGGGGACTTGGGAGTAAGGGACGATGCCGGAAGGGAGAAGGGCATGGGTGGCGCTGCAAAGGCTGCACTGGACCCTGCGTATGGCAAGGGGGATCTTCCCCAGCGCCGTCTTTACGGAACGGGTATACCCCCCATGCCCCGCAAGGCAGCCGCATCGGCCGCAGGAGCACTGCAACTGGCATATTTGGATGGAATCCATGATGTCATCATAAGCTTCCTGTGAAATCTCATTGCATTCTTCTGCGATTACTGTTATCATATCTTTGTCTGTGGCGGAAACATCCGCCATGATGTGAGCAGGGCAGGAACCACAAACTTTGGTCGGTTGGGGGTTCCTGCTCTTTTTCTGAGTATCAGATAGAAGGATAACACAAAAGGTATGGAGATGAAATAATCTGACGGAAAATTCATCAGATTAAAATATCCCATACCTTATTTAATTTGGAGAAAAACTGGGGATTTTGGTTCAGATAAACTAACGAATAACACTTATACTGACAGCGTGTGTGTATGCGGCAGGCTCCATGCAGGCATCCAGTGCGTTCCTTACAGGTTTTTTATCACATCTTGCGCTTGACCTTTTAAACCACAAGAACCTGCAGCTGTTCTGGCCCGCTAAAAAAGGCGTCTGCCTTCATGTATGCACATCGAATGGTGCTGCAAATAAAGTGCTTGGGGCAGCGTTTTTGGTCACTGCCGTACTGTTGTTCGATACGTGTTCAGGGATTGGGCTGTGCCGCTTTATTGAGAACCTGGCCAGGCAGGGCTGATGCCCGTGATGGCCAAAAAACAGAGAAAAGGAGAGGAACATGAGAAAACAAAGAACCAGCCGGAGAAATACTTTCAGGATTGCCTGTATGGCCCTGGCAGTCGTAATGGCTGCTTCCGTAGCAATGGCAGGATGCTCGAGGAAGCAGGAGGCATTAACGGAGGCAACCGTTGAGACAGAGGCCCCGATGGGGCTGAAACTGTCCTGCTACCTGACCGGGACTGCCACATTTACAGATGTGGAAGGCCGGGAGCAGACATCCATCCGGTTCCTGGTGAAGAATGATGACCAGGAGAATAAGGACTGGGTAAAGGGCCTTAACGGGAAGGAGTACCTGAATGCGGGAAATGAGAAGGTGCAGGTCTATTCCCGGTACATCAATGATAACTGCAGGTATGTGGACGCGAGCATTCCAGGGAATGTAAAGCCGGAGGATGTCAC
>CAJTGE010000051.1 GCA_910575795.1 Clostridiaceae bacterium | reverse complement strand
CTAGAGCGTGTTTGAAAATTCATTCCTGGCATCTGCACGCCCCACTTCGCGGTATATTTGTGCCAAATTCACTTAACGCAGCCCACTGCGCCGCGTTCATTTGGCACAAATCTCCCACAAAGCGGAACGCACATCTGGCAGAAAGCAATTTTCAAACACGCTCTAGGCGGATAGTTTTACATTTACTAAAAAATGCTTATTTTTCAATTATTTTCGGATAGCGGTTAGAAAAAATACATGACAAGCAAGCCTGTTAAAAAATATGTTGCAGAACTTGGCGATTTAACAGTTTTTTTGCAAGAGCCAGTGAAATAAAGGCTTAAGAGTTTCTGAGAGGACACAAGTATTCAGAATGTGAAAAACGAGAGCAGGTTGATATCATTTTTAATGAATTCTTTCAGATAGACAATTTGTTCCTGGCTATCTTTTTGACTGGCCAGAGACAGGACTTACTTGATTTAAGAAGCAAAGTCAATGTTCGGCGGTTATCCCCCGGTATTAGGCTTTGCTTCTTGTTTTTAATTGGCAGTTATTGGCAGTTCATTTAGCCTGATTCTGAATAAATCTTAAGTAAAAGGATATATCACGGCATTCTCAATTAGGTATAGCGGATAACTCTTATTACCTTCCGAATTCCGTAATTAATAATCCGTCTGTTAATGAAGAATAATTTAAAATCTGTCCCTCTGCCTCAACATGATGGATGCCTCTTATTCTATAGTAATAGCCCTTCCTCTGGTTCTTAACAGTCATTGAATTTGTTAATGCTGACAATCCAGAGGGGAAATCTGCTTTCTTAGCATTGAATTGATATCTGGCAACCTCAGTCCATTTATCTCTGCTTTCATCATATCTTTCTAATATTGCTGTGTTGGAAATTTTATCGCATTCTACATAACATAAGGTTTGAATTATAAAACCGATATTTCCACCGCTCTCATTTATAATCTCTGAGCTAACACCCCCAACAATACTGCCACGTTCTCCATTAACTACATCTTTACTTCTTCTTACATCTTCGGACAAAAGAACAATTTCCTCCGGCTCATTATCGGAAACCGTTACCGATGCCTGTGCGGTAAATGATAATAAGATTGTTAATGCAGATACACATACGACTACTTTCTTCCATAACTTTTTCATAATATTATCTACTCCTTAGTTAGCTTCTCTTATGTACACATTTTCAATTATTTTTTTAAACTCTTCTTCTCCCACAACACCCATTATTAAATAATATGAATCTTGACTAATAATCTGGACACTTAACTCTAATTCTCCCTTTTCAGTATATTCTTTTTCAATTAAAATATCAGCATCCATATATGGGTTGTAAACTTCCATATGTCCCGCTTTATCAGATAGACAATTTAATGAACTACCTTCTGTCCTTATCTGTTGCACAATGTAAAACTTTTTTCCTTTATATTCAAAATACATTGTAGCTCGGCTTTTGCTTATTTCACTCATCTTATATTCCATCCTGTCAGGAATATAACCCATCCTCAGCACATCGCTCCCTAATTCAGTGCTAATTTCCTGGTAAGCCTCTTCCAGCATATTTTCCTGGTCTGCAACAGTTCCTTTATTGTAGACTATGTTACTACCAATATTCTCTCTTTCCGTCACATTATACTGATAACTCCTCTTTGCCCCAACTGTCATCCCCATTGCCAGAAGCAGAGCTGCCAGGGCGCTGACTGCTACGGCTATGCGCAGAAACGGCTTTATGCGGCGATAGTGTTGCCGCACGCGCTTTTGTCCTGTCGTAAGCGTGTTCGTTTCTGCCGTTTCATTATAGTGAGGCCTTATCCTCCTTTCTTCAATCTTTGTAAGCAGACGAGCAAACCCGTCTTCCGGTTCGGGGGGGATCTGGTTGTCTTTTATTTCGGTCTGTGCAAGCAGAAAATCTTTCAGAAGCGTGTCGTCGTCTTTGCCAAATGCCTGCTTTAACCATTGATCTAAATCATGATCGGCTTTGGGGCCGTTGTGGCCTCTGTCCATTTTCTACCTCCCTTCTCTCCTCTCTCCGTGTTTTAAGCCTGTCTGTCCGCTTCCTGCGGTCAAAATATGGCTTTTGCCTGTTTTTTCATCTGCTTTAGGGTTGACTTTTTTTCATTTCTGTTTAGTATACTAGATATATAAATCTATTTAGCATACTTTTGTTCCAGGTAAAGAATCTGCTGTGCAGGATATGTTCCGAACAGCCATATTTTATGGAGGAAACACTATGAAAAAAATCATTTTGACCGGAGGCGGTACGGCCGGCCATGTTACCCCTAACCTTGCACTTCTTCCAACTCTTCAAAAAGAAGAATTTGAAATTCACTATATCGGCTCTTACAATGGGATCGAACGACGCCTCATTGAAGAAACCGGGATTCCCTACGACGGAATCTCATCAGGAAAACTCCGCCGCTATTTTGATTTAAAAAATTTCTCAGATCCGCTGCGCGTCCTGAAGGGATACGCAGAGGCTTTAAAGTTAATGAAAAAATATAAACCTGACGTTATTTTTTCAAAAGGCGGATTTGTAGCCGTTCCTGTCGTCATGGCTGCCAAGCACTATAAAATTCCTGTCATCATTCATGAATCGGATATGACTCCGGGATTAGCTAATAAAATCTGCATTCCATCTGCTAAAAAAGTATGTTGCAATTTTCCTGAAACATTGAAATATCTTCCCGACGATAAAGCCGTCCTGACCGGCTCTCCTATCCGGCAGGAGCTGCTCTGCGGAGATCGACTGGCCGGACTGCAGTACACCCATTTGTCCGCCGAACTTCCTGTTATTCTTATTATCGGAGGAAGCTTGGGTTCTGTAACTGTAAATCAGGCAATACGCAATATTCTTCCTGAAATCCTTAACGTATTCCAAGTGATACATATCTGCGGTAAAGGCAATCTGGATGAAAGCCTGATCGGAACCAAAGGATATGTTCAGTACGAATATGTAGATAAGCCTTTACGGCATCTTTTTGCTGCTGCTGATCTTGTTATCTCCCGGGCCGGAGCTAATTCTATTTGTGAAATATTGGCCCTGCGCAAGCCAAATATCCTGATCCCGCTTTCCGCTTCGGCAAGCCGCGGCGATCAGATTTTGAATGCAAATTCCTTTGCAAAGCAGGGATTTAGTACCGTCCTTGAGGAAGACGTCCTGACCCCTGACACGCTTCGCCATGCGATTACAGAAACATACAAAAACCGCGATACTTTTATAGAGCGAATGGCTGAAAGCCATCTGAACAACGCGGTCGAAACCATAATTGGCCTGATAAATGACTGCCTGAAAAATTAGATATCAAAAAGCCGAGCCTTCCTTAACCTCTTTTGCAGTTCCTTCTTGCCTCTGGATAGACGGGAACGACATACTGTTCCCGTTATATTCAGAATTTCACTTGTCTCCTCTGTCGATAACCCTTCAATAATTCTCAAGATAATTACATCACGCCAGTCCTTCTTCATCTCTTTTACTATTTTCCATATCTCGCGGTAAAGATCCCGTTCCAGAACCTCTTCATCCAAAAGATTTACCATTCCGCTATTATCCAGAAGTTCCCTGAAAATAAGCTTTTCATCATCCGGACTATCTATTCTCAAAAATTCACAGCGGCTTCTTCTTCTGTTAATGTCCACCCATTTACTACGCAAAATCCGTATCAACATGGTGGTCCTTACTTTTTCGGGCCAATCCAGAGGATATCTCTCGTAATATTCGATAAATGTCTCATGCACCAAATCTTCGATCTCATCCTCATTAACCTTCAGCTTAGCGGCAAACTTTTTTAGCGGAACAAGATATTCTACATACAGTGCCTGTAAAAGCTCGCTTTCATCCTGCCGCATACGCATCTCCTATTACTCCATTGCCTCTTTTATACTACTGCTAAGCCGGCTAAGCTGTTCCGGATCCGCTTTCTGCGGCTCCCATGCTGCGATTTTGGCTCCATCCTTATATCTTGGTATTACATGAACATGGAAATGAAACACTGTTTGTCCGGCATCCTCACCGTTATTTTGAACCACATTAAATCCGGAACAGCCCAAAGCCTTTTTCATCGCCGCGCCAAGCCTTCCCGCCAGCGGCAATACTTTGGCAGCGATTGTATGATCGAGCTCACATAAATCTCTGTAATGCTCTTTTGGAAGAATCAGTGCGTGCCCTTTGGAGGCCGGCCCCAAATCCAAAATCACCCTGAAATCCTCATCCTCATAAATGGTTGACGACGGAATCTCTCCTCCGGCAATTCGACAAAAAATACATTCTTTATCCACCATTTGAATCACCCCTTATCTTCCAGCATCCCTGGATGCCGTTCTTATTCTATATTTTACCGGGACTTCTGTAAAACAGCAGCCCCAGAAAAATACCGATCACAAGACCTCCGACATGAGCCGCGTTATCAACTCCTGTACTGGTAAATCCGAGATACAGAGTAATCGCAGCAAGTATAAGTAGCTGGACGCTGCTTAAATCCTCAAGCCTTCCTCTGTTTACGCCAACTACATAGATCAGTCCTCCGACAACGCCAAAAATCGCGCCTGACGCTCCCGCTGACACGACTGGATAACCTGCCACATTCATCTCTGATACAAGAGAACATATATTTGCTCCCACTCCGCATAAAAGGTAAAAAAACAGGTACTTTACATGTCCAATGGCCCGCTCCAGATTATCTCCCAAAATAAACAAAATCAACATATTATCTGATAAATGTCTGATTCCAAAGTGCATAAATATAGAAGTAAGAAGACGATAAAACTGTCTTCTTTCCAAAATGAGCGGTACATACATCGCTCCCTTTTCAATCATAAACAAAGAATTCTCTGATGATCCTGCTATTTCAAGATAAAGAAAATATAATACATTCAAAGAGATAAACGTACCATTGATATATGCCCTTTTTCCTTTATTTCCCATCTATACACGCCCTTTATGGTCATGATTATAACATAAAGTGCAGTATTAATCCATAATATTTTTATCAAAACTCCTAATAAGCGTATAAAGTTTAACTTTTACGCAAATCAGTAGTTTTAAGACACAAAAATATTATATATAATTTGATATATCGCATTAGTCATTCTTAAAACTTTGTATTTAATTGAAGATTTTTATGATTTTTTGTTTATTCAATAAACTTAAATCCAATTCCCGCCAGATAAATCAAATCCCCGCTTTTTATGCTTACCGTCTCGTTGGCCTGCAATGCATACCCATTTACAACCGTCCCGTTTGTTGAATTTAAGTCAGTTATAATACAGACATCCTCCTTTTTATCTACTCTGAGATGAAGACGGCTGATTTCCGGCCATTTGAGCTGATAATCTGATAATTCCGAATGTTTCCCTATAATAAAAGGAACGTACGATATGATAATTGATTCCTCCGCTTTATTTAATGGCTCTAATATCCCCACATGAGCGTTTTTCTCTTCCTTTGTTAAAAGCATGGTTCCTTCCTCGCTGCTGCGCTCCAGCTCTTCTGCCTCTCTTTTTTGTATTCTTCTGCGATATTCGTCCTCACTTTCCGGATGAATTTCCCAGGCGCTATATTCTGCCCCGTGTTTTGCCCTCTCTTCTCCTGTAATCCTGCTCTCTTTTTTGTATTCCTGTAATGAATCTGCCTGCTCCCTCTCTTTTCCGCTGTCTCTATCCCTGTGTCCTGACATCATCCGTTTTCCGGCTGCCGCCAGACATATTATGAGCGCAATACCGCCTGCTGCCGCCAGCCCATATCGCATGACGCCCGGCTCACCCATGAAATACCATAGTATACCCTCTGCCGCTGCTATCATAAAAACAGCCTGTATGCATTCCTTCCAAATGGTATGTTTTTCGGGCTCCTTGTACTGGAGCGCTTCCATATCTACCGCCCCTTCTTCCCGCTCCCATGTATCTGTTCTACGCTCCCTGTTTTCTGCCCCGGTTCCTTCTTCCGCCTCTCCTTCCGCCGCCCTATAGCCTTTCCCATATCCCCCTGCCTCTACCCACCGCTCCCCGTCCTGTGTTCTTTTCTGGCGCTCTGTTTTTCCATCTTCTGTATCAAAAATTGAGTCATTTCCCGGGGAGAGGCAGCGGATCAAATCACATATTCCATAATTTTCCTTTCTGCTCTCCTGATATAAATTATAGGCAATCACCACGCCGTCCCGATCTTTATGATCCACCCTGTCTAACAAATACTGCAGAAGCTCTGACAGCGCAGCCGGAAGATCGCCCTCCATTCCCGGCACCAGGCACAGGCTTGCATGAAAGCCGTTTGGATCTACATATATGTATTCCGGATCCAGAAGAAGCTGCTCTTCTTTCAGAAGATATTCTTCAATCCGCCTCAGAACTGCGATGAGATCCAGTATCAGGCGTCGTATCTCCTCCCCCGTCGCCCTTCGTTTCTCCAACATTCTGGAAAGCGGCTGCTTAGACGTGATTTCATAGTAAAATTGCTGTTTTTCTTCCTGATATTCCACCCTAAATCTTAAAAGACCCTCTATGGAATTCCCGGCCAGCATCTGGCATTCATATCCGCCCTTTCCAGAAGGCGCATCGATTATCATATAATTGTGATTCATCTGTCTTTTGTAATGAATATCCACATTTTCCTCCTGACTCACACCCCGGCTGCTGCCAGCAGTCTCAAAAAACTCTCCGGGTCAAACCCTTTTATCACAATTTCTGTCCGCACAGCCGTTTCCACGTCCCCAAACGCTTTGTTCCCGGATTGCCCGAGCTTAAGCTCTGCGTCCCCGCACCGGAAAAACGCCCGCAGGCTTTGAAGTTTCTTATCTTCCAGATCCTCCGGTATCTTTTCCTCTGTGTAGATGCATTGTTCCAGCCCCTCCTGCAGCGCCATGTTTCCCACGACCCGGCTGTGAACCTCAAATATCCCTGTCAAAAGGGCGGCAATAAAGAACAGAGATACAGACATAACAAGCGCCGCTTCCACTGTATAACTTCCCTCCAGACTGAAACATTTTTCTGATGCAGTCCCTTTATTCATGCTCAGTATCCTCCTATCCGGCTGTCTGGCAAAAAAACAGAAGCCACAGCCAGGCCGGAATTAAAAATGGCAGAAACGGCAGCCGCATTTTCCTGACATTGACACCGCTCCAGGCTCCCCATATAACCATCCCGAGGCAAAAGGCGCTGCAGAATATCAATCCGGATGACAGAAGCAGCAAAAGATTCCTCACGGAAAGGTAAAGGGCAGATACGAGAAAAAAGAATCCGTCCCCTGAACCTATCTGTCCGCGGGTACACGCTGTTATGGAAAGAAGAGCGATCCCGGGTAAAAAACCCGCTATACTTCCGATTCCTGTTCCCACGCGGATCCCACCCGGAAAGCCTGACAATGACAGGAACACAACACCGACGCCAACTGCGCCGAAGAGCAAAAAAATCCATATTGGGATCTGCCGCTCTCTCAAATCATGCCATGCTGTCTGCAAGAGAAACAATGAATAAATCATTCGTATCATTTTTTCAATCCTTTTCCTTTCTTCGCACTGAACCGTCCGTCACGCCTTTGTGCGCCAAACAGGTACGCAGTAACCGTTTAGACAGCTTTTGAACGGTTACTGTACACAGACCTGACTATCTTCCCCCGCCGCAATAGGAACACGGTCCCAGCCCCTTTACCTCGGAAAGAGGGACTTCCCTGACATAATAGCTGAGGGAAGAGCAGTCCGCACGGGTGTGATAATATTCCCCTCCCGGCAGAATATAGGCAGAGCCCCCCTCCCCGCTTCCGGGCCTTCTTTGACACACGCTGCAGAATTTATAATGCTTTCCCGCATTATTGGTATAACCTCCCACCTGCTCCACAGGAACTTCGTTTATCTGATTTGATATATAGTGACAGTCCCTGGAAAGATGGTATCTTGTAGAATCTCTTCCTACATATACGATAGTGCGATCCTCTTCTTCCTCAGAGGACATTTTAAACCGCCCGCCCTCGCTCCCAATCCATCCCCGTCTTAAGCTCCGCGACGAGAGAGGGATGCTGTCCAGCGCAAATATGGAAAACGGAAGCCGCAAACGGTATGAAGCCCTCAAATCCAGGCGTTCTCCATCCAACGATATGACGCTTCCCGAACAGTCCACAGATTCAATCCGCTTCCCGCCCACTGTATCCCGGATCCGGTGGGCTAGATAAATCGCTGCGCCGCGACCCGCCAAAATATCTGCTATCTCAAATATCTCGTCCGCATTCTCCTGCCCTGATAACTCTCCCTGCTCGATCCCTCTGCTGGAAATATATGCCGCCTGACTCAATTGCCGGTTCGTATCCTCCATCACTGTCTGGATCTTTCTCTGAATATCCAGAAGCTCCATCGGAACCGACAACAGTATCACGGTAAACATAAACAGGGTAAGACTCAGCGATGCCTCGACCGTAAGGCTGGCTGATGCAATCCTGATATTACGCCTTTTCATCCGATTTCCCCCCCATTCCATATGATATTCCGTATGCTTCAGGCAGACCAGAATACCCTTTTTCAGGCCAGCATTTCACATTTTATTGTGATTATTTTTATTGTAGCAATTATTTTTACTATTTATTTTTATGCTATATTTGGTCTTTTTCCTTTTTGTCTTATTATTTGTATTTTATTTTTGATTGTTAAAGGCTTATGTACTTGGAGAGGCACATTATTTTATTGCCTGAAAAAGGGCATCCTGCTCTGCCTGAAGCATACGGGCAGAACGCATTACAGATACATTTATTCTTCACAGCGGCCGCAAGCCCTAATACTCTCTTCCCGCCGTTCTTTGAACCGGAATCCAGGCCCCCTTTCCATACCATTGTGCTTCCACGCGGTATGCGCACTGTTCCATCCGAAATCCGGATTGTTTTTCGCGTATCTTATTCTGTATCACATCCATCATACGATATCTCAACTGCACGCGATCTTGTATCAGAAAGAACATCCTGAGCCACCCGTCATAATCGAGTCCTTTTCCGTCCCCACTGTCCGGCGCTCTGTCCCATATACGCTTTCCGGATTCAGCCAGTCCTGAAAGGGAAACCTTCCACTCCCCCTGTGTCTTCATGAGAGAAATCCTTCCTCCGTTCATCAGAACCTTCACATCCTCTACCGATTCGGCAAATGCCCATACCGTAAGGATGAAGAACGTAACAACCTCTGTCAGGGGCGCGATTCCCGCCGCCCCTGTGATGGCGAGCGCAAGCGTCCGCGCCTCGTTTCTTTTAGAAGAATCACGAAATAAATACAGCAGATTCAATGCCTCCCTGACCGCAACCAGCCGGTTGACCGCAGCCTTTAGATTGTCCCGTTCCGATCGGGCCCCATTTAGGAAGTATTCCTTCTCGTACTGAGATTTCCCTTCCTTTTCCGCCCGAAAGCTGGAAAAAAAGCGGGATGCATATTCCGTAAACAGCGCGCCTGCCAAAACATCCTGTAAAACAGCCGCTGACATCTGATACGACTCTGATCCCACAGATACAAGAGCGGACGGCAAATCTCTCATATCCAGCGCGGCGCCTGAAACCTTAGTTCCCTCCGGAACACAGATTGAAAGAAGATCCTTTCCCGCCATGCGGCTGACTGTTTCCAGCACGCGCATCTTCTTTTTATCCCTGACGCGGCCGCCCTCAAAGCTGTCATCTGTCCGGAACCGGTTCAGGATACCCGATACCTGGCTCCAGAGCGCTTCCTCGTCCAGCTCATCGTCGTCATCCGAATCCCAGGAGTCAATATAGTCCTGGACTTCTCTGGCCTTTGAAACTGCCGCCTCCAAAATCTTTTTATTTTCAGCGGCCCGTTCGCGCGTCTTCGCAACTGCCTTTTGCCGTTCTCCCTCTGTGTCGGTATACGAACGGTATGACGCCGTCTCCTGCTCTGTCAGGGAGAGCGCTTCCGCCCCCAGATCCTTTTCTTTTTCCTTTACCTTTTTTTCAGAAGCTGCCAGCTCCCTTTTTAAGCTGTCAGCCTCCCTTTCGTATGCGTCTGCAAGCCCCGGTATCCGGTCAAGCTCTGACTCAAGGCGCGAAGCGATGGATAAGAACCTCCCTCCCCTGCACTGAGCAAGGGCCCTGTCCGCGTCCTCCAAATACTTTTTCTGACGCTTCAGGCAGTCTCCGATCCGGTCTATGGCCTGCTCCAGCGCCAGGATTTTCCTCCCGTTTTCCTGATACAGTTCGGCAATCTCCCCAACCTGCTCTGCTTCCCGCATCGTTTTTGACCACTCTTCCAAAGCCCCGCTGTCCGCCTCCTGCGCCCAGACGCCGAACTTCATAAAATCCAGGACTTCCTTTTCAAAATGAATCCCCTGATCATCCGTGATCCGGATCAGCCCGCAGACAGTCAGCTTATCTTCTCTCAGAGGGTAAAACGGAGCCGCTTCCAGATAAGCGCGGCAGTACGGCTCCATTTCTCCTTTCAGGCCCTCTTCATCCTCGAATTCCAGCAGAAACAGACGGTACGCCTCAAACGCATCCCGATGATACAGGCTCATCAGAGAATCAAGAGAGGAATTCAGCGCCATCTGCATGTACCAGCCGCTCCCGGCCGTCCTGGCCGACTCAAAAAGCCCTCCTGCCAGAGCGCAGACACATGTCAGTATAAGGCTCAGAAACACTGTGATACCGCCCTTTGCCGTTCCTGACATTACCTTCTCTTCCAATCTCTTAAGCCTGTCCCTGCGCATGATTCCTCCTCCGAATATTAATAAACTTCCTTTGACTTGCTGTTGATCTGCTTGAAAATATTGTCCAAAAGCGTATTGATCTGCTTTTTGAATATAATAACCAGGCCGATCAGAACTACCAGAATCAGCACTATCTCAATCACTCCCACTCCGTCTTCTTCCACAAAAAACGCTCTGATCTCTTCACTTATCCTCATTTTTCCTCCTCTGTACACAGTTATAATTCATCTTATCATCTCAAGCGATCCCAAACGACAGGAATGCCGGGACCGATACCATGGCCATTACAATGAACAGCATCATGAACAGCGGCAGCAAAAGTTTTGTCGATGCCTCTTCCCCCAGCTTTCTCGCCAGATTCTTTTTCTGCTCAAAAGCCGCCTCCATCTCCGCCTCAAGGACCGCCCTCAGCCCCTCTGAGCCGTTCCTGATATTCTGCTCCAGAAGGCCAGCCAGCTTCCTGTAGGGAAGACTCCGGCACCTTCTCCCGAATTCCGCATAGGCCCGCAGCTCCGGAATGCCTCTCAGCATCATGTGATGGGCTGCCGCCATCTCCTCATACGCCGCCCTCCTTTCCCCTGTCTTTTCATAATCTGAGACGATCCTCTCCCATGCCTTTCTCACCGGAAGCCCCGCTCCGGAAAATACCACCAGCCTGGACACAATCTCCGGATAATCCATCATCATCTGGCGCTGCCTTAACTGTTCTTTCTCTTTCTCCTTCTGGCGCTCGTTTAAAGGCAGCAAAGCCGCCGCCGCGATCCCCAAAACAGGAAACACCAGAAAGTCCAGGCTTCTCTTCGTCTTATAGGTCAATTGCCTCCCCTCATATTCATCCGGCAGAATCAGGTATCCGGTCTGGCTCTGGCTCTTGTCCGCCTCTTTTAAAACTGCGCTGAACCCGGCCAGCCTCTGCTGCGTGCCGTCCTTTCTCCTGGGGACAATCCTTACCGGAAGGACATAATCCGCTGTATAAGCCCCTGCGCTCATGCGGGCTGTCAGCCGCGTATTCTTACCATCAGCCGGACACAAATTCTCATAAATGCTTCCGTCTGTCCCTATGTAATCCGTATCCTCCGGAATCCACTCCACCGCAATCCCATACGAATCCAGCCAGGAGGGAAGCTCTAACCGGCCTCCCTCTTCAACTGCGATCCCCCGGGCGGTGTTCATCTGAGACATGCCTGAATCATCCGCCCGCGCTGCGCCGGAGCTATCAGACTGTGGCGCGCCCCGCTCATCCGCTTGCCCCGCGCCCGATCCATCGGCCCGCGGCGTTCCGGACGCATCGATCCGCAGCGCTCCTGATCCGTCAATCCGAGGCGCGCCCGATGCGTCGATCAGCGGCGCGCTTCCTCCTGCCATCTCCTCAAATAGCTCCCCCGCCGCCCGGTCCATCGCGGTGCCGGCCTCCTCTTCCCCGTATTCCCGCTCTGCCACAGGCACATCTATCCGGATATCATCCTCTAAAAGCCCCTGTACAACCACCTCCTCGCTCTTTTCTCCCTGTCCGTAAGAATTGCGGATAAGCCGCCCCTGTGACACTCCGGAAGAATCCAGCGTATCCACAAAAAAGACAGCCGCAGCCAACGTTATCCCCAAAAGGACGCAGATAACCTGCCCCTTTTTCACCATCATCTTCCTCACCTCCTTTCATACCCTCCAAAAAACGCTATACCTCTATCTTTAATATCCTGTCTGAAAGCGCGCAGGACAGCGCATACACGCCCAGACAGCATGTCATGACCGCTCTCCCGGCTGCTGTTTCATACATCTGCGAAAAAAAGCCCGGGGACGAGATATCCACATAAAGCACGATCAGATACGGCATCATGTTCATAAACTTCTGCTCAAACTGTTTTTCCGCTGTCATTAGCCGGATCTCCTCCCTCACCTGAATCCTGTCTCCCAGCACATGGACGACATGGCTGACCACAGAAACCAGTTCTCCGCGGCTCCTCTTGGAAATGGAGAATATCTCAGCAAAATGCTCTGCCTCCTCTAAGCCGCTGCGGCGGGCAAATTCACACAAGAGCGCCTCTGCCGTGCGGTTCATCCTGAGCTGATGGGCGATATAGGAAAATTCCCTTGTGATCATCCCGTCCTCTCCGTACAGCTCGCAAAGCTCTGCGATCACGGCCGAAAATGCGTTTTCCACCGAATAGCCCGCCGTGAGAGACGAGGCCAGGGACAGTATGGCCTCTTTAAACTGCAGCCTCAGCTCATCCTGACGGCGGCTTAAAAGCTCTTTCCGCTTTATAAACGGATAGCAAAGCCCTGCCGGAAGCAGAAGAAGAAATGCAGGAACAGACCGGTAAAAGACATACGCTGTCAATGCGCAGAATCCCGTTCCTGTAAATATATACTTCACCCATTCCGGCCCGGACAGGCGGTATACCCGATAATCACAGAGAGACTCCTCTCTCCCTGAGTTTTTCCCTGCGCTTAAGCTCCCCGACCTGTTCAAGAGCTCCATCCACTTTTTTTGCCCCGGCTGCCGATGTTTCTGTGAAACGGTAAATGGTTTCCAGCCGGACTTCCCCGTCTTCATACCCTGTCACCTCCGAAATCTCCACGACCCTCCGGCTCCTGTCCCGCATCCGGCTCACATGGATCAGCAGATCCAGCGCTGAGGCTATCTGATGCTTTACCGCTGCCAGCGGAAGATCTGCCGCCATCAAAACCATGGTTTCCAATCTGGTCAGCATATCTGCCGGGCTGTTTCCATGCCCTGTGGATATAGAGCCGTCGTGGCCTGTATTCATGGCCTGCAGCATCTCCACGGCCTCCGCTCCCCTCACCTCTCCCACGATAATCCGATCCGGCCTCATGCGCAGGCTGGCCCGTATCAAATCCCGCATGGAAATCTCCTTTGCCCCGTCCCTGCTCTCCGCTCTCGTTTCAAGCCGCACCAGGTTGGGGATATGGCGGATCTGGAGCTCTGCGGAGTCCTCGATCGTGATGATCCTCTCCTCTTTGGGGATAAAGCCGGACAGGGCGTTTAAAAATGTCGTTTTTCCGGATCCGGTTCCGCCGCTGATAAATATATTGTACCCGGCCCGGACCGCCTGATTCAGAAAACTGGCCGCTTCCGTGGTTATGCTGCCGTAAGAGATCAGTTTTTGCATGGTAATCGGCTCCGGGAATTTCCGTATGGTCAGCACCGGCCCGTCGATAGCAACCGGCTTCAGAACCACGTGAACCCTGGATCCGTCTTCAAGGCGCGCGTCCGCTATGGGCGAGGAGAGGTTTACCGTTCGGTTCACACGGCTGACAATCTGCTGAATCAGATCCTCTAACTGCTCGGTTGACTCAAATTCCTTGTCCCACTGTGTGATCGCGCCGCGCCGTTCCACAAATATATGCTTACTCCCGTTCACCATGATCTCCGTGATATCCGGATCATCCACCAGTTCCTGCAGGATATCAAGACGGCGAAAGGAGTCAAACAGCTCCTTTCCGAGCTTCAGACGCTGTGTAAGCGGCAGGTAGCACTGGCCTCCTTCCTCTAAAACGGCCCTGTCGATCCGTTCCCTCAGCTCCTGATCCTCCACCTGCATACGCCCTTCGAGCTGTGCAAGAAGCGCTGCCTTCAGCCGTTCCTTTCTCTCAGCCTGAACCTCCATCCGACACTCTCCTTACTGCTTTATGCCTCCCCTTAAAAGCTGCCGCACATAATCGCCCAGATCGCCCCATAAAAGCTGCTCAAAATACGGTTCCCTCCTCCCTGCCGCCCCCAGATTCGGAAGCTTCATCTTCTGTATCCGCCTCTTTATCTCCCGGTTTCCCGATTCCTCCAGATACCCGTCGAACTCCTCCAGCTTGGCCCTGGAGATACGATCCTCTTTCACCGGCATATAGATAACGGAGCACAGCTCTAAAACCGGAAGCGCCGCCCTCCCCGCGCTTCCCACATCCACCACCACATTCTCATACGGGCTTTCCTGCGCGATGGCTCTCAAAAGCCCGGCGATCTCGTCCGGCCCGGCCTGGGAAAGCTCCTGCGGATACCGGATCGGGGGGATGTAATCCAGGCTTCCCATAGAATGAACCACGCTTCCAAGGCGCAGCACATTATAATTCCCGCCCATATAGAAATACAGCAGATCCGACAGATCCATGCGGTACTCTGTCTTTGTCAGAATGGACAGTCCTGAATATTCCTCCAGATTCGTATACAGAGTCCTGCTCTCCTGCGCCAGGAGCTTCCCAAGCGTGATGGCAAACGAAGTCTTAAGACAGCGCCCCACCGGGGAAAATACGCCCAGAATGCTGGCCCCCTTCAGCCGCGCGGACGCCTGCACCGCATGATCTTCACAGTAGCAGGCCATAGCTTCCCTGACAATATTCTCACTCGACTGATACTTATATATGCCGGAAACATCCCCGGACTCCGAAGATCCGTCTTCGGTCAGATAGATCACCCTGTCTGCTCCTGCCTGCTCCGCTTCCTCCCTTCCCACCGACGCGCTTACTAAAAGAAGCTCAATCCTGTTTTCCTTTCCATACTCCTTCAGCCGTTCCATGCTCGAAAAGGCTGTCGCCTCAAACGGACACGACTCCTTCTGGTTCACCACCTGGGCAAACCGCTGCGCATACGATGTATCCACATCATAAACTGCCATAATATGCCTCATCAGAAACCTCCTCCCGCCGCCAGCCACAGAGCAAAGCCGCAAAGCGTAAACGGAGCCAGGCAAAAGCCCGCTTCTTTTCCGTCCCTGTCCCTCAGATAGTACGGCTCAAACGTCCCGGCCAGTAAAAGCGTTCTTATAAAATTCAGGAAATATACGATACGTTTCATGAACATGCGCTTTCGCACCATATAGATAAAAGACCATGCGGCTGCCGCCGCCAGACCACAGAATATAACCTCGCATCCGTCCCGGAGCCCCAGAGCTCCGACGACCAGGGATATCATCTTTATATCTCCGGCGCCTGTCATCCGGAAAAGAAAAAGCGGAAAAAGCGCGATACCAATACACAGCGCCCCTGCAGGAACGCGTAAGGCCAGCCAGGCGGACTGCTGCCAGCCCGCGCCGCGCCAGGCGGCCTCAGCCCCCAAAAGCCCCAGCCAGAGGATGATCCATCTGTTTGGGATCTTCCCTGTCTTCCAATCGCATACCGCGCAGCCGCTCAGATATAAAAGCAGCATACCATTCAGCAAATACACGCCTCCTTTTCGCAAATCCCACATGAAACCATATGGAACCTAAAAAATCCCTGCTGCCTCCGTCAGACAATACAGAAACAGCCTGTCACTCATAACCGGAATCTTTCATCGAATCAATCAGAATCTCAGAACAATCCTTGTCAGAACATAAGAAATTCAGAATCTGGCAATCAGAACGCCAGCGAATATAGTTTTATTATGACTACTTTTTACCAAAAAGTCAACACCATTTTATCGAAAAATATTACCAAAAATCAGGTCTTATTTTTATGAACTAATACTATTTTCTGTTTCGTCTTTCTCATTGACGCGACATCCTAAAAATGGTAAAATAACATTAGTTTAAATTTTTAAACCAAGAAAGAGGGGGAACGCCGTGTGCGATGTAAAAAGCCTGAAAGAACACTTTCATCAATGTATGCCCCTGTTTATTGCCCTTGGAGACGAGATACGCCTCACGATTATCGAATCCCTGACAAATGCCGCTTATCAGAGCTGCGGCGGCGATCTGTCTGAGGAAAACCTAAGCCGCCACGGGCTCAATGTGCGCGAGATCACGGAACAGACCAGCCTTTCACGGCCCGCTGTCTCCCACCACCTCAAGATACTTAAAAACGCCGGTCTTATTTCCATCCGGCGCGACGGAACGCGGAATTACTATTATCTTACTATTTCCAGGACCACAAAACAGCTCATGGAGCTCGGCCAGGAAATCCAGGACATCTTCGGCGCAGGCCGGCCTGTCGCTGACCGATGCGTATAACAGCCGCTATACTCCTTCCCGCAGGGCCGGGCAGAGCGGATTTCATGTATAAACTTTCCAGATTCTGTGCATACTGGTTACTGCATACACAGCACCTATTTTTTATGGAAGGCAGGAGTGACATACATGAAAACATCGAGACAGGAAAAGAAATTCCGCAAAAAAGTGGATCCGGATCCGGATTTACTGGAACAACTCAATGAAGCGATTGGACATATCGATTCCGCCATGAACCATTTTGAGCATGTGGTGGATCCAACGCTGATTGACTGCTATATTTATGAATTAAAAGCTGCACAGCTAAGATACCAGTTCCTTCTGAAACGAATCAAAAACCAGGAGGTCCAGGTATAATCAAGGAGGAACCATCATGAACACCTGGTATGAAAAAGCCGTATTTTATCATATGTACCCGCTTGGTATGACCGGAGCGCCGAAAAAAAATTTTTTGCAGGACGCGCCGGCAGACGGACAGCCGCCGGACGGCCGGACAGCCTGCCGTTTTGACGAGCTGCGCCAGTGGATTCCCCATATAAAGGATCTGGGCTGCAGCGCTATTTACATCGGCCCGCTTTTTGAGTCCTCCTCACACGGCTATGATACACGGGACTTCCGGCTGGTAGATCGCCGCCTTGGGGATAACGCCGATTTTCAGTCCTTTGTCTCACTCTGCCATGAACATGATATCCGCATCGTTGTGGACGGTGTTTTTAACCATACAGGCCGGGAATTTTTTGCCTTCCGGGACATTCAGAAAAACCGTGAGGCATCCCCTTACCGCGGCTGGTACAAGGGCGTCAATTTTGGCTGGGAAACCCCTCTGGGCGATCCCTTTGGCTATGAATCCTGGCACGGCGTCTGGGAGCTTCCCTGCCTGAACCTGCCAAACCCCGAGGTGCGCGCCTATCTTCTGGATGTCGTCCGTTTCTGGGTAAGCGAATTTGATATTGACGGCATCCGCTTAGACTGTGCTAATGTCCTTGATTTCCAGTTCATGAAAGAGCTGCGCCAGACCGCTGATACCATAAAACCCGATTTCTGGCTTATGGGCGAGGTCATACACGGAGACTATGCCCGCTGGGTAAACCGCGGGATGCTGCACTCCGTCACCAATTATGAGATGCATAAAAGCATTTATTCCGCACATAATGATCACAACTATTTCGAGCTGGCGCATAATGTGCGCAGGCTGGAAGCAGTAGGCCGCAGCCTCTATACTTTTGTTGATAACCATGATGAGGATCGGATTGCCAGCAAGCTCGCGAATCCGGAGCATCTGCCGCCCTTATATACCTTACTCTTTACGCTGCCCGGAATACCGTCCATTTATTACGGCAGCGAATGGGGCATCGAAGGCCGCAGGACGAAAAGCTGCGATGACATGCTGCGCCCGGCGGTTGAGCCGGCGGAATTCTCCTCGCGGGAATGCGCGCTGACTTCGCTGATCCGCTCCCTTTCGCACATCCATACAGAGGAGGAAGCGCTTCACGGCGGGGCCTATAAGGAGCTTCTGCTCACCAACCGTCAGTATGCCTTTGCAAGGTACGGAACCGGCCATATTCTGATCACGGCCGTGAATAACGACGACCAGACGGCCGCGCTTTCCATTCCCCTGCCCATCGGGACTGCGCAGGCGGAATGTACGGATCTCATTGCAGGAAAAAAATATCCGGTTGAAAACAGCCATATTAACATAGAATTAGAAGGTAACTCAGCAGTTATCTTCAGAATTACGGAGGGGTAACAATTATGACAAAACGCAAAAAAGCAGGCGCGCATCCCGCATCGAATGCGAGAGGAAAAGCCAGGGCGGAACATAAACAGGAGGGGGATTTAAAACCGGCCAGAATGAGCGGCTACGGCATGCTGGGTGAACTGGACCGCTACCTGTACGGCGAGGGACGCCACTACCGGATTTATGAGAAGCTGGGCGCGCATCCGCTTACATACCACGGTCAGGCAGGCTATTATTTTGCCGTGTGGGCGCCCCATGCAGCGTCTGTCAGCGTAGTCGGTGATTTCAATGGATGGAACCCGGATCTGAATCCTATGACTCAGGCGGAGGACAGCGGGATTTATGAGGCATTTGTGCCCGGCCTTGCCTATGGACAGCTCTACAAATTTGCCATCACAACCCCCAGCGGGAAGATCCTGTTCAAAGCGGATCCGTATGCATTTTCGGCGGAATACCGCCCCGGCACGGCTTCTGTGACAAGCGATATATCTGACTTTAAGTGGAGCGATTCCTCCTGGCTTGCCAAACGGGCCGCATCTGATCCCCTGAAATCCCCGATGGCTATTTACGAGGCGCATCTGGGATCCTGGAAAAAGAAGAACCGACAGGAGCGGGACGGCTGCTTTTCCTACATGGAAGCCGCCCACGAGCTGGCTGACTATGTAAAACGCATGGGCTACACCCATGTCGAGCTGATGGGCATTGCCGAGCACCCCTTCGACGGATCATGGGGGTATCAGGTGACCGGGTATTTTGCTCCCACCTCACGCTACGGAACTCCGAAGGAATTCATGTATTTTGTCAATTATCTGCACAAAAAGGGGATTGGCGTTATCCTGGACTGGGTTCCGGCCCACTTCCCCAAAGATGCGCACGGCCTCGCCGATTTTGACGGGCAGGCGCTCTACGAATATGCGGATCCCAGAAAGGGAGAACATCCGGACTGGGGCACAAAGGTATTTGATTACGGGAAAAACGAGGTATCCAACTTCCTGATCGCCAATGCGCTTTACTGGCTGGAAGAATACCATATTGACGGACTGCGCGTGGATGCCGTCGCCTCCATGCTGTATCTGGATTACGGCCGTCAGGACGGCTGCTGGGTTCCCAACAAATACGGAGAAAACAAGAACCTCGAGGCCATGGAGTTTTTCAAGCACTTAAACAGCATCATCGCCGGGCGAAAAGACGGGACGATCATCATCGCCGAGGAATCCACGGCCTGGCCGAAGGTAACCCACCGTCCTGAGGACGACGGCCTTGGCTTTACCTTCAAATGGAATATGGGATGGATGCACGATTTCCTGGAATACATGAAGCTCGATCCCTATTTCCGCAAATATAACCACAACAAAATGACCTTTGGCATTACCTACTGCACCAGCGAAAACTTTGTTCTCGTGCTGTCCCATGACGAGGTTGTCCATCTGAAATGCTCGATGATCAACAAAATGCCCGGCATCTATGAGGACAAATTCGCAAACCTAAAGGTTGGCTACACCTTTATGCTCGGCCATCCGGGAAAGAAGCTACTCTTTATGGGACAGGATTTCGGGCAGTTCCACGAATGGGACGAAAAAGTATCCTTAGACTGGCATCTGGTGAATGAACCGCTCCATGCGGATCTGCAGAATTATGTCCGCGGCCTCCTTACCCTCTACCGCTCCTATCCGGCGCTCTACAGCCTTGACGGAGATTACAGGGGTTTTGAATGGATCAATGCCAACGACGGAGACCGAAGCATCTTCAGCTTCATCCGCCGCGATGAAACTCAGAAGAAGAACCTTCTCTTCATCTGCAATTTCACGCCCGTCGCCCGCGACGACTACCGCGTCGGGGTTCCCAAGAAGGGCTTTTACACGCTTCTTCTGGACAATGAACACGGATTGTACGGTAAAAATGAAAAAGGCGCTGCCTACGCTTCTGAAAAGAGCGAGTGCGACGGCCAGCCCTACTCCTTTGAATATTCGCTTCCAGCTTACGGCACAGCCGTATTCCGGTTTTAACAGCCACATAATCAGTTATTAACAGCTCAGTCAACAGCCCCTTGATGAAACAGCCGGCTGAAACGGTACGAAAGAAACTTCCTTTCACTACCGTTTCCCGGCTGTTTTTTATTTATAAACTCTGTTGCAGCAAAAACACCATTCTGCCGGGTGTAAACTTTATTTTTCATATATTGGAGGAATGTTCTATGTGTACCAGTATTGCAATGAAAACGAAAGATTTTTATTTTGGGAGAACCCTGGATCTGGAGTGTGGATTTGGGGAAAAGGTGGTCATCACCCCCAGAAACTATCCCTTTTTCTTCCGCGAGGCAGGCGTGATGCTGAATCATTACGCAATGATCGGCATCTCCTCTGTATCGGACGGATATCCTCTCTATGCAGAGGCTGCCAATGAAAAAGGCTTATGCATAGCGGGGCTGAATTTCCCTGACAATGCCCATTACTCTGAAACATGCAAAAAAAATAAGGAAGCCATCGCCCCCTTTGAACTGATCCCGCGCATTCTCGGCTCCTGCTGCACAGTCGCGGAGGCTGAAAAGGTCATTGAAATGATCGATATTATCTCCATCCCGTTCAGCAGCTCCCTTCCGGTTTCGCCCCTGCACTGGCACATCGCGGACAGCGAGCGATCCATCACCTTAGAGGCCGTGGAAAGCGGGATCAACGTATATGATAATCCGGTCGGCGTATTGACCAACAACCCGGTCTTTCATTTTCAGATGACAAATTTAAGCCAGTATCTGAACCTCACCGCCGAATATCCGAAGGATCGGTTTGGAAATAACTCCGTATGTCCCCTGTCGCCCTTTGGCCAGGGCTTTGGCGCAATCGGCCTGCCCGGCGACAACTCCCCCGCATCGCGCTTTGTCCGAACCGCCTTTTATAAAAACAACTCTGTATGCGGGGACACGGAAGCCAGCAGCGTAACTCAGTTGTTCCACCTGCTCGATTCCGTATCCATCGTCCGCGGCAGCGTGCTCACGCCGGACGGAAAATATGATCAGACCATCTACTCCTGCTGCATCAACGCCTCCCAGGGAACGCTGTATTACAAAACTTATGAAAACAGCCGGATCACAGCCGTTATGATGAAATCTGAGGATTTGAACCAGAAAAAAATCATCGAATATCCTCTCAGAACCGAACAGGATTTTTTCATGCAAAATTGAAAATTTCCTGATAAATAGTCAACACCCCCGCGGCAGTCGCCAAATGTGCATGCAAGCATGCCCACTTGGCTCGTTGCTCGCGGGAATAAAAACGTGACTTCTATACAGGCCGGCCGAAGCCGCTGTGAAGCGCCTCTCTGCCGGCTTATAAAAGCGCCTGGTACACGTCCCGCCTGCTGATCCCCCGATCCTCCGCCACCTGCTTCATCGCTGCCTTTTTCTCATATCCCTGTGAAATATAATACTCCATATGTTCTTCCACAGACATGCTCTGCCACGTCTTTCTCCCCTCTTTTTTTATCTCCGAGATCGCGCGCCCCTCGATCACGATCACGCACTCTCCCCTGGGCTCATGCTCCCTGTAATACGCGACCGCTTCGGCAAGCGTTGTCTGAAATACTGTCTCATACTTCTTCGTGAGTTCCCTGCAGATCGAGGCCCGCCGGTCCCCCAGCGCCGCGCAGAGCTCTTCCAGCGTCCTCACCAGATGATGCGGCGCCTCGTAAAGGACGATTGTCCTCGTCTCCGTCTGCAGTTCCTTTAAGATCCATTCCTTTTCCTTCTTATCAGCCGGAAGAAACGCCTCAAAGCAAAACCGCCTTGTGGACAGGCCGGACATGGTAAGGGCTGTGATACAGGCCGCCGGGCCGGGCAGCGACGTGACCTCAAGCCCTGCCTCATAGCACTGTCTTACCAGCTCCTCCCCCGGATCCGAGATCCCCGGAGTCCCCGCGTCCGTGATCAGGGCCACGTTTACGCCTTCCCTCATTCGCTCCACCAGAGCCCTCGCCTTCTCCACCTTATTATACTCATGGTAGCTGGTCATCGGCGTTTTGATCGAAAAATGATTTAACAGCTTGATGCTGTGCCTTGTATCCTCTGCCGCAATCAGATCAACGGATTTCAGCGTCTCCAGAACCCGGAACGTGATATCCTCCAGATTTCCGATCGGCGTCGCGCACAAATATAATTTTCCCTGCATATCGGCCTTCCTGTCAGTATCCATAGATTTCATTGATCTCATCCGTATAAATTCCCCGCTCGCGGAACACGATCAGGGGCTTTTCCACCCTGACAAACGATCGGCCTCCCCTGGCGGCCTCGATCAAGACCATCTTGGCCTCCCTGTCCGCGAACGGGTGGACGAATTTCAACCGTTTCGGCTCCAGGCCGTATCCGGCCAGCTCTGTGATAATCTCAATCAGGCGGCGCGGCCTGTGTACCAGATAAAACCGCCCGCCGGGCCTTAGCACCTTCGCCGCCTCCCTTACCACATCCTGGAGCGTACACAGCACCTCATGGCGCGCAATCGCCCTGGGAAGATCCGGGTTTTTAAGGCCGTGGCTGTCATTCATATAAGGCGGATTTGCGGTAACGACATCAAAAGAGGCCCCGCCGAAGATCCGGCCCGCCTCTTTGATGTCGCCTTCTATGATATCGATTTTGTCCTGAAGCCTGTTCAGCCTTACGCTGCGGGCCGCCATATCCGCCATCTCCCTCTGAATCTCAAGGCCCGTAAAGTGCCGGCCCCTGGTCTTTGCCTCCAGAAGCAATGGGATGATACCTGTCCCGCACCCCAGATCCAGCGCCCGTTCACCCTCTTTTACTGCGGCAAACCCGGACAGAAGAACCGCGTCCATGCCAAAGCAAAATCCGTCCTTCTTTTGGATGATTCGGTAGCCGTTCCTGTGCAACTCGTCGATGCGCTCCCCCTCGTATACATCAATTGTCATTGAGTTTTGACTTTCCTTCCCTCTTCTCAAGCGCCTCGAGCGCTTTTAACTCCGCGTCGTTGACGTTGACCCGTTCCTTCCTGCGCTTTGGCCGGAACTTAAGCTGCTCGACCTTATACTCCCTGATCTCCTTTTCATCCCGATCCACGGTCACAACCACCTTTACAAGCTGACGCAGGACGCTCACGCTGTGAACCTCTCCTTTCAGCCCGTCGTCTGTGGTCACATAATCCCCAATGCCCGGAAGCCGGCTGTTTAAGTCTTCGTATGTCTCCTCCTCATTTTTCAGGCAGCACATCAGCCTGCCGCACACGCCGGAGATCTTCGTGGGATTTAAGGACAGATTCTGCTCCTTTGCCATTTTGATCGATACCGGGATAAACTCTGATAAATATGAATGGCAGCAAAGCGGCCTTCCGCAGATGCCGATGCCCCCCATAATCTTCGTCTCATCCCTCACCCCGATCTGGCGCAGCTCAATCCTCGTCTTAAACACCGACGCCAGATCCTTCACAAGCTCCCTGAAATCGATCCTCCCGTCCGCGGTAAAATAAAACAGCACCTTATTGTTGTCAAATGTATATTCCGCATCGATCAGCTTCATCTGCAGCTCATGCTTTTTGATCTTCTGCAGGCAGATCTGAAAGGCTTCCTTTTCCTTCTCCTTATTCCGCCTCTCAATCTCCTCGTCATTTTTGTTCGCCATGCGGATCACGGACTTAAGCGGCTGGATGACCTTTTCCTCATTCACCTCGCGCGCGCCCAAGACCACCTCGCCGAACTCAACCCCGCGCGCCGTCTCCACAATCACATGATCCCCGGTTTTTATCTCCATACCGGCCGGATCAAAATAATAAACCTTCCCGGCCTTCCTGAATCTGACTCCGATAACCTTTATCATACAATCAATTCTCCTTCATTGTGAGAAGCATAAGCTCCAGGGCCAGCTCCTTATTCACATTAGCCTTCAGGCGGAGCTTTGCTTTTTCAATTGATTTCAATATCATCTCCAGCCCCTCGTACGAGCTCTTCTGGCAGAGCCCGCTGACCGTCGAATACTCTTCCTTAAAAACCAGCGAATTCATATCCCTGGTCACCTTAAACATCAGGATATCGCGGTACCAGAGCTGCATAAAATCAAGACATTCGTCTAAATCAAGCTGATCCTCCTGCAGCTTTTTGATATAATCCAAAAGCATCGCAATATCCATATCCTTTATATTTTTGAGAAGGTTCAAAACCATCCTGTACAGCAGGGCAAACTCCTCCGACGTCGCCAGATGAATGGCTTTTCCCAGGTTCCCTCTGGCAAACGCCGCGTAAATATCCGCCTTCTGCTCTGAAATATCCATCGTCTCCGTAAGATACCCGCTGACCACATGATCCTTTAACGGCCGCAGCTTAAGCTGAATGCATCTTGAAAGAATCGTGGGCAGAAAGGAATCCTGGTTCGTTGTCATAAGAATCAGGACCGCATAGGACGGCGGCTCTTCAATCGTCTTAAGCAGGGCGTTCTGCGCCTGCGCCGTCATCTTCTCCGCCTCGTTCACGATGTAAAGCTTGTACGCGCTGCTGTAGGGTTTGATCTGCACCGTGTCATTCACCTGGGTCCGGATATCATCCACGCCGATGCTTGACGGCTTCTCATGCGTCGTCCATATGACGTCCGGATGATTTCCCGACAATATCTGCCGGCAGGAGTGGCACTTCATACAGGGCTCCTTGTCGCTCTTCTCGCAAAGAAGCGTCATGGCAAACGCCTTTGCCAGGGTCTTTCTCCCCATCCCCTCTTCGCCTGATAATATATAGGCATGAGAAACCTTGTGGTATTCAATTGCCTTTTGTAAATGCTCCTTTACCATCTCATGTCCGATAATATCATGGAACCCTGCCATTATTTTTCCTCCCTCTTAAGCTTCTCAGAGCATTTTTAATCACGCTCTAGTATATCACAATATCACATAGATGCATAGTGGTGAATGTCATCCAGAATTCCTGTTACAGTTCACAGGGCGGGGAAAACTGGCTGAAAACAGACGTCAAGCTTGCTTGTAAGGCTGTTTTCTGTCAGTTTTCCACATCGGGCGAACGCCCGATGCTTCTTGTCCGGCTATGCCGGACAAGAAGATGAGCCCCGTGAAAAGTAACGAATTCCTTCCGCCAGCGCTTCAGTAACCGTTCAGACAACCTGAACTGCTGCACACTTCAACCTTTCCGTCCTCTGACACGCCTTCCACTGTCAGGCCCATCCCCCTGCTCTCGCAAATCCATTCTGTCATGTTCTCTGTAATGCGCTCCCCAGGAACCGACATCGGGATCCCCGGCGGGTAGACCGTGATAAAGCCGCCGCTGAGCCGGCCGCAGGCGTCCTTATAAAAAATACGTTCTTTTTCTGCTCTCCAGGCATCCGACGGCCGGATCCGCCCTGTGCTTCCACATCCCGCGCCCAGACGCTCTGTAATGCTCTTAGAATCCTCAGTTTTCATCTTCCCGATATTCATCTCGTCTATCGCACAAAGGGCCTCCCAGAGCCGTTTTAAGCCCTCTTCGCTGTCCATAAAGGAGGTCATAAAAAGCGCATAGCCTTTGCACGCCATCTCAGCCTCCAGATGGAACCGATCTCTCAAAATTCCCGAAAGCTCTGTGCCTGTAAGCCCGCTTCCCGCCGGCGAGACGAGAATCTTTGACGGATCCCTTGCTTCCCCCTTTGCGAGCCCGCATTCCTCATCGGTCAGCACCCGCAGCGACTGAAGCGATCCGGCCTTTTCCATCCATCTTCCAAGCCGCGCCGCGAAACAACGCATTTCCTCCCGGCCCTTTCCGTCCATGAACTCCACACAGTTCTGCATCGACGCCAAAAACACATAAGAAGGGCTGGAGGTCTGAAATACAGACAGATACCGCTCAATTTCCTCTGCATCCGCCAGCTCTCCCTTTACATGCAGAACCGCGGTCTGCGTCAGAGACGGAAGCGTCTTATGAAGGCTCTGGATCACAACGTCCGCCCCGCATTCCAGAGCAGATTCAGGAAAGCTCTCTCCAAAAGGGAAATGCGCTCCGTGGGCCTCGTCAACAATCAGAGGAATCCGGTAGCGGTGCGCCGCCTCTGCAATCCCCCTGATATCTGACACAATGCCGTCATACGTAGGGGACGTGATAAATACCGCCTTTATCGCGCCCCCCTGCTCTTTATGTTCAGCGGCCTTGCCTCTCTCCTTCTGATCAACGCGCAAAAGCATCTCCACCTCGGCGGCGGAAACGCCTCCCTGTATACCCCACCCCTGAATCTGTCTGGGATATACATACACCGGCCTAAGCTGATTCAGCATCACGCCGTGATAAGCCGCTTTATGGCAGTTCCTGGCCATCAGGATCGCATCCCCTGGCCTTGTCAGTCCGCAGACAGCGCTCAAAATCCCGCCTGTGCTTCCATTTACCATAAAATACGTCTTTTCCGATCCATAGATCCCGGCCGCCCGCTCCATGGCTTCCCGCAAAATTCCTCCCGGCCGGTGCAGGTTATCAAATCCTTCAATCTCCGTAATATCCACAGAAAACGGGTTCGGGAACGAAGTTATCCCCAATCTGATCTGTCTTTTGTGCCCTGGCATGTGGAACGGATATGCGTCCGATCTCCCATACCCTTCAAGCTTCCCAAGAAGTCCCGCCTCCTCTGTCCTTTCTGACATGTTCCCTCAGCCTCCTGCGCCAAAGCCGCTTAATTCAAATTCCAGGGCGTCTGTGGATTCCCACAAAAAATTGCCCGACTCGCCGTCATAGCTGCACCTGTGGTACAGACAGTACACCTGATCCCGATCCGCCATCACGAGCTCCAGCATATCGCTTCCATCATAATCCGGGCGCGCCGGCGTATCATTTAAGATATCAATTGTTTCCACCGAGACATTTGCGATAGAACCGTGGATTTGCTCCGGATCCGCTACGGATGGGATATATTCGCCCAAAATAGCCTGAATATTATCAAAATAATAGAGATTCCTCATAAATCCTCTAAAGCTTGTCCCCACCTGCTCCAATTCCATGGTCTTAAGATTCACGCGGTAAATCTGGCTCTCACATTCATCGCCGTACCGCTCAATCCTCGCGCTGTAATACAGCCAGTCTTCCACCATGCAGATCGCATCCACTGACAGGCCCTCCTGAACAGCCATCATCGCAGACCCCGCCGAATCCCTCACATAGATTCGCTGCTCCGGGCCCTCTTTCTCAATATAATACTCCACATCGTTGATTTTCCGGGCTGCCGGCCGCACAGAGGTAATCACGCTGTCCTCCAGCGAATAGAGCCTGTCTCCGGCCTGAACCTCTCCGGTTCCGCTCTCCAGCGCCTCCTCCCCAAACATATTCAGAAGCGCAAAGCCCGTATCCGTCCTCTCTATCCGGAAGCCTGCTTCCGTCCCGGAATAGACCTCCCCTTCAGAAACGCACTCCAGCGTCCGATCCTTCATAATATACGCCGTATCCTCCCAGGCAAAATAAAACTCCACATCCTGGGCCATGTACTCGATATGCTCATCCTCGAGATATCTTCTAAACAGCGTTCCATTTGACAGAAAATACATCCACTCTGAAGTCATCTGAAAGCCGTCCGCCGGCAAATGCGCGCTTGTCGTATAGATTTCCTCAGAGGAGGCGCCATCCGGCTCCGCCCGGTAAATCGTAGTCTTAACCTGGCTGGTATTCGGAACCTGGTATTCACAGATATACCACAATTTGCCGCAGCGTATATCCGCCCTGGCCACATGTCCGTTGCGAACCACGCAGCTCTCCTCTCCTGTCCCGGGATCTTTTGTGTAAATATCGCCGTTTTTCACCTCATAGCGGACAGCCTCGTCAAAACTCAGGCCGCGATTCCCCTCCGCCTCCCGGTTTGCCCCAATCATCGTCAGCTCCCCATTTCGGGAAAATGTCAATATCTGCTTTCCAATCGCGATCGGCCCGTCTGCCAATACGCCCTCTTTAGTGACATAAAAAAGCCTGCGATCCGGACTCTGATCCCAGCCCGGCTCCTTAAGCTGTATTTCCTCCTCTGTTTCCGCCTCTGTCTGAGAAAGTGTCTCAAGCTGCGTACTTAAAGCCTCTTCTCCCGCATGAGGATCCCCCTCGATAAAACGCTGCCAGCCCTTATAAAACAGCGCCACAGTGACGATCAAAAGCCCTATCGTGATCGATACCTTTAGAAGCGCATACGCATATGAAATCCAGGTATTCTTTTCCTCCTCGGGCTCTTCCCTGTTAAATCCCGCCAGCTCCTCCAGCTTCAGCCACAGCGCGACCGCCCGCTCCTCACTGAGCGTCTCATAGCCTGCTTCCCCATCGATCTTCCCCATATCGGAGCCCAGAAATTTCTCAGCCTGATGATAGATCTCTTCCTCGATCCGGTCATTCAGATCCTCTTCCTCCAACGGCAGCGTATGCGCCTGCCTGTAAAGAGACAGGTAAATATCCATCAGAAGCTCTTCCGCTTTCTCCACATCCTTCATCAATGCGGACGCTTTTCCAAACGTGTCCTGCACAGTCAGAATATAAAAGCTCTCAAAGCCCTTTATATCGCCTGTACGCGCCAAAACCATCGTTTCTTTTAAAAGAGAACGCCGCTTCATGCTGATTCCTCCCTCAGATCTGTTTCGCACAACCCTATCTCAGAATCTGGTCCCCATCTTTAACACACAAATTCCGCTTTACGCCCAGTGACTCCATCCAGCCGCGCACAATCAGCGTCTTAAAAGAGCCCTTTCCGGCCTCGCCGTCCTTCTCGTTGTCCCAGAGCCACTGAGGCGTAGGCCACAGGCAGATTTCAGGCGCTATGACTTCATATACGTCCTTTTCCACCCCGTCCTGTCCGTGATGCGACATCTGAACCACATCTGCTTTCATATCCTCCGGCCTGCATACCTTCAATAAATTTTCCCCGGCCTGCCAGCCCATATCCCCGAGAAACAGGATGCGTTTTCCATTCACATCAAGACGGTACGCCACAGAGCTGTTATTAAAGGTATTCTCCGGACAGGCAAAGGGCTCGTTCAAAACCGTTATAGACACGTCGTCCACTGTAAAGTTAAATCCCGGCTCCAGCGGCGTGTGAAGCTTCTCAGGCTCTACATTTTCAAAAGCCTTCAAAAGATTCCGGAGATTCTCCATCCGCTGCATATTCTCGCCCTTTTCATACTCGTCTTCATCAAGAAATGAATAATAGATATGCTCTATCTCAATCGGCTTCAAGGATTCCAGTCTTGGATCCCGATTCAAAATATTCGTCAGCGCCCCGATGTGATCATCATGAGGATGTGTAATCAGCCAGGCCGAAACCGTTCCGCCCATAGACCGGATCACTTCCATCAGATGCGCGTCGTCCACTGGACGACCGCCGTCTATCACAATCACGCTGCCCGCGCTGGTACGGATCACGCACGAAAGATTCTGCCCCCCATCCGCAGAAGCCAAAAGCCGCAGTTCTGCTCCGCCCAGATAAGAATCCTCCCGGGATTCCTCTGCAGCCTCCTGATCCGCATCTGCCATCGCTTTTACAGCTCCTCCTTCCATATCAGACTTTTTACAGCCTCCGAGCATAGGAAAAGCGATGATAACTCCAATCAAAATAAATAATCGTACATATCTCTTTACTCTGTCTGTCATATAACGTTCATTCCCCTTTCCGGCAATATAGCGTACTGTTACCGTTTCATTCCAATTACATAATACACCTTCCGATTATAACAGCTAAATCTGTCACTGTCAAAACCAACTTAAAAATGCGAAAAACCCTTACATCGCAAAGGTTTTTCGCATTTTCTTACGCATGAGACATCGGGGATTCGAACCCCGGACAACTTGATTAAAAGTCAAGTGCTCTACCGCCTGAGCTAATATCCCATTTCATATAAAATGAAAATGCCCAGAACCGGAATCGAACCAGTGACACGAGGATTTTCAGTCCTCTGCTCTACCAACTGAGCTATCTGGGCTTATCTCTTATGCCTGTCCAACATCTGTTCTGTGCATTATCAAACAGAAATCCTGCTTCCAGACATAAAAAATTGCGGGGGCAGGATTTGAACCTACGACCTTCGGGTTATGAGCCCGACGAGCTTCCAGACTGCTCCACCCCGCGGTATTTATTTTATTTTATGCAATAAACAGATAAAATATAACTGTTTATAAATGGATGGAGGTGGATTCGAACCACCGAAGCGAGACGCAACAGATTTACAGTCTGCCCCCTTTGGCCACTCGGGAACCCATCCATAAAGCCGATGATCGGACTCGAACCGATAACCTGCTGATTACAAATCAGCTGCTCTGCCAATTGAGCCACATCGGCACTTGATTTGAAAAGAATGGGGCCTATAGGGCTCGAACCTATGACCCTCTGCTTGTAAGGCAGATGCTCTCCCAGCTGAGCTAAGACCCCTGATTTTTCAATGAACCATATTGATTGCTGCTTAACTGAATCAATATAACGACCCGAATGGGACTCGAACCCACGACCTCCGCCGTGACAGGGCGGCGCTCTAACCAACTGAGCCATCGGGCCTTATGTGTATGTACCCTCAAAACCACATATTGAAATCCATCCAAACCTTTCCTCTTCCTGGTTAAGCCCTCGACCGATTAGTGACAGTCAGCTCCATACATTACTGCACTTCCACCTCTGCCCTATCTACCTCGTCGTCTTCAAGGGGTCTTACTCTTGCGATGGGATATCTCATCTTGAGGGGGGCTTCACGCTTAGATGCCTTCAGCGTTTATCCCGTCCCGGCTTGGCTACTCTGCCATAGGCCTGACGGCCTAACAGATCCACCAGCGGCCGATCCATCCCGGTCCTCTCGTACTAAGGACAGCTCCTCTCAAATATCCTACGCCCGCGCCGGATAGGGACCGAACTGTCTCACGACGTTCTGAACCCAGCTCGCGTACCGCTTTAATGGGCGAACAGCCCAACCCTTGGGACCTGCTAC
>CAJTGE010000050.1 GCA_910575795.1 Clostridiaceae bacterium | reverse complement strand
ACCATTATGCCGTGGAAAACATCAACCGGTGGGTGGGACGGGGCTTTGAGTTCCATGACAGGCTGGTATTCCTCAGTAAGAGCATGGGGCATACGACAGTGGAGAGCACGAAGTACTACTACTCGATTGTGCCCGGGCTCTCGGAGATCATAAAGGAACAGACACAAGCCGGTTCGGAATGGATGATGCCGGAGGTGCCCGCAGATGAAGAAACCTAATAAGGAAAGCATCCTGATAGCCGGATATATTTCAGGGTTTCTGGACGGTTATGTCCTTTCACAGAAAACAGACAGCATGAACACCCTGAAATCCTACCGGGATGCGATCGTGCTGTACCTGTTCTTTCTGGAGAATGAGAAAAAGATACACAGTGACAGCCTGAATGCAGACTGCTTCCGGCATACGGTTATCGAAGAATGGCTTGTCTGGCTGCGGGAATCCAGGGGATGCAGCCCGGAGAGCTGCAACAACAGGCTGGCATCTTTAAGGACATTTTTGAAGTACCTGGGCAGCCGGGATGTGGCTTACCTACACTTGTATCTGGAGGCGGCCCAGATCCCGCGCAGGAAATGCCAGAAAAAGAAAGTGGAAGGCCTGACGAGGGAAGCGGTAAAGGCACTGCTGGATGCCCCCAGCCCATTAAGCAGGACCGGACGCCGGGATATGGCATTCCTTATCCTGCTCTACAGCACCGCTGCCCGGCTGGACGGGCTCCTGTCGATGAAGAACAGCCAGCTCCACCTGTCGGACGAAAAACCATATGCGGTTATTATCGGGAAAGGAAATAAGATCCGCACCCTTTACCTGCTGCCCAAGACCGTCGCGCATTTAAAGCGTTACCTGGCAGAGTTCCATGGGGAAACACCGGATCCGGAAGCTTATGTCTTTTATTCCCGTAATACTGGATGCCATGGGAAGCTGGCCCAGCCTGCCATCAGCAAGATGTTGAGGAAATATGCCAAGATGGCGCATGAGGTCTGCAGTGATATGCCGCTAGGGCTCCATGCACACCAGCTTCGCCATTCGAAGGCTTCACACTGGCTGGAGGATGGGATGAACATCATACAGATTTCATTTTTACTCGGCCACGAACAGCTCCAGACCACGATGGTTTACCTTGATATCACTGTGGAAGAGAAAGCAAAGGCACTGGCCACTCTGGAGGATGAAAACGACAGAAAGGTATCTGCAAAGTGGAAAAATCCTGATGGCTCTCTTGTAGATTTTTGCGGTATCAAGAGAAAAAGATAAAAATAATATCCAAACTTTTTCAGACGGTATTTGTTGCGGTTTACGTCTTTTTTCTGAAAGGTTTGGTTTTTATTTAAGTTTGGATAACTTAAATCGTGGATTCTAATGCGCTTTACCCCTGCTTTTCCTGCCCCTCTCGTCATTTCATGGTGCAGGAAACTTTTTGTCAGATGAAAAATACGGTCAGTCGGGAGAAGTCCGTACAGTCTGCCGAGATACTCTTTTAATTCCTCACACAAGAAATCCGGCATACTGACGTTGCGCTTGCTTTTCGGTGTCTTTGGGTCTGTTACCACATCTTTTCCCTCTAACCGCTGATAAGATTTTGTTATCCGAATTACCTTGTTATCAAAATCTATATCCTGCGGCGTGAGTGCTAAAAGTTCGCCAACACGCAAGCCACACCAGTATAAAATTTGAAATGCTTGATAGGAATATGGCTTGTCTTTTACTGCTTCAATGAATTTCAGATATTCCTCCTTCGTCCAAAAAAGCCTTTCCTCTGCTTTCCCTTTCCCAAGCGGACCGGCTTTGACAACGGGATTGCTCTTTAATTCGTAGAACCGTACCGCATGATTAAACAATGCGCTCAATTCTGATTGCAGAGTTTTCAGATAAGTCGGCGCATAAGGCTTTCCCTTTTCATCACGATAGGAAATCTGCTCATTCTGCCACTGGATAATATCTTTTGCACGAATATCGCACATTTTCTTATTCTCAAAGTACGGTAACAATTTTGTGCGTAAGATATGCTCCTTTGTCAACCAAGTATTGTGTTTTAACTTAGGTTTCATATCTCTTGTGTATGCCTGCACAAATTCACCGAAAGTCATATCCAAGTCAGCCGCTTCTTTCATACGGAAATGGTGTTCCCACTCCGTAGCTTCTCTTTTGGTTTTGAAACCTCTCTTGACTTTTCGGCAGTTCTTCCCCGTCCAGTCATAATAATGGAACGATACATACCACGTTCCACGCTGTTCATCTTTATATGCCGCCATAATCTGCTCTCCTTAGTTCGCCGCCTGCGCCATGCCGTAGAATTTTTCTTCATAATATTTTCTGCTGACACGTCCGGCGATTGTGATAAAACCTTTTTCTTCCAGTTCCTCATTCATCTGTCGTACTAATTTGTAAGCAAATGGTTTGGAAACGCCCAACTCCTGCGCTACCTCCCCGGCAGTTACAAATAGTTCATTCCTCATTCAATATCCTCCTTTTTATTTAGCGTTTTTGTTAAGCTCTGTATTTGAATTATACTTAACATTTCTGTTATTGTCAATAGCTTATTTGTTAAACTTATCTTTTTTATTAAATTTAGCATTTCTGATAAGTTTTTTATTGCTGTATTATCTGAATTATGCTAGAATATATGGAGAATACAGAATTGAGAGGTAAGCTATGGAGTATACGATACGGGAAATACAAAAACAGGAATATCCGTTACTGGATAATTTTCTATATGAAGCAATTTTTGTTCCAGAGGGTATCGAACCTCCAACCAAAAGTATTATTTCATCTCCCGAATTACAGATTTATGTTAAGCATTTTGGGGAATCCAAAGATGATTGGGGATTAGTGGCAGAGGTTGGCAATAAGATTGTCGGTGCCGTTTGGGTTCGTATTATGAATGATTACGGACATATAGATGATGAAACGCCCTCTTTAGCAATCTCTCTTTATAAAGAATATCGGGGCTTTGGCATTGGAACGGCTATGATGAAAGAAATTCTTACCATGCTCAAATCACATGGGTACAGCCGGGTTTCTCTTTCTGTTCAAAAAGCCAATTATGCGGCAAAGATGTATTTAAAGATTGGTTTTGAGATTGTAAAGGAGAACGAGGAAGAATATATACTGGTGTACTACCTATAACAAATTTATAAATAAATTGGAGAAAGAACATTTCATTTATGAGAATCCGACCGTATATACCAAATAAAGATTACGAATATGTATTAAAATAGATTGATAACGAAAGAACCCATGCCTTTTGGTGTGCAAATCCCTTGCCATACCCCATGACACCAAAATCTTTCCATGATTTATTAGAGAAAAATGCAATGGACTGGACGGACAGTGCTCATGTCGCGACTGAAAACAACGGACAAACAGTAGGCTTTTTCTGTTATTCTGTCAATACAGCAGACAATATCGGCTTTCTCAAATTTGTCATCGTTGATAAAACAAAACGTGGAAAAGGTTATGGAAAAGAAATGCTGAATCTGGCTCTGCAATACGCTTTTCAGATAACCGGCGCAAAAGCGGTTCAACTGAATATTTTCAATGAAAACACATTAGCGAAGCAATGTTATGAAAAAGTCGGCTTTATTGAAAGAAAGATTGACAAAGATGTGTTTTCATATAAAGACGAGTTGTGGAGCAGATGTAACATGATAACATCAAAACAATCATTCTAATTTTCAGAAAGGACACATGATTATGGTATTAGGAGAACGGATAAAGAGAATACGCACGTTCCGGGGCTTGACACAGCGTGAACTGGGCTTAAAATTGGGATATGAGGAACGAAATGCTGATGTTCGTATCGCACAGTATGAATCCGGCTATCGTGTTCCCAAAAACAACACTTTAATGGAAATGGCAAAAATACTGAACGTCAATTACATCCATTTTATTGGTGTTACCCCCGGTTGCGCCGAAGATATTATGCTTACATTCCTTTGGCTTGATGAAGATGACCGCAGCACGATCCACTTATTTCAGCTTGTCCGCAATCCCGGCAAATGCAACGCTTCTGATGATAAATCGGTACGTTACTATGACAATGATGACTGGCCTGCTCATGCCCCGGTGGGTATGTGGCTAGAGTATGGATTAGTCAATGATTTCATGCGGGAGTGGTGTCTGCGGAAAGAGCAGTTGAAGAATGGGGAGATTTCCGAGGACGAATATTTTGAGTGGAAAATCAACTGGCCTGCTACAAGTAGTAGTGTTAATGAAAAAGGGAATGATAAGAAAAATAACAGCTATATGTGGAGGAAATAAAATGAATTTTAACGATATGCAAGCTCTATCATTCGAAATCAAAAATCTACATGATAAGGTAGAAATCTATTCAAAAAACAAAGATTATGTGTACACTGATGTTTATAAATCATGGATTGTTGAATATAACCATTTATTAGACAAATATAATGCACTCGCTAATCTCAACATTACCCATATGTCATTTAATACTCATGATTTGTCTTCTACACAAAAAACCGTCCGAAATACTACTATTGAATTCTTCTTAAACAATTTATCTAATTTAATAAGAAAATTAGAATCTGATATAGAAGCTAATCGCTTAAAAATGGCAGAAAAAAAGATTGCACCACATCAAATGCGTAAATGTTTTAAATTAGACATCAGTGGTTGTCCTATTAATCCTCAATATCAACGCAACAAAATTTTTATCGCCATGCCATTTTCCGCAGAATACTTAGATAGCTATAATTATGGTATTGTTCCTGCGTTAAATGCTTTAGGCTATGAACATTATAAGGCAGATAACGAAATCACTAATAAAGATATAATGTGTAAAATTTGTCAACAGATACAAGCCTGCAAAATGGTAATCATAAACATATCAGGACTTAATCCTAATGTTATGTTGGAACAAGGTTTAGTATATGGATTAGGAAAGCCCGTTATCATAATCAAAGATAAAAACACCAACGCAATAAGCGACTTAGGAAGTATAGAATACATAGAATATAGCCATGCCGGAGATTTAAGAGACAAATTATTAAAAGCCTTGGATTAATAAAGGCTTGCTATTATATAGGTATCAAAAAGGTATCACGCCTCACCTCAAAAGCCGGAAAGTCCGCTGTTTATGCGGCTTCCCGGCTCTCTGTTTACTATTCGAACTCGACTTTTACTAACTAATTTTATTTAGGATTTATTCTCTGTCGAGTATGTAAATCTTTTGATTATTTGATATGTCCATATTATCCTGCCTATATGAGCTAATGTTATCATTTTGTTATCGGTGTTGATAACACCAACTCTGTAACTGCGGATAATAGCTATATGCTATGGCTTAGATTATAAGCGATTTTGTTAAGAAATGCAATAGTCAAAAACCACTACTTTATCATAATTTGCAAATCATTATGTATTCTTCTTTGTTCTCGTCAACCACTTCAAATCCTGCTTTTCTATACATTTTGACTGCATAATTCGCTTTCTGCACAGATAGAGATGTCTGCTTATATCCTTTCACTTTTAGAAGTTGCAACATAGCTCCCATAAGTGCTGTACCAATACCCAAATTTCTGTATTCCTCATACAGTGATATGGCAAATGAGGGCGTTTTGTCATCAATATGCCCGTAATCGTTCATAATACGCACCCATACTGCACCCACAATCTGCTCTTTTGTTTCCACAACCAAGCACCAATCGTCTGCTTTTCCAAAATCTTTAATATATGCTTGTAACTCTGGCTGTTTGATAATAGATTTTAGCGGCTTATCCATGCCCTCTGGAATAAAAATTGCTTCATACAAAAAATCAGATAATATTGGATATTCATTTTTTCTAATTTCCCGAATTTTATAATCCATATCTTTTTAAAACCTCATTATTCCTAAATCACATCTCTATTTCTTATAATCAATAATTTATTATCTCCCTTTTGGAACTCATATTCTGTCTTAACAATTTCCACATTATAATCCCTTTGGAAGTAATCTATTACGTTTTTAATTAAGTCTGTCTTATTTGCATCCAAATCTACAATCGGGAAAATTCTAATTTCTTTGCATACTCTAAGCATTTCTGTCATTGATGCTATATGAAAATTATATCCTAATGATGTATACATTAGCAGGAAGTGAGAACTCAACCCAATATCAAAGTAATCTGCTCCATAGGGTAATTTATCAGGCAGTTCATGGAATACATAACGTCTCTCTGCTTTTCCCTTCTCATAATCAGACAAAAATTTTCTCATAGCAGACATACGGGTACTTTCAAGTTCTTCTAAACTTTTAATGTTCTTCCACACATAGTTATCCATATTTTCCCGCATTTGCTGCATTATTGTAGTTCGAACTTCCCCAATACGTTTTTCTATATCTTCTTTCGAAAACTGATATATCAAATCAAACGAAATAACACTTCCATTTCTTTCAGTCACCTCATAATTAAAACAGGCTGGACCATCGCCAAACCCTGCAATTTTTTTTGACATATCATTATCATCTAAACGGAACATCAATTTGTATTCTTCCATATTTCTGCCCCAAGGTACAACGCCATCTAACTTAAATGCTATTTTCTTTTCCTCCATAATTCCCGGTTTTCCAGTATGAAAAAACGTAACTTGTAGCTAAAAACACTTTTCCATCAAAAAGAATTTTCCTTTTCGCCAGTCAGCATAGCCAACTTCCGAATAACCTAAAGAATTATATAGCCTTAATGCAAATGGATTATTAGAGAATACATCTAATCGAATAACATGAATACCCATTTCCGTTAATTGCTTTTCAATATATAATAGCGTAGATTTAGCAATTCCTCTATTCTGAAAAGTCGGATTCACACAAAGTCTATGTACGATATAAAATGGCTTATCTTTATATTTCCACTTGCCGTTTTCATATTCTTTATCACATTTTTGGTTTAAGGTATATACAACCGCTATTTGACCATTCACTGAACCAACATAGAGTTGACTTTTATCAACATCTTCCTGAAAATCTTCTTTAGTAGGATACAAATCATCCCATTGAAAAATATTATCTCGCTCCATAGCATCTATAGCAGTGCGAATTATACTGTATATTTCTTCAATATCATTTGGAGTTGCGTTTCTATATTTTAGTATCATTACTTTTTCCTCGCAAATTCTAATTTCTCATTCTAATTATTTTAAGTATACACGAATTTGTAAGATTTTTCAATTCCCCGAACTATTTTTGCTTAATTGAACGGCACTCCCACATATTGCAGGAGTGCCGCTTATCACTACGAATAGATAAACTCGCTCTCCACAACTTCCCTCACACAAACCCGAATATTATTCATTTTTTGAACCCATAAAAGCTGGTTTTCTGCCTTTAATTGCTCCGTTACTCCATGCTTGCCGGCATACTCCTTTACCAGCCGAAAAAACATATCCTCTGCCTGTTCATCTATGCTTGCAAGGTATTCATTCAGCCTGCCGCTTGTCAGCAGATTGAGATAAACGAACTGTTTATGCTCTTTAAGATACCGTAAATGCCGCTGTCCCCAAATACCAATCAGCTTTTCTTCTTCGGGAGGTAATGCAAGCTCTGGGAGGTAATAGTCGTCTTGCCTTGCATACCAGAGACCGTTATTTTCGTCATAAATCCTATTTTCCATAGTGTTTCCTACCTTTCTTCTTTGCTGTTTTTAAAGCGTTTTTCACGCTGTTTTGATTTTTGTGCTGCTTTTGCCTGCTCTAAAAGGCTGTCTATCTGCTTACTCCCAAATGTCTTACGGAGCAGCTTATAATCTTTGTTTTCTACACGGAGGTTTTCATTTTCCCCTGCCAGTTTCTCATTGGTTTTCCTTAACCTCTCATTCTCACGGTGGAGATTGCTGTTTGTGACATTCAGCCGATAGTAGCTGTCCCATGCTTCAAAGCACCTTATAAGTGCCGTTTTAACAAGCGATTTCAGCTTTTGCACCAAAGGTTCTGCCACTTTATTCTTATACGACTTCGCCGACATCAACCCCTGCGGCTCTGGCAACTGGTATTCTGGCGAAGTGTCAAGCGCCTGTTCCAGAGTTTTTAGGTTTTCCATTCCTTTGTCGTAATTCTCCACCCTGTCCGACAATACTTGGAATTCCTCTTTTTTCTCCGAAATCTGCCCCTCAAGCTGAATAACTTCTTTTTCCCGCTCCTGCTTTTTATAATCAAGGACAGACAAATGTTTTTCATGCGTGCCTTTCTGCTCCCACTGAATTCCGTACCGTTCCATTACGGCGGCAAGCTGTTCTTTTTCGGAAAATACCCATTGTGACCACTCCGTATCGCCACGGGAGCCGCCTTTGAATCCCTGTGCCGCTAACGCCTGTTTCAATGATACCCTTGTATCAAGCCCACGCTTGCTGCCTGTCGTGAACGGAACAAAGTCAATGTGCAGATGCGGCGTTGCTTCATCCATATGGATATGAGCGGAAAATACATAAAGGTTCGGGTTTCGCTCTTGAAATCCATGATAATATTCATCTAAAATCTGCCTTGCAAGCTGTCCGTTTTCGCTTCCTGCACTCATATTTTCTTTATCGCCAATCTGCAAAATCAGTTCATGGAACGGTTTTTCCTGCTTTGAGTTCCGTATCTTCTCGTAATAGTCAGCAATACGGCGGTCTGTTCTCGTCTGTTTCTCGTTATATCTCTGTAATGCTTCATCAAATAGCTTATGATACACTTTCTTAATGCTCTCGTTGCAATAGTTTACATTAAGGTGTGAACGCTCCCCATCCACATTTTCAGCCTTAAACTTGCGGCTGTTATGGTTGACTGAGCCTTTCCCCACCATTGCGCTAATCGTCCGTCTTATAAAATCACGCCCTTTCTTTTCGGCTGGTAGGCTTTGTTACTTTCCCGAAAGTAACGCAAAAACACTTTTGTCGGCTCCGCCAACAAAAATGCAACCTGCAAGCAGGTTTTGCGCTCTCCGAGGGGTGAGCGTGTGCCAGTGGCACACAAGCTGCGAACCGCCCGAGTCGGCAGACGAGACAGGGCGGCTTTTTGTAAAAAGCCCCCTGCACCCCCGCAAAAACTTTATCCGTGACGGTTTGCGTCGATGTGACGGTTATTTCCGTACCGCACCCCACTCCTAAAAATACCGTCACACCGTCACATACCGTCACGCTCCCCACGGTACAGCCTTATCATACGCCCCTCGTGACACCGTTCACGTTTATAGAAAATGCCGTATTCGTTGAGCAGACGCCCCGACAAGACATTCAGTTTCCGTGCAAGGCTGTTCGGCTGTAACTCTGTTCCCAGCCAAGCCGCAAGCTCCGTCGCAGTCCCCTGCCATAAAGGGCAGTCCGCAGTAATCCTTTTGTCTATCTCCTCAAGCAGAGGCTCTGGCGGCTCTCGCCATAATTCTGTTTCTGCCTTTTGAAAATCCCATAACAATGTTTCGGGATTGCGGAGAAGATAGAGTTTCTGCTCTTGTTGGTCTCTGCCCGACACTTCAAGCGTGGCGGCGTTGCCGATGCGTTTTTCTTTCTGCAGCAGGAACGCACCGTCAGCCGCACCGAGCAAGCCAGTAGTTCCCGAAATCATATCGAACTTATCATCAGAACCCTGCTTTCTGGTATGATGGACAATCAAGATACAGATGCCATAGCTGTCTGCAAACTGTTTCAGCCTTGTAACAACCTCATAGTCATTTGCGTAACTGTAATTATCCCCGCCGACTTCACGCACCTTTTGGAGGGTGTCAATAATAATCAGTCTTGTGTCTGTATGCTGTTTCATAAATTCCTGCAACTGTTCATCCAAACCATTGCCAAGATTACCCGCCGAAACAGAAAAGAATAAATTGTCTGCCCCGTCCGTGCCAAACATACGATACAGCCTTTCCTGCAGGCGGCGGTAATCATCTTCAAGGGCAAGGTACAAGACCGTTCCTTTTCGGACGGGATATTCCCATAGTGGTACTCCCATACTGGTATGGTACGCAATCTGCGCTATAAGAAAGCTCTTGCCGACTTTTGGCGCGCCTGCGAAAAGATAAGTGCCAGGGTAGAGCAGACCGTCAATCAAAGGCGGCTTGCTCGGATATACAGAATCATACAATTCAGCCATAGATACAGTTTCAAGAGCTTTGCTATTGTTTTTCGGCGGGTAATTGGTTATACTGTTATTGTTTACATTAGGCGGTTGCTCCGTATCTGCGCCAACAGATACATTCGGGGCAGCCGTTTCTTTTTTATTTGCCATCTTCACACTCTCCTTTCAGACCGCCGAGGATAACAGCAATCAGCTCGATTGTGTCAAGCAATTCTTCATTTACACCCTCACCCGCTTCAATCCTCTGCAATTCTGCAAGGACGGCGGCAAGTTCATTGCGGAGTGCCTTATATACCCTCGGATTGCCCTGCACGACCACGTCTTGGCATAAGAGCCGCCTTGTGATATAGTCCTGCTTGGTAAGCCCCGAAAGCCGCACCGCTTTGTCAATCTGCTCATTTTCTTCGGGAGATACCCGAAAAGCAACAGTTTTATTTCTCCATCGGTTGCAGTTATCTAAGTTCTTATTCGACATATTAAAAATCCCCCTTTCCTAAATCGTCAAGCCTGTCTGCCATTTCTGTCTGTTTTGACGGAAACAGGTGTGCATAGCGGTAAGTGATTTCAATGCTCTCATGCCCCACACGGTCAGCAATCGCCACCGCCGAGAACCCCATATCAATCAATAAACTGATGTGGCTGTGACGCAAATCGTGAATCCGTATGCGTTTCACCCCTGCGACTTTTGCACCCCTGTCCATCTCGTGATGGAGATAGCTCTTTGTTATTCCTGAATCCGTGAAATTTAAGTCGGTACTATTTCCTTTAGAACCATATTTTACAAGGTCTCTTGGGATTTAGAAGTACCAAAATTTCTTCACCCATTGGGTGATAGAATTTTAGCATCTCGAAAAGCTGGAATACAGCATAAATCTTGGTTTTCTATGCCTAATTATGCAATTGAACTTCACGGATTCAGGTTATTGTAAAGATACGGTCTTTCTTTTTTAAGCCGTACAGCATACCGATATACTCCTGCATTTCCTCGCAGAGAAACTTCGGCATCTTGATTGTGCGGTTGCTCTTTTTTGTTTTCGGAGAGGTAATCACGTCCTCCCCATGCAGGCGTTGGTAGGATTTGTTAATCGTGACCGTTTCCTTATCAAAATTGAAATCCGTGGCGGTCAAAGCCAATAATTCTCCCTCTCGGATTCCGCACCAGTAAAGCATTTCAAAGGCGTAAAAGGAAACTGGCTTGTCCATCATTTCATCCGCAAACTTCTTATATTCCTCTTTCGTCCAGAACAGCATTTCCTTGTGTTCCTCGCTTCCCATGTTCCCCGCCTTTGCCGCAGGGTTTGAGCGGAGGTCGTAATAGCGCACTGCATGGTTGAAGATAGCGGAAAGCTGGTTGTGGACGGTTTTCAGATACGTCTGCGAATAAGGGTTGCGCTTTTCATCACGGTAGGCAAGCAGCTCATTCTGCCATGCAATGATTTCCTTCGTGCCAATCTCGCTAATCTTCATTTTCCCGAAGTACGGGAGAATCTTCGTCCGAATAATATGCTCCTTTGTCAGCCAAGTGTTCTCCTTTAAACGATTTTTTACATCATTTTTATAAAGCTCCATAAAATTTTCAAACTCCATGTCAAGGTCAGCAGAATTTTGTAGCTGAAACTTGCGCTCCCACTCCTGCGCTTCACGTTTTGTAGCAAATCCACGCTTACACTTCTGTTTCCGCTCCCCTTTCCAGTTTACATACCTTGCCATCACATACCATGTGCCGTTTCCCTCATTCTTAAATACTGGCATTTATTCCATCTCCCTTCCCTGTTTTTGTCTTGCCCCGTAAAACCTTTCTTGAAAATACTGGCGGTTTACTCTCCCTGCAATCGTGATAAACCCCTGCTCCTTCAGCTCATCATTCAATTTCTTGATGAGCTTGTAAGCATAAGGCTTTGATACGGAAAGCTCCTGCGCCACCTCATCCACACGGATAAATTTGTTGTCCATACAACCTCTCCTTTCTCTCTAAGCGTTTTTGCTTAATTCATAATACTAAACATTTTTGCTATTGTCAATAGGTTTGCAAGAAAATGTTAAACTTTTTTGTTTTGTTTCTATTGACTTGTTCTAAACATATATGCTATACTCCTTATAAACATAGGAACAAGGAGTGAAACATTATGGCAATTGGCGAAAGAATACATTTTTTCCGCATTATGCGGGGCATGACACAGAAATATCTTGGTATGCTTGTCGGATTTCCCGAAAAATCAGCGGATGTGCGTTTAGCACAGTATGAAACTGGCTCACGCAAGCCAAAGGCAGACTTGACGGCTGCACTAGCGCAGGCTCTGGACGTTGCGCCGCAGGCTCTTGACATACCCGACATTGACAGCTACATCGGGCTTATGCACACCTTATTTACCCTTGAGGACATTTACGGTCTTACCGTCAGTGAAGCAGACGGAGAAGTCTGTTTGAAAGTCAACAAAGACAAAAGTAAGGATGCCGCCGAACTGCTGAAAATGCTCTGCGCTTGGAAAAAGCAGTCGGACAAGCTCTCTGCCGAGGAAATCAGCAAAGAAGATTACGACCAGTGGCGGTACAATTACCCGAAGTTTGACACTACGCAGCATTGGGCGAAATCTCCCTCTGATGAATTGAGCGATACCTTAGTCGAAACGTTCAAGGACAAACTGAAAACCGATTAACAAGCACGACAAAAACGCCCTTAGCCATGAGTTCCTACCCACAGCTAAGGGCGTTATAATATGGATTTATTTCAGCCATCCAAACCACTTCTCAATCATTCCCCCACCAACAAACCACTTGACAGTAAGAATAATCGTACTCAAACGACTGTTATCAATTTGTTATCAAAAGACCTTTCCAAAGTCTGCAAACCCGCATAAATACTGGACTTACTAAACATTTTTATTTATTCGAACTCCTCGGCGGATAGCTTGAACTGACTGTTCTTTCCTCATTTTTCAAGCACTTATTATCCATATTATTCAAAAATCGCTCTCGTTTTTGTGCCAGTCTAAATTTTTAGAGCCAAAATAGAGCCAATCGAAACCGCCATCTATCCTTTATTTACATAGTGCAAGTATCATGTATCTTAATTTGTTATATCACAAGACATCAACCCCCTAGATAAAAATTGCAGATACAAATTTATAATATCGACTATTATATGGGGTTCCAATACTAACAACTAATATAGCTCTTTCGAATTTACTTCCGCTCCGAATTGAATAAAATTTTTGGTCAGTTACAGACATATTTTCATACTCTGTTCCTTGATAAATAAACTTCGCTTTCGTTTTAGGTTTTCCATAAGGATTCTCCTCTTGAGTAATGACCAAATCGAATACCTCAACTATAATCAAAGAATACCCAACTGTATTCACTCGTGCCTCTGTGATATATCCATAATCATTTCCCAAAATATTTCTTTTTCTTTCTAATGGATGAATTTTCAGCACCTCATCAAGAGTCATTCTTCCTTTTATCTCAATATATGTATCCAAATCAAGTAAAACATTTTCTGGTTGAACACAATCATTACACATTCCCAGTATAGGTACATCTATGACATCTAGAACTTCAACACTTCTACCGCCCTCACATATTAAATCATTGTCTGATACAGCACCATGACTTGCTTCATCTTCTGTTACAAGTCTTATCCAATCACCATTACTCAAATCAATACCTGCAACACAGTTATTACCATATTTAGACGATTTTGTTAATACTACCATTCTAATGTTTCCCATAATGCATATCCTCCTACGTTATATATGAACAATTCTATCTTCTAATTCTTCATTCAAAGCTTCCGCTAACAGCCTTCTATGGCAATATTCGGGTGTTGGTTCCGAGCACAACAATAGTACCTTATCAAATTTAAGATATTTAGTTTTAAAAATATCTAAAACATTTCTTCTTTTTATTAACTCATTGTATTCAACCTCATATTTTTCCCAACTTATTTGCTCTTTTTTATAACGATCTAGTATATCTTTCGTTGGTGCAAATTGAATTTCATGACTATATTCACAATTACAAATTTCTTTTAAGAAGAAAGCAATATCTCGTCCTTTTGTAAAACCAGCTAGTTGAGATTGATTATTCAATCTAACATCTATTAACATTTCTATATGATGTTCCCGAATCAAATTAAAAAAATCTTCTGCACTCTTTTTTGTAAAACCCATTGTGAAAATTTGCATACCTAATTTTCTCCCTATACAATAGCCCTTTCTTTTTGTTTTAAATGGTAACCAATTTCTTTATTTCGTTCTCGATAAGCTAATTTTATATTATCTTCATCACTTACGGGATCATTATAATCAAATAGCGTTAACTGTGCTCTATCTGGGAAATATCTATTTAATAATCTCTTGTCTAATTCCTGCTGTGTTTGGAACTTCCCATTTGGAAGAATATGTTTTACATCAATCCCATCTAAAGAAAACGCCCTTGCAACCATAATAGCTCTATGACAATCAATGGGATCTTTCTCTGTACACATCAACACTATATTATTTCCTCTTTCTAATCCTAATTTTACACTTTCCATGCCTTTGACAAATAAATCTGAATGAGAAGTCTTTTCAAAGTCCAAATATCCTTCCTTACTGTACAAATCAACATTATCTGATCTTGCGCCAAAAAATTTACCCATAAAAAAGTACTTTATTCCTTTTGCAAATAATAAATTCTCAAGTTTTTCTTTATTGAATGTTTCCGCATATTTTGAATATGGAGTACTTCTTACATCAATCAAATAATTTATCTCAAACTTTTTTAGCAAATTTGCAAAATATTCAAATTCAAATCGAGAATGCCCCACCGTATATAACCATCCCATTATTACACCTCTTTAAAATCATTTTGCTTACAATTATATTCTTTACCTATAAGTTATTAATGATAGACTATCTTGTCGATAAGCCAAAGCAGATATTACCTGCCCCTATGCTTCTCTTTCTTTTTCTGCTGTTTCAGTTCAAACTGTCGCTGTTTTTCCGCTTCCCGCTGTTCCCGCCTCACAATCTTACGTTCAGTTTTCAACTGCTCTTGCTGTAATTTCAAAGCCTGTTGTGATTTTGTTCCTATCCCGGTATTCTGTATCTGTTTCCGCACTTCACGCTGTACCCGTTTAGGATTGCGACCAGCTTCTTTTACATCAGTTGCCACAGCCGGGCTAAATCGTAGCCGATAATAATTCTTCAAAACAAAATCATAAACCTCATAGTCTTTGGGTTCTGCGCCAAATGTAACCTTACACACAGATAGCTTTCCGTCTGATACACGTTCAAACACACCCACCCAAAAGGGTTCTTCAAAAAATACTGTCAACTTTCCCAATACTTTGTCCATGACAATTCCTCCTTAAAATAATTGTAATGAACAAAGAACGGACGACCCTAAGGAGGGAGGGCTACTTACACCAAATCGGTGCGACTGGACTACCTACCAGTTCTGCAAGATTGCCTTGCGTTGTGTTTTTATCTTTGCCTCTATATCTTATTGGACATTAGTAGTCCAATAAGCATATATTACCACATAAACGCCCATTTTTCCACAAAAATATGGCAATCCGCTTGTAACTGCAAACTGCCATATTATCATTTCCCTTATCTGCTCTAACTTACATGGTGCTAGCACCATGTAACAATCATCACCAAAGGAAGCATTACCTTTGTCACAGCCTATTTCCTATAACCATACTCCCCAATCCCCATAATTAAATGTTCCACTGCCATGATGAAGTTTTCCGTCCGCCTTGAGATTTCTAAACGTTTCCCGCATACGAATTAAGATTTCCGGTTCTATATCCAGTGAGTGGTGCGCCGGAAACACTTTTTTTACAGGCAATGCCGCAACCTTTTCCAAAGAATCAAGATATGCTTCCGGGTCAGTAGACGGATAATAAGCAAACAGAATATCTTTATAAACCAAATCGCCAGTAAATAAATATCCCCTGCTTTTTTCCCAAAAGCACATATGCCCCGGAGAGTGTCCGGGAGTATGCAGCACTTCAATTTCCCTACCGCCAATATCAATGATGTCATGGTCTGTCAGCACTTTTGTTGGCACACCCTGAAACAATTCATAATCGTTCACACAAAAACCTTCGGGCAAATCACAGCGGTCTACAACCATCTCTCTTATCGTTTCGATTGATAAAGGGAATTTACCATTCAGCCAATCCAATTCATCAGCGTGAGCATAAAAATCCGGGAAATACTTATGCCCGCCAATATGATCCCAGTGAATATGCGTGGCTACTGCCGTAATTGGCTTATCGGTAAGCTTCAGCACTTCCTCATAGATATTGGAAATGCCAAGCCCCGTATCAATAAGCAGACTTCGGGCATTTCCATTCAACAGATAGCAATGCGTTTCCTCCCAATGGCGGTATTCACTGATAATATATGTATTTGCATCAATTTTATCTATTGTAAACCAGTTATCCACTACTCCACGCTCCTTAAAATCCCAATGAATTTATAGTTTTTCTATCTCTGCCAAAGAATTTTGAATATCCTTATAGACCAATGACTGCATACTTTCTGCATAAATAGATATATCCACTTTTTGTAATGCCGTAACAATATCTTCTTTTAATTCCGGCTTATTTTTTGCTATCATAGGTAGCAATTTTATACACTGTCTTGCCGTTATCGGCTTAACATCTTCTATATGCTTCAAATATTCGTCTATGATTTCATCAATTTTATTATCTTTATCCCATTTAGCGTTATAGGCAATCAGCGTAAGCCCTCTTGTCCGAATGTAGGAATTATCATTGGCAATCATATCGGCTAACTTATCCATATAACAATATACCTTGTCAGATTCCTCACATTCTTTCTGTAACGTCTGCAATGCCTTGTATGCCGTATTATTATTTTTATCAAATAACAGCGAAAAATTATCCTCAATATTTATTTCCATGCCGTTTCATCTCCCATATCTTAAATCATGCTTTCGATTATAGCACTTTCTCTCTGTATCTGCCACTATAAAATACAGGGCATAGAAACCGCCACGCCCCATATTTTTTATCATTCCAACGATTTTTCTATTTTGTATTTCTGCCCTTTCAAATCCTTCTGTTTTTCATAAAGATTGTTCCGCTCTTTACAGAGTTCTTTCATACGTTCCAACTGCGCCCGCACTCCCTCCCGGCAATCCGGCTCTATCTTTTTATATTCTCCGGTCAGATTGCGGATTGTATTATTGTTTTCCTTTATCTGTTCCGACAGACATACCCAGTCTATCAGATTTTGCACTTCTTTGTCCGTTTCGTAAAGGTCTGTATCTGCCACGATTTTAGCGCACAGCCGTATCATCACTTTTTTCTCCATATCTGTCATATCCTATCAATCCCTTTCCTATCGGCTCATTTCTAAGGTACGTTTCGGGCGTTTATTTGCCTTTTCTGCCTGCTCTAATGCTTTTGACCGTTCCACTATCGACTGTACCTGTTCCCTTCCTAAATGACGCTCCAAAAGCTCCAAATCAGACGCTTTTTCCTGCAATCGGTCTATGGTATCGTTCTGCTCCATGACTTTATCCGTCAAGCGGCTAATCTGCACTTGTTGTCCGTCTACTTTGGCGGTCAGCTTCCTGCCTTGCTCCGTAAGCTGTACGCATTTAATAGTCAGATTTTTAACGACCTCTTTCAATTTCTCCACAAGCGGTAAAGCCTTTTTATCCCGGAATGCCTTTGCGCTCATCAATGCGCCCGGCTCTGCCAACTGCCATTTCATATCTTCATCATAGGCGTGTATATTGCGCTCCATGACTTCCTTTGACTGCGCCATTTTGTTAATGTCCTGCTGTAACTTTTTCTGCTGTTTCTCCAACTTTTCATTTTCGGATAACAGCTTTTCTTTATCCTCTGCCAATGTTTCCGTCTGCTCTTTCAAAAGAAGATTTGTAGCGGAAAGTTCTGATACTTCCTCCCGGATCGCTTCGCCCTCTTTCCGTATCTGTTCCGTTTCCTGTCCTGCCGTTATCTGCTGATGAAGAATATTGGATAATTTCTTTTTGCCGCCGGAAATCGTCTGCTCCAGTTCATCAACTTCTTTTGCACGTTCTTTTTTCTCAAAATCTAAAACAGATAAATGCTTCTCATGCGTTCCTTTCTTCTCCCACTCAATATCATGCTTTAGCATAATCTCCGCAAGCCGTTCTTTCTCTGCCGCTACCCACTGGTTACGCTCTGTTTCGCTCCTTGTGCCGCCCTTAAATCCAAGTGCCGCCAATGCCTTTTTTAAGGACACCCTTGTTTCAAGCCCCCGCTTGCTTCCAGTCGTATAAGGTATAAAATCTATATGCAGATGTGGCGTTGCTTCGTCCATATGGAGATAGGCAGAGAACACCCTCAATGTAGGATTGCGCTGTTGGAAGTCCTGCATATATTTATCAAGTATTTTTGCCGCAAGCTGTCCGTCCTCTGTTTTTGCTCCCATATCGTCTTTATTCCCGATTTGCAAAATAATTTCATGGAACGGCTTTTCCTGTTTGCCGGAACAGATTTTCTCATAGTAATCATCAATCCGGCGGTCACTTCTGATCTGCTTCTCATTGTACCGGGCGAGTGCTTCATCAAATAATTCATGGTAAACATCTTTGATATTTTCGTTGCAGTATTCCACGTTCAGACAACTCCGTTCCGGGTCAGTGTTCTTTGCGTGGAATTTTCTGCTGTTGTGGTTGACAGAGCCTTTCCCTGTCATAACGCTGATAGTCCGCTTCAATCAATTTCCCTTTCTCCCTATCGGGTAATGAGCGCCGGACACGGCGCATAGCCTTTGTTACTTTCTGCGAAAGTAACGCAAAAGCACTTTTGTCAGCTACGCCAACAAAAATGCAACCCGCAAGCGGGTTTTGCGCCCTGCCGGGGGCTTTTCCGTCCTACCGGACGGGGCGGCTTTTCGCCGCCTTGATACCGCCGCTTCCCGGCTTCCTCCCAACAGCGCAACATTGCAATGTCTATAATTTTTGCAACCTTGCAATCTTCAAGAGCGCAATTCCAAGACTGCAAAATTCTAATACCCTGCATTGTTGCGCTGTTGCCTTGCTCGTCCGTCACTGTCTGATTTTATCCAGTTCCCAATACCATGTGTTGTTTATCCGCTTCGCCCGGACACCCAACTCTTTCTTCGCATTTTCCAGCGTCCGCTTCGATATGCCCTGTTCGTCTGCAAGATTGAAAACCTCATTGCTTTGTATGGCGTTGTTTGTTTCTGCCAGTTCCCGAAGTAACCGTTTCGCCTGTTCCATTTTATTTGCTTTTGGAGCAATGCCGCCTAACACTTCATCAGCTGTAATCTCATAATCTCCAAGCCACTCAAAACCGTCCTCCAACAGTGCAAATGCTTTCGGGTGTCCGAACGCCGCAAGGTTGTTTTTAATCTGCACCACAGCCCTTATATTTTCTTCTCCCTCAACCCTGCCGACTAAGAGAACGCTTCTAGCGACTGCAAAGAAATCAATCGAACCCATTCCCCGGTATGCCGCCTTATTTCCCGCCGCCTTGTTCATGTGCCCGACAAGGACAATCGCACACTGGTATTTCTCTGCCAGTGCCGCTAATTTCTTCGTCATATCCCTTGCTTCATTTGCCCGGTTCATATCCATACCGCCGCCCAAATAGGCTTGTATCGGGTCTAAAATCAACAGCTTTGCGCCTGTCTTTATAACAGCTTCTTCCAAGCGTTCATCTATCATAGAAAGGGATTTTATCTTTTCATCAATGACCGAGATTTTCTCACAGTCTGCCTTTGCCTGTTCTAACCGGGGCTTTACCGTATCGGCAAGACCGTCCTCCGCACTCTGATAGATTACATTCAAAGGCTCTGTAAAGTTCATTCCTCCGTCTAAACTTGCTCCCTTAGATAGCTTCGCCGCTACATTCAGTATAAATGTTGTCTTTCCGTCACCCGGATCGCCTTGAACAATAGTCAGCTTGCCATAAGGAATAAATGGGAACCAAAGCCAAGAAACTTCCTGCGACTGTATCTCCGACAATTTAATCAACTGTAATTCAATTTTTGTTTCTTCCATAATGCCCTCCATTTCTGAAAAATCGTTGCCACTGGAAGAAACCTCTGCTATACTTGTATTGTGAGGTTGATAACAGAGGTTTTCCAGTTATCACAGCCCTAACAGTTGCCGCTGTCGGGGCTATTTTCTTCTCCGCTGATGTTACCCTGCCACAGATATTTTGCTCCGTCCAATACCCACAGGATAGCTTTCAGCATATCAAGACAGTCATTCCGCATATCTTCCAGTCCCTCCGGCGTTAAATCTGCATCTGTCTTTTCAAACTGTTCCGTCACTTCCCGGATATTGGTCTGCATTATCTTTAGTTCCTCTACCAACTGATAAACCAGTTCTTTTTTGCCGACCACGCACACCCGGTTATAAATACAGGAACGGACAAAATAATCTTTCTTAGAAAGTCCGCTTGCCAAAATCTTTGCTTCGATTTCTTCCCTCTCTCTGAGGGAAATGCGAAAGCTGATTGTCGGGTATTTATGCACTCCACTCATTCTTCTTCCTCCCTGCTGTTCTCAATCTCCAATTTATCTGCAAGTTCCCCCTGCTTATTGGGATATAAATGTGAATAAGTATTTAATGTTGTTTCGATTTTCTCATGCCCTAACCGTTCCGCAATCGCTAATGGCGTAAAACCCATTTCCACGAGCAGCGAAGCGTGGGAATGCCGTTACGGTATAATAACGACAAACGGAAAAAGCCTTTATTTTCAAGGGGTTTGAGCGTTTGCCGTCATTTATTCAATTCCTTTTCCAAGTTGAAATCTGACGAGAAAAATATCGAAAAAAGGAGGCTGTTTCATTAACGACAAAATTTAATAGTGCCAGCGGTCCGGTGTATTGCCTGACCGCTGGTTGCCGTGGGCGTTTCACTTTTATAGGTGGGCGCCCTTTTTTTATACCCATTTTCAAAAGAAAGGAGATCCACATGGAATTAAACGAAATGGAAAAACGGCTGCTGTTTCAGGTTGAGGGAGACTATCAATACAAAGTCCTGAACGAGCTCCACATGGCTGCCCGGTACACAAAGAACCCTGAACAGCGGAAGGCAGCGGAAAGTCTGATGGCAAAGCTGCGCGTCCTGACGGATGACGAGTGCATGGACATCGTGCGGGATATCCAGAAGAATTACCTCCTGCCCTACCCGCCCCGGACGATTGGGGAAAAGATTGCGGAGGCCAGGCAGCGATCCGGCGCGGAAAAATTGAAAGGGCATGACATCATGGCCCTGGAACGCTTTGCCCCAGAGGTACGGCACATGATCATCTTCAACGTGCTGTCTTATAATTCTCCTGTCGGCGATAAGGGCGATAAGATGCGCCTGTTCCTTACGGATGCCGGCTATCAGAAATTCTTAGACAGCCAGGAACGGGGCGAAGTCAAACTGAAAAACCATGCGAAGGTCTCAGACGGGCATCTCCACTATGACCGCAGGGACCGCGTCTTGTAACAGGATAACCGGAGAAAGGAGGCTTTGAAATGGCTGTATTCCGGGTAGAAAAAACAAAGGACTTCACGATCATGTGCAACCACCATCTGCGCAATACGGAACTGTCCTTAAAGGCAAAGGGGCTCCTCTCGCTCATGCTGTCGCTGCCGGAAGATTGGGACTATACCACAAAGGGGCTCGCCCATATCTGCAAGGACGGCGTGGATTCAATCACTACCGCCCTGAAAGAGCTGGAGCGGCACGGGTACCTCACCAGGCAGCGCCTCCGCTATGAGAACGGGCAGCTCGGAGACATCGAGTATACGATCCATGAAAAGCCTGTAAATGCTGAAAAACAGGGGGATTCACCTAAACGGGAAAATCCAAGACAGGCAAATCCAGGACAGGCAAAACCTGAACAGGGGGAACCTGGACAGGGAAATCCCGCACAATTAAATACTAATCCATTAAAAACTAAAAAATCAAAAACGGATATATCAAGGACCCATCCATCAATCTATCCGTCAGGGCCGGAGGCGGCAGGCCGTTCGGATGGGATGGATCGGATAGAGCTGGCAGACGCTTACCGTGAAATCCTGAAAGAAAATATTGAGTATGGCTGTATGGTTTCCCGGTATGGGAAAGAACGCTTAGACGAGACGGTGGAGCTTATGCTTGAAGTGGTTTTATCCAAACGTCCATATATCCGTATCGCCGGGGATGATTTTCCCAGGGAGGTGGTAAAGGGCCGCTTCCTGAAAATCAATTCCGGCCACCTGGAGTATGTCTTTGACTGCATTGACAGGAACACCACGAAAGTCGGGAACATCAAGGCATACCTGCTGGCGGCGATCTATAATGCCCCGGCAACAATGGACAGCTATTACCGCGCCGAGGTCAACCATGACCTGTACGGCTGTTAGGCGCCTTCTGGCGTCTTTTTTCATCACAGAAAGGAGGCGGGGCACGATGAAAAGAATCCCTGTGCCGGTGTCATGCCCGGCGTAACAAAGGAGCAGATTCGGGCGGCGCGTGAGGCGGACCTGTTTGCCTACCTGCAGTTCCATGAGCCTGGGGTGCTGAAACGGGACGGCCCGAATTACCGCCACAAGGAGCATGACAGCCTGGTCTATGTGACCGGGAAAAGGTACTGGTACTGGAACAGCCGGGGCCGGAGTATCAACGCCCTGGATTACCTGATCCAGATACGGGGCTACGGGCTGGTGGATGCGGTCCATACGCTGGTCGGCGGGGAAATCCAGCAGACGCCGGCCTATCGGAGCACGGCAGTGGCAGGGCGTGTGCATAAGGAACCGGAGAAGAAAGCATTTTCCCTCCCCTGGGCCAGACGGTGCGCCACTTCTGCCGTTTCTTATTTGCAGCGGCGCGGGATCAGCCCGGATGTGATCAGCCGGTGTTTCCGGGACGGGCTGTTCTATGAGGCGCGGCATCATGGCGAGCCGGTCTGTGTGTTTGTGGGAAAGGATGAAGCCGGCAAAGCAAAGTTTGCCTGTATGCGGAGCATTGCCGGCAGCCTTAGGAAAGATGTCTACGGCAGCGACAAGGAATACAGCTTCTGCTATCCACCCAGGAATCCGGACAGCCGGCATGTGGCGGTATTTGAGGCGCCCATTGACGCCCTCTCCCATGCCACGCTGCAGGAATTAAAAGGCTGGAAATGGGACGGCTACCGTCTGTCTTTGGGCGGCACTTCCCATGTGGCGCTGACCGCATTTCTGAAACGACACCCGGAAATCCGGCACGTCAGCCTCTACATGGACAATGACCTCGGCGGCCTTAAAAATGCCAGGAGGATCAAGGCAATGCTCCATGAAGATCAGCGGTTCCGGCATATCCGTGTGGGCGTCAACCCACCCCGTACAGGAAAGGACTACAACGAAATGCTGCTCCATGTTATAGGGCAGATGAAAGACCAACAACGGCAATGCCGCCAAAAACAGGCGGCTATTTCAATTTGACAGGAGGATTTCAGAAATGACGAACACAGAGAACACGGCTTTACAGATGATTGCCGAAGCTGCCCGGTGCCCGGACTACGGCCCCGATATGGTTAAGGCCCTGATGAAAAAGCTGGATATGAACGAGAAAGGCTTTGCGCTTCTGATGAATGTCGCCCCTTCCACGGTCCGGCTCTGGACCAGCGGCGCCGCTCAGCCAAGCGGAACGGCCAGGCGGCTTATGCAGATTTACGAGACCGGTCCGGAGATTGTCGGCAAGATTGCCGGGGAGCCCTCCGCAGACAGGAGGGATTCATAGATGGCAGATATGGAACTTCTGGCAGCGGAACCAGTTGCGCTGCAGGCAGCCCAGGACGTGCTTGCAGACGAAAATGAGCAGGTGAAGGCGCTGATCGTCCTGCTGATGGGGAATGACCCCGCGGGCGGCAGGGAGCTTGAAGAACTGGCCGGCCAGGTGGCGTTCATGGAGCGGAGGCTTGATGCTGCACTGGAGGAACTGGGGGAGATGCGCCAGAAGATACAGGAGGTGCAGGACCGCTCCCTGAAAGCCTTGCTGCAGAAGAACAGTAAGGCTCTGGAGGGGAATGTGGACGCCATGCGCCAGCGCATCCTGGAGCTGAAAGGGCAGGTCGTGGAAGGATGCAAGAATATCCTTAAGGATTTCGCCGACCGCGGCGCCGTGGCCCTGAACGGCGTCTCCCGGTTCCTGCGCCTTGGGCCAGCGCTGGAGGCGGTGCAGGCAGCGGCGGAAAGGATCGTGCAGTCCAGTGACCGTGCGGTCTCCAGGATCGATGCGTTCAGCACGGAATTCCATGAGGCAGGCCGGCACCTGAAGAACATGGGGCGCTCCATCCAGGGGAAACCCGCACAGGCGGAGGCGAAGGAAAACGGCAGGGTCGCAGATGCCTTCAAGGGGGCTTTCAGGATAGAGCGCGCTTTTGCGTCTGCCATCGGCGAGAATGTAGGGCTTTCCCTGAATGCCCTTGCAAGGCTGGAACAGCGGGCACAGCGCCGGCCCTCCGTCCTGGAGGCCATGCGGGAGCAGGCGGCGAAAGCAGCGCCGGCAAAGCACCAGCCGGAGGCGTCCCATGACAGGGGCAGCCGGTGATAAAAACAGAACGAAGGGAGGAAATGAACTTGAAACAGGAACCACTTCCGCAGATTCACTTAGTCCGCGATACGGATTTAGGCGTATTTGCCTATGAGCTCCATATCCTGGCCGGGGATTTCCTGCGGGACAGCGAATATAACCTGCGCACGCTTGCCACGAATACCGGGGCGGATTCCATTGCCGTCATGGGGAAGAATCACATGTGGCTTTCGGACGCGCTGCTTGCCTACTGCCCTTCGGCGGAGCTTTACCGGACAGCTGCCATGACGGAATATCCCGGCGCAAGGGCCTTCCTGTTCCACACGGAGCGCAAAGAGGACGGACGGCTGTACGGGGATGTCCTGATGATGGGCCTTGACACGCTGCGGCAGGATATAGAAAGGAATACCCTCTACCCTTACGGCGTCAGCATGGAATACCGGGACGGCACGAAGGCGGAGGCAGCTATTGAAAAATGGGAGTCAATGGAGCTGTGCGAAAAGGACGCCCTGAAAACCTGGCGCTACCTCTATGCGCCGGAGCAGGTGACGGAATGGCAGTACCGCTATTCTAACCGGTTCAGCCAGTGGAAGGAGCAGGCATTTTCCTATATGCCCCAGGATTTGGAGGAACGGCTGAATGTGGAGTATATGGAGGAGGCGCAGAACCCGGACACAGGTATGTACCGCATACCCCTGGGGACAGCGAAGCAGATGCTCCTTGACGGCGGTCCGGTCTACCGCCTTTTTCCCGGAGGGCCGGAAAAGCTACTGCCGATTGCGGCGGTCACGGGGCTCTGGTATGAGAATTACCGGGAGTTTGCCGTTACCCCGGAGGATTTGGGTGCGCTTGACCGGCTGGTCCGCAGGGAGACGGACCGGATCATGGGAATACGCCCGCAGCATGATAAATTACAGGAACGCCGCCCTTCCCCGGAGCGGTGATTTTTTATGACAGACTGGAGGTGATAATGATTGGCGGATAACATGCAGCATGAAGATTTCGGGGAAAAGATCGGCGGCGCAAAAAAAGATCTATGGAAGGACCGGGGGCTCTATGTGAATGACCTGGATGCCATGAATGAACGCGAGGCCGAGAAATTCGTAAAAAAGGATAATATCTGGAAGAAACCGGACTATGGGGCCATGCTGGAGGACGGGGTTCCCCTCGGCGTGGTCTATTTCATCAAAAAGGCGCGGGACGGGTTAAATGCCTCCCCGCAGTATTACCGCAAGGATGACACGCCGGAGAAGCGCCTTGCAAGACAGAAAGAATATATCCAGACGGTACGGGAGCTGCAGAGCGTGGTCTCGGAAGTCCGCACCGTGGAGGATGCCATGAAAGCCTATGACCGTTTCTTTGTGAAAAACGGGTATCTGGAACAGGTGCAGGGCTGGGGCGGCGGCATCCATTACCAGGCGACGGAGAAGGGCCGGGAGAACCCGGCCATTACAAACAAGCTGTCCAATGCCCTGATGGTCCACTCTGCCGCGCATTTTGAGCGGAACTTCACACAGAAAGCGCAGAAGGAACAGTTTGGCGTTTCCAAAGACCAGAAGGTGCCGAAGGGCTATGCGATCCATTTCAACGACGGGAAGAATACTTATTCCAAAAATAATGATTGGAAACCTGACACCTATTATGTGACGAAGGGCTATTCCATCTTGCAGACAAACTTTGAATCGCGGGAGGCCGCCCTGAAATGGGTGCAGGCGTTGGCAAAAGGGCGCAGCAAAAGCGGAAAGACGCGGTTTGTGCCTCCCCAGCTCTCCCATGTGCGGCGCACCGGGCCGGATTACAGAAACGGCATGGAGATCACCGGGCAGCACTACCTTGACGCCTTCGGGTTCCGCGGCGGTGAATTTGGGAACTGGATGAACCAGAATGACCGGCAGGCTTCCCTCAACATGGGATTTGAGGCGCTGAAGGATCTGGCGTCGGCCTTGCAGATCAGTGATAAAGATATTGCCTATCAGGGAACGCTTGCCATTGCTTTCGGCGCCAGGGGCAGCGGCAACGCGGCGGCCCATTATGAACCGCTGCGGAAGGTCATCAACCTTACGAAGATGCACGGGGCCGGCTCTTTAGCCCATGAATGGTGGCACGGGTTTGACGATTACCTGGGTACGAAGATGGGCGCGAATGGGATGCTCTCGGAACAGCCCCGCCTCTATGCGCCGTTCCAGAAGCTGATTGATACCATGAAATATAAGCCGGAGACGCCGGAGCAGGCTGCGGCCCGCACCGAAGCGCAGACAGAACGAACCCGGAAAAATGCGGCAGGCTGGCTGGATTCGGCGGTGCTCGGTTCCCTGAAACGGCATGGCAATGAGGAACAGATGAAAACCTACGCGGTTCTTAAAGAGTCGTTTCTATCCGGCGAGGCCGGTTCCGTGGAGCAGATCAGCGCTTTCAAGAAGTCTGTCACCGGGCGGGTGATCCCCAAAAGTGAGCGGGAACGGCTGGAAATATTCGAGCACATGCTGTCCGGGATGCAGGCACAGGAGGCGCCGCAGATCGGGCGGGTGGAAACCGATTTTTACCGGAATTCCGTGCGCATGGGTAAGGAGTGCGAAAAGGACGGCGGCTATTGGGACAGCAACACGGAGATGACCGCCAGGGCCTTTGCCTGTTACATCAAGGATAAGCTGCCTTACAGCTCTGATTATCTGGCGGGACATGCGGATTGTGCCGTTACTTTCGCGACAGATAAAAGCGGGGAAATGGCAGTCCTGAAAGCCTTCCCGGAGGGTGCGGAACGGAAAGCCATCAATGCGGTATTTGACGAGATCGTGGCAGACCTGAAACGGGAGCAGATACTGACCCATTCGGACGAAACGCTGCCCCTTCCGGCGCAGCCGCTGGCGGAGAATGAACAGATTTCCATATTTACGTCGGACCGGCCTTCGGTCATGGCGCAGCTTGCAGCGGTGAAACCGGCAGAAAAAACCACCCCGGCACAGGCGGCACCGAAAAAGAGCCATGCGCCGGAGATATAGGAGGTGTTGGACATATTAGAAGAAAATAAAGACTATAAGGTCTACCGTTTTGATTATCTGACGGAAGGCAGCAATCTTAAATTTGAGCATAGCGTATATTGTGAGGATGTGGATATTTCTTCTTTCATTGCGCAGGGTGAGGAAAAAATACAGGCCATGCGCCAGGACAGCATGGATGGAGAAAAGAAAGCCTTTGATATTGTACTTGCGGCAACGAAGCAATGGGAGCAGCAGGCAGCGGTCACACAGAAACTAAATCGGGCGCTGGAATACCTTCATACGCCGGAAGTAAAGCATACCGCAAATGAATGGCGCAAAACCGACAACTGGAAGAACGACGAGGAAATCAGCAACCGCGTCTACCGTATGACCGGCGGTATTTGGGAAGATACCAAATATGACCGGGAGACCAAACAGAGCGTGCCGGTTGCCTGGTATGTGACCTGGGATGTCTATGTGAACTCCCCAAAGGAGGGCTATGGCGAAAAGATTGCCGGGCAGAATCAGAAACGCTACACAGATAAAGCCGCTGCGGAAAAGTACCTGGAAGGACGGAAAAAAGCCTATTCCCATTTATTCACGGAAATTTCCCCGCAGATACCCAAACAGTATGAACACCATTTTACCGTGTATGGAGCTCTCCTGCCGGGGTACACAGTGGAGGGCCAGGAGCCGGTAAAAACAGACCATACCGCCGCCGATGTTTCGGAGGGCGGCATTTCTATGCCTGAAAAGCCGGAAAAACCTTCTGTGCTGGGAAAGCTGTCTGCGGCGAAGGAACGGGAAAAGGCTGCGGCAGAACCGAAGGCGCCAATTAAAAAGAAGGAGGATATGCAGATTTGAAAGTGTTGATGATAGAGCCGGGGAAAGCGCCTTATGAGGCCGAGCTGGACGGGAGCCTTGAATCCATGCAGGAGGCAGTCGGGGGAGGCATAGAGGGCTACTACCCTTATGCGGAGCCTGTCGCGATTGTCTGCAATGATGAAGGAAGAATAAACGGGCTGCCCCTGAACCGGGCGATCTACAACCAGGACGGCGAGATGATTGAGATCATGGCCGGCACCTTTTTCATAGCCGGTCTCGGCGAGGAAAGTTTTGCCGACCTTCCCGATTATTTCATGGAGCAGTATAAGGAACAGTTCAGATACCCGGAGAAATTTTACCGGCTGGCGGGTGAGATCGTTGCGGTGAAGCAGCCCCTCCCGCCGGAGGAAAAGCAGCAGCCGGCCCCTGCCATGGAGGAACCGGGCGGGGATGATATAAGGCTTGACGAATCCACGGACCTGGCTTTCGACCTGGATGAATTTTTCAGGCAGAACAGCGGGGCCTATGCAGGCCTGTACCCGGATTCCCATGCGGAAAAAGAGTGCATGGCGGACGGGCTGCTTTCAGGAGATACCGGGAAAATCCGCATGAGGCTGGCGGCATTTGAACATGAGGAACACATGGAGGGAGAAACGGCGCCGCTTCTGGAGCGTATTTCTTCCTATGAAAAAGAGTATGGGATCAGCGCTTATTCCATTTACCAGCTTGACTTATCGGACAATACAGACAACCTGCGTTTTATGTCCCTGGACTGGCTGGAAAGCAGGGGGCTCTCCGTGGACCGGGACAATTACCGGATGGTCTATGCCATGCAGCGGGAACCGGGCGAAACGCTAGAGGATATTTACAGGCGCTTCAATATCGACCACCCGGAAGATTTCAAGGGCCATTCCCTTTCCGTTTCTGATGTGGTAGTCCTGCATGGGAATGGCGCAGACACCGCTTATTATGTGGACAGTATCGGCTTTCAGGAGCTGCCGGATTTTTTCGGCGCAGGGGCGCCGGAGGCGAAGCGGGATGTTTCCGTGCGGGAACAGCTTGACAATGCAAGGAAACAGGCGGCGCAGGCAGAGCCGAAAGCGCCGGATAAAAAGCCCAGGGAACCGGAAAGGAGTTGATGGCTTATGCTGATGGCAGTTGACGGTCCATATGCGCTGATGGTGCAGCCGGACGACATTTTAATCTCTCCCCGTGAGGTAGACGAACATTTTGGGACGATGGCCTGTTTCCATTCCCGCTATGCGCTGGGCGACAGCCACAATTACATGGATAAAGACGATTTCCTGCGGGAGATGTATTTAGATACCGTGGGGCATGATGAAGCGGGCCTGAAACGCTATGAACACATGGTAAACATTGTGAGCAGCCGGTTCCGGCACGGGCCAAAGACGGAGGAACGGGCGGTTGATGACGCCATGCTGAAAGTGATCTCCGAAAAATACATTACGCTGCCCCTCTATCTGATGGACCACAGCGGCCTTGCCATGCAGACCACAAGTTTTAATGACCCCTGGGACAGCGGGCAGGTCGGATGGATTTATGTTTCCAAAGAGGATGCGCTAAAGGAATTTGGCGGCGAAAAAATGACCGGCGCCATTCGGAAAAAAGCGGAGGATCTGATGCGCAGCGAAGTGGCCGCTTATGATTCCTACCTGCGGGGCGAGTGCTACGGCTTTGAGCTTTACAAAAACGGCGAGCTGTCGGATAGCTGCTGGGGCTTCATGGGCGGCCTGGAGGATGCCTGTAAGGATATGGCTGCATATCTCCCGGAGGGCTGCAGGGATATGGTGGCGCATTTAGAGGAACAGGACCACCCGGCGACTATCATTAAGACGCTCCTGAAACATGCGAAAATCCAGGCAGACCAGGCGGCAAAAGCCTTTGAGCACGCACCCCGCCAGCAGGTGATCGGGGACGCCCGGTAAGGCAGTTGTTTCCCATTTATAATTACAGATTTTATCAGGAAGGAGGATGCTTATGCAGGAAGATTTGGAACAGCGGACCGTATCAGTTTCCATCCAGGCAGCGAAGCTGTCCGGGCGGGTGCTGCGCTCTGCCATTGCCGCCGTGCTCCAGAAGATGGAGCAGGAACGCACGACCCCGAAAGTCGGCAGGAACAGCATGAAACGGCTGACCTGTAAGGACCCAGGAGCCAACACTATTGAAGTGTCCGGCAGAATCCGCTCCTTTGAGCGGTACGCCAGGAAACACCAGGTCCGCTACCATATTGAAAAAGAGCTGGGGACTGACCCGCCTAAATGGACGGTCTATTTCAAAGCGAACCAGGCGGACGCGCTGACGGCAGCTTTTAAGGAATATACCCAGAAAGACCTTGCCCGGAGCGCCAGGCCGTCGCTGCTCTCCCAGCTCCATAAATTCAAGGAGCTGGCGCAGGCTCTTGGCCGTGACCGGGTGAAGAACAAGGAACACGGAGGGCCGGAACGATGAAGATAGACACGGATGCCTTAAAAAAGCAGGTGATCCTCCACCTGCCCTATCTTTTGTTCCTTCTGGTATTTGCGAAGCTGGGCGAGGCGGTGCGCCTTGCCCCCGGAACGGACGCCTCACAGAAATTGTTAGGATTGTCCGAAGGTTTCTCGCTGGCATTTCAAAGCATGTGGCCGGGTGCGGCACTGGACTGGCTGGCGGGATTATGCGGGGCGGCTATCGTGCGGCTGGCGGTATATGTGAAAGGAAAAAATGCAAAAAAGTACCGCAAAGATGTGGAGTACGGCTCTGCCCGTTGGGGGAACAAAACAGACATTGCCCCTTTCATGGATCCGAAACCGGAAAACAACATGATCCTGACGCAGACCGAAGGGCTTATGATGTCCGGCAGGCCGAAGAACCCGGCCCATGCCCGCAATAAAAATGTGCTGGTAGTCGGCGGCTCCGGCAAGACGAGATTTTTTATAAAACCCAACCTCATGCAGCTCCATAGCTCGTATGTCGTCACCGATCCGAAAGGTACGGTCCTGATCGAAGTGGGAAAGCTGCTAAGCCGCGGCACGCCGAAACTGGATAAGGACGGGAAACCGGTCAGGGGAAAGAATGGAAAAACCGTGTATGAGCCTTATAAGATCAAGGTTTTCAATACGATCAATTTTTCAAAAAGTATGCACTATAACCCTTTTGCCTACATCCACAATGAGAAGGACATTCTGAAACTGGTAACGGTGCTGATTGCAAACACCAAAGGGGAAGGAAAATCCGGCGACGATTTTTGGGTCAAGGCCGAGACCCTGCTGTATACGGCGCTGATCGGCTATATCTATTATGAGGCCCCGACAAACGAGCAGAATTTTTCCACCCTGGTAGAAATGATAAACGCTATGGAGGTCCGGGAGGATGACGAAAGTTTCAAAAATGCCGTTGACCTTCTCTTTGACGCGCTGGAGCAGAAAGACCCGGACCACTTCGCCCTCCGCCAGTATAAGAAATATAAATTAGCGGCGGGCAAGACAGCGAAAAGCATACTTATTAGCTGCGGCGCCAGACTGGCGCCATTCGATAGTGCAGCGACACGTTGTCGCATATAAACTTTGCGTAGGATTTTCCTGCAAAGAGGTAAAAGTGACGGAAAGGCAACAGCCTTTCTAACTGATATTCCGAGA
>CAJTGE010000049.1:17596-32164 GCA_910575795.1 Clostridiaceae bacterium | reverse complement strand
ACAGAATGGAGAATTATTATGCAGAGTATAATACGACACAATCACAGCGAAATGAATGAATTCAGCGGTTTACTCCGCATAATAATTTACTCCGCATTAGACAGCAAACCCATTGTCTGCCGCATATCCCTCCAGCACGGAGAAAAGATACCTCCCCACCTCAGAGGTAAGGACTTTCCTGCGGTACTTGACGCACCACACGATATGGTATTGGATCGCATAGACATAGCCTCTTCCATATTTTACTTCCATAACGCCGCCTCCAAACATTTGTTCTTGTCTGTATCATAACATATGTATCTGCAAAAAGCAATGATAATCCAAAATTTGTAGGAAGTTTTTTATAAATATATGTTTTCTGTTATCCGCAACTTTTATATTTTCAAAAGAGGAAGAAAAAGGCCGCCTTACTCACGACTGAAGTCACGAGTGTGCGGCGGCTATTTCATCAAACAGTTCATCCAGTTCGCTTTTTACATTCATCAGGACCTTCAATCCGATTGCCATAATTTTTTCCCCTTTTTAAATATTCTTCTTTTTTAATTGAGTGCAATCCCGTATTTTTTCATCAGGGTATCCTCGATCTCTTTAATCGTGCCTGCCCCCAGGCTGACAATATGGAGGAGCTCATTATGGGACAGTCTGGCAAGCTGCCCGATTGTCCTGATCGGCTCTTTCCGCTCAGCATGCCCTTTCTTGTCCCACACCAGGTGCCGGGCCAGTGCATTGACCACCCTTACGGAGAAACCGGCATCGCTGATTCGGATTCCTTCAATGAGATCGAGGAGCTGGCTGATTTCCATGGTTTCCAGAGCTTTCGTTTTTCACAGATCCGCCCTTCTTTTTTCTTCAGCCTTTGGATATTGGCTCCCCTTTCTTCCTGGAGTGTGTGCGTCCGGGCCAGCCGCGCTTTGTCATATTGTACCTGGGCGGTCTTTACCTTCTCCATCTGCTCGTGGTATTTTTCCCCATATATTAACTGGAGCCGGTATTACGGATGCCTCAACTTGCGTATTGCGCTATTCTCAGCCTCCCGGACCCGTTCCTGGCTCTTTCCAAGCTTCTCACCGGCTGCACGAAGAGCCAGGCATTCCTGAAACCTTAACCGCAGCACTTCCTGTTCCTGCTCCGTGCAGGCCATGGCTGTACATTTCTGATATACCTGGTCAAAATCCCCTGGAGCGTAGCATTCCTCTTCGGCCAGCCTGGTCAGGAACTTATCCTGCCAGCATATCCAGTCATCCAGTTCAATCCGGATGCCGCCTTTTTCTTTCTGTCCGCTGTCAACGGAAATGTCGCTTCGCACGAAACGGCGTATCCAGCTTTTGTTCACGTTTTCTTCCATGCAGGCCATAGTTTCAGTTTCTCCTGCCAGGATCCGATCTGCGACACGGATCAGGCGCTCGGCCATCTCTCTTGCGTGACGGTAGAGCTGCATACGCTCCTGCCGGTTATCCTCCATTGGTTTTGTTCGTTCCAATTTTTCTTTCCCCCTTTTTTCTCTGATATCTTATTGGTTTGTTTCAAGGTAAGTATGGACGTGGCTAAGGGTTTTTTGTGATGTTTTTTTAGGCATTGCAGGTCCGTCTATCCGCAAAAAAGAACCCTCAAAAATATCAGCCATACTATTGCATGGGACAGAGTCAGGAAGACGATCCCGGGCTACAGGCAGGCGGTGCCGGATATACGGGCCTCATGTCGGCTGGCATAACACAAATACCATATCCATGCACCATACTATCAAAAAAAACAGGAGGATGAATGAACCATGCGTATATCTTCAAGGATCGCACTCTTTAAAAATGTTAGTATTGTTATTGGCGTAATCTTTATTCTGGCTGGCAGCGCCTTACTGGGTGTGTCCTATGCTATGTATATGGACGGCCTGTATTTCCGCAGGAATGGCGTACGGACGGAAGCTGTAATTGAGAAGATTCGACATGATGATATATGGATTCGGTATTCGACAGGCAAAAACACCTTTACCAGCCTGCTTGGATATTATGATTCTTCTCTGCGGGAAGGTGACACTATTCTGATTTATTATGATTATAACAAGCCTGGTCGGAGCTATACCGTATCTTCTGCTTTGCTGTGCCGCGTCGTGACAACCTCCGGACTGCTGATGGTATTCGGCGGCGCTATGGTTGGCTTCTTCATCTCCGCCGGAAAAAGGCGGGAACGCTGGCTGCTAAGGAATGGGATACAGATCCAGGCGAAGATTATTGGCGTGAATATGGATCAAAATATATCCGGCAATTACCAGCACCCATACCGTGTGGTCTGCCAGAGTCTCATGCCCGATGGCTCCATACGGGAATTCTTAAGCTGGCATCTCTGGTATGACCCCACTGGATCCTTTTTGTCTGACAGTGTGACCGTCTTCCTGGATCCCAATGATGACAGTCAATACTACATGGACCTCTTCAGCGTGCTCCCTGATGGGGAGGATGAGGCCAGTGGGATCGGGGAGGATTTATGATCAGCGGGCAGGAAATCAAGGTTTTCTCTTTCTTTTCGGGGAGCGGGTTCTTGGACCTTGGGTTCGAGAAAGCGGGCTTTCAGATCAGCCTGGTAGACGAATTTCACCCCAGCTTCCTGAAGGCTTACCAGTATGCCAGGGCAGGGATGGGGGCAGAACCGCCCCGGTATGGCTTTCACAATGCCGACATCAATGAGTTTCTAGGGCAGAGGGAGGAAGAACTGCGGGGATGCCTGAAGGACGCGAAAGCGGACGGCTCGCTTGTGGGCTTCATCGGCGGGCCACCCTGCCCCAATTTTTCCGTGGCTGGCAAAAACAAAGGCAGGGACGGAGTGAACGGGAAGCTGTCATACAGCTATGTAAACCTGATCATCGCCATGAAACCTGATTTCTTCCTGTTTGAGAATGTAAGGGGCCTGTGGCGGACGGCAAGGCACCGGGATTATTTCGAGGAACTGAAGGGTCTGCTGCATGGCGCAGGGTATGCGATAACCGAAAGACTGACAAATGCCCTGGAATACGGTGTCCCGCAGGACAGGGATCGGATCCTCTTATTCGGCGTCCGGGAAGATGTGCTGGCACGGCTTGGGGATAAGGGCATCTCAGCGTTCCCATGGGACAGGCACCAGAAATACAAGGTTCACGAGGTCAAACGGCTCCCGTGGCCTGGAAAGGAAGAATTCCATGTCGGCTCAGTGATACAGTGCCCGGAAGGTCTGCCAGAGGATCTGACCGTAGAGTACTGGTTCAAAAAGAACGGCGTGGGGAACCATCCAAACGCCAATGATTACTTCACTCCCCACGCTGGCTTGGCAAAGATACAGGTAGTCCGGGAAGGCGACGTGAGCCGGAAGTCGTATAAGAGGCTTCACCGGTGGAGGTATTCCCCGACCGTGGCATACGGGAATAATGAGGTGCATCTTCATCCGTACAGAGAAAGGCGGCTGTCCGTGGCTGAGGCCATGGCACTGCAGAGCCTGCCAAAGGATTTCATTCTGCCTCCCGATATGTCGCTGACAGACAAGTTCAAGACGGTCAGTAACGGTGTCCCCTTCCTGCTGGCATACGGGATCGCGGGAAGCATAAAGGATTTCCTGTCTTAGGCAGGCTGTAAAGAAATGAGTAGTAAATGTATATATGAAGGACATATGGGCGGCCTTTACACATCAGATGAACCGCTGGAGTACGAGGCTCTGTACTGCGAGGAATTCGGCGATTCTGACTGGCCGATTAGCTACGTGGAGACAAGGGATGAGGCATGGGAACTGTTGAAAGACGACACGGGCGTCAACAGCTCGGGCGGCTGGGATTACGGATATATCCAGGAATTTTGGGGGAACTGGGAAGAATAAAGGACATCCAGGGGCCTATTGTAATCGGTCGTCCGGCCAAGCAGCATATTTCTATACTTACATTGTTACAACACAAGGTATCGCAGTCCTCACCAGGAAGCAGTGCCTTGTGTTTTTTTTTTTGCAGCACGTCCTCATTTTTTTTAAGAAAGAAAACATAAGTACAAAGAAACAGGAAAAATGGGAAGTCATCTCCTAAAACAAAAATCCAACCGCGCTGAGCAGCTGGCTGAGGGAGACGGTCGGCCGGAGAAAAACATACAAGCAAGTCCAGGCAGAAACGGGAGCATAGGAAGCAGAACTTATGGCTGTTTGCCGCTGCTTGAAATCTTTTAAAAGTAATCCCAATGGGATAACAGGGCTTTGTGAATAGCCTTAAGCCGCTTATGCTGCTCTTTGGAAACCACGCCTGATGGCGCTGTTTCCAGCAACTTCAGACGTGGTAATTCATGACAGGGAAGAAACAGTGAAATGAGAAAGCCTGCTCGATCCCCTAGTACATCATAAATTAAGTTTCTGATACATTTCACCACTTAAAATTATTCAGTTTTATAATATTTGCAGAAATTTAAATATATCAGTTACTTAATATCCGATCTACTAGGCCTTTCTCCAGAGATTGCCAAATTACTGTCAAACAGCGGAGCCCAATGCGTATGTAAAATATGGAATAACTCTTGAACAAGGGGCTATCGGGTTAAAAAGTGCCATTACCCGACAGTCCCTTTTCTGGCATTAAGAGGACAAAAATTGTACAAAAAACACCCGGCACTGCATTATGACGAGTATTTTTAAGGGAGATATTCAGTCACAACGGGGCTATCTTATTTTCCTTTAACAATTCCAGCAGATCCTTAAGGTTTTGCGTCTGCATGTCATGCATATCCAAAACAGAACGGATCGCAAAGCATAAGGTATCTTCGTCCCTGACTTCCAGACCGGCCTTATGGCTCAGCCTGTCGATCGTATTTTGTGACAATAGCAAATTCCAGAAAACCATTACGCTCCTTTCTGGCTCCTGACTATTCTCATTCACAACGGAATGTAACTTCATGCCCGGGATTTTCCCTGACCAGTTTCTTTTTGAGGTCTGCGGCCATCATATCGTTGTCCAGGGCTGCCTGAACAACATCCACCAGCTTCTTCCCATCCAGATACGCCCAGACTGTCTTATGTTTCTTTAAATCTTTTGTCGGATAATTGTAGCTGTTTTCCTTTACTAATACATTATGCAAATTTTCATCTAACTCTGTTCTATATGCCGTGATCCTCATTGTTTTTTATTCCTTTCCAAAATGCAAACAAATTGTGAAAGTTTTGTCACTCTATCATGCGTCTTTCCCACTGTTATTATCCATCAATCCACATATTTTTTTACTGTTATCGTCATCTTTTTTTATATTACACATCATTCATATACACCATTTTTCCCCTTTCTTCTATACCTTATTTGCTGTTTTATTAAAAGTATGGAAACAGGGATAGCTGGCATAATGCTAAAAATATGTATCATAAGCCGTCTGGACTGGCGCATATACCCCTTACATCCCGGTTATTTCCGCCTTGAGCATCCACAGAACGATCAAATGCACAGGATATGCTGCATAAAACCATTTCTTCCATTTCCTGGCCCCGGGGTCTCCATTGTACATGTCGGTGATCAACGACCATACCGCCGTGATGACTGCAGATACTGCTGCCTGCCCCACAAAATTCCTGATGTACCACCCAGTCTTAACAAAAAGGAAACACCAGACAGCCGCCGCCATGGGGAACCTGCTCCCGTCTGCATATACCAGAGCGCTGATCAGGAGCACACCTGCGATCCCATAATCCGCATGAAGGAACTGTGCCAGTATGCCAGCGAATACAATACATGCGGCTAGGCTCCACCCCTCCTTTACATAACATTTCTCCCGGAAAATCCAGAAGGCTGCCACCGGCAGGGCCAGGGTAAAGAACACATTCTGATGGGCAGGAACCGGGATGCGCCCGAAGAACGCCAGGTCAAATGGGATCTCCGACAGGAACGCGTATACAAGGAGCCGCACGACGTAAGCCCGGATGTCATGGGTATGTTTGATACCCCGGGCGGTAAGATACGCGTACAAGGGAAAGGATAAGCGGCCAAATGTCCTCGCAAACGTCCAGGCCATGGAGCCAGAGGACAGGAATATAGCGCCTGTATGGTCCAGGAACATCAATATAAGGGCAATGAGTTTAATATGGGTACCAGACAGGGACATCGGGCTGTCCCAGTGTCTGTTGCCGATAATATCCTTTGGCGGTTCTTGCATAATCCGTCTCCTCCTTTACTTATGCATACAGATCAGTATGTCCTGGATCTGGCAGTTATCATTCCGGCTGTGCAGATAAGTTTTTGCATATCACTGCTACTCCCATAGGTCATCGACAGCCCGCCCCAGCCTGCGATAAAAAAGAACACCAATAGTACGCAAAGGGAGCAGAAAGAAGGCGAAAACAAAATGCCAAACCGCATACTGTCACACGAAGCCCTGTCCATGGCGCAGGGGAATTCCATAGGTACACAGTCAAAATACTACAAAAATGGATACTGGTATAAGCTCAATAGTGCCAGGTATGAGGGGCTGGATTGGACACGTTTCATAAAAACGGAATCACAAAAAATATAGCTCCTGTGTGCGGCAGCCTTTTTCAGCAAACCTTGAGACCCAGGCGGAATATGCTGGTATCGGGCTGACGATCGATTATGCGGGGCTGGAGAAAGCGTTGCGGGTCGAAGAAAAATCCAGAGGGCTGGAAGTACTGCGTTTCCAGTTTAAGAGATACCGGGGCGTGATACCGATTCCGGCCACACAGGCGCCGCCAGGACGCATAAAAGATCAGACACAAAAAAACAGCCGTTAAGCAGAAAAAAATATCTGCTCACGGCTGTAATTCCGCCACCGCAATGCCCGAAACGCCGTTGGGGTAAGATCGCCTCGGGAACTGTATCATGGCTGCTGTAAAGAACGGGCATCGTTCATGCGCTCAATCCCTTTCATATATATTTTTGCTAATATTATGGAAACGCCATGCATCCCCGATGATGCGCAGTATCATTAAATTCGCACTTTTGTAATATACCTATGATTCCTCCGCCGCATATTTATAACTTCTCGGAATCTTCAGCCTTGATTTTATAAGGCTTTCAGACCCCTATCTCAAAAAAATCACCCACTTTTTTTGCAAAAACACTTGACAAATCGCTCAAAATTTGCGGCGAAGCCGCTTGATTATATTTTATTTCAATCGACTGGAGGCGATTTCTTTGTTACCTACTAATCCCGGCGGCCATGCCGCCTATCAGGATACTTTCGTATCCCAGTTTCTTAAATTTTATCCTGATCCCTTTGTGCTTCCAAAAAGCACTTGGGATTATATCGTGCAGTTCTGGTATCTCGATCTTTCCCAGACTGATTCTATTTTGCAGGATTGTTACTCTGTTTTTGGCCCGGAACCAAGGCTCCCTTCCTGCATGCTGCGTTCCTACCTGCTTGCTTTGAAACTGAAAGTTACTTCCATCACTGTCTGGTGCCGCATGCTTAAGGAAACTCCGCTTTTTGCCATCCTCAGCGGTTTCTCTTTCGGGGATACCCCTGGTGTCGGTACTTTTTATGATTTCTTTTCCCGCATCTGGCAGCATGACTCCAACAACCTTTCCCCGAAGGACCGGCTTCCTAAGATAAAGAAAACTCCCAAAGGCAAAAAGAAAGGCGATAAGACTCCCTGCGACTCTTCCAGCATGGCTTCCAAGCTTCTTCCCCTGCTGGAACACTGGCAGTTAAAACCGCAAAATCCCTTCTTCCTTATTTTCCGGCTTTATCAGCAGCAGTTCCTGAACCAATCCATCCACAGGGGTTTGGTTAATCCCCGGCACCTGGCTCTTGCCGGTGACGGCACCCCCGTCCGGACTGCCGCACAGCAGCGGAAAAAGCGCATTTGCCATTGTAAGGAGAAAGGCTGTTCTTCTTGTAACTGTAAACGCCATTATTCCCAGCCCGACTGTAACTGGGGATGGGACTCCCACCGGGAATGTTATTTCTTCGGTTACCATCTCTACATGTATGTGGCTTCCGATTCCTACAGTGACCTCCCTGTCTTCCCTCTTTTAGAGCGGGCTTCCCGGCATGATATGCTTTCCTTTCTCCATTCCTTTTTCACGATGAAAGCTTATCTTCCTGAGTTCCATATTGAAAAACTCCTTCTGGATTCTGCCCATGACGCTTACGCTGTCTATGAATACTGCAGACGGGAAAATATCACTCCTTTTATTGACCTCAACCCCGGCCATACCGGACATTTCACTTACAAGGATGATTTCACCATTGATGATGATGGCGTCCCAATCTGTAAATTGGGCTTACGTATGCACAAGGATGGATATGAGGCTGCCAAACACCGGGCGAAATACCGGTGCCCAAAATCGAACCGAAAAAACGGCTGCTTCTGTGAGCATCCCTGTTCACCGGCGAAATACGGCAGGACCGTACATCTCTTTACCGATGACAATCCAAGACTGTTTAACATACCGCCAAGGGACAGCATCGCATGGAAAAAGGAATATGACGGAAGGACTTCCGTGGAACGCTCTAACAAGCGTGAGAAAGAAGACTATAAATTAGAAGACGGCAGGCACCGCTCGACGAAGATGTGGTACTGCCGCCTCTACGGCATCATGATGTTACAGCATCTTGATGCCTGGGAAATGCCCTCTGCTGAGGCATTTCAAGAATCATTATTAGGATTGACCGCCTAATAATGATATCTTAAGCGATTCCATATGATTTTTCAAGGCATAGTACCCGCTATGTCCAATGTTTATGTCCATTTTTCTCAAATTTCTTTTCCTGCACGATATTCAGTTGTCAATCTTCGGTTGGAATCTCATTCATTGAGATTTCGAGAAGTTATATTTTTTCTTCCATCATGTCAAAAAATATAGAACTATGTCCGAATGTATGTTACAACATTTTTGTTGTCCTACCGATACCTGGCAACGGGAGGAGGTGTTTGGATGGAAATTCTCATTACTTTTTTAAGCGCTGTTGCGGCAGGTGTGGTTTGCCACCTCATCTGTAAATGGTTAGACAGCCGCCATAAGGACAACAAATAACCTGGTGGGTGCTTTGCCACTGTAAAAAGAAAAGAAGAAACCCTGAACTGTGCTGCAACACGGTTCAGGGTTTCGTTCTTTGTCCAGATGGACTTCTCATCACTTTTTTGCCTAAAGGCATTATAGCATATGTAAATTCCAATTGCAATATTCCCAGCAAAAAATTTCACTTCACAAAAGTGCGGTTTCGGTTTTTATATAATCAAGCAGGCGTCCAGAAAACTAAAAAAACGCGGAGAAACCAATTTTTTCTCTCCGCTTTTTTTCAATCAGCCTCTCCAGTCCACCCTGTCCTTACCCTTAAAGCAGTTCTGGGAAACGAACCCGGACACCCTCGGATGAACAGTCTGGATACTGTTCCTCACATATGGCGCAACCCTCTGCTGCGCTTTGGCGCCCCATAAAAACCATTCCACATCCTGGTTTTTCTCAATATGTGTGATGAGCGCTGCCATGAAATCTGACCACAGTCCCGTGTGCGAATCCACATGGTACGGCTCTACAGTCAGCGTCGCATTCAGGAACAGCACTCCCTGCTGTTCCAGCGAATCGAACCATTCCCCCGGCTGTTTCATAGGGAAAGCCTTATCCGCGATTTCCTCCCGGATCTCTTCCAGCCCTTTCACTTCCCCGGTATAATCCAGATAAACCGCCTTCAGGATATTTCTCAGTGAGCTCTGTCTAAACTTCTGCTGCCATGACTCCAGGCTTGCGACCTCAAAGCTCCGCCCCGTCGCTTCAGGAACTTCAACACCGTTCTTTTTAAAGGCCGTCGGATACGGCTCCATGCCCACGATGATATATTTCAGATTATTGAAGTCCGTGTCCAGAAAGCGCAGGACGTTTTTGTTCTCCGGGAAATACCCTCCTGTGATCGAACCATATATCTCCTCAAGCTCCGCCATCCTGTCATCATTGATAAATCCCCAGTTATTTTCAGATATCACAAACATGATCGTCCCTCCTCTGTTTTTCTCATCCGGAAAAAGCATGGCTCATCTCTCCTGCCCGGTTTTTCTGCGGATAGTATTTTTTGTACTTTTTTCTGGAGCCGCAGGCCCCTGCCTTATATTATATGCCGGATTTATGCAGATAGCATTTTTTACCAAAAAATCAGACAGGCAACCCTGGCATACAGCCAAAACCGCCTGTCTTTTTGTGCTCTTAATCCTCTTAGATCTGCATCTGGGGCCTCGTCGAAAGAAGTTCGAACATTCGGTTTTCAGCCGGGAAGTCGTTGCCAAAAGGCAGCAGTGCCCCGCCATACCAGATAAGCCCGTGCCCGGACTGTGCGTTCTTAATAAAATCAAGCTGTGCGTCCGAGATATGCAGGATGGAGCCGATCTCCTTCCTGTCCGCATCCGACTGGTTCAGCATCTGGATCAGGTGGCAGTTGTTGATGATCGCTCTGGATTCCCGGTTCGTCAGCATATCCTCGACGTTCTGGGTGATACCAGTCGGCACGCCGCCAAACTTCCTGGCCTGCTTATAAATGAACATCAGATGCCTTGCACAGGTTTCCGACTGTGTAAGCAGGTAAAACTCATCAATAAAGATCCAGGTACGGATCTTCCTCTTCTTATTCGCCACTGTCCGGTTCCAGATATCCTCCAGACAAACCTGCATGCCCATTTCCTTTAATCCCGTTCCGATGTCGCTGATGTCATAGACAATGAACCGGCGGTTAGTATCCACATTGGTTTTGTGAGCAAACGTATCATAAGAGCCTTCGCAATACTTTTCCATGGCGATCCGGATATAATCCGCATCCGGCTCCGGCTGCCGGCGGAGCACACCGTAGAAATCCTTCAGGGTAGGCGTCGTGCTGCGGTCACAGGTAATCTTGCTCCCGGAACGACGCAGGTTATCCATATGCTCGATATATGGAGCGTAGATCATACGCACGCACCGGTCAATGACAGATTCCTGGACCGGGTTCAGCCCGTAATTTCCGCCTACCGCAGCCTCGCATAACGCACTAATGTAGTCAGATTTCACTGTCACCGGATCGTCGCCCGTGCCGTCGCCGTTGCTGGCATACTCCAAATCCATGTCAAAGGGGTTGATATGAGTGTCGGAGCCGGGCGCAATACGGATCACCTGCCCGCCAAGAGCTTCGCAGAGAGGTTTGTACTCTGCCTGCGGGTCGATGACAAAGATCTCATTTGCCTCAGACTTCAAAAATGCCTGGGACATCTCCATCTTCGCCGCGAAACTCTTGCCGGAGCCGGACTTACCGATGATCAGGCCGTTTGCGTTCTGGGCCTCCATGCGGTTTAAGACGATCAGGTTATGGCTCGTGGAGTTCACTCCGTAATACAGCCCGTGGGCCTCGTTCATCTCCTGGGCTTCGAAAGGGATGAATAAGGCCGCTGCCTCTGTGTTTACCATCCGGTCCGCGTAGATCCGGTTCACACCCAGGGGCACGGCTGACGCAAGGCCGCTCTCCTGCTGCCCGTTCAGCTTGCTCATGACGCAGAGATGCTTTTCCGCATTGTTCTGCACCATTTTCGTATAGTTCTCCAATTCGTCATACGTGTCCGCAAAGACCACACATACCAGGGTCATCAGGATAGACTTCTGGTTCCGTACCGTGAAATCGTCATACGCCTTATCGGCGTCTTCCTTCTGCTGCTTTAAGTCGATGGGTACGAATTCGCTGCTCAGGCCCTTCTTAGCTTTCTTCTCCGCAGACTGTGCCATCCCCCTGGTAACCTCCAGCATCTGGTTCCTTACCAGCTTGATCGCTTCATTCTGGCGCATGGGCGAAAAATGAACACTGGTCAGCGTCGTGCAGGGTACATTGGCAATATCGGTCATGATATCAGCGGAAAGCTGGGTTGGATAAAGGCGCATGGACAGCGCTCTCCCCATTTTGTCATCAATAACGAAATAGTCATCATAAAACTGGATATCCATAGGCGCGATCAGATCCTTGGTAGTCAATCCCATCTCCAGCATATGGCTGATATTAAAGGTTTCCACCTTTTCCCCACCGATGTCCATTTTTTTATAAAACGGCATGGTGGCGGACTGGTTATAAATCTCATGCAGGAGCCCCAGCCGCTTTACGAGGGTCATCGGGGCGGTATCGGCCTCGTTGATCTCCTTGATCTTCGGGGCAATCTCCGTGTCCACACGGCTGAACACATTGGCCGCCACCTGGATATTCTCCGCACTTACGCCGACTGTCAAAAACTTCTTCTGGATGATATTGTTCTGCCCTTCGGAAATCTTATCCTCCAGTACCTCGTTCATGGCCCGCCGGTAAATGTCGAACCCGTCATCCTTATCCTGGTACAGTGTGTTTGCCCGGAAGGAATCCTTATCGATTTTCGTGTTGAAAATCGTGAACTGCGGCCGCACGTCCGGCTGGAAATAGTTGATCAGATCCCCGTATGAATAATACATCTGATCCTGGTGATCCTGGGTCGCGGTCTTGAAATTTGCGTCCGTCAGTTCGTATGTTTTTGTATACAGGTTCCCCTCAGACTGGAAGATGCCGTTTTTATAAACCCTTTCATAAGGGATTGTGTCCTGGGAGCTCCTGGGGACTTTCAGGGCGGCGATCTTTGCTTTTTTCCCTTTCGGTGTTCCCGCCTTCAGGGTCTTCGTCTTCCGTTTGTTTCCCGGCGCCCTGGCCGGTTCCTGGGCGGATGTTGCCACCTTCGGTTTCGGCATATCCATGGTCCCGAAATCCCCCATGTGCTTCTCCTGCGTCTGGCTCGTTTTCTTCTTAAACCCGCCGCCCTGCTTATTCCCGGACGGGATCTTTGTGGCCTCTTCCCGGGCCATACTGTCTGTCTGTTTTTTCATTCCGAATAACAAAGCTATCCTCCCTTTCCTGCGTTTTCTATTTGCCCTTGCAGGTTACTTACAAGCCGCCCGCTTCCAGGCGGAGGCATTAGTTATTACCCGCGATTTTCCGGGCGGCACCCGGGCCGTCCTTTTAGGCCGGGCTTATTTTACACTCTCAAACTCCGGGTGCCCCGCCACAAAGGCGGCGAGGGCCCTGTCATATTCCTTCTGCTTCCTGCGTTTCCTTGCTGTAGTGCCGGACGTGTCCCCGTCCAGGTATTCCATGGTGATGCGGTTCCGCCTGGCGTACTGCGCGAAATTGTTGTTCGTGCGGTATACCCTGTGCCTGGGCGCCAGGAAATTCTGGATCAGCAGGTTCTGTGCGTAGATCCAGACTGGCATGCCCTGGACATCAATGAACCCGCAGGCCAGCGGGATGATCCCCGGGACGAGCACGATTACGGCACGCTGGTTTATGGTCATGAATGCAGTAAACGGGTACGTCAGGGCAAAGGTCAGGATTGCGAGGGCTGCTGTGGCAGCTACGCCGATGAACTCCCGTTTACTAAACGGGCCGATGAATTTCGGCTTAAACTCCCGTACATCTTTTGGTACTGGCATAATGATCATAATTTTCTTCATTCCTTTCCAAGCCACAAACGAGTTGTGAGCGTTTTGTCAAATCCTTTCTTCATTAATGCTGGCTGGTATCAGATTTGTACCGGATCCGTCCCGTATCTGGCGGTATCAGTGCGGTCCGGTAATCTCCCGGGCAATACCGGCGGATTTTACGAACAGGCCGATCATTGTCAGGTTCACAATACAGCTCGTAACAGGTGAAAAGCCGGGGATCAGGGCCCCGCTCTCCAATATCTCCCTCAACTGTGTCCCAACGATGACAATCACATAGATGATGACGCCCTGCAGCGCCGAAGCGGCAAACGATTTCAGCCATCGCACGCCCGTGCTGCGGAACTTTTCCGAAAAAAGATCAGCCACAGCCAGTGGCGTGAATACAAACCTGACCCCAATGTCGATTGCCACGGCATAAACCGTCAGTGAAATAATGAACGAGATAATAGCTGAACCGGCCAGCTTCGTGATCAGGCTGAGAACAGGCCCGCCAAGCACGGTTGATATCCCGGCAAACACTTCCGGCATCTGGTTCCCGACCCATGCAATGGCAGCGTTAAAAGCCGTGGAGAATACCCCGGCGTTTCCGCTCCCGGCCGTCTTTGCCAGAAGGGAGAAGCCTCCGGATTTTTCAATGGATGATACAGACAGCCACAGCGCCATATGGGTGCGGTATGCCCCGGTGTCGGCGGCCACAGCGCTGTTTGTGGCATTCAGCGCCGCTGTTAAGATAACATCCCCGACGTATATAATGACTGCCGCGATATACAGGCTGTTATAGATAATAAACAGGCCGACGCACATTTTTAAAAACGCCCGCCAAAGCGCCTCCGCGGACGCACTCTTTTCCGTTGCCTGCTGTATAATATCCCCGAATCCAAATGCGATACACAAAGACGCCGCGAATGCCATGCAAATCCCCATAACATTGGTCAGGGCCGTATTTGTCATGATTCGGTCAATCATCAGTTTCATAGCACTGCGGTTCACGCCGTTTGGATCCTCATCCCACTGCAGAATATGGAGCTTGTTCACTGCGCTTGCGTCTGCATCTGCGGCTGCCCCGCCGCTGGATACGGTCGATGGCGCCCCGTACTGGTCGCTTGCCTTCTGGAATGCGGCGATCCACTGGGAAGCCCACAGGTTCTTGTCACTGGCTACCTTCT
>CAJTGE010000049.1:7756-17337 GCA_910575795.1 Clostridiaceae bacterium | reverse complement strand
ATAATGCTCCTCCTTTTTGTCATTAAACCAATAAAACCGGCAAAAAGCCGGTTCTATCTGTCTGCCTGCCGGCCTCTCAGGATACGATGCCGAGCATCTTGAGTACACCCTTCATACCAATCAGCACAGCCCCGGAAATCAGCTTTCCAAGTGCGCCGTTCATGGCTTCTGCCTCACCGTCTTTCCTGGCGGTCACGTAACCGTAGATACCCCAGATGAACATCCCGACACCAACCATCTGGCAAATCCAGAGAGCCAGGCCGACCACAATGCCCATAATCTGGTTCGGGTCAGAAAACTTCGTGGACAGGTTCTGGGAATTTACAGTCGGTATATCAAAGCCGGCCGCGAAAAACATGTAAGGGTAACGGATAGCGAGGGATACCGCAGTTGCCGCAGCGGCAATCCTGTTTGTAAATCCCTTCCCCTTCTGTCCCTCCCTGTCAGAAGGCAGGGCAATGTTCATTTCCTTCCTCATGGGTTTCTTCTCCTTCCTTCTTACATTATTTTTTTGTTATCTATTGCAAAAGGGATATCCCCTGTGCAAACGTATGTGTGGATTTAATTTACGAGGGTGAGCCTGTGGTTGAGTTCGTCGTTCAAAAAACGCTTCGTCTGTTTTTCCCTGTCCGTCAGTTCCCTATAAAAAGGGGAGTACAGGATCCAGATAATGAACAGGACGTTATCCGTAAATTGTGAGACTATCTTCCGGGCGGAATTCATATTCGGATACCAGTCCGTCAGGCGATAGCCGCAGTTTTGGGCACTTTCCTCATACAGGTCATACTCGCTATAAGTCATTGTGACTGTGCCGTCTCCAGATACTTTCAATAATCTAATACCTCCAGTTCTTTATTTTAACAGTGCTGCGGTCTGCGTATCCCGGCCAGGCACTGTCGATATAAGTATGGAAGACGCCCCTGATTTCGCCACAGGTTTTTTCCAATCCGTAAACCTCCATATTATCAGGAAAAACAGTTTTTAAATGCAAAATTTCGCTTTATCCGGCTTTTGAGGCGTTTCTGCGGATAGCATTTTTGAGTGTTTTTTATTCTGTCCCACTGTCAGTCGCCTCCATGGGCCTTCCTCTTAGTGATGAATTTGTCCCCGCAGCCAGTATTAGATTCCCTGGCTGTTCTCATACTGCTTGACCAACTTTACAGCTGCCACCAGATCGCATGCAGACAGGGCAGCCACGATGTGCCCAGACGTAAGGATATGTCTCTTGCTCTCCTTCTCTTCCATGGCTTTCCCCTCCTCCCGGATATTTCTTTGGGCTTCCCCATCCGCACATTCCTGCCGGGCGGTTACCCTTAGTGCAAGTATGGAGCATGGCCGCAAAAAGCAGGGAGTTTTCCCGCTGCCATGCGGATAGCCGAATTTGGCGCAAAAAATAGACAGATGCATAAACATCTGTCTACCTGTTGATGGGGTATTTAGAATCAGGCACGACCCATGCCTCCCTGCAGTCTGAACATATTCGCCGGATTTTCACCCCGGCTTCATTGTCCAAGGTCAAAATTTTTGGCCTCAAAAACCATTTTGCAGGCTCTTTCCCAATCGTTTTGTATATATTAGCTCAAGAGCCAGATCTCATGTCGCTATACGGATGCGGATTCGGGCACAAAAAAACCGCCTCACAAAGGAGAAGGTTTGCAGAGACAGCAACAACCAAAGCATCAGCGGTCATCATGATCATCGTAATCATAGGAAATATCTCTTTCCAACAACTTCATATATGTTGGCTCAAGAATCAGATCATGCCGCATTTCCATAATACTACAGTAAAATTCTTTGTATATATTATGAAGCAAGGAATCAGGAATATCGTAAATGATTTCTTTTATTGCATTAAGATCCACATTAGGAACTATGCGTCTTACAGCTTCATTACATTGCCCATTCTGGCATTTTCCTATATAAGCATATGCATTGATTCGTTTATCCGGTTTCCTCTCGAATATACACGGCCGCTGGATGCTGAGTTCGCGCATTTTTGCATCATCTGACATGCATGACATCACTTGTTCCTCGGAAAGTTTGCTGTTTAGGCAATTTCCGCAGTCATATACTGGCGCTATCCTATAATTCCTATCGATATCTCTGATTAAACCCCAGTTTTCGTTGTTTCTGTCCGGGTTTCCGATCAGCGCATCGGCAACAAACATATCCCAAAAACGTGATTCCAATTCCGGGTTGGAAACCAATAAAGGATGCTCCTTGAATGTCCTTATAATCTCATGAATATTGGTACCCGTCCCATTAGTGATATCTCCTTGCGGATCCGTGAATGCTGGTTCGAAAGTTGCCTTGATATCTTTGTATGGAATTAAAGTATCCCCACGTTCCAAAAAATCACGGCAGGCAACAACTATTTTCCCGTTTCTCGTGCCAAGAAATGTTTGCTGTACCGGTATTCCAACCGATTCGTACACCTTACATCCAATATATTCGCAAACTGGGCTGTTGGAATAACTTAATTCTACATTTTTAAAATTTCGGTCATTTAGCTTACCAGGATATTTCAAAAGAAAATCAACTTGGTCTATTGTAATACCCACTTTAACACCGGCCGTTCCACCATAAGTCTTATCATTTTGTGGGATTCCATTAAAATCATAGATGTCCATTTTTATCTCCCTTCATCTAAGCCCATATCTCCTGAAAATGGTATTAAGCTGTGATGATGTTATGTTTCCATTGATGCAGCTTTGTTTTGTCAGCACTTCTATATCTTCCCGCAAAAGGGCGAATTCCAAGTCATTATTTTCATAGACACACTTATCAATACTTTTAATCGTTTCTTCCAGTGTTTTTGGCACTTTAAAGTTGATTTTTTGAGACTCATCAAGATACATTGTTCTCCCCCTCGCTTAATTTTTCTTTTATTTTCCGCCATTTTCCCCTTAATGTCAAGCCTGAATGCATATCTCTGCACAAAAACCGCCCCACAAAGAGGCGGTTTACAGAGACAGAAAATGTTCCCATATCGTAATCGTTTTTTATCACAAACTGCGTTATCTTATTTGCACCCTTAAATTCTTTCCTAACGATTCAGCTAATTTAGTGAGGAAATCCAAACTAGGGTTGTAATTACCACTTTCGAACCTGGAAATATTGCTTTTTTGTGTCCCTATCCTTTTTGCAAGTTCTGATTGTGTTATATTTTGTTCTTTTCTTGCCTTTATGACCTGCTCAATAACTTCATATCTAGGTTTTAATTTCTCGTATTCTATCTTGAACTCTTCATCTTTTAACATATCTGTTTTCATTTCTTCAAAAGATATCCCTACTTTACTCATGAATTAGCCCTCCTGTTATAGTCTTCCATATATTTTCTTGCTTTATTGATTTCATTTTCAGGTGTTTTCATGGTTTTCTTTACAAAACCATGCAACAATACAAATTTATTATTATAATATATGAAATAAAATATTCTTGCTATATCACTTGAAAATTTTATTCGTAATTCATATAAGCCTTTATTATTTTTCCCTTTACAGGCTTTACATATGGCTCTTTCAATTCGTTGCCTAACTTTTGGAGCAATTCGATATCATTAAATGCTTTTGCCCTCAATTTTGGACTAAGCGAGTACAAAAAGTCCTGTACTGGAATTTTACCATTTTCTTTCATATAAAATTCTAATTCAAAAATTATGGACACTCCCCTTCTGTTGTTATGTTATCATATATGATAACCTATGTCAAGTCTGAATATGTATTGCATCTCATGGGAACCGCCTCCACAAAGGAGACAGTTCCATCAGTTCAATGTTTTTAGTGTCTTTCTTATTCTCTTATCCGGCTCTCTCTGTCCTCCCTCCCTGCCCGCTTTGGGCATTCAGGTGTTTGATCAGCTGCCTCACCAGTTCCGCTTCAGGCTCCGACGAGGCCCTTACTGCCGTCACGGATGGATCTGCCCCTTCCGATGTGCGTGCCTTCAGGGCTTTTTTTCCGTACATCCGGAAGAATTCATCCGGATCCTTGGCCGGGCTAAAGCTGATGGTATCCACTTTAAGTCCCGCGTTCTCCAGTACAGGTATGGAACGGGCCATGGCCTGCAGCCCAGGTTTGTCACTGTCGAGCGCCAGCCTTACCCGCCTGTAAAAGCACCGGATCAAGGCGGCATGCTCTTTTGTGAGGGCTGTGCCAAGCACGGCTGCTGAATTGCTGACCCCGTGCGTCTGCAGGGCGATCAGATCCATATAACCCTCGCAGACCAGGAGCGTGTCCTCTGTCTTTGATGCTTCCGCCGCCGTCTGAAACCCATACAGCAACGTATGCTTATTGAAGATTCGGCTTTCCGTACTGTTTAAGTACTTCGGCCCCTTATCGCCCAGGCATCGCCCGCCAAAAGCGACCACACGCCCGTTACGGTTTAAGATTGGAAACATGATCCGGTTCCGGAACATATCGTAGATCCCATACCTGCCCCGCTTTATCAGGCCGGAACGGAAGATAGCAAGGTCATCGAATTTCTGCCTTAAATGCCGGTACAGGGACTGGTTCCCTCCGCCATGGGGTGCGTATCCGATCCCAAAATCCGCTATCGTATCCTCGTCAAGCCCGCGTTCCTTTGTGATATAGGAGTAAGCCCGCATATCCATGCGCCCAGTAAGGCATCGGTAATAATACGCGGCCGCGGCTTCATAGATCCCCATGATGCCGGCATCCTCTGGTTCTGGTTCCGGTTCCGGGCACTCCAGTCCCATCTGGATCCGGAAGTCTTCTATTGTCCCGTGCTTCCCGCAGGAATAACACCAGAACGTGCCGTTTTTGTTGTCAACACAGAATACCTCCGCCACGGAATGACAGAAGGGGCATTGCCCGTGATACTTCTTTGTCCTTTTATTAAAGGACAGTTTCGTATAGCCCCCTGCAAGGGACGCCATGCTGTGATGGACCGTCATGTGTCCCCACCTCTCTTTTTTGTTCAGAACCCCCGGATTTCCCGGACAGCCTCCAGAATGATCTCCGCCAGGATTTCCCGCAGTTCCGGGCGTGCCAGCGCTACAGTGCCGATCAGCGCCAGGGCCGTCATAACAGCCCCGGCTACAGCCGAATAAACCCTTGAAAGCTTTACAACTGCCCGCCTCTGCACGATCAGCTCCTCTTTCTTTTTTTCTTCATACTGCTCTTTCAGATCTGCTTCCCCTGCTGTAGATTTTTCTGCAGCCATAAATCGCCGCTTATATTTTCCTTCCATATATCTGGTGCAGGCCGGGCATCCCGGCCTGTTTCTCTCCTTTCTGTCAGCCCTTGCCGGGCATATGTTTTTTTGTTTACGTCCTCCTTATCTGCGTAAAACCCTCAGGCGATCATATTTCCTGGATCCTTGAGTTCCATAAGCCCCGGAAGAAACGTATCCCGCTTTAAGGAACCAACATCCCGTACTGCCATGAACAGCGCCTTTTTCTCGCAGATGGCGCTGTATCGTCTCTTCGCCCTTGTAACGGACGTATAAGCGATAGCCCGGCTCAGCATCGTGAACTGGTCCATGGCGTATGTCCCGATTACATATGGGAACTCAGAACCCTGGGCCTTATGCACGATCATAGCATATGCCAGTTCCAGCTGTAAAAGATCCGTCTCCCCGTAATACGCCTCGCTCCCGTCATCAAACTGGACGGAGAGGATCCAGGGATCATCCGATGTATCCTGTGTATCCGGCTCATCTGCTTCCGGCATGCCTTCGATATCCGGATCCTGCAGCTCATCCAGGCTGTCTGGTTTCCCCACTGCCTCCATATTGAACGCTTTAATGATTCCAAGGTCACCATTAAACACGCCGCAGCTTTTCATACCGTTCAGTGCAACCCGCTCCATGCTGTAGTTGTTCTTATTGTGGATCACCCGGTCACCTAAACGGAGTATATAGCCCGGCATCACATATTCCGGCTTATCCGGGCTCTTCGGGTTACAGCTTTCCTGGAGCATGCGGTTCAGTATATCTACGCACGCGGCCCCGCGTTTGCGCTGCAGGGTCAGGACACAAATGTCACGCACGGTGGCATTCTTCTCCTTTAAGAGCCGCATATACTCCTTTACAATCCTTGCCGGGATCATCTCCCGGTCAAGGCCCGTCAGTGCGAAATCTTTCCCTGTCCCCAGATCCGTGTTACCATCCCTGATCTTTTTTGAGTTCTCGATGATCAGGCCGGTGCTACGGTAGTTCTTTGTGAGCCAGGTCGCCGGCACTTTTCCGCTTGCGAGCAGATCCCGGAAGAAGTTGCCCGCGCCCACCGGCGGGAGCTGATCAGCGTCACCCACAAGCACAACACGGAATTTGCTTACCATCTCCAGAAAGCGTTTCGCCAGGCGGATATCCACCATGGATGTCTCATCGCATACAATCAGCACATCATCCCCATCCAGGTCTTCCAGTTCCTCCATTGCTTCCACGTTTGCGAGGAGGTAATGGATTGTACTAATGAAAAAACTATTTCCAGGGAGCTGTTCGGACATGGACTCCTTGATCCTCTGTGAAGCACGCCCGGTCGGGGCCATCAGGTACACCGTCTTCCCCAGCCTGCTCCAGTACCCTGCGATCAGGGCAATCGCCGTGGTCTTCCCACACCCAGGGCCTCCGGTGATAATAGAGAGCCGGTTTTTCAATGCCCGTAAGAAGGCTGATTTCTGATCTCCATTATAGGAGTTGCCTTCCTGTTCCATGTCATCAATATAACTGCTGACATCATACAGGTCTGTGCCGCTCCCATTATCCCTGCGCAGCATATCCGTTACCGTCATAGCAATCCACCGCTCCGTGTCATAAATCTTCTTCGAGGCAATCCGGTCCTTGGCGATATCATAGATGACTTCACCCCGCCCGATCAGGGCGAGGATTGCATCCGCGATGGCAGGCAGGCATTTTTGCCTCCTGTCTGCCCATTCATCCAGTTCCGCGGCCTGTTCCTGCGTGAGCATGAGCTCCGCAAGCAGCCCGATTCTGGATTGTGTGTAGGAATCCGCAAGCTCCAGGACTTTCTTCCTGGCTCCGCGGATCTTATCCAGGAATGCCGGCAGGCGGTCAAGCAGGAGTACCGTTTCCTGTTCCATTTTTCCGGTTGTGACATAGCTGTCGCCGTTACTGGTGACAACCTCGTTTAATACATACAGAACGGCGTTCTCCATACGGACAGGGGAAAATTCCTCAATCCCGCACCCAAGCGCAATCTTGTCCGCTTTCAGGAATCCGATCCCGTCCAGCTGGCAGAGTGTCCCGTAAGGATCCACCCTCAGCTTTTCAATGGTCTGCTTCCCATAAGTGGCATACAGCATCTTCGCCTGCAGCCTTGTGACTGCCCCGTAGGTGAACCGGTAGATATCCTCCAGCATCCAGTTTTCCTCCGAATTGGCGATGATCTTCTCCAGTTTCTTTTTGCTGATCCCGCTGACCTCCAGCAGGCGCTCCGGTTCGTAGTGGATGATATCCAGGGTCTTCGTCCCGAACTGCCTCACAAGCCTCCTGGCCGTCGCCTCCCCGATCCCTTTGATGTTACCGGAAGCCAGGTACTCATAGATCCCCGTCTCCGTCTCGGGCAGTCCAATCTCCGCATGGGTGATCTTGTACTGCAACCCATATTTTGTATCCTGCTGTTCTTTCGCTTCGATTTCATACATCATATCCGGCTTTGGCTCGCTGGCCAGGTTCCCGGTCAGACGGTATACCCCGCCTTTATCATCCTCTGCGAGGAGGCTGCACCAGCCGTCTTCCTTGTAGGCAAATACCCTCCTTACTATGACGGTTGCCTTCAGGATGCCGTCTTTTACGTTTGTTCCTTTTTTCTTCATTGTCCTGCTCCTTTCTCAGTATCTTATTTTTTTCATGGTAAGTATGGAAACAACGTACCGGGATAAGGTATGGAAAATGTGCATGCCGGTTTCGCTAGGGACGGGATTCCTTTCCTATGAATGTATTATCGCTGTAAGGCGATTCAAATCAGGGATGCCCCTGTGCCGAAATACGTTCATGCAGGGTGGAGCACTGCCTGTGGCGCATGCAGGTTTCACGGCTGAAGTCGCGGGGTTTCTGCGTCCTATGTTGTAAATCCTTACAGCATAAGCCCCATCTAAGCATAAATGTTCAGATGTGGAGCTTCACAGATCCTTCCGACTGTCCCGAGCCATCTTCCGGCTTTTTATGGCTCCCGCCAAGCCCTGCCAGGGCAGCCGCAGTCTCATCTTCCACCGAAATCATCATATCACGGAACATTCGGGATGCTTCCATGCGGTATTCTACAACAGGATCCCGCATGCCGATCGACTGGTAGCAGATGACTTCCCTCAGCTTTTCCATGTCGGCCAGATGCCGGACCCACCCGGCGTCAAGGATGCGCAGGCAGATGCTCCGTTCCACCTGCATAAACCTTGCCGGATTCCCTGCTGCTTTTACCATCTCCTCGTATGCCTGTTCTGTCTTGTGGGATATATCCTTTATGAACCGGCGCCTCTCCTTCACGGAACGGTTTTTTCCGTCCGCCTTGGCCGCGGACATAAGCTGCCTGTCAGCTCCCCTTTCCGCCGCTCCCCGGATCACCGCGAGCACTTTGCTATGGATATCCGGGCTCTCAATGAGCTCCAGACGTTTTTGGTAGACCATCTCCCTCTGTGCATCATCTACCATGTCATATGCCAGCAGGTTTTCCCTGGCGCCGTAATTGTTGAGCTCCACCTTCTCCTGGGCACGGCTGACAAACTGCCCCATCTTCCGATGCTGGACAGGCTGTCCTTCCTCTGTCTTCACGTTCTTTAAGGTTTCTGCCAGTTTCTCGTTCCCGTTGTATCTGAGCAGGTCGTCTTCCAGGGAGAGGAAGAACCGGGAATCACCCGGGTCGCCTTGCCTTCCGGAACGCCCGCGCAGCTGATCGTCGATCCGCCTGGATTCATGGCGTTCCGTGCCGATGACTCTTAAGCCTCCCGCTTCCCTGGATTTTTCTGAAAGTTTAATATCCGTGCCTCTTCCTGCCATATTGGTCGCGATAGTCACAGCCCCGGCTTCCCCGGCCTTCTCCACGATCTCTGCTTCTTCCTTGTCAAACTTCGCATTCAAGACCTGGTGAGGGATCCCTTTCTCCTTTAACATCCCACTTAAAAGTTCTGATGTCTCAATCGACGCAGTACCGAGCAAGACGGGCTGCTGCCTGTTATGGGCCTCCTCGACCTCCCGGATGACCGCATGGTACTTCTCTTTTTTGGTCTTAAAGACAAAGTCCGGACGGTCCTCCCTGATCACAGGACGGTTTGTGGGTATCCTTAAGACATCCATGCCGTAGGTTTCCCGAAATTCCCTGCGCTGGGTATATGCCGTTCCGCTCATGCCGCTTTTTTTATCATATTTGTTGAAAAAGTTTTGGAACGTGACGGTCGCCATGGTCAGGTTCTCACTCTGAACTTCCACATGTTCCTTGGACTCAATGGCCTGGTGCAGCCCGTCCGAATACCTCCGCCCCTCCATGACACGCCCGGTGAATTCATCCACGATCAGGACTTCCCTGTCCTTCACGATATAGTCCACATCCCGTTCCATCAGGTAATGGGCGCGGATGGCAAGGATGATATGATGGCGGATATCCGTGT
>CAJTGE010000049.1:0-7675 GCA_910575795.1 Clostridiaceae bacterium | reverse complement strand
GACGGAATCCGTCTCGTCAATGATGCAGTAGGAAAGCCCGCGCAGCACCATCGTGTCTTTGGACGTGGCCATATTGTCCCTTAAGTAGTCAAACCCCAGTTCATTGTTCGTTACATAGGTGATGTCGCAGGCATATGCCTTCTTCCGCTCATCTATGGACATGCCGGATACCACGCAGCCGACGCTTAATCCCAGCAGGCGGTGGATCCGTCCCACCCATTCCGAGTCACGGGAGGCCAGGTAGTCATTGACCGTCACCACATGGACGCCGTTCCCGGCAAGGGCGTTTAAGAAAGCCGGGGCTGTGGATACCAGGGTCTTGCCCTCCCCTGTGCGCATCTCGGCCAGATACCCTTTATGCAGGGCGATGCCGCCCAGCAGTTGCACGTCATAATGCCCGTACCCAAGTACCCGTTTTGCAGCTTCCCGCACCAGGGCGAATGATTCCGGGAGCAGCTTATCCAAAGATTCCCCACCCGCTGCCCTGTTTTTTAGTTCCTCTGTTTTTGCTCTCATTTCCTCTTCTGTCAGCTTTTCCATGGCGGGAGCCATGGCGTTGATCTTCTTTACGGTGCGTTTACAACCTGCCAGTTCGATATTCTGCATTCTTCAACTGCTCCTTTTTCCGTATTTTTGCGGCTTCCCTGGCTTCTTTGCTGAGGCCGCACTTTACTGATGGAAGTATGGGAGGGAACGGGGGATTATGAGAATCGCTCTGTGGATAAGATTTTTTTGACATGTTTTTTGGCACAAAAAAGCCCGGGTATATGGGTGAGTATTGAAAAGGAGACTTACAGACTATGGTTTATCCTTCTAAATCGAGTAGGAGGGAGTGACTAACCCCCCGTCCTCTCACAGCACCGTACGTACCGTTCGGTATACGGCGCCTTCAATAGTTGACGTGCACTGACTGATACGCTGCGGCTAAATCGTAAAAGTTGCTGTTTATCAGTCTTTCTTTGTTCAGTGTCCATTTCACAGCTTTGTTATTGCTAATGTACCAATACCCCTTACGGCTATACGCTATCGTTGCCGCATAGTGCTCCGATACTCCCAGTTTTATGAGATTCTTCTTTTTGGTTTTCGGCAATTTCCACTGTTTCCATATGCACATTCGGATTCTGTGATAGAGCCATCCGTTGATTTCCTCTATGTTGTTCTTCATGCTTGCGATTCCATAGTAATTCAGCCACACCCTCTCGCATATACCTTTATCTTTTCCCGACTTGGTTTTATGCTCTGACACTTCTTTCGGGAAGATAAGTTTTTCAGTTTTGACTTGAACTTCTTCCATGACTTTGCATGAGCCCTGACATAAATTCCGCTTCCGTTCCTTCCCAATGCAAAGCCAAGAAACTTAAAATTTCGGATTGCAAACACGTTCACAGTACGGCTTTTCTCTCTGTTCACTGTTAGTTTCAGTTTCTCTTCCAGATATTTTATACTGCTCTCCAGAAGTCTTTCCGACGCACGCCTGATCTTTGCCAATAACACTATGTCATCCGCATATCTGATACACGGCACTCCTCTCTTCTTGAACTCCTGGTCGAACTCATTCAGATATATGTTTGTCAGCAATGCTGAAAGATCCCTGGGGGAAACCTTTCTCCGTATCCATTACCACCCCATTCTCCATAACCCCGCTTTTGAGATATCTCTTTATGAGTTGGATTATTCTTTCGTCCTTCACTCTCTTCGCAGTAAGTTTACCAGCGGTTCAGGGGATCAAAGTATTTTGACAGGTCTAATGTTACTGCATAGATATATCCCTGTTCCGCATACTCTTTTACCTTAAGAATTGCGTCCTTTGCGCTTTTGTTTGGACGATATCCGTAACTCGTTTCCATAAAGTCCGGTTCATAGATTGATATTAGCTGCTGCGCTATTGCCTGTTGAATGGTACGGTCTATTACCGTTGGTATGCCAAGCTTGCGCACACCGCCGTCCGGTTTGGGAATTTCTACTCTCCTTACCGGGGACGGAGTATACTTTCCGCTTAATATCCGGTCTGTTAACTCCTTCTGATGTTCCCTTAAATATGGGAGAGCTTCTTCCACTGTCATTCCGTCTATTCCAGGCTTCCCCTTGCTTCTAAGAGTTTCGGCTGTGCACTGTCTCTTTCTTTCCATATCCGATTGAATGACCTTGACGCTTCCGCATACCCTTCATGTTCCGCACTATCTCTTTGCGGACAGCCATTGTTCATGTTCTCTGTCATTGCCGGTCATTCCTCCTTTCCCGGTCATACTTGAGGCTCCTATTGATTCGGTCCTTCACTGAAAAAACAGCTACTATGACCTCTGCTGACTTCTGTGTGCTCAGCACAGCCTCATGGCTGTGGTTACTCCTTTCAGAGCGTTCCTCACAGACCTCCCTGGGTACCACACGTTTCCTTCTCTCCATCTATCTGCCACATCCGGCTTCCTTCAGACTCCACCTCATGATGGACACCCTTGCTTTCGGCTATATCCTTCCCACTACCGGGCGGATTCGGGACTTTCCCCCGTTGGAAACGTGCGCCGCCAGGCGCACCAAACAGGGCCTTGCCCTAACAATAAAAAACAGGCGGCCTAGTCTGGCTGCCTGCTTTAAGGATATACTTACATTGTTACTTTCTTTTCCTTCACAGAGTAATAATATGGATGATCCGACAAAACATCTTCCTCCGGCACTTCTTTGGCATTGATCTCCCGTATCATCCTCCCAAGAGCGTCCGCGTCTCCGGCTACCGCCATGGGCCACAAAAGAACCTCATGTACGCTGCTTGGGATAATGCAGAAATCCCCTCCTGTTGTTTCCGCGCATTTTTCCAGGATCCCCGGGTACAGGATGGATGCCGCCCCATACATGCCGTAGTTATTACTGAGAACAAAAATCGGTGTATCCGGTAGCTCTAGGATCTCTGGCGATCCTAAAATCCCCATCAGGATCTCATTTATTGGCCTGATCGCTGGAGGAACTTCCCTCTGCATGTTCTCCATAGCGTCCTGGTACATTTGCTTCAGGTTCACACCCCATTTTCCGAACAGATATTCGTTCACGGCTATGCTGCCTGCTATATCCCCGTCATTTGCGACCTCCAGATAAAACACTATCTCCAGATCCAGACAGGGGATATGCGGGGCCATGCTGAGTTTTTCCTTGTTCAGTCTGCCGTTGACCAGCCTGATCCTCAGCATGGACTTTGCATTTTGATAATCCGTTATGCCCTGGACTCTTTTCTGGAGCCCACCAGCCCGTCTCATATTCTGATCTAACATCTCCAGAATCATTCCCGCGCAGTTATTAATGATACTGATATCTTCGTCCTGCTCACAGAAATATTCATAAAAGCCCTCCATATCCACGGATATCCCGGCCCTGCCCGGGTAATGAACTATGAGCGTTTCTGTTTTTTTACCGTTGTTTGACAGTTTGGAAAAACTCTCCGTTTCCACTGTCTTGGATGTTTTAAGAAAGATTACATCCCTGACTGCTTTGATAAATTCCTGCTTTGTGATATTCTTCATTTTCTCTCTCCTTTTTTGTGACACATGGAACTCTGCCCCATGTATGTTTTTTACGGATGCCATCCCTGTCTGATTGAAATCCGTTCTGTTGATTTCTGAACCGATAAGTTATCACTGAGCTTATTTGATATAAGATTCAACAAATTTGAATCCGCATGTATCACAGAATTCACGTCAGAAGTCTGTAATCTCGTCTCCTGCTCTGAAGCTTATATGCAAATTACTATCATCCATATAAGATCCATCAATGAAAGCTCTCTGGTAATGCTTTTCCACAAGCTTCATTGCCTTTTCTCTTTCATCGCAGAAAACAGCGAACAAACCCGGAAGCCAGTGTGGATCCGTTTCCTCAAAATCAGCAATTCACGATTCGTTCAGTTTCCGTGTAATCTCCTGATTTCCATACGGATCATTTGTCAGTTCTCATAACAAATTAAATTTGTCACTTTTTCTTTTGAGTATGGCTACACAATCCTCATAATACATCTCTGCATCCTCCATTCAGTTGTTTTTTTTGTAAACTTCTGCATCCTCTCTTTCCCAATGCCTTGTCTGCTTTCAAAGGAAGTATGGAAATGAGCGCTCTATGAAAATAGCGAAAAACCAAAAAAGAAACCGCAGAGCACAGTTTATATCCTGTACTCCACGGCTTTCCATCGTCTTATGGCTTTTCATATTTTTTTTACAAAAATTATATAACAAAGGGCCGCTATACTGACGAAAAAAATCAGTACAGCAATCCTTGAAGGATACATTCGATCAGATTGCCCCCGGGATCTCTCCCGTTTCATCAACCTCTGCCCCGGCACAGGTAAAAATTTCTTCCTGCCCCAAGGCTTCCATCACTTCATCGAATGCCGCATTGATTGCCTTGCGTTCCTCCCCCTCCGGAAAGGCTTTTAAAATCTCCATATTCCCGTCTTTCCCAGCAACAAACGTTACAGCGCAGTCCGCATGGCCAACCAGATAATCTGAACGATAGGACAGCCTGTCCTTCACATAGCAGGCGAAGGCCCTGGCCGTCATTTCTGTATTGCTCTCCCAGTAGCCGCCGTCTTTTTCGCACTCCTTGCCCATCCTCACGGAATTCCGGTAATAGTCAGTTTCAACCCGCCCAGGTTTATCCTTCTGCCCCGATGTGCTGCGGAGTATACGTTCGAACGTCTCCAGGCGCTCCCGGTCCGCTTTCGGGATGCACCGCCCGGTGACAGATTTTTTGAGGGCGCTGATCTGCTCCACGGAGTCTTCTTCTCCAGAAAGGAATTTCTCCCGCAGTTCCATATATGCCTTCCTCTGGTCCTCGTTCCCATACCGTTCTATGGAAGCGGATGCTGCGTAGTCTATAGAGCTGACGGCGTTCTTCAGTATGCGTTCCGTCTGTGCCGCAATGCGGGCCGCTGTCTGTTCCGGCGTCTCCAGTTTGTATTTCATGCTATCCACCAGTTTTTTGAATGGGGCGTAAAGGTATGTGCGCTCTGAGAGCATCCCGTCCGTGCCCATTTTCGTCCCCAGGTAGTCATCCAGGGCATGCCACCATTCGTGGGCTAGGGAACCGGCCCCGTGCATCTTGGTCAGGTTGATAACCTTGCGAAGCGGTTCGTAATGGGCAACAGCATTCCCGCTCCCCCTTGCACCGAACGCGATAGCAAGTGTCCCCTGGAACGTGATGTCCTTATCATTCACATTAAGGGCTGCAGCCAGATCCTTTAACGCCTCATACCCCATATTGAGGAAAGCCTGCCGGTCATTCCGGTTCATCCAGTTCCCGAACTCCCCTCCACGGAACCCGAAGGTGTCCAGATAATCCTGCCCGGCGATGTTCCTTCCTTCACGGAAGTCCGGGCCGTCCCTTTTGACATCCGCAAGCTGCGGGGGCGTGAAGCGTGTTTTCGCGTTTTTCTTTTTCTGGTTGGCATAGTCCTGCACCCATTTCAGGGCCTCCTCCTGAGTCGTAAAGCCATCCTGAATAATCAGATGCCCTTTGCAGGCATACCAGGTGCCAAGTTTCGGCCCCTTCGCGTCACAGCAGTGGACTGAATAGCCCGCTGGGACTTTCTTCTCCTTCGGCATCAGGAACTGATCCTTTTTTGCTTTTGCGGTGAAATCCCGCTCAAAACTGCATTCGGAACTAATAATAAGGGTATTCAACAGTTTTTTGGTGACAGTCGGGTTTTCCCGGCCTTTCTCCGTTACACTGTAGTTGCTTCTGCCGCCATAGCCGTATCCTTTTGTCAGGTAGCCGTTTTCGAGCATGAAGCGGTCGCATGCCTTCATGGCGTCTTCCACGGTACTGACATCCTCCATGACCGCCTGCAACTGCCGTACAGTCTCAATGTACTCCTTTTGTCTCGCCAGCCGCTTCTCCGGCGTGTTGTCTTTGTAGTAATACTTTGGGGATGCGTTTAAGCTGTCCCGGACTTTTTTAACGAAGTACACCACGCCGAGCGGGATGTTATTGTCATGCATAGACTGGTAATCCGGTTTCTTCCAGATATTGTCCTTTTTGACGAACTTCTCCGCTTCCCGGTCGTTCATGACCTCCAGATCATCCATATAGAGCCCGCGGTTCTTCCACAGATCCTTCCTAGCTCCCCCGATCTTTTCACCAAAGTCCTCATGTACGTTTATGTTTACATTTACATTTGCATTCTGCATATTTTCCATATTCTTTTCCTTTCTGTGCCACCGACACCTGTCTGTTCCCTCTCCCTACGCGGCATCAATACGGGGGCTAAGGTTGTTTTTTTGTTTTTCTTGATATTTTTTCGTATCCTATCTTTCCCGATGCCTTGTATGTTTCAAAGGAAGTATGGAAATATACACCGTGCGGCACTGACAAAAAAACGCACAAAAATGAATGGCGTTTTTTTTTGCAGTTTTAATTCTTTAAGCGTTTACAATATTTTCTTTTAGGACGTTCCCTTTCCAGCTGGAAGGGAAGACGGCAGGGCAGATCTCCTGCATCATCGGGGACGCAATGAAGCAGGTCGGTGACTACTGCGAGGTCACGGGTAAATGCCTTGTGATCGAGGATATCGACACCATGAAGAAACGGGGCGGCATGAGGTATGGGAGCCGGAAAGGCAACCGGCATGCGTCCATGTTCGCCTATCAGAAGATAACCGCCTGCGCCTACAGCCAGGGTTTCCAGAAAAACTTTGAGGTATATGAAGTTGACCCGGCATACACCAGCCAGATAGCAAAGGTTTTATATATGCGTAAAATGGGCTGTCCCATACATGAAGCGGCCTCCTATACGGTCGGCCTGAAGGCGATGGGGTTAAACTATTGGCTGGCACCGCCGGAGCTTATGATAGATCTCCTGCCACAGAACCTCTGGGAATCTGATAATATCTGGGCCCAGTGGAAGCATATCACTAAAAGCCTGAAGGGTGTGCGCACCCATCTGTTCTACGGGGCGCCGCCTAAAAAAGAACTTTCGGCATTAAAAAAGCCTACCATGGCTTCTTACGCGAAAGCACTTAAAGACCGCGACAGGCTGAAACCTGATATGGCATATGTTTGCTGATTTTTTTAAACCAACACACATCTATGATGTAAATAATCTGTAACCAGTTAACCGCGCATGCTGTATTACCTTGCTCTTTGTGCGCTGCAATTGTATGTAGCGGCAGGGACTTGGATGGACGGTACAGCGTGCGCCCACAGCGGAGGCCATATCAGGTTCCTTCTGGTATCTGAAACTCTCCTGTTACCGTAATGCTTGGATTAAATCGGGCTCTGAGCGGCTTTGCCGCCTGGAATCCCCGTCCGACGGTTTAGTCGGTCGGGGTAATTCAAGAAAATCAGGCACAAAAAAAGCTACCGTGCCAACGCCAGAGACGTCAGTGCAGCAGCTTTAAAGAATACTTTTTTAATGACTACTTTTTTACAGCCCTTTTACCGATTCAAGAAAAGCCTGTTCGGTCATCTCGGCCCTGGAAGCAGCTACATCCAAAGAAATGATATCGTCTTTGTACAAATCGTACAAAGTTAAGAGATAGCCCTCTTTGCGGCCCTCTTTACGGCCCTCTTTGCGGCCCTCTTTGCGGCCCTCTTTACGGCCTTCCTCAATATATTCTTCTACCATATCGTTCATATTTTTAATTCCCTCCTCGGTCCACTTGAGCCTCCAGCTCTCATCAGCGAGTTCCTTGTAATACATT
>CAJTGE010000048.1 GCA_910575795.1 Clostridiaceae bacterium | reverse complement strand
CTTTATACTTTTCCCGAGAGGCCAGCTTCAAATAGAATAATCTCTCTGCATCCGATTTTGTCTTTGACATGATATGCAAATTATTTGACCATGTATTTTCTCTTAGCAGAGTTCCTAACTCTGGCTTGTCACAATAAGTTTCTTGCGTTAGGTCATCTGCATATTCAGGGTTAGCTGATAGCTTTAATGCCAAATTGTAAACATATTGCCCATAACTTTCAATAATTTATATTATACCCATCCTGCAATCGAAATGCAATCAGCTTTCCGGTAATCCATCCGCAGAAAAGAAAGAATATTCCGCCTTTTCCACACAGTATTCTCCATCCCCGAATACTATGCCTGTCTGGAGAACTTTGGTGGATACCCACACACTCCCTGATTATTATTCAGATTCTTCTCTGTATTCAAAGACAAACCATTTTTCATTCATATAAATCTCTATTGTATCATTTGCTCCATACTGGTATCCAAATCCGCTTCCAAAGTTGGACTGGTTATCTTCCATCGGAATTTCGGTTCCATCAACCGTTGATGTAATCTCTCCATCCATATTGCCGCAACGCCCAATAACTGTACTTTCTCTTCCAGTATCATAGTACAATTTGTTGTTTATCCTCACCATGGGGATCCGGTCCCACATGGCATCTGCCTTTGCCTGTTCCAGTAACGTAATTTTATATACCTCTCCCAATTGTGCAGGGTAGGATTCTAATATGTCTCCATTATAAACAATTTCTACAGTGTCGCCAATTTGCAACGCAAGTTTCTCTTTATTAGGGATGCTAAATTTATCCGCCGAGTCAAGTTCCATAGAATCATCCACAGGTTCTACTAAAATCGAATTGTCTGCTATCTCAATGACTGTTGCCTGAAATGTTATTTCCTGTGTATTATCTGCAAAAGCAGGCTTTTCTGTCCGTTCAAGCAGCATATTGGCATAATGATTCAGTGCTTCACATGGTTCATATTTTGCTTTATAGCCAACTCCATCGATTACAAGGAACGGGTTATATTCCATGATGCTTGTTTGTGTTCCATCTGTCATGACTAAAGTAAAGGTAATACCCTGTCCGCTATATTCTGTGTAAGAATGATCCTTATTATAGATAACAACATCTTTTAATAAATCCACGAATTCCTTAATTTCTGTAATCTGAATGGTTTTGTCTGGCGGTGATAATTGAACCGTAGCAGATACGATTTGAACTGCCTCCAAATCTTTATATGGCTTCCTGCCACTGACAACGGAAAATATAATCATAATGATAGCTGCCGACCATATGCATATCAACGATATAATAATTGCCCTTTTTCTCATAATCAGCCTCCTTAATAATCATATTCTATATCACACTATATTTTACTGCATATTTATTATTATCATATCCTTCAACGGCCAAAAGATTAAGTAACCGAATTATTTTATCATATTTCCGGCATTCCTCACAAATTTTACAGTTCCCGTATTGCTCGATACCAGACAAAGCCTGGCCCGAAAAAAACATTTATTAATGCAAATACGATTATGACTCATTGCCATCCCCGGGGACCGCGCAATTAATGTACAGACAACGTTTTCCCGAAAAAATATCTGTAAACCATGTGCCAGCCCTGTGTATGAACAGCAGGACTGGCACATGGTTTTAATATTCAGAACGTGTTGTATCCGGTTCCCCGGCGCCGTCCGGCATCAGACGTACAGACTGGCCGTTGACCTCCACCGCCTCTTCGGCAGGTATCAGGATATATTTCCTGCCGTCGATAATCCGGGTTTCCAGAAGGTAGCTGTCCTCCGGCGCGACACTGATCGATGCCTGGGCAGTTTTTAGCTCGAATTTTGCGGTATCAATTAAGTTGGCGGGATTGAGAGCCGCGCCCGCTCCAAATTGCTCTCCGCAGCTTTCCTCAAAGGCGCTGATCCTCTCCTCCGGAATATCGCAGTCCCGTAAGATATTGCCGATATCGTCAGCCGTCATGGTCAGAGGCTCAGGATCCTTACTCTCCTTATGCCGTGCGATCTGATCCGTCAGCCGCTCCTGGATGGCCTGCACGACCTCTACGCTGTATGTATCCTCCAGCGCGCCGGACAACGCGCCCTCAAATGCCTCCCGCTGCTCGGCGGCGGACATGGGCGGGTCGGTGTGAAATACGGCGTCAATAAATTCCTGATGGAGCTCGTTCGGCTTGCGGGAATAGAACAGGGCGTTGTGGATGTTTGCCGCCCGGTCGTCAAAGGCCGGGAATAAAAAGCCCATCTCCGGCGCAGACACCACCTGCCCTGTGGTGTAATGGAACTCATTATCCCCCGGAAAATAGCCAAGCTCCGGCTTGCCTGGCTTCACAGGGCAGACACAGCAGAGAATATAGGAAAATACCTCCTCCGAAGCGTCGGAGAGAACCGAGTCATCCCTGCCGCGGCGGGGAACATCGTAGGCGTCGCAGGCCAGCAGGAGCAGATAGCTGCTGTCACCCATATCCAGGCTTCTGATCACATTCTGATAAAAGGTATTCCGGGCCTCTCCGTCCTTTAAAGCGCTTTGGCGCAGCGTGGAGAGAAGACGGTGCTCCCCGCCCTCCATGACCTGTTTGGGCGAAAACGCGATGTCAATCAGATTCTTTCCCAGCCTTCCGGACAGAGCTTTTTTCAAAAGGCCAAGATACTTTTCCGCCTCCTCCTGGGACATGGAGCCCAGGGACTCGTCCAGATTAGAGACCATCTCCTTACTGCCGTTTACAAAGCAGCCATAAATACGGCTGACGGCGTTTTTCTCATACCCCCAGCGGCGGCGCAGCTCGCTTATTTCTTTTTGATTCATATAAAAACCTCACTGTTTTTGTAATGTCCGCCTGTCCCGGACATGCATCATGTCCGAACAAAACGGTATCCACTATTGTAGCTGATAGAAACGGAAAATGCAATGCAAAAAGAAAATGCCTCTCCAGCAGCGAGAGGCATCTTCTTTATTTTTAGGGAGGAGAGCTGAATAAAATCAGCTCAGTATTATGAAAAAAATCTTGTAAGCATTGTTTGGTTGCTATGGTTAAAGTATAGAATGAAATCATGAAGAAATCGTGATGGTTATGTAAACGGTGTTTTAAAAAATTATGAATGGAATGTGAACAGCCGCGCATCTCTGCCTGCTTGCAGTGAAGCGCTTTATTAATTCTCAAGCATGATATTTAAAATCTCAATATCCGTGCCCTTCATGCCCTCCCGTCCCATCCGGCCGACGCTCTGGATGGTATCCTCCACGTTCTCCTTTACAAGGCCCTCACCCGGCTGGAAGACACGCCTGTTTTTGCTCAGGTAGAAGGCGGTGAGGGCGCAGTCAACAGCCGAGGCAATCTTGGCCGCACAGGATGGCTTCGCGCCATCGCAGACCATGCCGCCGATTGTGGCTATCGTATCAGTAATAATACCGCAGATTTCATCATAGGTCGTCCCCAGCATGTAGGCAATGCCAACGCCGCTGCCGCAGGCCGCGCTGACGGCTCCGCAGTAGGCGGAGAGGCTTCCGATATATTTCTTCTGGTGCAGGGAAATCAGGTTGCCGGCAACAAGGGCGCGGTAAAGCCCTTCATCAGAGATGTTATATTCTTTCGCGTATTCAATAATCGGGAGAGATACGGTCATACCCTGGTTGCCGCTTCCGGAGTTTATGACAACCGGCAGCGGGCACCCGCTCATCCTGGCATCAGAGCCGGCGGCAGCGGCAGCCTTGGCGCGGATAGCGACATCAGAACCGAAGGTGTCCAGAAGGGTACGGCCTACCTGGGCTCCCCAGGGATTATTAAGCCCCTCCCGGGATATGGCGGTGTTACATTCAATCTGGCGTGAAATCACCTCATCAATATCGCAGAGAGCAACACAGTCTGCAAATTCGAGAATATCTTTGACATTTAAAAGTGACTTATCCGAAGCGGAGGAGGTTTCCGGCGGTTCTTCGGCTGTGCTGAAAATGACTTTGCCGTTCTTCATGATCTTTGTAATATTGCTGTGATAATCCCGGATCTCTACGGAAGCCGAATCGTCCCCGGCATAAGCTGTGATAATAATATAGAGGTTCTCGACTCCTTCTATCAAGCCGCATCTGCAGAATCCTGCGTTGACCAGCTTCTGTGTTGTCTCAATCTGCTCCTGGGTGATATCCTCAAGCACGGCAAGAATGCGTTTTGCATTGCCGCCCACGACTCCAAGTGCAGCAGCCGTATCAATTCCCTTCATGCCGCCTGAATTGGGGACCGTCACTCCTTTTACATTCTTAACGATGTTGCCGCTGCAGCTTATTTCACAGCGTTCCGGCATTGTCCCTAACACCTCCCTTACTTTGGCTCCCGCATAGGCAATGGCAATCGGCTCCGTGCAGCCTAAGGCTACAACAAGTTCGCTCTTTAAGATGGAAACATACGCATTATAAATTTTTTTGTCCATAATTGAACTGTCCTTTCTGCTTTATCGCTGTCAGATTCACCTTGCAATTTCCTGTCTGTCCCCGTATAATTTCATCTGAGAGAACAAGAAGGGGCTGAGGTTATGAATTTCCTGAATTTAAGATATTTTATTGTAACTGCGGAAGAGATGAATTTCACAAAAGCGGCGAAGCGCCTTTTTATTTCCCAGCAGTCGCTCAGTAACCATATAGCAAAACTGGAAGACCACTTCGGCGTCCGGCTCTTTGACAGAAATACGCCGCTTACGCTGACCGACGCCGGGGAAAGCCTCCTGAGGAGCGCCCGGAAAATCTTAAATGTCAAGCAGGAGGCGGAACTGCAGCTGCAGGATATACGTGATTTCCGCAGCGCAGTGCTTACGATTGGCGTGCCCAACACGAGAGGAGCTGTGATTCTGCCTCCCCTGCTGACGAAATTCGGCAGAGAGTTTCCTCAGGTCCAGATACGCCTTGTGGAAGGGACCTCCAATGAAATTACCGATTCTCTGTATAAGGGCGATGTGGATTTCACCATCGGTTTTGAACTCGATGCGCCGGATAAGATCCGCACCGAGGTTCTCCACGAGGAACACACGCTGATTGTGGTTCCGGATAATATCCTGAACGAATATTTTTCAGAGGAGGAACACAGGGAGCTGCTTGGGAAGAGGCTTCTTCCTATCCAGGTCTTTGCACGATGCCCTTTTATCAAGATGAAGCATTCCAACTGGATTGGCGAGATATTTGAAATAAGCTGCCGCGAAGGCGGTATGACGCCCATTGTCGCTCTTGAAACCGTCAATATCATGACTATGGTTTCCATGTGCAGGGCCGGCTATGGCGTTATCATCTGTCCCAGCGTGTTTGTGGAGGAAAACAGCCCGGCGCTGGGCACGGAGGGCAGGGAACGTATCCATACCTTCATTCTGGACTTCCCCAATGCGCATAAGATGATCGCCATCAATTATCTGAAAAATAAATACCAGACCAAGGCGGCCAGAGAATTTATTGAAATGACGAAAAAAACGCTGGCCCGTCCGTAAAAATGCCTTAAAACACTGCGTTTATCACGCAGTTTATATTACATTCTGTCTTCAATATATTCCTTTACCCTCTTTACATACGCCAGCATCTCATCATCCAGCGGATAGCGGATTACGCAGCCTGGAGTCAGGATCTGGTGAAGGCCCTTCAGTGTTTTAAAGCTCTCGTAAATCTGGTTCTGGATCTCATTCTTATGTCCGTTTGTGATATCCATGCGCCTCAGTCCGCCCATCAGACATTTGCCTGTCATGAGAAACGCTTCGTCCAGCTCCGGGAGAGTCTCACCGGCATGCCAGTTGAATACGGATACAGGATAATCTTTTAAGATATCGAACATAATATTGTTGCCATGGGCATGGATGGTATTAAACCAGCCGTCCTTCGCCGCCTCCAGAACCTTCAGATCGTAGGGCTTACCATATTCCTGATATTCCCCGTCAGTCATGGAATCATAAGAGCTCATCTGGGAAGCGAAAAAAACTCCGTCAGCTCCCATACGGACAGCCTCTGCTGCCAAGGCCATGGTTGTCTCAGTAATCACATCCAGCGCTTTCTTTACAAAATCGCCGCGGCCTTCCCGAATATGGGTCAGCATGGCCTTGCCGGAAATTTTATCAGCCGTTGTTATGGGGCTGAATACGGTGAACAGGACCGGAACGTCTTCGCCTTCTGTTTTTTCAAGCAAAAGCTTCAGATAGGTCAGCTCCCTTGCAAGGCTGCCCTCTGTAAACGGACAGGGCGTCAGCTTCAGCCAGTCGGATGCTTCCCTGACCGGAGTGTCAGTAACTTTGGCAACCCCTCCCCTGGCGATTTCCGAATAGTCAACCGCGCAGCCAAAATCCTCAATCGGGTACATACCGTTATTCATTGTCTTAATAAAATCCACATCATACGTTTTGTAGAATTCATAAGTCTTTTCCGCCAGCAAGGCAGGATCCAGGTCAATGCCTGGAAGATGGGTCCACAAGGAATACGGCAATTTGTCCGGTTTTGTTCCTTTTACAGCAGCCTGGATTCGTTCACGCTTTGTCATTATTCAACCTCCCATGTTATATGTATGTATTTTTATTAATAATCTGTAAATTCCTTTCGCCAGAGCATGTCTGAAAACTGCTTTCTGGTAGCTGTCCGCTCCACTTTGAGGAAGACCTGGCACAAATGAACGCGGCGAAGCGGGCTGCGTTCAGTGCATTTAGGCCAAATATGCCGCAGGCATACAGATGGCGGGAATGATTTTTCAGACACGCTCCAGTATAAGAAAGAAAGCGCCGTAATGTCCAACAGGTTTTTGAGTTGTAACAACAACTAAATGACTGTGATCATCTGACAATATTGTAAAATAAAAATTAAAAAAATAAATAATTTAAAAATTACCATCTATTGGAAGAAGTTTATCCGATGTATATCTTGTAATTAGTATGAAAATTTGGTATGAAAATTAAGGAATATTTACAGTTCAATAAATCAGCGGCAGAAACATGTCATATCCTGGATGTATAAAACCATCCGCCACAACCTTTTAATTGTCTGTGTAAAGGAAAAAGCTGTTGGTAAAATTAGCTATGATAATATAAGATAAACTTAAAAATAAGATAAAATTGAACAAAAGAATGCAGGATTTAAATCGCGCCGGGACAAGCCGGAGATTGGCTTTATCCCCTGACGTGGGTTGAAATTATATTTATACATATATTCAGAAAGGAAAGAAAACATTATGAAGAACACTACCAAAAAATTACTGGCGCTGACGCTAACAGCGGTTATGCCGCTTACACTGGCAGGATGTTCCGGAAGACAGGGGGCATCAGAGACAAAAGCGCAGGCGCAGCAGGGCGGAGAGGCCGAAGCTCCAAAGAAAGCAAAAGGCGAGTGGCCGGCAGAAACGATCACTCTCATATGCCCGTTCTCAGCAGGCGGCGGCACCGATATTGGGGCGCGCAACATGGCGGCTGCCCTCAGCAAAGAGCTTGGCGTAAATGTAGTGGTAGAGAACCAGACCGGTTCCGGCGGCTGGATTGCCTGGACCGATTTGATTACCGGCGACTACAGCGACGGATATACGGTCGGGCTCATTAATCATAACTATGCAATGGGGGAGCTGGATCCGGACAACCCGCGCCAGTACAATCTGGATAACGTTCAGGTTCTGGCTAACCAGGCGATTGATTACAACGTAATGGCAATACGCAGCAACGATACACGTTTTACAGACATTAGCACCTTTATCGAATATGCTAAAGCAAATCCGGTTCTTGTTTCCGCTCAGGCCACGGGTATTACAGACGGAGATGCAACTACGGCAGAGTGGTTCAATAAAACCTTTGGCACTCAGATTACCGTAGTTCCTGTGGATGGCGCTTCCGACAGCCGCGGCATGTTCCTGGCTGGCGATACGGATGTGTTTTTTGCTTCTATCTCCGATGTCCAGAGTGCATATCAGTCCGGCGAAATGAAAATTGCCTGCATCTTCTCCGAAGAGCGCAGCGAATTCATGCCGGATATACCCTCCGTAAAAGAAGCGACCGGCGAGGATTTCGCAGCATTCGCAGCACGCGGTTACTTCTATCCGACAAGCGTGTCTCCTGAAACTGCAGCTAAGATGACAGAAGCCATGCTAAAGGTGATGGAGGATCCGGAGTATGTCGATAATATGGCAGCTCTGGGACTTCAGCTTGACAACACCTCCGGTGAAGAATTCAGAGAACTGCTCGAGAGCCAGGTAGAAACCCGCAAGGAGATCTGGGGTTCTGGTGAATAACCGTGAATTGAACCTGCGCGCAGCCCCGAATATGATAGCCTGCGCGCAGCGACGCTAAGTGACAGAACAATAGAAAAGGAGTCTGTTGATATGAGTAAGAAGTTTCACAGAGATGTGTGGGTAGGTTTGTTTTTGCTGCTGTTTTGTGCCGCCATTCTATTTAACGCGATGCACATTCCAGGGCAGGCCTCTTATCTGCCGCTTGCACTGACCATTCTGATGGCTGTGTGCGCCGTTTTCATTATATTAAAAGGCCTTCGCCTGACAAAAGAACAAATGGGGGAATACAGTTACCCACTGACTGTCAAAAACAGCAGATATGCCTTCCTGTTTATGTTTTTTATCTTTATCTATTATCTGGGATTTCGGTATATAACCTATTGGATTGCGACCCCTGTATTCATGATTTTTACACAGAACTATCTGAAACTGAAGTCACTCAGGACTAACCTGCTGATTACTGTGCTCTATACACTCCTTGCATACGTCGTGTTTGTAGTGATTCTGCACCTTCCTATCTATAAAATAGGTATATTGGGCCGGTTTTTCCGCTATCTGTAAGAGGAGGGAGAATAAAAATGTCAGAATATTTATCGATTGCGCTGACCTCATTCCTGTCAGTTGAAGTCATAATCGCATTAATTGTCGGCGTTGTGGGCGGTATGGTTATCGGAATCATCCCGGGCCTCGGCCCTTCCGTTGGTATCGCGCTCCTGCTCCCGATTTCGTTTTCCATGAGCCCAACAGCAGCTCTCGTTATGATGACAGCCATGTACACCACCGGTGTCTACGGCGGTTCCATCACTGCTGTCCTCTGCCACACTCCGGGTACGGCAGCTTCTGCAGCCACTACAATGGATGGTTATGAGATGACCCGGCAGGGACGCGGTATGGAAGCGATTTCCGTGGTCACAGTGGCATCTGTTGCAGGCGGAATCATCGGGGCTGTATGCCTGATTCTGTTTGCCCCTGCACTTGGAAGGATCAGCCTGATGTTCTCCACACTGGAATACTTCCTGGTGGCCTGCTTCGGTGTTCTGGTAGTAGCAGGCCTTACCGGTGAAAATCAGGCGAAAGGCATTTTTGCCGCCTTATTCGGATTATTGATCGGCTGTGTCGGAATGGACTCCATCAGCGGCGTGTCAAGATTTACCTTCGGCCAGCTCTGGCTGGAGGACGGGCTCGATTCAACCCCAATTCTGATTGGCCTGTTCTCCATCTCTCAGGTACTGATGCTGGTGGAGAAGCTGATGCGGGGTAAGGGTTCCACGATTGCAGAAGATCCGGGCGCCGGACTGAAGGGCAGACGGTGGAGCAGGGGCAACACAAAGAAGCTGACCCCCACTATGGTCAGAAGCTCTGTCATTGGTTCCTTTATTGGCTTTATCCCGGCGGCCGGTGCGTCGATTGCGGCCTGGATCAGCTATAGCATGGCAAAACGCGCCTCTAAGAACCCGGAAGAATACGGTAAAGGCTCGATTGTCGGAATTGCCGCCTCCGAGTCGGCTAATAATGCGGCCTGCGGCGGCGCCATGATTCCTCTTTTTACTCTGGGAATTCCGGGCAGCCCTGTTACAGCGATTCTTTACGGAGCGCTGTTAATGCACGGCCTTCAGCCGGGCAGCGATTTATTTATCGGCGCCAAGGCGCCTATGACCTATGCGATCTTCCTCGGGTATCTATTTGCAAATATTTTGATGGGAGTCATTGGAGTCTCCATGGCAAAACAAATGGCGCGTATCTGTCTGGCGCCAAACTCTGTGCTGGTTCCGATTATCGTGGCTCTCGCCAGCATCGGTACGTATGCCCTGACCAACAGCATGTATGAAGTTGTAATCATGCTGGTTTTCGGCCTCCTCGGCTATCTGATGAAGATTTACGGCTTTGAACCGGCTCCTCTCGTGCTGGGTGTTGTACTGGCCGACATTCTGGAATCGAATTTCAGGCGTACCCTGATTATCGCTGAGACGAAAGGCGGCCTGGCCCCGTACTTCTTCTCCAGGCCTATTGCTATCGTCATTGTTTTTGTGATTCTCGGTTTTTCCCTGGTCCCGGTCTTCCGGAAAATGCAGGCCAGGAAAGCGGCTGCCAGTTAATTTCCCGGAGCGTGTCTGAAACATACGTTCTGCCAGATGTACGGGCCGCCAAAACGTATGTTTCAGACACACTCTAATGAGAGAGCATATTTTCAATAAATATCCCATACCCTCTGGTCGAGTCCTGGATAAATACATGTGTCACGGCCCCTATCAGCTTCCCGTCCTGGATGATCGGCGAGCCGGACATCCCCTGTACGATCCCACCGGTCAGGGCGAGGAGCTCCGGGTCTGTGACCTTTATAATCATATCCTTGCTCTTGTGCGCGGTTGAATAGTCCACCTTCTGAATCTCGATCCGGTAATCCTTTACCTCTCCGGATACGCTGCTGCGGATATAGGCCGCTCCTTTTTTTACATCCTGCCGGTAGCCGACCGGGACAGCGTCGCTTTTGATGCGGTTGCGCAGCTTGTCATTTACGACGCCGAAGATGCCTTCATTTGTGTTCGCTTCAATGCTTCCCAGACGGGACTGGCTTCCGTAATAGATGACGCCGGACATGACGCCCGGCTTTCCGAAGGTTCCCTTGTCGATCCCCATGATCTCCGTGTCATAGACCTCGCCTCCGGAGGACTGCACCAGCAGCCCTGTATCGCTGTCGCTGATTCCATGCCCCAGGGCCCCGAAATCTCCATTGGTACACAGATACGTCATGGTTCCGATACCCTGCGTGTCGTCCCGGATCCACAGGCCGAGCTTATAATCGCCGTCCAGAGTCTGTACCGGCGTCATCTCCACCTTCATCTCTTCCCCGTCACGGCGGATGTTTAAGGTCAGCGGCCGGGTTCCCGCATCGTTGACTGCCTCAATCATGTCTCTTTTATCTAATGCAGGAATCCCGTTAATGGCTTCAATGTAATCGCCAGATTTAAGTACCCCGTCCGCCGGTTCGACTGTGTCCCCGGCGGTTGTGGTCACTTCGCCGGTTCCGATCACCATCAGCCCGTCTGATTTCATATAAATTCCTATGGGCACGCCGCAGGGAATCGCATATTTTGTATCTGAGACAGCAACCTCGATATCCTTTAAGCTCAGCAGGCCGAACAGCTTCAGATTTAAGCGGTAGGTTCCCTCATTTTCTGAATAAAGGGAGAACGGCTCGTTTAACTGAAGATGGATCTCATCGGACGGGATATTGGAACCATTGTTCAGAAGAACCTCCCTGCTCTCGCTGTGCAGAGACACCTTCACAGGAAGGGAAAAATGGAAGCTTTCCTCCTGATCCACCACCACATTCAGCCGATCCGGGACTGCCCGGTACACATAGAAACAGGACAGTCCGCCGGCTGCCACAAGGCCGCTCCAAAAAAGCGCCGCAAAAAATTTTATAAACCTTCTTTTTCTGCTCACCGTTCCTTCCTCCTTACACAATTGTTGCCTTCTTTTTTAATTCCATTCAGCAATCTTAGTATGTGACATAACGGAGGAAATCAATCGATCATTTTCTTACTGGACTTTCCTTTTTTTGTTACAAAACGGACGTCCCAAAACGGGAACTCACTATTTCAGCTTTCCAAGAAGCATTACAACGGCTGTGATGATCAGGACCACTACAAAGATCCCGCCCATTCCTTTTCCCATAATTTCCAGAGATACCAAAAAATTATTCCACATCATCAGACCTCCCCTTACAGATATTGGCTGACCAGCTTAATGACCAGCCCGCCGGCGATAACGGACGCAATCTGTCCGGATACATTTGCGCCTACTGCGTGCATCAAAATAATATTTCCCTTTTCCTCCTCAGAGGCCAGCTTCTGAACGACCCTGGAGGACATCGGAAAGGCCGAGATCCCGGCCGCGCCGATCATGGGATTGATCTTTTCTCTCAAAAACAGGTTCATCACCTTTGCAAACAGTACGCCTCCTATGGTGTCAAAGATAAATGCCACCAGGCCGATCAGCATAATGATCACGGTGTCGACGCGCACAAAGTCGTCTGCGCGCATGCTGAAGGAAATCGTGATTCCCAGCAGAAGCGTGATTAGGTTGGCCAGCTCGTTCTGAGCCGTGTTGGAAAGCGTCTGCAGGACGCCGCATTCTCTGATCAGGTTTCCGAACATCAGAAAGCCGACCAGAGCCACGGACGCCGGCGAGATCATTCCCACGATGACGGTTACAATAATCGGAAAGAGAATCTTTGTCGTCTTAGAGACTGCCTTTGGGCTGTAGGACATATGGATTCTCCTCTCCCGCTTTGTTGTAACCAGCTTTATGGCGACTGGCTGGATGATCGGCACCAGGGCCATGTAGGAATAGGCGGCTACCGCAATGGCGCCCACATAATTGGAGTGCATAATCTGGGAAACCAGGATCGACGTCGGCCCGTCGGCCGCTCCGATAATACCGATGGATGCGGCGTCTTTTAAATCAAATCCCAGCAGCGAGGCCAGGCTGATGGCAAAAAAGATTCCAAACTGCGCGGCCGCGCCGAACAGGAACATGATCGGCTGCGACAGAAGGGGCCCGAAGTCAATCATGGCCCCGATTCCGATAAACAACAGGATCGGCAGCGCTTCCGAAGCCTCGATGGTCGTCTCAAACAGCCACTGAATCACGCCGTGCATCTCGCCGATTCCCGGCATCACCTGATCAATGACGCCGGATAAGGGGAGGTTTACCAAAATCGCGCCAAAACCCATGGGGAGCAGAAGCGCCGGCTCATACTCCTTTTTCACAGCCAGCCAGATGAGCGCCGCGCCTACCGCATACATTATAAGCTGCTCCATTGTGACTGACAGAATTCCTTCTAATAAATAACCCATGCTTGTTCCTCCTTTTCCGTTTGATGTGCTCCCGCCGCACCTGCCACCGCGGCTGATTTTCCGGGAGCGCATTTTGTTTCGCACCGCCTGTTAATAAGAGTATTGCTGTTTCCGGCCTGTATTATGCCCCGGCCTTTTTCAGCGCTGAAAAAAAAGAGACTTTCAGCATATTTTCATATGCTAAAAGTCTCATTCCTCTACAATATCATACAGGCATGTAACCATGAGCGCACAGCCCAGGGTATGTTGATTACATGTTGCAACTACTCCCTTTTAACAGGTTCATATTACCATAAGTTTCCAGGTGCGTCAAGGCTTTTATCTGGTTTCCTCCATGCTGACGCCCGCGATCTTGATATTGACCTCCAAAACTGACAGACCGGTCATGTTCTCAATCGCGCTTTTCACCCTGTCCTGAACCTTCTCCCCGACTTCCGGGATACTGTATCCGTATTTCATATTGAGAGACAGCTCCACGCTGACCGTCTCTTCCGTCACAGCTACTTTCACGCCCTTGCTTAAGTTCTTCATGCCCAGCTTTCCCACCAGCTCATTGGTAATATTGCCGGCCATGGAATCAACTCCGTCCACTTCGGTCGCCGCCAGCCCTGCGATAATCGCGACCACTTCGTCCGCGATCTGCACTTCCCCGATACCGGATTTTTCATATGCTTTACGTGTATTTCTGTCATCCGCTTCTTTTGGCACTGCTCTTACCTCCTGTCTCCTTCGCTGAATCCATTATATCAGAAAGGACATGGTTTGCAAAGAAGTTTTCCCGGGTTTGGCTTATTTTATGTATCGATGGGGATGTTTACAGTTAATGCCTTTTTAACCGTGAAGTATATGCAGGTTATGGTTTATCGTGAAAGGGCCGCCAGAGACAGCTTTGGTATCCAACAGAAATCCCGCTCCCGCAATAATCCCTTCTACTTCAGCCTCCCAATCTCCTCAAACCTCTTATAAGCGTCCGCCACCGCACTGATCACGCTGCTCCTGAACCCCGTATCCTCCAGCGTCTTCACCCCAATCATCGCCGGCCCGGCCGGAGAGCATACATCGTCCTTTAATCCCTCCAGATGCTTGTCGCTCTGCAGCAAAAGCTGCACGGTCCCCAGGATTCCCTCCAGCGCGTACCGCCTGGCCTGGGGCCTTAAGAGCCCGTTGTACACGCCCCCGTCCGCCAGTGAATTGGCAAACATGGCGATAAATGCCGGCGATGTGGAGGTCAGTACCGTGCCGGCCACGAACTGGGAGGGCGGGAGGCTGTCAAAGCCGCCGGATTCCCTCATGATATAGCGGAATTCGTCCTCCTGCTCCTTTGTATAGCTTTCGCCCTGCTCGATCAGGGTAAAGCCTTTTCCGATCAGGCAGGCCGTATTCGGAAGGATCCGGATCACCGGCGCATTCTTTCCCTCCAGCTCAAGCTCTTTCACATACGTTGAAACCTCCACGCCGGCTACGATGGAGACAATGATCGTTTCCTCCCCTGCCGCCGCGCATGCTTCAAACGCCGGCTTTACCTCCTCCAGCACGCCCTTCAGGAATTGCGGCTTTACGCAGAACACCACATAATGGGCCGCCTTTACCGCTTCTGTATTTGTGGGGACAAACCGGCAGCCCAGCCGGTCTGCGAGCTCCTTTCCTTTTTCCTGCACAAAATCCGTTACCACTACCTCTGAGGGATCAACGCCCTTGCAGGCGGCCGTCGCCAGAGCGGTTCCCATCGTGCCGCTTCCGATAAACGCAATCTTTTTCATGTCCTGACCATCCTTTCAGTATATTTATAATATATTAATTTTCGTTTATAAAGTCCCTTCCGTTTCAGAAGGGCGCGGGCTGTAATTATGAATGGATAAATTTTCTCTTAAACTCCAGCACGTGGTTTTTCTGGACCTGGATCAGATGATCCACATCCCTCTCCTGAATATACCGGCAGATATCCTCGTGCGTACCGATATCCATATCATCTATGGCTGAAAGATTCACCTGGTTTAAAAACAGCAGGCGGATGCTTAAATCCTGATAATTATTCATTTCCTTTTCCAGAAACGGGTTCTTTGTCATAGAGGAAACCGTCCTGTGGAACGCCCGATCCAGAAGAACACGCTTCTGCAGATCCGTCTCCCCGCGCAGAGCCTCGATATCTTTTTTCAGATGCTCCAAATCCCAGTCTGTCCGGTTGAGCGCCGCCAGCTCAGATTCCAGAGGAGCAAGGGCAAAACGCATCTGATAGATGGACTCCACCTCGTAAATCGAAATCTCGTTTACCATAATACATTGGCGCGGGATAATTTTTACAAAGTTTTCCCAGGCCAGACGGTTCAGCGCCTCGCGGATCGGGGTCCTCCCCATCCCAAGCGTTTCCATCAGCCTGGCCTCCACTACGGCCTCGCCCGGTTTAAGCTGGGCCGTTATAATCATCATTTTAATCTTTTCATAAGCTATGTCACTGTCTCGCATTGCTGTTGTCTCCCCCTGATATATTCTACTATTCACTTCTGGAGCAGATCATACTCAGAGGCGAATCATTGTTTCTATTATACCGAAATTTGTATATAAATTCAATCATTCGTTTGTCTGGACGCAGCGATTATTATGGCCGGCGTCCGGACAGCAACGCCTTAAGCCATATGCCATTTACTGGCAATCGCCTCGGCAATGGGCAGCGGATCGGATTCATTATACATAACGTTGCGCCCCAGGAGAATCCCCCTGATATGATCAGCTATCCCGATCTCTTTTGTATATTCCCGGATCACGGCCTCCGGTTCGCTCTCTGCCTCGTCGGGCACGACCAGCACCGGGCATGTCGTTGCGGAGACGGGCACATGGTATTCCTCATTCAGCGGAACCTCAATCCATTTATTGGCCCCGGTACACCCAAGCGCGCCCACGACTCCCACGACCTTACAAAGGCTTTCGGAGTCCGTCTTCATCACAAAGCCCTTGTCCGCAGTCTCCACATAGAGCGCTTCTATAAATACCGGAAGGCCGTACTCTTCGGCCTCATTGATGGTATCCGCGCAGTATTGCAGCGTATATTTGCTTCTCTCATCCATGGGATTGAGGCGGATCATGAATTTCACGCCGTCCATATTCAGCTTTTTTATGCGCTTGACCGTAAAGCACGCCGGCATATCGTCCATTTCCCAGACTGTATTTTTCAGGCCGCCGCGGTTGACGGTGCCGACCAGCATCTTTCCCTTTAAAAATTCCTTTTCTCCCTCTTCTCTCCGGATCCGGTTGATGAGCATCAGATCCTCTATGATATCCGGAGTCGCCTCAATCCCGTCCACGGAATCGCTCGTGAGTATTCTCACCAGACGCGTTAAATACTCTCTGCGGTTGCTTAAACCAATAGGGTTTCCCTTATATTCACTGATCATCCTGGCATTGTGATCCGCGGCGGCGAAGACCAGCCGCTTGTGGGGAAAGCCCGGTCTTACCCTGGACGCCGCCTCTGCCTCGATAAGCCCGGGGTGAAAGGCTTTCATTTCATTCAGCTTCCTGAATACGTTTTCATTTAAAAATTCCTGACCGTTAAATTTCATATGTTTTATCATTCCTTTCCAAGGCACAAACAAATTGTGAAGGTTTTGTCAAATTCTTTCACTCTTCTCCTCAGGCAGTATTTGCGCAGTCCTGCTATTGGATGATTCGCTGCTTTCACAGTAAATACCCAGACAGTCTGAATCGTTTTGGCAGCCCGGCCATAAGACCGGACTGCCGCTTGCTTAGCAGCCCGCAGTTTCAGGAGGAGCGAACCGTTAAGCAGCGCCCCGCAGCCTTCTTTATGTACAGAGATTAGCCATGGCTGCGCGGCTTTGCAATTTGTCCCCGGGCGCAGACAGCAGGCGCTGTTTTCCCGGGAAAGAATTTTCAGACACGCTCTAACGCCCGTAGTTGATGACTGCCTCTATTTTGTCCATACCTCCTACATTGGGGGCAAACTGCTCGTACGCTTTTTGGGAAGCTTCTTTAAACGGTTCGCGATCCGGATATGTGATATTTACGCCTTTGGCTTTCAGCTCTTCCAGGTAATCATCCTCTGATTTTGAGTAAAGCTCTCTCTCAAGCTGAATCATATCCGCCGCCGCTTCCTCCACGATGGCCTTCTGCTCATCGCTTAATTTATTATAAAACTGCAGATCCATCAGAACCGGATTCACACATTCCAGCCAGCCCACGACAGCCCAGTTGGGGGCTACCTCGTAAAAAGCCTTCAGATAGTAGTTGGTATTCGCTGCCTCCGCTCCGTCCAGAACGCCGGACTCAAGAGAGGTATAGAGCTCATTGTACGCCATGGGCGTCGGGTTTGCGCCAAAGGCCGTGAAGCCGGCCATATTGGCTGTGCTCTCCTGCGTGCGGATCTTTAAGCCCGCCAGATCGTCCATGCTCCCGATCGGTTTTTTCACGGTCATGATATTCCTCGAGCCCATATCAAACCAGCCGAGGAGCTTAAAGCCCTGGGCCTCGCACTGAGGCGCATAACTCATGCCGATATCGTCAAGAACAGCGTATACATGATCCTTGTTTTCAAACAGCATCGGAAGCTCAAAGAGGCTCAGCTCGTCGATAAAGTTGGTCAGAACCGCATTGGCCGGATCCACCATCTCCACGGTGTGAAGCTGAAGTCCCTCAATTACGTCCCGCTCCGAGCCGAGCTGATTGTCGGGATATACCTCCACAACGATGCTCCCGCCCGATTTTTCCTCTACCTCCTCCTTAAAGGCGTTCGCAGCCAGGACTGCCGGCTCTGTAGCCGCCTGCGACAGGGAAAACTTGATTGTAACCGCTCCGGCGGACGGAGCCTTCCCCGGCTGCGCCGCCTGGCCTCCCTGTGTGGGCGCCGCCGCGCCGCCGCCTGACGAACAGGCCGTCATGGAAAAAGCGGTCATTGCCGCAAGCCCCAGGCTGATAAAACGGGATATTTTTTTCATAAAACCATGCCCTCCTTACAGTATTCTAAAATAGTTTACACACACGGTTACTCTATTTCACCAGGTTGGGAAGCCACATATAAAGGCCCGGAAAATAGGTAACGATGATGAGCGCCACCAGCATGGACGCGATGACCGGGAAGCAGAAGGGAACCACCTCCTTGATGGATTTTCCGGTCAGGCCGCATGACACGAACAGGGTTGCTCCGTAAGGCGGCGTCACATAACCGATCGCTAAGTTTACGCATACAATCGTCCCAAAATGCAGCGGGCTGATCCCGAAGCTCGCTGCAACCGGGAACAGAATCGGCATCAGTACAATGATGGCCGTAAAGCTTTCCATGAACATACCGATGATAAATAAAATGATATTTAAGAAAATCAGGAACAGGAACCGGCTGTGGATATAGGTGTTCATAAACGTCACCAGAAGCTGCGGAATCTGCCTGGCGGTTATAAACCACGAGAAGATATAGGCCGCGGCTGTGATGATGATGATCATGCTCGCGCTTTCCGCCGACTTTAACAAAAGCCGCGGCAGATCTTTGACCGTGATTTCCTTATATACAAACAGGGCCACGATTAGGCCGTACAGCACCGCGATCCCCGCGCCCTCTGTCGCGGTGAATACGCCGCCCACAATGCCGAAAATGATGATAAACGGGAGCCCGATGCCCGGCAGGGCGATCCAGGTCTTTTTCATGGCCGTCTTAAAATCAAACGGAGCCGTGGACACATAGGCGGAGCCTCTGCGGGAGGCGTGGATATAGGAATAGACCATCAGGGATACTCCCACCAGAATTCCGGGAATTATGCCGCACATAAAGAGCTGTCCGACAGAGGTATTGGTGGAATAGCCGATCAGAACCATCAGGATACTGGGCGGAATGATTGGCCCGATAGCGCCCGCCCCGGCCTGCAGGACGGATGCGAACCGCATGTCGTATCCCTTTTCCCTCATGGCCGGCATCAGAATCGCGCCCACAGCCGCCGTGTCCGCCGTGGAGGATCCGGAGATTCCGGCAAATACCATGGAGGCCAGCACGCATACCATGGCCAGGCTTCCTTTGAGCCAGCCCACCCAGGCTTCCGCAAATTCGACGATCTTCTGGGACAGCCCGCCCTCGTCCATCAGGTTTCCGGCAAACATAAACAGCGGGATCGCCATGATAGGCCAACTGTCAAGCCCTGTAAACATGCGCTGCGGAACCAGGACCAGCGGAAAATTTCCGTCCAGGATAATGGAAATCGTGGTCCCAAGCCCCAGGCCAACCGCGATGGGCGTTCCGATCAGAAAGAAAAACAGAATCCCTAAAAACAATGTCGCAATCATCCCTGGTATAACCCCCTTTCTAAGCTTTTGCCTCTGCCTCAGGCTGCGCCGCCCCGCGAAAACCGCCCTTTAAAAAGCCGATAAAGCGGATAACGGTTTCCATCAGAATCAGCGCGCCGCCCACCGGAAGAGACGCATATACATAGGACATCGGCATATTCAGAGCCGGCGAGGTCTGTCTCCCCGCATTAATCGTCAGAAAAATACCCTGGTAACATACAATTGAAAAAAATACGATTATAGATACAAAAACGATAAAATCCGTCGCTTTTTTTATGCGTTCCGGAAGCGATGCTGTCACGAGATCAATGGCCAGATGGCCGCCCTTTCGCATCATCACTGCAGAGCCCAGCATCACCATCCAGATCTGCATGTATCTGGCGAGCTCCTCTGACCAGGTAAGCGGCGCTCCCAGCGCATACCTGCAGACCACCTGGGCAACCACAAAGGTTGACAGCAGGGCAAGTACGATGATAACCGCCGCTTCATTGATTTTCCTGATAATATTAATTACTGTCATTCCCTCTCCACTCCTCTTTGATAAAGGCTGATCAAGCCTTTCTGCCTGTCTCGCCTGATCAGCCTCTTTGCTTCTCTTACACCCCTGCCGCGTTTTTGGAAATTTTAAATTTTCCTCTCCAGACCCGTTCTCTCATAGTAGGAATCCGGAATATCCTTCGGATCCTTGTACATCACCATCACGCACTTCCCGTCGCTGCCGATAGCCGGAACGTCCATGATAAATAATGGCCATCCAAACCACTTATACCATCCAAACTCCCACATCGTAGTGCAGTTTAAGCAGTAGCACTGGAAGCCTTCCTTGCCGTAGCAGCGCGGCTCCGCCTTGTCGAGCGTCTGAACCGTATCGGTGCATTCTGTCACCAGCCATCCGCCGCTGTTGCATCTCCGCAGCGTGAAGGTGATCTTCTCCTCATCCTCTTCCCAAATCTGATCCGCGTTGTCGTGGAGGGCTGACCAGAGAACAGCGCGGTTTTCTAAGAAATCTTCCATCGGGAAGTCTTTGTATGTAGCTTCTCCTGCTTTAAATTTCGCCATCCAGTCCTGCAGGCAGGGCGGGTAGCACCAGAGCGCGTAATCCTCCATACATTCAAAGATCGCCTCGTCCGGCGCCCATTTCTTAAAGTTTCTCAATGTCTGGTTTACCCAGCGCACCGCAAAATGATGGAAGCCCGTCTTTTTCTCCACATTGAGCTTATGCAGCTCCAATGCCCTGTCCATGTCGCCTGCCTTGATAGCGGCCTCGAGTTTATCGATATTTCTTACGGCATAATCGTTTCTGACTTTGTTAAGAACCTCTGTGTACATCTTCTTTTCCATATCTTCTCCTTTCCAGCAACTGTTCAGACAAGCTGAACTGTTACGGCATCTGCCCATGAAAATCTCTTCGCGATGAGGCAGATGCCTGCTGCCGCTGCGTTTTCGTACGGTCAGCGCAGCAGGTGCGCAGACCTGTCTGAACTGTTACCCTTTCTAACCGTTCAGACAGCCTGAACGGCTGCCCTTTCCGTCCGTATGCGGCAGTTCAAACAAGGCTTTTCCCGCCTGCCGCCCGTACTGTCAATATCCGTATTACCACTCCGTCTTCTTCCCGTACTTCTCATCTTCCGCGATCGGGAAGGTCACCTCCCTGCCCAGATCACCGGACTGATAAATGGCGCGGATGAATTCCAGCGTCCTCTTTCCTTCCGCGCCGTCCACCATCGGCTCGCGGTTTTCTTTAATGGCATGGATAAAATCTGTGAGCTGCCTTCTGTGGTTCTCGGTCGCCACATAGCCGGCTCCTGTCGCCGTGTCTCCGGAATCCGCCTTCACCTTGGTCAGGTAGTCGTCCTCGTTCATGCCTTCTACCTTCCACTCCACAATCTCTTCCTCCACGATCTTGATGGTGCCCTTCTCACCGTGGATCTCAATATGCCTCGGATAACCGGGACGGACCGCCGTGCTGCTGATAAGGCTTCCGAGCGCGCCGTTCTTAAACTTAAATACCGCGTTCGCCACATCGTCCACCTCGATATCAGGATGCAGGGTTGTCATATAATTGCCGGTCAGCCGCTCCACGTCTCCTACGAGGTACAGCATCAGGTCAATGAAATGAACGGTCTGGCTGATAAGGGAACCGCCGCCCTCGCCCTTCCAGGTTCCGCGCCATGCGCCGGATGCGTAATACTCATCGCTGCGGAAACACTTGCCGGAGCAGTCCACGGACAGAAGCTTTCCCAAACGGCCCTCGTCCAGCGCTTTCTTAATCATCTGCGCCTGATCCATGAAACGGTACATGAAAATCACGCCGAACTTTACGCCCGCCTCCTTACAGGCCGCAATCATCCGATCCGCCGCATTGCAGTCCACGGCAATCGGCTTCTCGCACATCACGTGCTTGCCGGCCTTCGCACAGTCCACAACCATCTGCTCGTGTAAGAACGGAGGCGTCACCACACAGACTGCGTCAATATCGTCGCGGGCAATCATGTCTTTATAATTTGTGTAATAGGACGGGATATTATACTCTCTGGCAAATGATTCGGCCACGTCCTCCTTTACATCGCAAAACGCTACGACCTCTGCCTCCGGAATGTCGCGGAGCGCCCCTGCGTTTAACGGGCCTGCCATACCGCCGCCGATAATGCCAAATCTGATTTTCTCGCTCATCTTTTCTATTCCTTTCTGCTGCGCTGTCATCGTTTATCGGGATCTGGATTTCTCGTTCCCGCCGGTCTGGCGCCTGACCGGTGCGGGATAAATATATCTTAGATATCTTGTTGATATATTACCACATTATTTTGAATTATACAATATCTTTTCAAAAATTTATTTTCCAACTTTTGTATTTACAAAATCTTAATAACTTTAGAACAAAAAGCCTAGAGCGTGTTTGAAAAATGCTTTCTGTCAGATGTGCGTTCCACTTTGTGGGAGATTTGGGCCAAATAAACGCGGCGCAGCGGGCTGCGTTAAGTGAATTTGGCCCAAATATACCGCGAAGTGGCGCGTGCAGATGCCAGGAATGAATTTTCAAACACGCTCTAGATATGGAAACCTGACAGCGAATGACTGCTTCCCTTCCCCGCTGTGCGGGCCTGCGCAATCGGGCAGGGAAGAGCCATCTTTCCCTGCCCATGCGCGGTGCATGCTGCAAAGCTGCTAATTTCCTTAACGCTCCCCTGCGCATAAAAAAGAACCCCGCCAAAAGCAGGATTCCTTCTTTGAATCAGATATATAATCATTCATCCGCCCACGCGCACTCTCACACGCCCGGACACGCGGTTCATCTCCTTCTCAAGCTCCCTCATCTCCTCCGGAGACGGGCTCACGGTTCCTTCCAGCCGGTAATCCAGCTTTAAATTGCGGTACGTCTCCATCCCCAGGCGGTGGTACGGCAGGAGCTCGATCTCCTCCACCCGTCTCAGCGGATCACAGAATTCCACAGTCCGCCTTAAATTTTCCAGATCATCATTCACCCCCGGTATCACCGGAATCCGGACATGGATGGAAAGCGGATAAGGGGCTTCGTCGATCCGTTTTATATTCTCCAGGATCAGCCGGTTATCCACGCCTGTGGCCGCGCGGTGGCGCTCCCCGTCCATCAGCTTCAGATCCGCAAACAGAAAATCCAGATGAGGCAGCACAGCCTCCACCTGCTCCCAGCCCGCAAACAGGCTTGTCTCCATCGCGGTATGGATGCCGCGGGCGCGGCATTCCCTCATGGCCTCTGCCACAAAACCGGCCTGTTTAAGCGGTTCCCCGCCGCTGAAGGTCACGCCGCCGCCGGAGTGAAAGAAAAAGATTTCATCCTTTGCAATCTCCTTTACCAGCGTATCCGCATCCATATCCATTCCGTATCGCTGCCAGGCATGGTTCGGGCATGTTTTTTCACACGCAAAGCAGAGGAGGCACTGTTTTACATCGCGCACAGGGACGGCGTCCTCTATGCGGAGCGCCCCGGCCGGGCAGGCGGCGGCGCATCTGCCGCAGCCCGTACACTGTCCGGCCCTAAAGCCGATCTCATACCCGCTGTGCTGCGATTCCGGCGTGGAACACCACAGGCAGCTTAAGGGGCAGCCCTTTAAAAATACAACGCTCCGGAGCCCGTCCCCGTCGTGCATGGACGAGCGCTCAATCCGGAGCACACGGCCTGTCTGATTCCGTTTCTTTTCCATAATTCCCCCCTCTCCCTGCCTACAGCGGGACAATCATGGCCCTGTGCGACACATGGGGAAGAAATACGGAAAGGAGCTGTTCCGTTTTCACGCGGATATGCGCCGTATTGGCCCCCGGATTGCAGGCAAACCATTCGGCCTCTGCCACTTCTTTATCAATCACCACCTGAACCGCCCGATCCGGATCATTGAGCACGCCCATAATGGTCGCGCTTCCGGGCGATACGCCCAGCTTTGCCTGCATGCTTTTCCCGGAGGCAAAGGATACTCTGGGCGCCCCGGTCCTCTCACAGAAGGTTTTGGTATCAAAATGCTTACCGGCCGGAAGGACGCACAGATAGAACAGCGTTTTCTTCCGGTTGCACAGCACAATCGTTTTTCGGATCTCAGCGCCCAGCCGTTCGCCTATCTCCCCGCACTCTTCCATTGCCTCCACGGGATCATTATCCACGCGCTGAAAAGGGATATTCAGCTTGTGAAGCGTTTCATAGACTTTCGTCTCCAGCGCCCCTCCTGCATCTGCAGGGGCCTGATCGGTTATTTCACTGATATACATTGTCCTCACTCCTTTTTTCAGCATATGTACTCCCGGAATCTCGCCGCGCCTGATTTTGTGAGATGACTTTTTTTCAGATGCGCACAAATTTATGAGGCGTACGCGGGGCGTACATTGATTAATATTGGGTGCGCCTGGCGGAAAATCAGCCGCAGCTACAGCCATAAAGCGCCTTCTGCTCCGTCCTTCCGATAATCTCATCCTGGACATCCCGCCCCAGCTCTGTAAAATACGCCGTGTAGCCGGCCACTCGCACCAGAAGCCCTCTGTAATCGTCCGGCGTCTTCTGCGCCTCAAGAAGCGTCTCGCGGTTGATCACATTAAACTGCACGTGGAACACGCCAAGGCTGCACATGCTTTTTAACAGCGCCATCATCTGCGTGATTCCATTCTCACTGTTTAACATCTCAGGCTCTACCTTCATATTTAAAAGGGTTCCCTGCACAAACCGGTCATGCGGCAGGCGGGAAACGGATTTCAGCACCGCGCCCGGCCCGTTGACGTCCGTGCCGCCATTGGGGCTGACGCCGTCCGCAAGCGGCCTCCAGGCGTTTCTTCCATAGGGAAGCGCGCCCACCTCCAGGCCGAACGGCGTATTGCCGGATACCGGAAGGATTCCGGGCGTCATGGTTCCGAATTTACTCCTGTAGCCCTCAATCTCATCCGCGATGAACGTAAACATCTCGCCCGCGATCGCGTCAACCGTCTCGTCGTCATTTCCGTACTTCGGCGCGTCCTGACAGAGCTTCTGCACCTCCTCAAAGCCTGCAAAATCAGCGTCCAGGGCCTTTACCAGCGTTTCCATGGGAACCTCTCCCGTGTCATAAACCAGCTTCTTTACGGCCGCCATACTGTTGATCAGATCCGCTGCGCCGATCAGGATAATGCCGTTTCCGGAATTATATTTCGCCCCGCCCCAGGCATAATCCTTACACTTTTCAATGCACTCGCGGAAGGAAAGGGAGAGCGCGGGCACGATGCGATCCATGCACACATCGTCAATCACATGGCTCCCTTTCACCACGGCGCGGACTGCATAGCGGATCTGGGCTTTTACCGCCTCCTTAAACTCCTCATACGTTTTAAAGGATGCGGGATCCCCGGTTTCCGCTGACACCTTCCCGCCGCTCTTGCGGTTTACGCCGTTTGTCATGGCAAATTCGATCATGCCTCCCAGATTGATATCCGCCAGCGCGGTGTAATGGCGCAGCCTGCCCTCAAGGTTCGTCTCCACACAGCCGCAGGGGTTCCAGTCAAAGGCTTCCCGAAGCGGGATCCCCTTGTTCATCACCATGCGGATGCCGACATCGTCATTGTGAAAGGCCGGAAAGCCGGTTCCCAGGCGGATCAGCTCCACCACCTTGCGCAGGAAGCGGTTCGGGTTTTTCGCCAGGCTGTAGCGCACGGACAGGGACGGCTGATACAGCCTCACATCCATGGTCGCCTGCAGGATCAGATACGATAAATCATTTACCGCGTCCTGTCCGGTTGTCGTCACGCCGCCCACGCAGACATTCTGGAACATGGGATAGCCGGCCGCAAATTCCGCGGTCACCGCGTCCTGGAACAGGCAGGGCTCCGAAAATTTGATCCACAGGCAGTCCAAAAGCTCCTGAGCCTTTTCCTCTGTCAGGATGCCTTTCTCCAAATCGGCTTTAAAATACGGGTAGAGATACTGATCCATGCGCCCCGGATTGTAGCTGGCCGCATTCTGCTCCATAAAAATACTGATCTGGTAGAGATAGAGGGACTGTAACGCTTCCTGAAATGTTCTCGCCGGATATCTCGGCACATGGCGGCACGCGGACGCGATCGAAAGAAGCTCCGCGCGCCTTCCCCCGTCCTTCTCCTGCCCGGCCAGGCGCTCCGCCTCATCCGCATAGCGCTCTGCAAGGCCGCAGATGCCTTCCGCACAGATCAGCATGGCCCTCAGATAATTCATCTTTTCAATATCGCCCGGAACCGTCTCGTCAAGCCTTTCCATCCGCCCGCGGATCGTCCTGCAGATCGACTCAATGCCTTCCTCAATGATCTGGCGGTAGCCCGCCGTCGTCTCGCCCCAGCCGCGCACGGCCTTGCGGTTAATATACACCTGGCCCGCGTCGCGGAGCTTCCTGCAGTCCTCCGGGATCTGCTTAAGCCATGCCTCATACGTGGAACGCCCCTCCCAGTATGGCTTAATCACATTTAAAAACATCTCCCGGTCTTCTGGGCGCAGGTAAAACGGATCATATTTCCTTGTGCTAATGGTATCCAGCTCTTCATCCAGAATCGACCAGCATGTATCGGCGCAGAGGATCCCGCCGCGCATCTTGCTGCCCGGGCAGCCCACGATCAGCTCCTTTTCCCAGATCTTAACCGTTTTTTCACGGCACTGTTTCCTGAATGCCTTTGCCTTGCGGATGCATAAGGGTTCTCCTCCCGTCTCCTTAAAACTCTCTGTCAGGATCCGCGCATTCTCCAGATCCATCTCCGGCATGGTGTGAACCACCCGGTTTTTCATATATTCGATCCGATCCATATAGCTCATATAACATTTTCCTCCTTATCTCCTGCAAGCAGCCGCCGAAACAGTTCATGGCCGCACATAACGCGCCCGCCTGAAAACGGCCGGGACGGCTTAAACGGTGGTCCTGACTGGTAACCGTTCGGACGAAAAACATCTTCCCGCCCATCTGAACGGCTGCCTTCATTGTAAACAGACAAAGGGAAAAAAGCTATAAATAGATTGACTGAAAATATAAAAATCCTGACATTTTTACAGTCAGGATTGTAGATTATACGATTCCAAAATATTACTTTCTAATGATTTTTCCCGCATATAGCGCGAAACGGGGCGCGCGTACGGCAGGGATGATTTTTCAGGCGCGCCCCAGATCCAGAATATTCAGCTCCCGGAAGCTTCCTCCCGGGGTCAGAACCAGTATCTGCCTAAAGCCGCTCTCCCACGCGGCCTGAAGCGCCTTATCAAAGCCATATCCGATCGTTTCCCTGCTGTGGCTGTCCGAATTAATCAGAATCCGCCCTCCCATGAGGTTTAACTCCCTCAGAAGAATGCCCGACGGATACGGTTCGTCCCGGTATCCTCTGGAAATGGCCCCTGTATTGATCTCAAACGGAAGTCCCTCCCTGTTCAGGCGCTTCATCGCCGCGAGAGCCGGCTCCAGAAAATCATCGCTGTTTTCGTCAAAATACCGGCCTCCCCTGTTGAACTTTGTCAGCAGATCAAAATGCCCTATCCAGTCGCAGCCGGTCTTTTCAAAAACCCGGGCCTCTGTCTCAAAATAGTCCCTCACAAACGCATACCAGTCCCCGCCCCAGAGACGCATAACCGCTTCCGAAAGCCGTTCCTCCGTATCGTCCACACACACATATTCTCCGTTTTTTAAGACACAGTGTGTGGAACCAATCGCATAGTCCGCCTCCTGCCTGGGCCCCAGGCAGTCCAGCTCGACCCCGATATAGAGGTTCATCCGCCCTGCATACGCTTCGCGCAGGCGGTACAGCTCGCGTTTATACTCCTCAAACGCGCTGTCCCCCATCCCAAAGCCGGGATCGCAGAACGAGAAGTCCGCATGGCCTGATATGCCAAAATCCGTAAAACCCTTCTGATAAGCGGCCTCTGCCATCTCTTTGGGCGTATTCCTTCCGTCGCAAAACGTTGTATGCGTATGAAAATCTGCCCGCAGCATCACTCTACCCCTTCCACTTCCTGATCTCTTTAAGCCCCGGAATCAACACCTTTGCGCTTGTCTCCAGGATAATCCTGCCCTTTGAAGCTGCGGCCCCGGCAGGATCCCCGCCGATCCCGATCGGCTTCCCGTCTTTTGTCCTCCAGTCCTCGGAAACCCAGCCTATCGACACATTTCCATACGGCTTCAGCGCTTCATTGTGTTCAAATGCCGCGGGAATGCCGGCTTCTGAAAGCTCCAGCTTTACCAGGCTCTCATCTACTGCCATGACCATGGATGTCTCCATCTCCCCGCCATGGAAATCCCAGATATTCCCCTCTGACACCGTCGCCAGCACATCCGGATGCCCGAACGCTCCTGCTGACAGGATAAAGGGTGAAATGCCAAGCTCACTGCGCAGCTCGCGGCTCAGTACCTGGACAATCGGCGCATTGCCGCCGTGGCACACCAGAAACGCCAGTTTCTTAAAGCCGTGATGCGCCAGGCTCACGCTGATATCATACAGCATGTGATAATAGGTGTCCGGCCGGAACGTAACCGAACCGCAGAAATTCTTATGCTCTGTGCTCAGCCCCACCGGAATCACCGGAAACACAAGCATCGGGAAATCCGTCTCCCCTTCTGCCTCCAGCGCCTTCTCTATCTCCTTAACCATCGCCTCTGCGATGATATCATCCGTTCCCAGAGGCGCCTGGTTTCCATGCTGCTCCAGCGCGCCAAGCGGAATCAGTACAATCGTCTCCTCCTTATCCACCCGCTCCATCTCCCAGCGGGTCAGATCGCGGTAATTGCGAATCATAGTCTGCCTCCTCCTCATGCAGCCGTCACGATAACCGGGAACCGTTCCTCCTTGCAAAACCTGTTCTTCCTGACGCGCCCTACACAGTCTTTGCCACAATTCTGGCAGCCAGCAGACGGGGGTAAAGCAGATGTCCGATCGTGTAATTTATTCCAATCTTAATAATATTAAACGGTACCGTTGCCAGTATAATAAATCCGGTCAAATCATGGATCGCCGGGTTTACGGCCCCGACCATGCGGACCACTTCGTCCAGCGGCACTCCCATAGCCGCGGCATACAGCGGAAGCGTAATACATGCATTGCAGAAGCACGCAAACGCCGTCCGGATCACAACGCTGCACGCTAACGCCTCCACGCCGGCCCGCCTCGTAGCGCCGCGCTTCTGATAGATAAACCACAAAGGAATCACAAACAGGGCCACGCCGATCAGGTTGGAAAGCTCGCCCACATACATCGAATTCGTCCCCACGGAGATCATCTTAATCAAAATCTTAATAATCTCCACGCAGGCTCCCGACACCGGCCCCAGCAAAAATACGGCCACAATCGAGGGAACGTCGCTGAAATCAATCTTGTAAAACGGCGGCATAAGCGGAACCGAAAACTCCAGCGACATCAGCGCCCCGGCCAGCGCCGCAAGCATACCCGTATAAATCAGCTTCTGAACACTCCATTTTGTCTTCATGTTTCTCTCTCCCTTCTGATGCCGGGCAGCGAAAGCATAATTCCCTGCCCGTGTGCATAAAAAATCTCAGGCTTCGGGGGGCCTGAGATTGGACTTCATATGGATCAGACTCCGGGAAAAACCACTGCCGGCCATATAAAAGGCCCTGCGGTTCATCGTCCGTCCTCTGACGCTCGCTTCTTCTCTCATCCAGACTGTACTGTCGGTTCCGGAATCACACCGGATCCACCGCTCTCGCGGTTCGCGGACTTTTACCGCCGGTGGGGAATCACACCCCGCCCCGAAGAAATTATTTAATTGCTGTTATAAAAATAACACAAACGGGCGGGAATGTCAATTCGTAATTTAAGTTTGACAATATGTAAAGATAGCTGTAAACTGATAAGAAAGATACGTATTCCGGAAACAATATCATTTACAGATGGAAGCCCTGGGAATACGAAACTGCCGAATCTTTAATTCAAGGAAAACATAAATGAATGTACATCATATTATCACGGAAGTAATGTCATTGTAGAACAGCCTCAGATCATGATAAACGGCCATTATAAAGACTTCGGATATGTTTTTTACTGTACCGCGCTGGAAAAGCAGGCCAGACGCTGGGCGCTGACAAAACGCGGAGAATCGGTTGTAAATATATACCGCTATACCCAGGCGGACAGCCTGAACATTTGCACGTTTAATCAAATGACAGAAGAATGGCTGCAGCTCGCTGTCAACTGCAGAAGGGGGATTGAGCATCCTTATGATATTGTAGAAGGGCCACTGGCAGATGAGCAGATATGGGATTATGTGGAAGATTTTGTAGACGGCGCTGTCTCCAGGGCTGCATTTTGGGAATTGGTCAAATTTAAATACCCAACGCATCAAATTGTTTTTTGTACTGAACCTGCTCTGCAGACATTACGTTTTGAAGGGAGTATTAAGTTAAGAAAAATCGGTATTTCCCCGATGAGGATATTCAAAGTAATGACTTGTTTTTTATCTGCTATATGATTGAGCGCGTTGCCAGAAGATTACATCAAAAGAATCAGTATGTCGTTAATGCCATGTACCACCTCATTAGTGTTGCAAATGTTCTTCATGCAGAGAATCCTTCTGATGTGGAAGATTCATGGATTAAAGAGTACCATCTCCAGAATGGCAGTTATGACATTGTGGACACTGACAGGGAATTAGTGTCCTGTCCTCCTGCCGCCATTCAGATTGGGAAAGGTCTGTCAAAGGCTGATACGGAATACCACTTTACAAAATGAAGATTATGTGCAGGGAATTTTCAGAATTTATAATCATGATATTTGCAATTCTATTGATAACTATAATCGCAGCGCATACTTTGAGCCGTCCTATGTAATTGCGCGGGCTTATCAGGCTGGAGGATTTTAGGGTATTTTTAAGCATACTCCAAAACGAAAACATCATTTCAACGCGGCAGATGGAAATTTAGACCAGCGAAATGTACGGTTAATCAGTGTGGGGTATACTATTACATCATTGCGCAAAGAGCAGGTGCTGAATTCACTGTTATTTATGCAATGCTGTACTGGTTTACCGGAATTCAGAGCGTTATTCGCATCTTTCTGTCAGACACTCAGACTGACTGTTTTTTACTCGCTTTTCAACTATATATTATCCTCATTTTTCAAAAACCTCTTATGAGTGAGAATTTAGGGATATGTAGTATTGTTGGAAAAGAGGGAATTATACTCTATCCTTAGATGTATTTTCTTAGAATTACAGAGAAGCGTATGGTATAATAAAACTAACAGCAAACCTTCTGCTTCTAAAATAAAACGAAGAATACAATCCATTCAATGGAGAAATGCTATATGACAATAGAAGCAGATTTTTTTGTAAAAATTCTATCAGAAATTGTATTCTTATGGTAAACATCTTATAATTATGGTTATAAATCGCAATACAGATAGGAGAGACAGCAATGTTTGATGTAACAAAATTAAAATGGACAAGAGAACCTGGCGGTTATGATATTAAAGACAATAAAATTGAGATAATTACAAAGCCATACACCGATTTATGGCAAAGGACATATTATCATTTTAGAAATGACAATGCGCCTGTATTACAGATGAAAACATCTGAAAAATATTTTTCATTTATTGTTAAGACAAAATTTGATAGCAAACACCGTTTCGACCAGTGCGGTGTTGTGATTTATCTGGACAGTGACAATTGGCTGAAAGCCTCTGCCGAATACGAGAATGATAATTTTCAGCATTTGGGGAGCGTTGTAACGAATCATGGGTACTCAGACTGGGCAACAACAGCAATTGACGCATCCATCAAGTCTATGTGGTATCGCATAAGCCGAAGGGAAGATGATTTTTGCATTGAGTGTTCTGAAGATGGGATGCACTTTTCGCAGATGAGAATATGTCATATGTGGGATGCCGCCGATTCAATCAGCTTTGGCATATATGCATGTAGTCCTGAAAACTCTTCCTTTAAAGCGATCTTCACGCATATGGATATAACGGAGTGTAAATGGTTAGCTCACAATGGACAGCAGCCAGATAAAGATTAACGGCACGATTTATTATAACACTGTGTTGTGGAAAACCATATAGAAAGCCATAGTTTAATAATAAGGAAAAAAGGGCCATATCGATTGCTAAAATACGATCCAGTTATGGCCCGTTATATATGCAGGGTCATCTTTTGTTTTTATTTCCCCAATCGCACAACTTATCAAGTACCTTAACAAGGGAACGCCCCCGATCACTTTTAAGGAATATTCAACTTTAGAAGGTATCTGAGGGTATGCCCCACGGACAATCAAACCATCGGCTTCTAATTCTTTAAGGTTCTGGCTAAATGTTTTATCAGCCACTTTTTTTAATACTGCTGCATTTCATTGGTAAACGGTAGATAGGTTCTTTCCACTCTTAGTTGAATTCAACGTGAAATAGTTCATGAAACAGTACTTTGGCTTTTAACAGGTCAAAGCTGTTTCTGCCAT
>CAJTGE010000047.1 GCA_910575795.1 Clostridiaceae bacterium | reverse complement strand
AATTCAATTATACCATCAAGTGCAGGTTTGTGCCTTTTTTATGGACTAAAGTATTGATTTTTCAAGGTTCAGCACACCAATCGGTGTGGGAAGTTTGAGTTAGTTAGGCTAAAATGATGTTGCCAATGTTCTTTATCCAAGCATTTTTTTTAAGTCTTCTTCGGGCGTGCTAATAAGTGCAATGTTGTAGTTTTCTACAAGAAAATTAAGCACCTTCGGTGAAATAAATGCTGGAAGCGAGGGGCCAATCAAAATGTTTTTAATACCAAGATGCAGGAGTGTTAGCAAAACACAGACCGCTTTCTGCTCATACCATGACAGAATGATTGAAAGTGGCAGGTCGTTTACACTGCAACCAAAAGCTTCTGCAAGCGCTGACGCGACTTTGATTGCGCTATATGCATCATTGCACTGCCCCATGTCCATAATTCTGGGAAGCTCACCGATTGTCCCAAGATTAAGGTCATTGAAACGGTATTTACCGCAGGCGAGTGTCAGCACAATACTGTCCTTTGGTGTCTGCTTAACAAATTCCGTATAATAATTGCGTCCAGGCTTTGCACCATCACAGCCGCCTACAAGGAAGAAATGTTTGATGTCGCCAGATTTTACAGCCTTTATCACGGTATCGGCGGCCGAAAGAACTGTATTATGTGCAAAGCCTGTCATAACTCTTTGCCCGCCGTTAATTCCAGTAAGGTGCATATCCATAGGATAGCCACCAAGAGAAAGTGCCTTTTCAATGACAGGTGTAAAATCTTTGTTTTCACCAATGTGTATGAGTTCCGGGTAGGAAACAACCTCAGTTGTGAACACGCGGTCGGCATAACTTTCCTTTGGAGGCATCAGGCAGTTGGTGGTAAACAAAACAGGCGCAGGAATATCGGTAAATTCCTTTTGCTGATTCTGCCAGGCTGTCCCGAAATTTCCTTTCAGGTGTGAGTATTTTTTTAATTCAGGATATGCGTGTGCAGGAAGCATTTCGCCGTGTGTATAGATATTGATGCCTTTCCCCTCGGTCTGTTCGAGAAGCTGTTTTAAGTCATATAGGTCATGCCCGGAAATGACGATAAACGGGCCCTTTTCTATGGTCAGGCTAACTTCAGTTGGAGCGGGATTTCCATAGGTTTCAGTATTGGCTTTGTCAAGAAGAGCCATGCATTTCAGATTGATTTCTCCCACTTCCATAACAATGGGAAGAAGTTCCTCCATGCCCCAGTCCTTCATTCCGATAGCCCAAAGCGCTTTATAGAAGAATTTATTTACAGCAGCATCACGATAGCCGAGTACATCAGCATGGTAAGCGTAAGCTGCCATGCCACGAATGCCGAATAGGATGAGGGATTTCAAAGAACGAACATCCTCGTTTGCACTCCATAGTTCTTTCATGTCGTAATTACTGCTTCTCCCGCAAGCAGAAGAACAATCAGAACAATTCGGCACAAGACGCTCTTTCTCAGCTTGTATCTGCCCTGTAAGCGCAGTGATTGTGTCGTTGTTAAAATTCACATTGGTGATTGTGGTAAAAAGCCCCTCCACAACTAATTTGTCTGTCATTTCTGTGGCAAGACTTTCATCTCCCTCCACAGCCCTTGCAAGACCAATAAGTGCGCCAGTCAGCTTATCCTGTAATTCAGCGGTATCGGCTTTCTTACCACATACACCGGCACCTCCGGTACAAGCAGAACAGCCTGCTGTCTGTTCACATTGAAAACAAAACATTTTTCTTTCCATCTTTCTTTCCTCCGTTTAATCTAATATTTTTCCGTCCGTAGATACCGTAACAATCCTCCACGGAATGAACTTGCCACTTGTTTGCAAAGCATTTTTTGCAGCGTTTTCGATACCGCCACAGCAAGGTACTTCCATGCGTACAACGGTAACACTTTTAATATTATTGTTTGAAAGTATTGCAGTCAGCTTTTCGGTATAGTCGCCCTCGTCGAGTTTTGGGCATCCAATAAGAGTAATATGATTTCGGATAAACTCGTTGTGGAAATTTCCGTAAGCATAAGCTGTACAATCTGCCGCTATCAAAAGATTAGCATTGTCAAAGTAAGGCGCATTCACAGGGACAAGTTTGATCTGCACAGGCCATTGTGAGAGATGGCTGTTTGTTGGTGCAGAAAAAACACTGTCTGTGTGACTTTCTCTGTGAATGGTCTTTGATTGTGTTCCAGGACAGCCACAAGGAAGCGTAGCAGATTGTTTTTTACTCTTAGCAGCCAGGACGGCACCTTCATCGTATGCAGGCGCTTCCCTTTCTTCAAAAGCAATAGCATCCACAGGACATGCAGGCAAACAGTCACCAAGCCCGTCACAATAATCTTCACGAGTGAGCCGTGCCTTGCCGTCAATCATTTCAATGGCTCCTTCATGGCAGGCATCAGCACAGGCACCGCAGCCAATACATTTTTCTTCATCAATTTTTATTATTTTTCTGACCATATTTTGCTCCTTTCCATTGAAAACACATTGCTTACATTATGTTTGGGTGGCAAGTGTTGTTTTCATCACATTTCGTCTTTAAGGTATTACCATCGTATCGGTAGCCCATTGACATTACGTTGAGATTATATTACAATAATTCAAACAAAGCGGTTGTTTTTACAACGAGAAATGAGGCTTTATGAAAAAATATATTTCTGTTCTTAAAAGAACAAAGCTATTTGCCGGGGTTGGTGATGATGAAATTGCATCCATGATTTCCTGCCTTGGAGCAAAACCCTGCACATATAAAAAAGGAGAATATGTTTTACGGCAAGGGGAACATTTAAGCGACATTATTGTTTTAATCGAGGGGAGCCTTTATATCCAGACAGATGATTATTGGGGCAATCGCAGCATCCTTGGAAAAATCGGCGTAGGTGAAACATTTGGAGAGGCGTATGCTTCACCTGAAAGCGGGGCGTTTCCCAATGATATTGTTGCAGTAGAAAACAGTGTAGTCATCTTTTTTAATGTAAGGCGGATTATTACAGTCTGCTCAGCAGCCTGTCATTTTCATACATTGGTCATACAGAATATGTTTTTCTCAATTTCTGAAAAAAATAGAAATCTTGTACGGAAACTTGGCCATATGTCCAAACGAACTACACGGGATAAATTGATTTCCTATTTATCAGAAGAATCGAAAAAGCAGAATAGTGTAAGCTTTACAATTCCTTTTAACCGTCAGCAACTTGCAGATTTTCTTTCAGTTGATCGCAGTGCCATGTCAAATGAACTTTGTAAAATGCGTGATGAGGGGCTTTTAGAGTTTGAAAAAAATCAATTCAAATTGCTGTCAACACATTATTAGAGAAAGTGTATTCACGCATTTTGTCTTTTGAATGTTCAGCTACCGTAGGCAAGCAATGAGCCGGAATATCCTTTTGGGATATTCCGGCTCGCTTGTTGGGGTTCCCCCAAGCCCCAGGCGTCCGCCTGCGCGTCCGACCGAACACGCCTATCGGCGTGGCTTTGCGCTCCCTGCGGTCGCTTCCTCCTGCACATCCGCGCAGGAGAGGGGCGGCGCATTTTGCGCCGTTAGGAGGTTTCCGAGATTGACAGAAAATTTTATTCCTCTGAATCTTTCTTTGTTCCGTTCTTTGTGATGATAAGCTGTCCCTGCTGGCATTTCACGATGATTTTATCCCCAGCGGAAAATCCGGTCTGTTCCAGCCATTTACCTTGTAAAAGAATCTGTGGCGGAGCCTGCTTGTAATTGCCACGCCCGTAACATACAGTCAGCTTGCGGTCATCCATCCGTCCCCCTTTCCCGTTGCCTGCTGGCATACGATTTCAAATACATTCCCGTCGTCAGTCATGACAGTAAGTAATCCGTTCCGCTCGTCTGTGTTCAGGTCGGTAATCCCCATCCCCTCGCTGTCATTCAGTAAATCAAAAAGCCTGTCCCTAAAATAGTTCAGTTCCATTTCTGTTCCCCTTTCGTATTTTATAGTTTATTGGCTGATACTTAAAATAAATCAATTCACTTTTGCAATTCAAAGTTCGTCCGGCTCCCCGATATATCCGTTGTTTTTCTGATAGGCTTTCAGGTATCTGTCCATGAATTGCAGATAGCAGTCTTTGTCCTCGGCAAGCGGCTCCAACAGTATTGCAATCCGGCGGCGGACTTCGCATTCCTCCCACTCGGAAAGAGTGAGAGCGTTAAGGATATGCGTCTTGTTTTCATCCGCATTGACCACATCGTTGATAACCTCGTTAAACAGTTGGTCAAGCATTTTCTCCGGCGTATCCAGCAGCACCGCGCCGGCATCGCCGGGACATTCAGCTAAAATCCAGACATAGCCGATTTTCTTTGAGTAGACTATATCAAAATAGTTCTGCCCATCAATGTATTCCCCAAACGCTTTCAAAATCGCGTCCAGCTTTTTTCTTACTTCATCTGTATAAATCATAATGCCACAACCTTTCTTGGATTTGAAAAAGCAGTCCCTTGGCAGCGAAACAAATTGAACCGTCCAATATGAATATGGGGGTTATATCCCCTTAATAAAAAAGATTATAACCCCCATACTAATAAACGTCAAACGGGGGTGCTTTTATGATAGTGTTCGATAAATTATGGACGGTTATGCAGGCACAGGATGTGTCAACCTACCAGCTAAGAGAGAAGTGCGGCATCGACAGCAAGACCATCCGGCGGCTGCGGGCAAATGAAAATATGGAAACAAAAACCTTAAACAAATTGTGCGCCGCTTTACATTGCGGCCTGGGGGACATTGCGGAGTATGTCCCCGATGAAGATATTCAAAAAAAGTAGTGCCGTCCCGGTTGGAAAGGGGCGGCACTTTTGCGTCACCGTTCCGGTTTGGGCTGTTCTTTTTCCTGCGCCTGCTCTGGCGGTTCCAATCCTAAAATCTTATCCACGTTGCGGAGTGCGGTCTGGTAGGTAATCATATCCTGCCGCAGCGCCTTGTACTGTTCGTACTGTTCCCGTTTTTCTTCCAGCAGCGCGGTATATTCTGCTGAAAGCTGCGCTACTTTGGGAATGGCCTTGCCGTCCAGAGCGTCAAAGGCTTTCTTCGCGGCTTCATGCTGGGCAATCTCCGCGCCATGCTCCGCGAGAAATTCTTTCTTGTGGCGGGACTTCTTATAAGCCGCGTAGACTTCCCGCGTTTTGGAATACTGGATGATGTGGGTTTTTAACTTTGCCACGCCTGACATCCGCGCTTCCAACTGTTTGATTTTTTGTGAAGCCGCATTGAAACCGTCCTCGGCCTGCGCTGCCCGAAGCGCCAGTTCATCATAATCGGCCAGTCCGTTTTCCATCAGGAAATTCAGTGTTTTCGCCGCTTCTTTCAGGTTGAAAATTTTCGCCCAGCGTTCATAGCCTGCGCCTTTTCCGGCGGCAAGTTTCGCCTGAATGTCAATCAGGAGATTGACCTTTCTGCCGGTTCGCTTCGGCGCTGTTTTTCCTGCCGCCAAACGCCCGTTCTGGCTGGTAATTCTGGCGCGCAGGGCGGTCTTGGTATAATCGCCGCCCAGCCGGTTCACCCTTGCAGGGCGCTCCCATCCGGGCAGACGGAAGCCGGGATTTTTGCCGTCCACAACCTCATATCCCTCAGCCCGCATCTTTGCCAGAAACTCCTCATAATGATTGCACTCCGGCAGCACCTTGTCAATGGTCTGCTGTAACTGCTTCTTGTGGCTGATGCCATACTGCGCCGCCGCCATTTCCTTTTGGGACTTGGCTTTTTTCTTCGGATTCTCAATCACCGAAAGGCCGTGGGCGCGGCACAGTTCATCGTTCATGCGCCGCAGGATAAAAGCGGAGTTTTTCACGTTCTGGAATTTTGCGTCACAGTTTAGGTTGGTGCTGTTAAATTCAATGTGGGTATGGATATGCCGCTTATCCGTGTGGGTGGCCACCACAAACTGATGCTGCCCGCCGGTAAATTTCATCGCCAGCTCGCAGCCGATTTTGTGCGCCTCCTCCGGGCTGACTTCATCGGGCTTGAATGACTGGATAATGCGGTACATAATAATGTCGTGCTTTTCTGACTGGCTGCGCCCGGTAAGCTGGGCGTACAGTTTTTTGCTGATTTCAAATTCTTCGGCGGCAGTTTCCGGGCTGCACATATAGGAGGAAACCAGTTCGCCGCCGTCTGTCTTTTCTTCTTCCTGGTCATAGTCGTGGCGTTCTGCCATTGACTGCTGACGGGTGCGGTTTTTCATAATCTTTCGTGGTAAAATGTTGGAAATAGCCAAAGGTTCCTCCTTTCTAAAAAGGCTATCCATAGCCTAAATAGTAGCATGGGTAGCCTACTTTTGCAAGCCATATTTTGTATGCTTGATAAAAAAGGGGGCAGGATACAGCTATGGATACGATTTCAGCGATTAAGACCCGGATACTCCGTTTATGTGCGGAGCGCAGCATTACCATTAACAAACTGGCTACGATGTCGGCGCTGCCGCCATCCTCCGTCAAAAACATCTTGTATGGCAAGAGTACCGACCCGAAAATTTCAACCATCAAGAAAATATGTGACGGTTTGGATATGACGCTGATAGATTTTTTCGATGCGCCCGAATTTGAAAATTTAGAGCCGGAAATTAAATAGCATTACCGCGCCCCGTCCCGCTGCCGCTGTGCCGTCCGTGCCGCTTTCACGTGGATGCAGAGAAACTCGTTGTAGTCTTTGCCCAGCTTCGGTGGGTTGGGGTAAACCAGTTTTACCCGCCCAGAAAGTTCCGTGTCGTTCTGGATTTCCTGCGTGAGCCGTTCGATACCTTTCAAGCCGGCCTTGTCGTTGTCCAGGCACAAGCTGATCTGTGTAACATGAGGGTGGTCGTGGAGAAACTGCATCAGGGCGCGGGGGCCGGTTCCGCCCAGGGATAAGTAGTGGCTGTCCCGTGGTTCGCCGCCGGACAGCTTCACCAGCGTGGCGAGGGAGAGCGCGTCAATGGGGCTTTCCGCCACCGCCAGCCGGGGACAGTCCGGGCGGCTGGCGGGCAGGCAGAAGCTGTACCGTTTGTCGCTTCCCTCCACATCCATACGGAAGCCGTCCCGCGTCCCCCGCAGGCTGGCAGCGCGGGCGTTCCCCTGCATATCGCGCCCCACAAAGACGCAGTTCTGATACCGGCGGCTTTCGTATAAAATCCCGGCTTCCATGCACACGCCAAGCAGTTCCGGGTCAATGCCGCGATCCTGCAAATAGCCCACCACGGCGGACGCGCACCGGCTGGCTTCGGGCAGCTTAAACGGCTTTTGCGGCTTCGTGGTTTTTGTGAACGTCTGCTTTACGGGCGGCGGCGCAGAGTAGAGTACCCGCACAGGGCTTCCACCGCGCCCACAAAGTCCATGCCGCGCACCTTGATCAGATAATCAAGCGCCGTGCGCCCGCCGATGCCCCGGCTGTTCCAGCACCATTTCCCGTTGGAGATTTTTAAGCTGTCATGGGTTCTGGTGCAGTATTCGCGGGGGCCGCTTTTTTTCAGTTCCTGCGGCTCATAAGCCTGCAAATAAGAGAGCAAGTCCCATTCCTTTGCTTTTGCAATCTGTTCTTTGGTTACGCCTGCCAAGTAATCACCTCCAGATATAAAAATAAGCGGCGGGAGCAAAAGAAAAATCGCTCCCGCCGCAGTTGTTTACAGTGCTTCAAATTTCTTCAGCAGGTCGCTCACGCCCTGCCAGATTTCAGCGTAGCCCTGCCGCAAGTCCTCCACATCCTGCTCATACAGGTTGTGGGTGCTGTTGCAGCGGCGGGCGATCTGGTTGACGTTGCTGGAAACGGAGCGCAGCAGCTTTACCAGTTCCAGCACCGCGCCCATGTCAAGCTGCACAATGTAGCCGTCCACCGCCATTTTCCGCAGGTATGCCCGCAGGTTGGAAGTCCCCAGCAGTTCCATTTTGCGGTCAATCGCCGCCTTTTCTTCCGGGGAAACTTTGGTGAACAGCCCCACCGTGCGCCCCTCCTTTGCCCTCACAGCACCGCCTCCTTTCGCGGGGTGCGCTCCATGCCGGACTGTACCGGCGCGGGCGGTTCATAGTTACGGAGTGCCTGACGGATAGAGGGTTTATGGCCAGCCGCCGCAGCGGGCATCGGCACAACCGGCGCGGGTTCTCCGGCGTCCTCCAAATCAGGGCTTTCTTCAACCTCCTGCTCCTGCTCATCCTCCTTTTTGTCCGGTCTGGACAGCTCCCGGTTAAGCTGGTTTAAGCGGGCGGATTTTTCCCGCAGTTCTTCTTCTTTTGGGAATGGCCGGTCGGCTTCTTCTAACAGTGACGGCTTCTTCTGCGCGGAGCGGTTCAGGCTTTTCCCGGCATACTCGGCAAAGGCGGCGTTCAGCGCGTCCGCGTCCCGTGCCTTGAAAAAGACAAGGTATTTCCCTTGCGCCGGGTCTTTTTTCAGCGCAAAGTCCACCCCGTATTTCCGCGCCACACGCTCAAAGGACTTGATATTTTTGCCGGTGATCTCGATGTTTTGAACACCTGCGCCCTGGCTTACAAGCTGCTTCACGGTCTGCTTGCCGTGGTGGATTTTGGGGTTTTGGGCCTGCGCCAGATACTTCCGAATGGCCCATTTCAGCAGGCCGGCGGTCAGCCTGCCGCCTGCTTTGCCGACCTTGATGGTGAGAGCCACCGATTTTTCGCGTACTTCATCCTGCATGGTAAAACCTCCTCTCTTTGCAGGCTGGGACTAAACTGGTGTGCGCTAAGGCGGAACCAGCAGGCGGCGGAGCAGGTATTTCATGCGCCGGCCTCCTTTCCGCCCCACTTGGTCAGCACCACGGATTCGCCGCTTGCCATGCCGCCCCAAAGCCTGCCAGCGGTTTCGGCAAACTCGGCAGGCGAAGCGCAGATGTGGTCTGCCCTCAGCATCATAAACTCGCCGGGGCTGGCAAAAAGGCGCTGAAACTCGGCTTGCCGGGCAGGGGAAAGGGAGCAGAAGCCCTCCCCGTCTGAAAGCCCGCACATCAGGAATGTACCGCTGATGCACTCGTTCACAAAGGGATTGCAGCGGTTGGGCGGCAGTCCCTGGCGGCTGGCGTCCTCGTTGTAGAGCAGCATGACCCGCTGGGGTAGGAAACAGCCCATTGACAGCTCACCGCCAACAAGCTGTGAAAAAGTTTCCAGCGAGTTATCCACCCGCGCCGGTCTGGGCGGTCTGCCCGGTTCCACCACCAGAATGTTGATTTCATGTTCCATGCAAAAGTCCTCCTTTGGTTTGATTGATGTATTGCAAAGCGCCGGGCGGCTTAACCGTCCAGCAGCCCGTGCGCCATATCGTGGCTGACAAGGGATGTGTAATACTGCCCCATCGTGACGGGGGCGTTGTAGAGTGCTGCCAGCGTGTATGCCTTGATATTGCCAATCTTGGCAGTATTGCTTTTCAGGATGTCCATGACGTAGCCAATATGTTCGCTGTTCAGCTTCAGGAACCGGCTTTTGACAACCTCGGTGGGTACTTCCTGCCCGCAGATACGGACAGATTCCCGTGTGGAGCAGCAGATTTCAAGCATTAACTCCACATAGCCGTCCAGCAAGTCCTTGTCCCAGGGGTTCCGTTCCAGAAGAATGTCATAGTCAATATTTTCTAAAATCAGTTCGCGGTAGCTTTCCATCTCATCCAATCCCATCCTGCGCGGAGCGCGTTTACCAGCAGGGGAAGAAACCGCTGAGGGGGCAGGGGGTGTGATGGATAGATCCGTATCGCTTTTTTCAGTTTTATTTATATCAGTATTATTAGGGGCGGAAATTCCGCACTCTTGACCGCTGGTTTTCCGTCGTGCAGACTGCGGTTTTTCAGCAGTCTTGACTGCGGCACTGTCAAGCGGTCTTGACTGCTGGTTTTCCGCAGTCTGAACCGGCGCAGAGTGTTCCGGCTCCAGAATGAAGTTCTTAACGTAAATCCGGGCGGGGTGTCCCTGGCCCTGCTTTTTCCGTTCCACAAGGCCGATGCCCTCCAATTCGCGGAACAGCTTCGTCGCCTTGTCCTTGCCGCAGTCCAGCATGGCCATGACTTCCTCCTGGGTGAAGTAGAGGAACACGCGCCCGTTATCGTCCAGCCAGCCATTGCGGGCAGACAGCCCCATGCGGTCAAGCAGCAGGCCATACAGCACCTTTGCTTCCAGCGATACGCCCTTGTAGCGGCGGTCGGTCAAAAGGATTTTCGGGATGCGGTAGAAGCTGTACTGGTCGGCTTCATTCCCGTAGTAGTAATTCAGATTCAAAGTTTCCGGCATTTTGAAAGCCTCCTGTCTAACTGAAAAAAGCCCCGGTAATCTACGTCACCAGGGCAGAGTTATCTATAACAAAAAAAGCCGCGCAGTAGCTGAACATCCGTCAGTTACTGTGCGGCTGATATGAATTAAAATCGGTATTACCGGGTTGCTGCCCGTTTGTCCTTTATGTGAAATGGTTCCTTATCACCTCCCAGTCTGCCCCCACCAAAGGGCGTATTGTAATGGAAAAAGAATGGTGGCAAATCCGAAAATTCTCTCTGATTAAGATTGCTCATGGATTTCTTTACTTTCAGAAAACAACAACATATAGTATTGTATACATTATTTGTTTCTGTATTTAGTGTCATATGCGCGCTTTACAACACCTGAGCAACCTTGGTAATAATGGGTTTTCCGATTTGTCCTTATTATACCGTAAGGGCATACCTATATCACCAACTTGCTGTATTCCGGTGTTGACCCTAAGACGGTTCAGTACCTTGCCGGACATGAAAATAATGCTGCCCGTGTTATAATATGTTACAGGAAACAACCGTGTTACAAGGTGGAAAGCCTCCCGCCTTTCTGAAAGCGGTAGCCGCCGCGTTGCCGTTCGGCAATATCCCGTCATGGGAAATACAGGAAGAGGGAGGTGGTGCAAATGAGTACATATGAAGTGCCTGGTGCTCTATCCGGCTGTTTTCAGGCGGCACATTTCTCATAGCGCTGCCTGCCTATATAGATAGGGGAAACAGGCGAAAATAAATAAGCCTACCTTGTACTTGGCCGAGTCCGGGTAGGCTTAACGCATATCATGTAGGCTAACCACTTTGTGGGCAGTTGCTTTCCTTATGTCTATAATGTAGCACATTGGGCAGAATGATTCAAGCAATTTTATCCTTTAGATTTCTTCCCCTTTGACCTTTGGCCGTCGTCACAGAACAATTTCTTGCTTTTTCCCCACTCATATGATAGGATATAATACAATATCGAGTAAAGAGCATCCGGTGCCGCTGTCTGTTATGCGGGCAGGGGGTAAGGAATGGTTAAGAAATAACTTTTAATATTGCTTGTCGTTTTCTCCGGCAGCACTATTTAACAGTTATTTCTTAACCGTTCTTAAAAGGGAAACAGGTGAAAGTCCTGTGCGATCCCGTCACTGTAAGCCAGGAGCGCATGACCTGAGTTTGGAACTAGGAGAACAGTCACTGATCGGATTTCCGGTTGGGAAGGCGGTTATGCGTGAAGAGAGGCAAGCCAGGAAACCTGCCGGCTGTTGGTATGGGAACAGTAAAGATCCGGATCACGAGGAATTGATTGTACCGGTCAGCAGTGTTTTTGGGACGGCATGTTTCAGGATGCGCTGATTTCTGACTCAGACGGCAAACAGTGATTAGAAGGCTCTGTAGGAGGCGGCTTTTGCAGGCTTATTCTGCTGTGGCAAAAACTGAGGGTTTGGTCTTTGCTGATCACTTATAAGAATTGTAAGGTATACCATTGCCGGCTGTTCGACATAATTTCAGATTTGGATTTCTGTGCCTGTATGAATCGGATACCCGATAAATATAATGCAGGGCAGCGGAGGAGATACGAAGCGTATCCGGCTGCGAAGGAGGAAAGAGAAGATGAAATTAAGACGCGTGGCAGTGGTATTTGTAACTGCGGCTTTATCGGCGGCTGTGCTGGCAGGATGTTCCGGCGGGAGCAAACCGGCGGGCGCTGTGGCGGAGACAGAGCCGCAGGGCGGCGGGGGACAGACGGAAACGGCGGCTTCCTCAGAATCCGGCGGCTCCGGGGAGACGGCTTCTGTGGGGGAGACAGAAGGCAGCGCAGACGAAGAGAATTATGAGACGGGGGATGCTACCTTGGATAATCCGAGAAACCAGGACGGGATTGGCGAGAATGAGCTTTTGGCGGTGAGCTTTGGGACAAGCTATAATGACAGCCGCCGCCTTTCGATCGGCGCGATTGAAGAGGCGCTTGAGGATGCAATTCCGGAATATTCGCTCCGAAGGGCGTTTACAAGCCAGATCATTATTAATCATGTGAAGTCCCGCGACGGGGTGACGATTGATAATGTGGGCGAGGCGCTGGAACGGGCGGTGGAAAACGGAGTGAAAAACCTGGTGATTCAGCCCACGCATCTGATGAACGGGCTGGAGTATACGGATCTGGTGAATGAAGCGGCCGAATATGCGGATGCGTTTGACAGGATTGCGGTGGGAGAGCCCCTTTTGTCGTCGGATGAGGATTTTAAAGCCGTCATCCGGGCGCTTGCGGAGAGTACGGCGGAGTATAACAATGCGGATACGGCGGTGTGCTTTATGGGACACGGGACGGAGGCAGAGTCGAACCAGGTGTATACACGGATGCAGGACATGCTCGCCAGGGAGGGATTTGCGAATTACTTTGTCGGGACTGTGGAGGCGGAGCCGGATGTGCAGACGGTTTTGAAGGCAGTCCGGGCCGGAAACTATAAGAAGGTGGTTCTGGCGCCTCTGATGATTGTCGCCGGGGATCATGCGAATAATGATATGGCCGGGGATGATGAAGACTCGTGGAAGAGCGTATTTGAAGGGGCCGGATATGAGGTATCATGCCTGCTCAGCGGTATCGGGGAGCTGGAGGCAGTGCAGCAGATCTTTGTGGAGCACGCCCAGGCGGCGATCCGCAGCCTGGAAGGCCGGGAGTAGAAGCGATGGGGAATTTTGGAAAAAGGGCGCTCCCAGCCGTATTGTCTGCTGTGGGAATCAGCATCGCGGCGGCGGGATGCGGCAGAGGAGCGCCGGTTTCTGCGGATGTGGATACAGTGGAGACAAAGGCGGAGACGGCGTCCGCTGCTGTCCGGTGGGCGGATTTGAAGCCCGTGGGCTCAATGGAGCTTTTATATGCCGATCAGTTTTCCGTGGATTACTATGAAAATGGCTATGTACTGGCGGAAATTCCGGAGAGCGGCCGTTACCTGGCCGTGCCGGAGGGCGCGGCTGTGCCGGCAGGGCTTCCGGAGGATGTGACAGCGCTTTGCCGGCCGCTTGACCGCATCTATCTGGCGGCCACCTCTGCCATGGATCTGTTTCGGAGCCTGGACGCGGTGGATCAGATTACGCTGTCCGGCACGGATGCGCCGGGGTGGTATATCGACGAGGCGAGAGAGGCGATGGAAGAGGGGCGGATGCTCTATGCCGGCAAATACAGCGCTCCGGATTATGAGCTGATTCTGGAGAACGGATGTAATCTGGCGGTTGAATCTACGATGATTTACCATGTGCCGGAGGTAAAGGAGCAGCTTGAGCGCCTTGGTATCCCGGTGCTGGCAGAGCGATCGAGCTATGAGAGCCATCCTCTGGGCCGGATGGAATGGATCCGGCTTTACGGAGCGCTTTTAGGCAGGGAGGAGCAGGCAGAGGCGCGTTTTGCGGCCTGCGTGGACGCGCTGAAGCCGGTGATGGATCAGACGCCTTCCGGGAAGACCGCAGCTTTTTTTTATATCAGTGCGAACGGGGCGGTGAATGTGAGAAAGCCCGGGGATTATGTGGCCAGGATGATTGAGATGGCCGGAGGGCGTTATGTCCCTCAGGTGTCCGCAGAGGAAGAAAACGCGCTGTCGTCTGTGAACATGCAGATGGAGGCATTTTATGAATCAGCGAGGGATGCGGATTATATCATTTACAACAACACGATTGACGGGGAGCTGGATTCGCTTGCAGAGCTTCTGGACAAAAGCAGCCTGCTTGCTGATTTTAAGGCCGTACGTGAAGGACATGTGTGGTGTACGGGCAAAAATATGTTTCAGGAGAGCATGGGACTGGGGGATATGATACTGGATATTCACCGGATGCTGAGCGGGGACGGGCCGGATCCGGGAGAGATGACGTATCTGCGCCCGTTAAAATAAAGGAGTGACTGGACGGATGAGAGGAAAGGCGGCGGGGAAGCTTGCGTGTTCCTTTGCTTTTTTAGGCGTGCTCCTGGCTGCATTGTTTCTGGCAGGCTTACATTACGGCAGCGTCCGCCTTTCGGCGGGGGAGATCCGGGCGGCTCTGTTTCAGGGGACGGGAGATTCTGGCGCGGCGGGGCGCATTGTCCGGGATATCCGGATGCCGCGCATTCTCGCAGCCGCGCTGCTGGGAGGCGCGCTGTCCGTGTCGGGCTATCTTTTACAGACCTTTTTTGCGAATCCCATCGCAGGGCCGTTTGTGCTGGGGATTTCGTCAGGGGCAAAGCTTTCCGTATCCCTGCTGCTGATTGTGTCTGTGGAAAAGGGCATTTTTACGGGATCCGGCGCGATGATTCTGGCGGCCTTTGCGGGCGCGCTGGTTTCCATGGGCTTTGTGCTTGCCCTGTCGGGCCGGGTCAGGAGCATGTCGGTTCTCGTCGTCTGCGGGGTGATGCTCAGCTATGTGTGCTCAGCCATAACGGATTTTCTGGCGGCCTTTGCTGACGACGCGAATATCGTGAACCTGCATAACTGGTCCATGGGCAGCTTTTCCGGGATTTCGTGGGAAAATGTGCGCGCTATGGCGGTTGTGGCCATGGCGGGGCTGGCCGGCGCCCTTGCCCTGGCAAAGCCGATCGGGGCGTACCGCCTGGGGGAGGCGTATGCGCAGAGCGTGGGCGTAAATATCCGGCGCTTCCGGGTGTGCCTGGTGCTTCTTTCGAGCATTCTTTCCGCCTGCGTGACGGCCTTTGCAGGCCCTGTTTCGTTTGTGGGGATCGCGGTTCCCCATCTGATGAAAGGTCTGTTTCGGACAACGGGGCCGCTTGTCATGATTCCGGGCTGCTTTCTGGGCGGCGCGGCCTTCTGCCTGCTCTGTGATCTCATTGCAAGGACAGCGTTCGCCCCCACAGAGTTAAATATCAGCTCCGTGACAGCCGTGTTTGGCGCGCCGGTGGTGATTTATCTGATGCTGCGCGGGAGCCGCGCGCGCGGCGGGAGGGAGGCGTGATGGGGCGTGATTTGCTGCGGGCGGAGCATATGACGGTCGGGTATGGGAATGTTCCGCTGCTTAGCGAGGTTGAGCTTCATGTAAGGCAGGGGGAGATTGTAACGCTGATCGGCCCCAACGGAGCGGGCAAATCGACTATTCTGAAAAGTATAGCCGGACAGCTCCGCCTGCTGGGCGGCAGCGTGTATCTGGGGGAAGAAAGCCTCGCATCCCTTTCACCCGTAAAGGCGGCGAGGCAGATGGGCGTTCTGACAACGGGGAATATACGGCCTGAGCTCATGACGTGTGAGGAGCTGGTGGGGTGCGGCCGTTATCCCTATACCGGCCGTCTGGGAATCCTTTCCGGGGAGGACTGGGACAAGGTGTACGGGGCTATGGAGCTGACGCATACGCTTGATCTGGCGGGACGCCGGTTTGACAGGCTCAGCGACGGGCAGAGGCAGAGGATCCTTCTGGCCCGCGCCATCTGCCAGGAGCCGAAGGTGCTTGTGCTGGACGAGCCGACCACATTTCTCGATATCCGCCATAAGCTGGAGCTTTTAACGATCTTAAGGGAGCTTGTGCGGAATCGGGGAATCGGGGCGGTTATCTCCCTGCATGAGCTTGATCTGGCTCTGCGGCTGTCAGATTACGTGGTCTGTGTGGACGGGGATCGCATCGGACGTTTGGGGCCGCCGGAGGAGATCCTCACATCCTCTTATATTGAAGCGCTGTATGGGATCGAAACCGGAAGCTATGACGCCCTTTTGGGAGGAGCGGAGTTCCCTCCTGTAAAGGGGAAGCCGAAGGTGTTTGTCATAGGTGGAAACGGGAGCGGCATTGCGGTTTACAGGAGGCTGCACAGGCAGAATATCCCGTTTGCGGCCGGGATCCTGCATGAAAATGATATCGATTACTCAGTCGCAGGGGCGCTGGCCGCAGAGACGGTGACAGAAGAAGCGTTTGAGCCGATCCGCGAGGAGACGTACAGGAAGGCGGAGAAGCTGGCGCGCTCCTGTGAGGAAGTGATATGCTGCCTCACAGAATTTGGGGCGATGAATGAGGCGAACAGGAGGCTCGCACAGATAAAAATTTAACAGGAGGTCTTGTATTCCTCTGAAAGGTGTGCTAGGATTCTATATGAAATCGATCACATAATAAGCTGGAATTTACAGTAAAAGGAGAGGAAGGTAATGATGAAAACGGGTTCAAAAAGCAAGGCGAAAGGAGAGATTTACGAGGCGCGGTTCTCACGTCATTTTGAGGAGCTGAAATGGCTTTATACGGAGCTTTATGACAACAGCTCCATGTTTGCTGAGCTGTGCGATCAGATGCGCCGGTATTACGCAGAGCGGGGCGAAGCGCTGAAGGAGTCGGATGAAAAGCGGGAACAGCATCCAGACTGGTATAAACGGAACGATATGCTGGGCATGATGCTCTATATCGACAATTTTGCCGGCACGATCAGGGGCGTGGAAAAGAAGCTTGATTATCTGGAAGCGTGTAATGTGAACTATGTGCATCTGATGCCGTTTCTTGACACAGTAGAGGGACGCTCGGACGGCGGCTATGCGGTGGCTGATTTCAGGAAGGTGCAGGAGAAGCTGGGAACCATGGAGGATCTGGCCCATTTGACGGCATCCTGCCACAAAAGGGGAATCAATATCTGCATGGATTTTGTGATGAACCATACCTCGGAGGATCATGAGTGGGCAAAACGGGCGCGCCAGGGGGACGGGGAGTACATGAGCCGCTATTTCTTCTTTGATAATTATGAAATTCCGGCTATGTATGAGAAAACGGTTCCGCAGGTATTCCCCACGACGGCGCCGGGCAATTTTACATGGCTTCCCGACGCGGGACATTTTGTGATGACCAGCTTTTACCCGTATCAGTGGGATTTAAATTATAAAAACCCCAGGGTGTTTAATGAGATGATGTATAATTTCCTCTACCTCGCCAATCAGGGAATTGACATTATCCGTATCGACGCGGTTCCTTATATATGGAAGGAACTGAATACCCAGTGCCGCAACCTGCCCCAGGTACATACGATTGTGCGCATGATGCGCATGATTTGTGAGATTGTGTGTCCCGGCGTGCTGCTTTTGGGCGAGGTGGTGATGGAGCCGGAAAAGGTGGTTCCGTATTTTGGAACCGTTGAGAAACCGGAATGCCATATGCTTTATAATGTGACAACTATGGCGACGACATGGCATACGGTGGCGACACGGGATGTAAGCCTGTTAAAGAAGCAGCTTGATATTGTAAACGGCCTTCCCAAAGAATATGTGTTCTTAAATTATCTGCGCTGCCATGACGATATCGGCTGGGGGCTGGACTATGGGACTCTGATGCAGGAGGGCATTGGGGAGCGCTCCCATAAGAAATATTTAAACGATTTCTTCCAGGGCTTTACGGAGGGCAGCGTGAGCCGCGGAGAGCTTTACAATGCGGATCCGGTCACCGGGGACGCCCGGTTCTGCGGGACGACGGCATCCATGTGCGGAATTGAAAAGGCCGGCTTTGAGGGCGATCCGGAGGCCATGGAGAAGGCGATCCGCTTTGATGTGACGCTGCACGCATATATGTTTATGCAGTCCGGCATTCCGGTTCTCTACAGCGGCGACGAGATCGGGCAGGTAAATGACTATACGTACAAGGAGGATCCGAACAAGGCGGCGGATTCCCGCTACCTGCACCGCGGCCCGATGCGCTGGGAGCTGGCGGCGCAGATAAAGGATCCGGATACGGTGGAAGGAAAGCTATTCCCGCGCCTGAAACGCCTGGAGGAGATCAGGAAAAGGGAGAAGGCGTTTGTATGCGATGCGGATACATGGACGATTGAGACATGGGAGGCTTCCGTTCTGTGCATCGGACGTCATTATGAAGGCGAGACGATCATCGGGCTCTTTAATTTCAGCGAGTTTGATAAGACCGCATGGATCGATGAGGGCGGGGAGGAATATGAAGAATTGTTTACCGGCGCGCATATGCAGCCCCGCGGAGTGAATATCCCGGCGTATGGTTTCTACTATTTAAAAAAGAAATCGTGAAAAACATTTGATGAAAGCGTCCTGGCATGATACACTTACAGTAGATTCCGGAATCCGGCCTGCAGCCCGGCAGGGGTAGAAAGGATTCCGGAACGCGTATGTCTGCCGGGGCGTTTTTTGCGCAGGCTGACATGACAGGAACCGTGCGAAATGCCAGAACAGCAGCGGTTCCTTCGCCGCCGCGCATATGGGGCAATTGGGGAAAGGCGCGAAAGGCAGATAAAAATCGCCCGTCTGGCGGGACATGCACAAGAATCGGTAAGGGCCCGGATTGGCCTGAGCTCTTACAAAAAGCGGGCAAAGAAAGGAAACCAGAGTGAATGAGTGACAGGAAAATGGCAGTTCTCATTGACGCGGAAAATGTGTCGGGCCGGTATGTAAAATTAATTCTGGACGAGGTCAGCAATTACGGCACGGCGACGTACAAGCGTCTGTATGGGGATTTCCAGAATTCGAGCGTAAAGGCATGGATGAAGAATCTGCAGGATTATGCGATTACGCCGGTATTTCAGTACAATTATACGCAGGGGAAGAATGCGTCCGATTCGGCGCTGATCATTGATGCAATGGACATTTTGTATTCCGGAAATGTGGACGGCTTTTGCATTGTGACTTCGGACAGTGATTTTACAAAGCTGGTCATGCGGCTGCGCGAGTCGGGCATGACGGTTTTGGGAATGGGGGAGAGGAAGACGCCGAATGCCCTGGTGTCAGCCTGTGAGAGCTTTAAATTCCTTGATATTCTGTACAATGACGGGACCGGAGGCGCCGCGGCTGTCCAGCAGGGGAACGCATCCGAGGAGAACGCGTCTGAGGCTTCGTCGTCCTCAGCTAGAAAAGCCGCGCCGGAAGGAGCGGAGATGCCGGACAGCGCGGAAGGGCGCAAAAAATCGGCCGAAGCCGCGAATGGCGTCAGCAGCATTCCGGATATCAGCGAGATGGAAAAAGAGATCATTTCCATTATCAACACCAATGCAGGCGAGGATGGATGGGTGGATCTGTCGGAGCTGGGGGACAGCCTGCCCAAGCGCGTCCCGGGCTTTGACCCGCGCAATTACAACTGCTCCAAGCTGAAACAGTTTATCGAGCTGTTCGATTCCGTGGAGGTGCGCTCGGCGAGGAACCCGCATAATAAGATTCTCTCCATTATTTATGTCCGCGTAAAGCAGGAGGAGGAAGCGCCGGTTCAGATCCGGCAGAAGCGTAAAAAGCGCCGCCGCAAGCAGGCCGGGGAAGCGGGATGAGAAGAAGGGCTGACCGGAAGGAAGGCGTCTGAAAAACATCGGAAAAGGCATCTGAAAAAAGGAGCGGCAAAAACAGGAGGATGGCGGAATGACAAAAGAAAAACTGGCGCTGGAAGTGATTGAACGGCTTAAGAAGGAGTATCCGGACGCGGGGTGTACCCTGGATTATAATCAGGCGTGGAAGCTTCTGGTGAGCGTCCGCCTGGCAGCCCAGTGTACGGACGCAAGGGTTAATGTGGTCGTAAAGGATTTGTATGAGAAATATCCGGATGTAAACGCTTTGGCCGACGCTCCGGTTGAGGAGATCGAGCGGATCGTAAAGCCCTGCGGTTTGGGCCACAGCAAGGCGCGGGATATCAGCGCATGCATGAAGCTTCTGCGCGACAAGCACGGCGGCATGGTTCCGGATGATTTTGACGCGCTTTTAAAGCTGCCAGGCGTGGGAAGGAAGAGCGCAAACCTGATCATGGGCGATATATTCGGCAAGCCGGCGATTGTCACGGATACGCACTGCATCCGCCTTGTCAACCGGATTGGCCTGGCGGACAACATAAAGGAGCCGAAGAAGGTGGAGATGGCGCTGTGGAAGCTGATCCCCGGGGAAGAGGGCAGCGATTTCTGCCACCGGCTCGTGTACCACGGCCGGGATGTCTGTACAGCGCGGACAAAACCGCGGTGCGATGTGTGCTGCCTGCGGGATGTCTGCGCTAAAAACGGCGTTCCCGGGCAGGATTAGAGCGGCGCTGCCGAAGAAAAGTCAGGCGCGCTGTTCACAGGTTATTTTCGGACAGTTCCTTACATAAAGAGGAAATCCACAGCGCAGGAGGAATATAATATATAGTGATAAAGAAGACTGCGGCTGCGAAGATGCCGGGGCCGTTCAGGCCGCCTGAACGGTTCAGGATACGGGAGTCAGGATAGCTGCAGGGAAATCGGATCCTGTATGGAAATTTATGTGGTAAAAGAGGGCGATACGATTGACCGTATCGCCGCGCTGTATGGAGTTTCCCCGTTATATCTGGCATGGGCGAACCAGATTGAAGCGCCCTACCGCCTGGCTGTCGGCCAGGCTCTTTTTGTCCCTGACGAGGGCCGGTCCGGAGGATGCGCCGGGGACGGCCTCCTGCGCCGTCCCCGGCGCGGGATCTGGATGGGAGGCTATGCGTATCCCTGGATTGACAGCGGGGTGCTGAGCGAAACATGTGAATATCTGACCAGTATTTCCGTGTTTTCATATGGTTTTACAGAAGAGGGGGAGCTGATTCACCCGCAGGAGGCGGGCGAGAGGCAGATCCTGGAGGAGGCAAAGCGCCGGGGTGTGATGGCGGAGCTGGTTCTGACGCCACTTGGCGCGGACGGCCGTTTTAACAATCATCTTGTCAGCACGCTGCTTGGCAGCCTGGAGGTTCAGCAGCGGGTGATCCGCGCGGTTTGGCAGGAGGTCCAGCAAAAGGGGTACGGCAGCGTGGATGTGGACTTTGAGTATGTGCTGGCTGAGGATCGGGATCGGTATGTTGAATTTGTCCGCCGGCTGCGCACGGTGATGCATGTCTTTGGAATCCGCGTGACTGTGGCGCTGGCGCCAAAGACGTCCGGGGAGCAGAGAGGGCTTTTGTATGAGGGGATGGATTACCGCGGGCTGGGGGAGGCGGCGGACAGCGTGCTGCTGATGACGTATGAGTGGGGATATACATATGAACCGATAGCTTTATGGTAAAATATCCATTGATTTTACAAGCTTTTTGGGATGCGCGGATGCAAAAAGAAATAGAGTCCCCGATTGTATAGCCGTACATTCGGGGACTCGTCCTTTTTGCTCACGCAGAGCTATCTTGTCTTTTTGCCTATTGGCATTATAGCATATGCAAATTGAGATTGCAATATGCCCTGTTTGAAATTTTTTAATTTTGGATTCGATTTACAGGTCTTTTGGGATACGCGGATACAGATGGAGAAAAAAATTTGCTGTTTTCCCCTGCCCTTTTTTGTTTCGGGTTTCTTTCAGATAGTCAACCTTCTGTAAAACCTCCTTAAGCATTTTGTTCCGGGTGGGAGCGTCTTCAACGGTCCAGTAAACCTCTATCAGGCTTTTGACCTTGGGGATGAAGTCCTGCCGTGCTTTTTCTCTGGCTTTGGCATCGTCGTAGTCCTTTTTCAGGCGTGTCATTTCCGTCTCCAGGGCGCTCTTTTTTTCTTCAAGTACCCGCCGGCGTTCCTGGAAGGTCTTAATATCGTATACTCCCTGCTCCAGAAGATCAAAGGTATTAGAGAGCTGTTTCTCGGCCTGTGTATAATCCTGCAGGATATTTTTATAGGCATTTTCCCTGAAGGAAATGATGGACGCAGAATTTTTTGGCGTTTCCTCCGGCCACTCCAGCTCATATTTTGGTATCCACGAGGCAATACTGGCCAGCAGTTTCTTTTCGATCAGCAGAAGAGGGGCGGAGATATTGTTGCATTGTGTGTTGGGGCAGCGAAGTACGTGATAATTGGTCTTTGTGTTGCTGGAAGCCCTGGTCATCAGGGAACCGCATTTGGAGCAGAAAATCAGGCCGGACAGAGGGTTCTGAAGGGTATTGCTTCCATTCTTTGGGAGCGGCTTTTCGGTTCGGATGCGCTGGGCCTCTGCGTATTGCGATTCGGTTATGATGGACTCAAAGCGGCCCCGGACTTTCAGGCAGGCGTCGTCTTTTGGGCGGGTCTCTACGATCCGGCCGTCAACTATTTTTTTCTGTATCTTGCGCCAGCTCCATCGCTGAAAGCCGGCATAGACCGGGTTGCGAAGGATATCCAGTACAGATGAGGCGGACCATGCGCCGCCGCTCCGGGAGGGGATGCAAAGATGATTGAGCCGGTCCCGAATCTGATAGGAGCCAAGGGGCTGAAGGCTTCCGTCACTCTGCGCTTCTCCATGCGTATAGAGATGGTAGATCAGGCGTACTACCTTGGCTTCGTCCGGAACAATTTCCAGAACATAGCCCTTATTTTCTTTTTTCTTTACCTTTTCATAGCCATAGGGGGCAGTTCCTGAGATGTACCATCCATCCTGAAAGGCGGCCATTCTTCCGCGCTGAATCCGTCGGTTAATTGTTTTGTATTCGCGCCGGGACATGAACAGGTTGAATTCAAAATATTCCTCGTCAAATTCATTAGACGGATCAAAGGTCTTTGATGGGGTTATGATTTTGGTGTTGCTGAATTTAAAAGCCTCGGAAACGGTTCCCTGGTCCTTTGTATCGCCTCTGGCAAGACGTTCCACCTCCATCACCAGCACGCCTTCCCACTGGCCCTGCATGACTTCAATCAGAAGCCTCTGCATCCACGGACGGGCGGAAATCGTCTCGCCCGAAACGATTTCTTTGTAGACGGCGCCGACAGGGAGGTGCATCCGGGCGGCCAGCTCGGTGAGCGCTTTTTCATGGCGGGCCAGCGTTTCACCTTCCCCGCGGGCTTCTGATTCACGGTCGGCGCGGCTTTTTCTCAGATAAATCAGATACATGGGATCATCTCCTTGGAATGATAGCATATGCAAGTTGAGATTGCGATATGTCTTCGGAAGTTGCTGTTAAATCTTATGTCTGTTGTTTTTTATAAATTCCGTATAGTATTTTTGTGCTGGCTTTCTATCAAACGGATTTCTCCATTCTATAAAAGCAAATCAGCTATTCTAATATTCAAATCATCATAAATACAAGAAATGATAGTATTATCAAAGCTGTATTGGCCGGTCTTTTCATTACTTTGGAAATCATAGATGTTGACGGTACGGTTTATAGGATTTATGATCCAATATTCCCGTACGCCTGCGGATCGGTATTTAAAAAGCTTTATCCCGTAGTCCATACGTTCCGTGCTGGGGGAGACGATCTCAATAACCCAATCCGGGGCTCCATTGCATCCGTATTCATCCAGCTTATCTTTGTCACAAATTATGGAAAGGTCTGGTTCCACATAGTTTGTATCATCAGCATTTAGAAAGACCGCAAATGGAGCGGGATAGACTTCACAGCTACCATGCTTTGAATCAATATAATTTGTAATCGTTTGAGACAGGCGGTTTATAAGCTTTTGATGTATCCTCTTTGGAGGAGCCATATTATAGAGCTGCCCATCAATCAGCTCCGCCCGCTGTCCCTCGGGCAAAGCGTAGATGTCTTTGACTGTATAGATTTCTTTTTGTGTTAGCGCCATGGATAATCTCCTCTTTTCCTGATAAGTTTAATCATAGCTCCATAACAGTTTAATCACTGGTGATTTCATAAGGCTCTTCAAGTTTCCCGACAACCTTTCCCATACAAACGATATTATCGTATTCGGCTATCCGGATATTATCTGCGTCAGGATTGCGTGAGATTAATTCTGTCTCGCCGTATTCTTTGATATAGGCATTTCCGTTGACAACAAAGATCCCAACATCCCCCCGATTCATTTCAAGTTTCTGTGAAACCATTACATTATCCCCGTCGTGATAATCAGGTTCCATGGAATTGCCAGATACCTTAATCACATAATCCACAATTTCATTTTCAGGTGTGGCTGGGACGGATATTTTTTCAGTCGATTCATTCCCAAGGATGAATACCCCTGCTCCAGCAGATACGCTGTGGAAATATTCTGTCAGTCTGACATTGGTAATGGGGCGGGGCTGAATTTCTATAATAGTGGCGGTGGGGCTTCCAAGCGGTTTTTTTGTTAATTGAAGCTGTTTTACCCGCTCCGCTTCCCATTCTAACACTGTGTCTACATGGGATTGACTGCGGGGATCAAGAGTACGATACTTTTTAATATGTTCCATTTCTTTTAAAGTTATTTTAAATCCCATAGCTTTGCCATAGTCTGGATCCGTAACTTCTTCTTTTAACCAAAAATCTAAAGATGTATTGAAAAAAGAGCAAAGTCTTTTTACAGTAGGTAATTGGAGATTATCATATCCTCTCTTATACCAGTTATCTATGGTCGTATAAGGTATACCGCTGGCCTTTGATAATGAATTTTTATTATAGTTGTCTCTTTTCATTAGAAGATTTAGTTTTTCTAAAAAATCCATATTACACCACCTCTCTAAATGAAGAATAGCATATATGAGTAAAAAAAACAAGGAGTATTTTACTCGATTGAGTAAAAAAATGGTTGACAATAAACTCCTATGAGTGTATTATAATAATATAAATCACTCATAGGAGTAAATAAGGGGTGATGAATAACACTCGGCACATTACAATAGAATAGGAAGTGAGAAAGATAGACAAGAAGCACAATAGAAGGATTATTTTCCGCAAAAATGGGTATTTTGGCTTGGAAAACAGATTTTTTATAATCAGATAAGGAGTTGCCCCGATTCCATGTGAAATCGGGGCTGGTGATTAAATACTATGCTTGTATTTTGGAGAGAAGAGCTTCCTGTAATACCTGTGAAAAATTTATCCCCATAGAAATGGCGCGGTCATTCAGCCATGACGGTATGGTTAAAGTCTTTTTTACCGCCTTCGTGTCCTTATACTGGTTAATGTCACAAGACACAAGGGAGGAAAAACCATCGTCCGTATGAATTGCAGAAATATCAGAGGGAGTGGCAATCGCTTTCTCCTGCTCCAATAGAGTGAGAAGATACGCGGCTAAAGCTTCCTGTGCCGCTTCCATGGTTTCATTGACAGAACTACCGTAGGTGTGGCAGCCCTCCAAATCGGGAAATTCAACCCAATATGAGTTCTCTTCTTTGTGGAAGATTGCGGGATACACAAACAGCATAAACATACCTCCTTATGGTTTAAGGAGAGGAGGGCTATTTCAGCCCTGTCTCCTTAAGAATACTATTGAGTAAGCCGATAGGAACATCTTTACCATGTAAGGGAACCACAGTAGTTTTCCCATCTTTTTGAAGAACATGATGGCTGCCGTTGATTCTGACTATGTTCCATCCATTTTTCTTCAAAAGCTTTAGCAGCTCTTTGTCTTTCATGTTCCACCTCCTTACAAAAATAGTATAACACGTATTACACGTATTGTCAAGGGAGGATTTAAAAATATAGAAAAAAGCAGGCAAGAGGATGTACCTGCATCAATCTTCAGAATTGTGTGAGGAGATTTTGTCAGATGTATTGAATGCTTTTTTATATTCGCCTAGGGAATTGATAAATACTTTTACAGCATCAGGTCTGCTTCTGACATTTTCTTGATTTCTGCAATCACCCTTTTTGCAGGGGATAATTCGGGAATATTGGCTTGGGTGCTATACCGGTCTCCGTCTCCAGTTAATATCCATATAATGATAATATGAAGGAGGTAGATATGGAAGGTAAAAATGAATATCGGGAAAAGATTGTTAGTAACTCCGCAGAATGGCACAGGGAAAAAATTGTAAATATTTTGGATAAAGTTAAAGATGTAGAATCGCTAAAGCGTATCTATGATTTATCAGAATATCTTTACATACACAGATAGGGGCGATTATACGCCCTTATCCCCCCTTTAAACTTTGAATTATTTTCTCAAGCATTTTCCATTCGTCCGTATCAAGCTTCGAGAATGCCTTGAATAGGTTTTTGGCGAATTCATTCTCCCCAGTCATGATAGCATCTATCCGGTTCATACAGTCGGAATCTAATTCCTCATACATGGGTTCTATGCCTTCTGTAAGCCATTGGTAACGGACCTTGAACTCCCGGCAGATAGCTTTAATTGTTTGCTCTGTTGCGGTATTCTTTCCGCTTTCTATATCACTGACCGAATTCGGTTTTAACCCTATTTGAGAACCAAATTCCTTTTGAGTTATATCTAATATCTCTTTTCTTAAATATCTAATGCGTTTACCTATAGATTCCATAGCCCCTCCTTTCTATTTGGATTATATCGTAGAACGACAAACAAGTCAAGAAAAAGTATTGACAAAATCCGTATAACGGTATACAATAATCGTATAACGAATAAAGGGAGTAAGGAAAATAAAAAAACAACCAGACGACCGCTATTACGAGCTTCTGGACGCATTGCATGAACAGGGCACAAAGATGGAGCCAAAAGAGCTGCGGGTTTTACATAAGGAGCTGATTAATACGGACGGTTAAACGGAGTTCCATTTATTAACCGATACCCAGAATTTCCATTATGTGTGCAAACAATGACGCTATTGCTTCTAATAGTTCCTTCAATACTGGATTGGTGTATACGTCATATCCTCCGAATAGTGCAATTACTGATATGATGGTGGGTATGGCAAATTTCCAGAATGAGTGGAAACGGTATCTTAAATACATTTTTCCGTTATCGCTTAGACGGTATCTGTTTTTAAAATGTGGCGATAGCTCAACCAAACCATATCTTCTTAAAAATCTACGGTTATCGCTAAGGGCATATTTAGAACTTGCGCCGAAGAAGCGTATTTTTATAAGTATTATATGCTCTGAAAATGAAAGTAATATATCTTTATAAGATAGGTTGCTCATGAAATTATCCTTTTATTTGTACTCGGCGCTGCACGCCTGTATAGAAAGGATACCACAAAACCATAATTTAAGAAAGGAGGTTCTACATGCCAAACGAAAAGAAGGAACTTATCATCAGGTCGATTGATGACTACAAGAAGCTTTCCGAAAAAGATAAAATGTACATTCTTGGCTATATGTATAGGGCTCTTATGGATTGTGAATCCAATAAGATGCAGTAGACGGAGTAGAGTTATCTGCCCCTCCAAAAAAATAAATTGATAAGGAGAGGTAGGAGTTTAGCATGAACGAAAACCCAATTTTAGAGCAGTTGAAGCGTGAAGCCCTTTACGCACAGTGTCCCTTTCCAGAGATCTACTGTATCAGACCTATGGAAAAGCACAGATGGCAAGGCAGCTTGAAGTTTTAACGCAATCAGAGTTCATGGAGATTAACCACATGACGGTATATTTCATGAATACAGACAGAGAGTATATAAGGAATTGCAACAGAAATTTTAGAGAGGGAAAAGCCTTAACTGAACCCCCTTTTCGGAATTGTGTACCCAGTGAATAAGGGCCTATAAATATGCAGAAAGATAGGGAGGATGACCTCCCTTGATTTTTACTATTAAGGTGACTTGGATTTTTCGGCTAATGAATTAATCATCTTTTTAACTAACTCGCGATCTGAATCATTGAGCAGACTATATTGCTGTGCAAGTTGCTTGACTTCATCATTAATATCTAATTCGCTGGTTACATCTGTAAACATGGGTTCAATACCATTGGTGAGCCAATCGAAATTAACATCGTACTCACGGCATATGTCACGAATAGTACGTTCGGTAATATTTCGTGTACCTTTCTCCATATTTGTAATGGCACCACCCGACATGTTAATAGCAGCACCAAAAGCACGGGTGGTAAGGTTTAATTCATCTCTTAATTGCTTCAAGCGTTCATGGATATTCATTGTTTTCACCTCCATGAAAGCACTATACCACAATTTGTTTTCAAAGTAAACAAAAAATATTGACAAAGCTTTCAAAGAATGATATATTGTTTTCAAAGAAATCAAAGAAAGGAGGAATATAGGTGACTGTACAAAAAGCAGAGGATGTAAAAGACACTGCATTGAAATTGGACGAAATTCGGACGCAGCATCCAGAAGATTACTTTTATTTGAAGGGTTGGATTCATTGTCTTTTGCAGAAAGCGGAATTGGCTGATAATCGACAGCGTAACCCGACAAAGCAACTCGTATAAACATACGCGAAAAGTAGTTCAAATATACAGTGGGAACACTTTTCCGAAAAGGGAGTTAGGATATGAACAGCCCCGCAATCCCCCAATGCAGATGGCCCAATTACAGAGGTAGGAGTGTAATATGGACGAAAACCCGATTTTTGAGCAGTTGAAGCGTGAAGCACTTTATGCACAGCGTTCCTTTTCCACGGAGCTATTGTATCAGACCTATGGAAAAGCACAGATGGCAAGACAGCTTGAAGTTTTAACGCAATCAGAGTTCATGGAGATTAACCACATGACGGTATATTTTATGAATACAGACAAAGAGTATATAAGGAATTGCAACAGAAATTTTAGAGAGGGAAAAGCCTTAACTTAACAGAGGGAAGGCTTAAGTAAATGACATTGTAGGAAAATCGGGAGATTGAGATGGAATGCTTGAATAATTTCAAAGATGAAACAGTGCTTCATTATTGCACAAAGCAGGAAATGGCAGAACTGTTTTATAGATATAAGGGTCTGGACTGGAAAATCGGGAATGAATGTGACATAAAGGAACTGACATCTGATATGGCAGGGTTTGGGACAGAACAGAGCCAGAGGGTAATAATTGATTATGACAGGAATTATGGTAAGTTCCTTGTCCGCAGAATTTATATGGATTATGGGGTATCCAACGATACCCCGTAAGATAAGTTCAGTATTTTAGATGGTTGCAAAGCGGGCAGGAATCATCTGTACATTCCGCGTGATGAGGGCATTGGGTTCTGTCGAAATTCTCTCCATAATCGTTGAAAGTGATGACTTCCGGATCGTCCGTGTAAGGGCACGTGCGCAAAGTTCCGCCGGAAATATAAGTTTTATCCATACAACTATTTCCTTTCTTCTATACTCAGCCCTGGCGGGAGCCTGTATATCCAGTATAGGGCAAATGGGAGGAAATGGAAACAGCGATTTTAGAGAGAGCGAGCTTTAACTTAACGGAAGGAGGGCATAAGTAAATGACATTGCCGCAAAGGGAGTTCTTTTTTTAGAAATTTGACCTTTGCGGCTGAGATTGAAGCTTTGACCCAATCAGAGTTCATGGAGATTAACCATAGGACGGAATACTTTATGAACACTATAGAAGAGATTCAGCTATAATCTGTTTTGGCTTAAAAACAACTAAAAAAGTACGGTTTTTTGTCGGTTGTTATAAGTTTTATGATTATGTCATTACAAAGAGTAATTGGGTTAATTGCTGTTTTTCTTCATGTCATGGTTCAGAAGTTCAATTACTTCATAAACTAATGCTCTAAGTTCTTGTGAAGATGCAATATCTGTAATCAAAGTTATATTGATACGCTCTAATAATTCAATGATTTTATTAGAGGTTTCATCAGGAGTATAAATAAGAACTTGATAACCGGCAGTAATTATTTCGTCTACAATATTGGAGTATTCTGTGAAAGGAACAGAATAGGCTTTACTTATAGCACGAGAAAAATTTATATAGGAATCTTTTTTAGATTGCTGATAAATTTCAAGTTTTTTCAATTTTAATTCTTTTTTCATAGTCAGACAGGTGGTAACAGTAGGTGCCCATACCGCAGCCGCCATTCCAATTAGGGCAACCATGATTTCAGTAGTCATTAATAGTGTTCTCCTTTGATACTTTATATTGGCTTTAATGCTAATTATAAATAGTATAAAACGGGAGAAAAAAAAGAGCAATAGGTATTATTATGATTGCATAAAAAATGAAAACAGGTACAAACCGTTTAACAGAAAGGAAGAAAGGATGCGAAGTAACTTGAAAGAAGCCCGCCAAAAGACGGGCATGACACAGCAGCAGATGGCGGATAAGTTAAACATTAGCCTTGGCTATTACCAGAAAATAGAGGCTGGTGTCAGAACAGGAGATTTTATCTTGTGGGATGTCTTAGAAGACATTACAGGTATTCATCAGCGGAAACTCCGAGAGATTTCAGAAAATTATCCCGGCAAAGCAGATAATCAGTAGGCACATTAAAAATATCGGCTATCTTAACAAGGCAATCATAGGAAGGGAAGCGTTTACCTTGTTCGTATTTTTGATATGCATTTAACGATATATCGAGTGTGTCAGCCATGAATTGTTGTGTATATTTGAATTTCATTCGTTGTGCCCTTAAACGCGAACCGAACATAAAATTACCTCCTAATAGAACTTGACATTACATACAAATTGTACTATATTTATAACAAGAAAAATACATACATATTGTATGCATACATAAAGTATATAAAAAGGAGGAGAACCTATGACAACAACTATAGAAACCACATTAGCGGCTCAGATCGCCGCACTACAGGCTCAAATGGATTTACTTATGCAAGCAAATAAACGCCCGCATTCCCCCGCAAAACGGCTGGAGGAGATACGCAGGAATTACAGAGAACAGTATTTTGGTTCCTGGGAAGAGATGCGGAAAGGGGAAACGCAGTACGGCCCATCAGGAAAGAGTTATTCCGACTATGACACTATTATGCAGATTATATCCAAGACGTCAGGCTTACTGTTTAAGTATTCCCGGGGGCAGGCATCAAGAAGCGCGAGCTTGTCTGAGCTTGTGAAGACGGATGAGGACATGAAAGATTACGAGGTTATCTGCGAGGCGGCATGTAAGAGCCTGATGAATGGGATTAAACATTTTTCCGCGGCAAAAGCTGATTAAAAAAATGGAAACAGGTACAAACCGTTATTCATAAACTTAACGAGAGAGGAGGTACATATGGCAGTTGTTGATATCATTAAGGACGGGGAGACGACATTCATATTCCATGACGATTATTGTAAGGATACCACTCCGGAAGAGGTTGAGAGAACCATGAAGCGCATCGCGCAGATAGCGCTGCCGCAGGTAAGGGCGGCGCTGGCCAGGAAACAGAAGGAAAAAACCGGCTAAGGCCGGTAGCGTGGGACAGGCAATGTTATACCGATTGTGCAAAAGGGGGAAAACAGGTTGCGGATGTACTGTTTTTACAGGATTTTTAGGTATCCGCCGCGGCTGGGGCTTCGGTACCAGCCTCAGCACAGTAGGCTGGCTCATCCGATTGAGCAGCTCAGGAAAGAGAACGCCGCCGCGTGGTCATTGGTGTGGCAGTTAGCCGGACTTTGCACCGTTCTGGCTATGCTCTCCGGGGCCGTCATCGGTATTCTGATTATACATCTTACATGAAGGGAGGCTGTTTTATATGACACTTGAAATGGCGATTGAGAAATATGAGAGGAAAAGGGAGCGCAGCGCGCGCCGGATGGAAGCTTACAGGAGGCTTGCAGGTTGGCTCCGGGAGCTGGAAGGATTAAGAAGCGGGGGGAGATGGATCCCGGTTGAGGAGGCATCTCCCGCAGGCCATGAAACATATAACATCACCTACGGGAACAGGACAGGCCTGCACTGCGATTCGGCTGTTTATAACCCGTCGCTTAAAAAGTGGTTCTGGGATGAGTCGGAGGAAACAGAGGTAGCGCGCCGTATCTATGCCTGGCGTCCGTTGCCGGAGCCGTACCGTCCTCCGGCGTACAGCATGGCAGCAGGTGAGGGAGAGGGGGAATGAGAAGATGAGCTATTACAGAGTCTGCCCCAGGTGCGGGGCAAACCTGGATCCGGAAGAGAAATGTGACTGCCGGAAGGAAAGGGAGGAGTGAATTGACGCAGAAGGAGAAAATCCAGATTCTCTTAATGGCAATCGAATCCAACATGGAACTTGCAGAGGGGCAGCGGGATATCATCCAGAAGTCGCTGACAGAAGGGCAGATGAAGATTGCGCAGGCGGAGGAAGCATATGAAAAGGCGGTAAAACCGTACCATTATTTCCCTGTGGAGCTGGTAAAAGAGGGCTTTGCATTCTGGAACCGCGGCGGTTTTTCGGAGAAGGAGATGAAGGGGGAAGCGGCTGTGGCAGCAGGCTGGGATCTGAGGCCCTTAAAGGTGATACGGACGATGAAGGAGCGCAATGGCCGCCATACGCAATGCCTGGTGTATCAGGGCTGCCTTCTGGCCGGGGCGGAGATCCTGCCGGGAGGGAACGAGTTTTTAAGCCTGTATCAGATCGTGGGCTTTGTCTGCCGGGAGAGCGGCTGCGAAGCGAAATGCCAGCGTCTTATTATGTCAACGCCGAAGACAACAGAATCTAAGATAGCAGTACCGGATTCCCGGCCCTATGGGAAGCTCCTGGAGGTCGCCGCGCGCATGGCGGGGACATCAGATAATGTTTCTTTAGAGTATGGGGTGTGGTAATCATGTATCATGTAACGGCAGAGATCAGGCGTGTGGCGGAGGAAGGGGACGGGACCCGCCTGGAAATCCGGGTTGATACGCCGCTTTCTGGGCTTATAAAGGAGCGGCATATTACGCATATTGCGGTCGGCCTGGAGGATGGGCGGCATATCACGCCGCTGCAGCTCCGCAAGGCGCATGCCATGATCCGCGATATCAGCGAACACACGGGCTATCCCCCGGAGGCGATGAAGCAGATCATGAAGATTGAACACATGATGCGCATCGGGGATTATGAGTATTTTTCGCTTGGGACATGTTCTGTCACGACAGCCCGGGAATTTATCAATACTTTGATGGAGTATGCCCTGCGGGAGGGAATTATCCTGGATGAGGAGGGGCTGAAGCGGACAGATGATATCAACACCTACCTCCTCCAGTGCATCCGTTACCGGAGATGCTGCGTCTGCGGGCGGGATGCGGATATCCATCATGTGGACGCCATCGGCATGGGCAACGACCGGCGCAGGTATGACGACAGCGCCCATCAGATATGCGCGCTGTGCCGGATCCATCATGGCATGGCGCATCAGATGGGCTGGCCCCGCTTCCAGGCCATGTACAAGGTCTATGGGATCCGGAAGTACCAGACAGAGGAAGCGGGGGACAGCGGCAGACGCCAGGGCAGGTATGGCGGCCCGGGGGAGGTTTGCGGGAAAGGAGGGAATACCGGTGGCAATTACATTTGACAGCATTGGAAATGGGGAATTGGCCGCGATGTTCCAGATGGAGCTGGCAAAGATAGGAAAGAACATTCTGGATCCGAACACGGATCCGGAGGCAGTCCGCAGTATGAGCATAAATATCCGGTTTAAGCCGGGGAAAAACGGGACGATTGCGTCGGTCTATGACATTAAGTCAAAGCTGGCCGGCCCTAAAAAGTCGGAAACCGTATTTTTGATAGGGCAGGACGCACATACGGGGCGGATTGAGATGTCAGAGTATGGCAGCAGCCGGATCCAGGTGGCGGCTTATGAACCTGTTCCGCCAGTGTCCGGGATGGAAGGGCCTGAACAGATGGTACAGGCCCCGGAGTTTGACCGGGAGACAGGCGAGATATTCCATAGTTCCGGAAAGCCGCTGGATTTACGGCGGATGGCAGCAGGACGGTAGGGATTCTTCCCGGACAGGGAGGACGACGATGAAGTTATTTTCACAGAAGGAGAGTAAAAGAATGGAAGGATTAAAGGAAGCGTTACAGTATACGGCTGAGCTGGCGAGGCAGAATGAAAAGACGGAGATAGTTGAGATCTGCGGGAAGACCTATGCAAACCGCAGTCTGACCCGGTATGACAGCGCAGAAAAGGCGAGAGCAGTGGAAGCGTCCACGTTATCAGCGATGGTTGATTATATCGAAAACCTGAGCGATGAATTTCCGGAGGGCCGGAAGATGATGATACATATCGTAAATCCGAAGGAGGTGCGCCTGATGTCTTCTCTGGATGAGGAGAGGAGCAGGGAGACGCTGTTTATTTCACAGGCTGAAACTTCGGAATACCAGTTTGGCAAATGGTATGATCAGGAGAATTTCATGATTGCCCTGCAGGCAAATTTCCAGCCGAACGATGATCTGGCGGCTGTGATGCGGATGGCCGGGAATATCGATAAAAAGAACGGCCAGACCTATTCCGACGACGGGGTGAGCCAGGTGGCGACCATCACAGTAGGCGTGGCGTCAAAGGCAGACGCGCTGGTACCGAATCCGGTGGAGCTGGTGCCATACCGGACCTTCCAGGAGGTAGAGCAGCCGGCAGGCAAATTCGTCTTCCGTATCGGGGATAAGGATGATCCGGCCTTTAAGATTGTGGAGGCCGAAGGCGGCATATGGAAGAATGAGGCGATTGAGCATATCAAGGAGTATTTCCAGAAGCATATACCTGAAACGCTGTCCGGGCGGATAGTAGTAATTGGGTAGGAAAAAGAAACAGGCCTCCTAAGCGGCAGTTAATATATCACGAAACCTTTAAATGCCATTGGGTGAAATGGGGCGGAGGGCAGAAAACGGCCTTCTGTCCCTTATGAAAGGCTGAAAAGAACGGCAGTTCAGGCAATATGAGCTGTTGCGGGAAAGAGAAAGGCAGGTGCAGGCCGCATGACTACATATATCGATTTACTCAACTCCTTTTATGCCAGGCTCCAGTGCAGCCATATCACGAATAATGGGCAATTGCTGTATTATACCCTGCTGGCGATTAATAATAAGGCTGGCTGGGCAGAGTGGTTTCCCCGGACGAATGTGAGCATTAGCAGCATGATGAGAATCAGTGAGAAGACCTTTTTAAACGCGAGGGAAGAGCTCATACAGCTTGGATTGATTCGTGTCATTGCATCGAAAAAGAGGGGCGAGTGTACAAGATATCATATTGTGGATCCGGCAGGCAGCACAGAGGCGGCCTGTACGGGCGCCTGCGCGGAGAAAATGCGGCCGTCTGAGCAGCACGCAGGGATTACGGCGGAAGCTGTCTCTGAGGCAGAACGGAGCGCTGCTCCGTCATCGGCGTGCGTTGCAGAGGAGAAAATGGCGTACAGTACAGAGGCGAAAGAGGATGCATTGGAGATTCCGGCGCAGGATTCCGTACAAACTTCAGCACAAAGTACCGCACAAACTCCAGCACAAAGTACAGTACAAACTCCAGCACAAAGTACAGTACAAACTCCAGACATAATAAGACTAAGACTAAAAGACAATAAAAAGAGTATGTCTAACGACATACCAGAAAAGCCGCCGGAACCGAAATACGGGGCCGGTTCCTTTGAGCTGCGCTGTGTAGAACGTCTGATTGATTCCCTGAGACGGCAGTACCCAGGAGCAAAGACACCTGAAACGGCTGCATCCAGGGAGAAATGGGCGGATGAGATCGAGCGCATGAAGCGCCTGGATAAGCGCAGCGAGGAGGAGATTCTGGAGGCGCTGGAGTATGCAACTACGAATCCTTTCTGGCAGTGCAATATCCGGAGCGCAAAAAAGCTGAGGGAAAAGTGTGAGACCTTAATCCTTCAGGCCAGAGGGAGACAGGGGCAGCAGGGGAAAGCCCCGCCTAAAAATCGGTTTCACAACCTGGAGGAGCATGGCTATGACTATGACGCGATGGTCTGGGACATGATGGGAATGAGAGGGAGTGAGGTGAAATGAAAATGCAGGATCATGCGATAACGTTCCAGGAGCAGCAGGACAGGGAGATGGGATTGTTGTCTCCGGAAGGTAGCCTGGAGGGCGCGGAGGCATGTATTTCCCAATGCCTGAAGGAGGCGGCCCGCAATGTGATAGCGGTGGGGTATTACCTGAAACACATCCGGGATAACCGGCTTTTTGAAGCGGCGGGATATCAAAATATCTGGGAGTATGCCCGGGAACGGTATGGGTTCAGCATGTCCACTGCCTCCCGGTACATGTCCCGGAATGATAAGTTTTCCGCAGGGGGCAACAGTCCGGTTCTGGATGAACGCTACAGGGGTTACGGAAAAGCGCAGCTTCAGGAGATGCTGAGCCTGGATGAAGAGCAGATGGAAAGGATTACGCCGGATATGACTGTCCAGCAAATACGTGAGTTGCGCAGAGAAAAGGAGGTTCCGTATGTAGAGATTCCGGGCCAGATGAATATCGCAGATTTCCCCGCCGTACTGCCGCAGGAGAACGGCGAGGAAGCGAAGGAGGCAGAGCTGTTCCCGATACTGCAGCCAGGCAGAGCGACGCTTTGTATCAGCGATATTTGCGGCGAATGTAAAGAAGACGAGGGCGGGACAGTTGCGACGCCGCAATTTGAAACAGGTGAGGAAGCGGAACCTGTTTTCGCAGAGGTATGCGTTGACACTTGTTTAAGCCAGCCAATAAAGGGATACACGGATGCAGGGCCGGCAGAGTACAGCAGGGAGATTTTGGACGGTATAATTCAGGACGAAAAGGAGACGCTGGCGCTTATGGGGGATTACTGGAGGGAACATATGGCCGATACGTATACCGCCCATGCGATGATGTTAAGGGCTTATGAGAACCTTCTGGAGGAACATGACAGGCAGAACGAAGCAGAAGATTGTGAGGACTGTCCGGAAATAGAGGCGGGGCAGCAGGAGCCGTACGTAATACGGTTTACAACCTGCAAAAATGCGGAGCTTTCAGTGCAGGTATCAGAAAAGATGAAAGAGGACTTCAGGCAATGCATCCGGGGCATGGAGGAGCTGAACGAAGAAATAAAGGATTGCGAAGCCTGTAGTTGGTGGGGAAAGAATATTGGACACATCGGCCTTTGCGAAATAATGGCACGATGGGGGACGATAAAGTGAGGCGGGAAAGGGAAGGGGATGAAACCGGGTATATCGCCAAGATTAAAGACCTGCTCGCTGAATGCCAGCATATGGCAGCGTATGGAGAGGAGGCCGGGGCTGAATGAAAACACTCCTGCAATACCCTGGCGGGAAGAAACGGATTGCCTCCTGGATCGTGTCCCAAATGCCGGAGCATCACAGCTACCTGGAGCCGTATTTCGGAGGCGGGGCGGTTTTGTTTGAAAAGCTTATGGCGCCCATCGAAACCATAAATGACCTGGACGGGGATGTGGTGAATTTCTTCCGGGTGGTTCGGGATGAGGAGAGCCGGAGGAAGCTTGTGGACTGGCTGAGGTATACACCGTATGCCCGGGAGGCGTATGAGGAGAGTTTTAAGCGGCAGCCTCGGGATGAGATAGAGCGGGCCGGGTATTTTGCAGTCCGCTCCATGCAGAGCCACGGGTTCCGGCTGAATGAAAACTGTGGGTGGAAAAAGGATGTCCACGGCCGGGAAGCGGGGTATGCGCTCCGCAATTGGAACCGGCTCCCGGAATCACTCGGAGAGACAGCCGCCCGGCTTAAGCAGGTGCAGATCGAGAACCGGCCGGCGCTGGAGCTGATAAAGGCATTTAACCACGAAAATGTGCTGATATACGCGGATCCGCCCTATG
>CAJTGE010000046.1 GCA_910575795.1 Clostridiaceae bacterium | reverse complement strand
TCGCATATTTCAAAGTATCACACGAAATATCACACGATACCTTAAACCCTATATAGAATAAAGCTTCCGCTTCGGGTTCGAATCCCGTCTCGTGCTCTTTGAAAAGTCCGGATTTACCGGACTTTTTTATATGGCTCTGTGCAGCGTAATTTTGCCGCTGATGCGGTGCGCGGCCCGCGCGCCGGGGAGGGGAGAAGTGTTGTCCCTCCCCGATTTTTGCGATCATTCTATTTTCATCATGCGGTATCCCACGCCGATATGCGTCTGGATATACTGTGGGGAATCCGGCTCTGATTCGAGTTTTTTGCGGAGGGTTGCCATAAAAACGCGCAGGGACGCCGTATCGTTTTCCCAGCTTCTGCCCCAGATATTCTGTGTGAGAAAGGTATGTGTCAGAACTTTTCCCACATGCCTGGAAAGCAGGCACAAAAGCTTGTATTCGATCGGCGTCAGGTGCAGTTCGCGGCCGTCTAGGGAGGCGTATCCGCTGGAATAATCAACGCGCAGCCTGCCGTTGACAAAGACGGAGCTGGCGGCCAGTCTGTCGGCATTCATGAAAGCCAGCCTGCGCTGGGTTACCCGCAGTCTTGCGAGCAGTTCTTCGACAGAAAACGGTTTTGTCAGATAGTCGTCCGCTCCTTCGTCCAGAGCCTCGATCTTATCGGAATCCTCACTTCTGGCGCTGATAACGATGATGGGAAGATTTGACCATGAACGGATGTTCTTAATGACCTGCACGCCGTCCATATCCGGAAGGCCCAGATCCAGCAGGACAATATCCGGATTGTGGGAAGCGGCCTCCAAAATGGCAGTTTCGCCATTGGACGCGACCAGATAGCGGTAATCATTGGTTTTCAGCGTGGTGGTAATCAGGTTGCGCACAGGCGCGTCGTCCTCCACGACTAATATTAAGGGCTTATTCATGCAGTTCTACCTCCCCTGCAGGTAATGTAAATGTAAAAACAGCGCCGCACGGATGATTGTCCGATACGGAAATAGCGCCGCCGTGAGCGGTGACAATGGACTTGCACAGCGACAGTCCCAGTCCCAGGCTTCTGCGGCTGTCTGCAATTTTGTTGGCGCCGCTGTAAAACATATCAAACACGCGCGGCTTCTGCTCATCTGATATTCCGGGTCCGTTGTCAGAAACGGATACGATGATCCATTTCCCTGTCTGCTGCGTATGGATTTCAATGACCGAGCCGGCGGGCGTATATTTGATGGCGTTGTCTATGATATTGATTAGCACCTGAACGATCAGTTTTGCATCGATCTGAGCAAGGATAAAGTCCTGTGAGCTGGCGGGGCGGATCGTGTGCTCCACGCTTCGGCGGTTTACATGGCGCAGGGCCTCGCCTATGACGTCGTCCATCAGCTCCGCGGCCGGCTTTAAGTTTACGCGGCCTTCCTCAATCCTTGTTACGGCCAGAAGATTTTCCACCAGGTTGATCAGCCACATGGAATCATCATAAATATCAGTGAAAATCTGTGTTTTTGTCTCCATGTCCAGTTTTTGGTAGTTGGTCATCAGATTACTGGCGTTGCCGGAAATCGAGGTCAGCGGCGTGCGCAGATCGTGGGAAATCGCCCGGAGAAGGTTTGCCCGGAGCTGCTCGTTTTTCGCGAGGATGGCCGCTTCCTCTTTTTCACGGGCATTTTTAATATTCTCAAGGGCAAGGGCGCACTCGCCGAGAATAGACAGGAGAACGCTGTTTTCAAAGGAATCGAGATGTGCATCCTTCATCGATATCCCGATTACCCCGTACACCTGCTGGCTGGTGCGGATGGCAAGGTAGAGGCACTGGGCGCTGCTTAAGGTGTCGGTAGTCGCTCCGGCATGCTTATTATTGCGGAGCACCCAGAGGGCGACGGCCTGCTCCTGGCCGGAGGTCAGATCCGCCTGATCGCTGTCCGCCGCGCGGTAGACGCACGGCTCTGAAAGGCCATTACTGTCAGATAAATAAATCACCAGATCACGTTTCAGCAGCTTTGTGAGCTGCTCTGCGGTCGCGGCAATCATGGACGGTTCGTCGCGTTCCCTTTGCAGAAGCTGATTCGTCTCAAACAGGATCTTAGTGCGGAATGCAGCCTGGGCAGACTGCTTGGCGTTGTCCTTCAGTTTGGTAGCCAGCGAGCCGGTAAAGAGGGAAACCATAAACATGATGGTAAAGGTGACCAGATAATCCGGATCGTAAAAATGGAAGGTAAGGCGCGGTATCGTGAAAAAGAAATTGAATACCATGACGCTTACGATCGAGGACAGAAGCCCGCACAGGCGGTTTGTAGTGATCACAGAGATAACAAGGACGCCAAATATATACACAGCGATCAGATTGGCCTCTGTAAAGCCAAACCGGTAGAAGGCGCAGCCGATCAGGGTGGCGGCCAGAAGGACGAGAATGCTTTTTCCGATATCCCGCGCGGGAACGGCTGCAGATGGCGCCCTTCTTTTTTTGTGATTTTGATAGCGGCCGCCGACGCTGGCGTCCGGAATCACATGGATATCCAGATTCGGAGCGGAGGCGATCAGGCGTTCGGTCAGTGTTGGTTTGCTGAAGATACTTTTTCGCGTGGCAGTGCTGCGTCCGATCACGATTTTTGACACGCCAAAAAGGCGGGCGAATTCTGCAATCTGGTAGGGGACATCGTCGCCATATGTCGTTTCAATGGCGGCGCCGAGCTGGCGGGCAAGGCGTATATTGCCGCGCAGCCGTTTTTTGTCAGCCTCGTCCATGGCTGAGGAGTCCGGCGTCTTTACAAACAGGGCGGTAAAGGTCCCGCGGAATGCCGTGGCCATCCGCGCCGCTGTGCGGATGATTTTTGCATTGGACGGCGATGAGGAGAGGCATACCAGGATATGTTCGTCCGTGAGGTAACCGCTCTGGCTTTTGATACGGGCATGCTCAGTGAGCAGATTCATCCTGTCCGCGCAGCGCCGGAGGGCAATTTCGCGCAGGGCGGTCAGGTTTTGGACGGTAAAGACAGGAAACGGTTTGTGCTGTTTGGGCGGCTCCTGTCCGGCGCGGCGCTCCAGCAGCTCCTCGGGCTCAATATCGACAAGCTCAACCTGATCTGCCTGATCGAATATGGAATCCGGTATCCGATCCTGCTCGGATATTCCGGTTATGGAAGCCACCTTATCGTTCAGGCTTTCGATATGCTGCACATTGACAGTGGTGTAAACGTCGATCCCTGCCTTCAAAAGCTCCTGTACGTCCTGATAGCGTTTGACATGGCGGCATCCGTCCGCGTTTGTATGGGCCAGGTCATCCAGCAGGATCAACTGCGGGCTCCTCTTAAGGGCCGCGTCGATATCAAACTCGCTCAGAGCGCTTCCGCCGCGCAGGAGCCGCCTGACGGGAAGCTGTTCCAGCCCCTTTAAGAGCGCTTCGGTCTGGGGCCTGTCATGCGAGTCGATATAGCCTGACACAACATCGACGCCGCGCGCTTCGGCGCGGCGCGCGGCGCGCAGCATAGCGCAGGTTTTTCCTGCGCCTGCGGCATACCCAAAGAAGATTTTCAATGTTCCATACTCCTTGGCCGGGGGCTTTTGCATGTCTGCCCTCAAAGGCCCTCCTGGTGTGTGTCCCTGCCGCTCCATGCCGTTACCTCCCATCCTGATATTCCTTTATTATAACATTCATTGACAGTAATTTCTATAACTACGGTTTCTGTTCCTTTTCGTTTTGTTTAATAAAGGTAACAGTTCAGATAGGTCTGCGCGCCTGCTGCGCTGACCGTACGAAAACGCAGCGGCAGCAGGCGTCTGCCCCATCGCGAAGCGATTTTCATGGGCAGATGCCGTAACAGTTCAGGTTGCCTGAACTGTTACTAAATAAAGGCTACGGTTCAGGGTTATCTGAATTGCTGCTGATAAAGTAATCCAGTTTTTTCATAAGAAAATATCCAAAGGTAAATTCCGCGGCAAGGGCCGCAAGCAATACCATTTCCCGCATATGTCCCCCTCCTTTTCCCTGTATCGGCGCTGTCAAAACGGCGGGCGGTTTCCTGCGCTTCGCTTCTATATCCGGAAGTATTTCTGCAAATCTCTGCTCCGTCCAAGCACCAGCATGGTTTCTTCGGCTTCCAGCATGATATCCGGAGAGACGGAGAGCTCCAGCTTTCCGTTTTTTTTGACGCCCATGATATTGATGTTGAATTTTTTTCGTATATCAATCTGACCGATTGTCCGGCCTGCCCAATTACCCGGAACCGGGATTTCAAACATGGCGTGCTCTTCATCGAGCTCGATATAGTCAAGGACATGGTCAGCGGTGTAGCGGATGGCCGTCCATTTGGCAAGCTGTTTTTCCGGGTAGACGATTTCATCCGCGCCGTTGCGCAGGAGGAATTTGGCCTGCACATCCCTGGCCGCTCTGGAAACCACCAGCCTGGCTCCCAGTTCTTTGAGCAGGGATGTTGTTTCCAGTGAATTTTGAAAATGGTTTCCGATAGCGACAATACACACGTCAAAGTTGCGGACTCCCAGGGATTCCATAAAATCCGGATTCGTGCTGTCGCCGATCTGTGCATTGGTCACATAGGGCAGTACATTGTCTACGCGTTCTTCCACTATGTCAACTGCCATGACCTGATGTTTTAGATGGTTCAAATGAATGGCAATGTGTTTTCCGAATCGTCCGAGGCCGATTAAAAGGATTGATTTCATAGATAATCAATGACCCTCCTTATACGTCTTTATCGTATCTGTATCATACGATAAAAGAGATAAAGAGGGTAAAAGAGTATTAGTATCTGTATTAAGATGGTCTAAAGATGCTAGAGCGTGTTTGAAAAATCATTCCCGCCATCTGCACGCCCCACTTTGCGGAATATTTGTGCCAAATTCACTTAACGCAGCCCACTGCGCCGCGTTCATTTGGCACAAATCTCCCACAAAGCGGAATGCACATCTGGCAGAAAGCAATTTTCAAACACGCTCTAGTACAGCATTGCGTAAATAACGATGAATTCAGCGCCTGCTCTTTGCGCCAGCGCCGCGTTGTCGTCAGTCAACGATGCCACCGCATCGCCTCCCTCCTCCGCCTTGCCCTGACACAAATATCAGGCGCTGATATTCACCGTTATTTACGCAATGCTGTACTAGATGGCGGTCTCTTTCGCAGGTGATTTTGAAAATGGTATGGGCCCTTTTTTGCGCGGAGCCGGCCTACCTGTCCCGGCAGACCTGAAAAATATAGAATTTCAGATAGTAGGACGCGTCGTCCCCGCTCCAGAGGATGGGGTGATCAGGCGACTGGGCGCGGTATTCGACCTGGCGCAGGCGCCGGCGCGTACTGACAGCGGCCTGGCGGACGGCTTCTGTGAACAGCTCTGGCGTCATAAAGTGGGAGCAGGAGCAGGTGGCCAGAAAGCCTTCGTCCCTGACGAGCTTTAAGCCGCGCATGTTGATTTCACGGTAGCCCCTGACCGCGTTTTTGACAGAATTTCTCGATTTGGTAAAGGCCGGGGGATCGAGGATGACGACATCGAACTGTTCGCCCTGGGCTTCCAGCCTGGGGAGAAGCTCAAATACATCGGCACAGAGAAAGGATACCCGGTCTGAGAAACCGTTTAAGGCCGCGTTTTTAACAGCCTGGCGGATTCCATGCTCCGAGGCGTCAACCCCGATGACCTCCCTGGCTCCTGCGGCGGCCGCGTTGAGGGCAAAGGATCCGGTGTGAGTAAAGCAGTCAAGCACGCGCTTGCCGCGGCACAGCTTCTGTATGGCCAGCCGGTTATACTTCTGATCCAGAAAAAAACCTGTCTTTTGCCCGTCCATGACATCGACCAGATAGCGGATTCCGTTTTCGCGGATTTCGACATTGGTGTCAAAGGGCTCCCCGATGAAGCCTTTAAAGCGCTCCATGCCCTCCTTGAGGCGGACTTTTGCATCGCTGCGCTCATAGATGCCGCGGATTTTGACGCCGTCCTCTATAAGGACGTTCTGCAGGATGGAGAGGATGGCGGGTTTCAGGCGGTCGATTCCGAGTGCCAGGGATTCAACGACCAGCACATCGGAAAACTTGTCGATGACGATGCCGGGCAGGAAATCAGCTTCCCCGAAAATGATACGGCAGCTTTCGGTGTCCACGGTCTGCTTGCGGTATTCCCAGGCATTGCGGATTCTCATTTCCAGGAAAGCCTGGTCAATGACCGCGTCCTTCTTCCGGGACAGCATGCGGACCGTGAGGCGGGAGCGGGTGTTGATGAAGCCGTAACCCAGTATATAGCCGTCAAAGTCAGCTACAGTTATGATATCCCCGTTTTCAAAGCTTCCCTCGATGCGGTCAATTTCATTGTCATAGATCCACATGCCGCCTGCCTTTAAGGCGCGGGCCTCTCCTTTTTTTATATGAACGGTTGCAGGTGTGTTCATAGAGCCTCCTTTATGTTTGCATGTACTCCCTTCCAATACGCTTTAGTATACAGGAGCAGAGGGCAGGTAGCAAGAGAAAATCCGCGCTCTTCACACATTTATGATTATTTTTTCACACTTCCATCACAAAAGACTGATAAACTATGAACTGTAAATGAGAATGAGAAGAGGAATTAAGGAAAAAAGAGACGCTATAAATAGATATGGAAGGGAGAATGGATGATGTACGAAAATAATAACAGAAATGAAACTTATCAGGGCGGCGCGGGATCCGGAGAGGATCGGCTGGATCGGGATCTGAACTACACGGAAGGGGCGTATTCGGACAGCGCTTCTTCTCCGTACGGGAGACGCCAGACAGGCTGTTATGCTTCGGACAGCGGCGCGCGCTCATCAGACGGGCGGCCGGATCAGAGCTATATTCCTTCGGATTCCGGGTATGGGCGTACGAAGCGCGGAAGATATCTGCTGAAACGGACAGCGGGGATCGTGGCGGCCGGAGTGTTGTTCGGATGCGTGGCAGGCGGTGTGATGACCGGGGTGAACCGGTTATCGGAGCGCTATTTTGCAGAGAAGGAGAGGGCGGAGGTCCAGACAACCTCAGCGGATGAAAGCCTGCCCTTAGCAGAGGCAGCCATTCCGGCTCCGGTGATTTCCGTTTCCACGGGAAATGATGTGTCGGCGATTGTGGAAAAGGCAATGCCTTCTGTGGTGGCGATCAACAATAAGGTGGTTTACACGCAGGAGGACTGGTTCTTTGGCCGTCAGCAGTATGAGGTGCCGGGCAGCGGCTCAGGCATTATCGCGGGTGAAAATGACGAGGAGCTCCTGATCGTGACAAATAACCATGTGGTGCAGGATTCTTCCGAGCTGTCCGTAAATTTTATTGACAATACGAATGTAAAAGCAGCCGTAAAGGGAACGGATTCGGATTCCGATCTGGCGGTGATTGCGGTGCGGCTCTCTGATATCCCGGAGGAGACGAGGGCAAAGATTCAGATCGCGGATCTGGGAGATTCGGATGAGATGAAGCTGGGCCAGGGCGTCATTGCCATCGGAAATGCGCTCGGCCAGGGGCAGTCAGTCACAGTGGGCTATGTCAGCGCGCTCGACAAGGTGGTAAAGATTGACAATATGGATCGCACCCTGCTCCAGGTGGACGCGGCGATTAATCCCGGAAACAGCGGCGGCGCGCTTCTGAACATGCAGGGCGAGGTGATTGGGATCAATGCGGCGAAGTATGCGGATACGGATGTAGAGGGCATCGGATATGCGATCCCGATCTCGTTTGCAAAGGATATCATCAATGAGCTGATGACAAAGACCACCAAGATTGAGGTAAAGGAGGAAGAACAGGGCTACCTGGGAATTCAGCTCCAGAACATTGACAGCCGTATGGCCAGGGCGTACGGCATGCCGGAGGGAATCTATATTTACAAGATCGTGGAGGGCAGCGCGGCGGCAGCTTCGGATCTGCGGGAGCGCGATATCATCACAAAGTTTGACGGCGAGCGGGTGAAGACAGGGGATGATCTTCAGAGGATGCTGACGTATTACGAAGGCGGAACAGAAGTAACCCTGACCGTGCAGAGCCTGGAGAATGGATCCTATATAGAGCGGGAGGTTAAGATTACGCTGGGATTCAAGAAAGATAATGTGCAGTAGGGAAATGGATGCGCGGCCTGCCCGGTGGGTGATCACGGGGCGGGCCGTTTTTGTCCGCCGCCGGATTTTCCGTTACAGTTCAGCCTTCCGGCTAAACTGCAACAAATGATGCACAGAAATTGTGCCTTCTGCACAATTTCGCGCTTGCTGCCCTCGGGTTTTCTGTGACCTTCGCTCACAAAAAACACCTCGCAGAGTCGAAGGCTGGACTGTTAGGATTTTCCTGCAAAAGACAGTGAAAGCACTGGAAACAGAAGCAAAATTATTGTATACTGATAGAAACGTGCAGACAAAGCAGACATGAGGAGGCGCTATATGCAGGAAAAGGATACGCAGCAGGATGGACAGGAGACGTTTGAAAAGATTTGCTATGTCTGCCGCCGTCCGGAGAGCAAGGCGGGACCGATGATCAGTATGCCGGGCGGGATGAATTTCTGTCATGCCTGTATGCAGAAGGCGTTTGATTCTGTGACACAGGGCGGGATTGATTTCAGCAAGCTTCAGAATATGCCCTATATGAATCTGAATTTGAGCGATATTTCCGGCCTTGCGCCGGGAGCGGCGGAGATTCCGCAGAAGAACAAGGTTAAGAAAAAGGGGACGGAAAAGAAAAAGCCGGAATTTACCATGAAGGACGTTCCGGCCCCGCACCGGATCAAGGCGCGCCTGGATGAGTATATTATCGGGCAGGAGAAGGCGAAGAAGGCGATCTCCGTTGCCGTGTATAACCATTATAAGCGGGTGTTCCTTAAGGGGCAGGAGACGGAAAAGGACGATGAGGTTCAGATTGAGAAGTCAAATATTCTGATGCTGGGCCCCACGGGAAGCGGGAAGACGTATCTGGTAAAGACGCTGGCCAGGCTTCTTGACGTGCCGCTGGCCGTCGCGGACGCGACCTCTCTGACAGAGGCCGGCTATATCGGCGACGATATTGAGAGCGTGGTGTCAAAGCTTTTGGCAGCGGCGGACAATGATGTGGAGAAGGCCGAGCACGGCATTATTTTTATTGACGAGATTGACAAGATTGCCAAAAAGAAGAATCTTACGAACCGGGACGTGAGCGGGGAGTCCGTGCAGCAGGAGCTTTTAAAGCTTCTGGAGGGAAGCCAGATAGAGGTTCCGGTGGGCTCAAACCAGAAGAATGCCCTGACGCCGCTGGCGACGGTGAACACGGATCATATACTCTTTATCTGCGGCGGGGCTTTTCCGGATCTGGCGGATATCATCAAGGAGCGGTTATCCCGCTCTGTGGGCATGGGCTTTAATGCGCGCCTGCGGGATGAGTACGATGAGGATCCGGATCTGTTAAGCCGGGCCACGACAGAGGATCTGCGCGCCTTTGGCATGATCCCGGAGTTTTTGGGACGTCTGCCGGTGCTGGTTCCCCTGCACGGCGTGACAAAAGAGCTCCTGGTGCGGATTTTGAAGGAGCCGAAGAATGCGATCATAAAGCAGTATGCCCGCCTTCTGGAGCTCGACGAGGTGAAGCTGGTTTTTGAGGACGGCGCCCTGGACTGGATCTCGGAGGAAGCGCTTAAGAAACAGACAGGCGCCCGGGCGCTGCGCGCCATTATTGAAGAATTTATGCTGGATATCATGTATGAGATTCCCAAGGATCCGAATATCGGCTCTGTGGTAATCACGAGATCCTATCTGGAAAAATGCGGCGGCCCCATGATCGAGATGCGGGGGCAGGGATGACGGCGCATCTGAGCATCCCTGCCGGGGCGTACACAGTTACAGACAGCCGCGGGCCCCGCTGCGCCGTCGCATCGCAGACGCACAGATGGAGACGACTATTAGGCGTTTTTACCCGCGAATTCATGCAATACTTGAGCTATTCCCGCATGGCGAGAAAGGACTGGTACAGGTTCAGCGTCCCGTAGCCCCATTCCCGGTTCGGGTAGGTGAGGCTGGGATTGCGGTCCGCTCCGCGGATCAGGATGGATTTGGCGATCAGGGTGTTGATGCTCATGAGGTTGCCGCCAAGAACGGCCCAGGACAGCAGATTGGCCGCCGCGCCGGCCGTATGGGCCGCCGCAATGGAGGTTCCGGTCATGTCAAAGCGCTGCTGTGGCACACTGATGGCGACTCCCGGGGCCGCCAGCTCGGGCTTAATGGCGCCGCCCCTTGCAAATCCGCGGCTGGAGTGGATGTAGATGCCGTTGCTGCGGTGGTTGTAGGCCGCTGTGGTGATAGGGCCGGGCGTGTTGCCGGGATCGGTTATGGTGGTGTCAGGATTGGACTGGAGAAAAAAGGTGTCCTCTGACAGAAAGCCGTGTACAGGGAGCCACATGTGGTACTGGCCCTCAATGAACAGGGAATTATAGACCCGGATATGCCACAGGCCGGGGGCCGGATCCTCAAAGCGCATGATAATAAGCTGGCTTCCCGTGGCCAGCTCAGAGGTGGTATAGGTCAGGTAAATGACTGTATCCTCAAGCAGGAAATGGATCTCGCGTTCCAGGGTGACAGAGATGGGAACCCGGCTGATCTCCTCGCCGGAGGGGGATAAAAAGCCCACGGAGTAGAGCTCGGATTCACGGGCCCACAGCTCTAAGGTAAAGCCCCGTTCGTCATTTCCCACCCGCATTTCCACATCCTCATAGTCCTCCTGGGCGGAGATATGCCCCAGATAGTGGTGGCCGCGGCCTGTTTCATTGCCGGCGGCCAGGACGAATATCTGTCCCGGGTTTGAGATCTGTTCGGTTATGTACTGGGCCAGGGGGGAGGTGCCATCGTGGCTGCCCATATTGGTGCCCGCGCCGACCAGGATTGTGATGGGAAGCTTATGGCGGCGGGCGGAGAGAAGCAGGAACTTGATTCCCAGCATGATATCATTTTCCTGGTAGGCTTCCGCGTCCGGGGAGATGAGATAAAAGTCCCGCAGATATTTCTTGGCCCCCTTTAGCCGTACAATGACGAGTTCCGCTTCGGGCGCCGCGCCCGTAAAGTCCGGGACGCCCGCGCCGTTTCCCGCGGCGATGGCCGCCATGGCGGTTCCATGTCCGTTTTCGTCGCGGGAGGGAACAATGGAAAACGGATCGTCGCTGCGAAGCGCTTCGTTGATTTCCTCACGTGAAAAGACGGTTCCGTAGTGAATGTTGTCAAAAAGGGTTCCGGTTAAAAGCCCGTTTCCCTCAATGGTCTGATCCCATATCTCGAGGATTTTCGTGGACCCGTCCGGGTTGCGGAATATGGGATTTAAGTAATCGATGCCGGTATCGATGATGCCGATAGCGGTGCCGCGCCCTCTGTAGCTCAGACGGGGCTGATCAAAGGCTTTCAGGATTCCGGCGCTCTCCATGCTTCCCGAATCGAGGAGGGAGTAGAGATTTGGAATGGAATCATAGCCGTCGCGTATAAAGGATAAGGGCAGGCTTTTTGCGAGCGGGCGGTGGACCACCATATATTGGCTGTTCACGAAGTCATAGCAGATATCCTGTCTGGACAGCAGGTCGTTCAGGGAAAAGGAGTAATAGCGGTAGATGAAGTCCGCAAGCTCTTCAGAGGCGGGGTTTATGTCACAGGGCATGGGAAATTCCTTAAATTGGTTTTTATTAATATATGCGCAGCGGGGAAAAATATTGTTGGAAAAAAGAGCGGCCGTTCAGGGCGCCTGAACGGCCGCGGAAGAGTCAGTGATGTGCTTCCGGAATCTCACAAAATCAGCCACAAAGGCAGGTGCAGAGAGATTCCGAGAGTACATAATAAGCGATGGGAGGAAGGAATATGGTATTTTTAGGGCTGACAGCCGGTTTGTCCGGCCTGGATCTGTTTCTGAAGGGAAGAATTGAGGCGCAGGATGCGTCGGCGTTTCCAAAGGATTTGGAAGGGACCAACGGGAGGATCCGGCTTTACCAGAACCACAATCAGGGCTTCTGCTTTGGGAAGCTTGGGAACTGTAAGGAGCTTACGAAGCAGCTCCCGCTCATTTCCACATCGGCGTCGGCGGGGATGCTTGCCTGGACGCTTACGAGGCAGAGCCGCTTTCTGGATCGGCTGGCCCTTTCCCTGATCACGGCCGGTGGGCTGAGCAATCTTTATGACCGCGTGAAGCGCGGGTATGTGGTGGATTATTTCAGCGTTCAGGCGGGATGGCTGAAAAAGGTGGTTCTGAATGTGGCCGATGTCTGTATTTTTACAGGGGCGGTTTTGCTGTGCGTATCGGGATTGTTTGGGAAGAGGCGCAAGGGGAAGAAAAAAGAATGAAAATGAAAGCGCTTTGAGCCATATTTGCATCCATAGCCCAGTATGCGAAGGCCGGGGTATGGATGCAAATATGGTTTACGAGATTGTCTCAGGATTTAATAATCCGGTATCCAGATACCATTATCATCTACATAATGCCCGTCGGGAGTCCATCTGCCGGACAATCGTTTTCCAAGCATCGCCTCCTTCCTCCGCCTTGCACTGATACAAATATCAAGCGCTTTTTTACTTGCGAATTAATACAACGATGTACTAGCCATATGTACCGCGGATTTCAGAATTTACGATGCTGTTATCTTCAATGGTCCACGTATAAGGATAGCCTCCTTTTGCCCTCAAGGAGATGCGTTTTCCCACTTCGATACGTTCGGTTCCCCGATCCTAAGCCAGAACAGATATGGATGTTAAGCGGGAAATCGGACATAGACATAGTAGGATTGGCAGGATTTTATTTTTCATTTCGTTTCCCGCTTTTTCATTTCTACAGAGTGTTATGGCTCATTCATATATATAAGCACAGTATCCTGCTCTTTTTTATTTAACATTAAAAAAAGAACGTTAAACTCTGTAATTCGTCGTATATTATCTTCTTTTTGTGTCATATCCATAACCTCCTTTCTTTGAAATGTGTTATAAACGCAGCACAACACACAAAAAATAAGTTGTCAACACCAACATACGCTCTGTTTGTGTTGATACATCGGTTTTTGTGTTGTAATATAATTCTATTCACGATTAAGAAGGTAAAGCTTGTTTGCCTGATCGAATTAAAGCTGTTTCTCCCGTTCCCGGCAGCCAGTTCAGGATTTTTATAAACCATGCGTGTGATTTTGTTTGGTAGGATGTTTTCTGTCTGTCGCGCTCCACGCGCCGACGGCAGTCGCAAAGGCGGCGTGCGGCGGAATGATGAAGTTTACATGGAAGATATCCTGCATGCGGTTAAACACGTCAAAGGTAGTCCTGGCAGGCGAGAGACAGGCCAGAGAGCCGGTGAGCACCACATCGCGGACCGCGTCGCCGGCGAGGGCAAAGACAGCCATCACGCCGATATTTTCATAGATCATATTAAAGAGAGCAGCAGCCATGTCCTCATCCGAGGCGTTGCTTTTGATTTTCCCGAAATTGGCGGCGGTCAGCTCCGAATTAAGCGCCGGGATCTCGGCGTCCAGGAGATCGCTGATGCGCAGATCCGCCATAGCGCGATCGCCGCGGCCGGCCATTTCGGCCAGGGCCGGGATCTCGGTTTGGTGAAGAAAACGGGAGGCCAGGCCGGATAAGGTTCCCCCGCCGATGCCGCTGCCCCCGAGATGCACACAGCCGCGTTCACCGGCTCTTACAAAGGCGGTTCCGGTTCCCATACTGACAACAAGCGCCTCTTTCAGGCCCGCCAGACGTAAGCCGCCCTGTCCGATGGCGTCAAGCTCCAGGGCGCGGAAGGTGGGGATGCCAAGAAGATCGCCGCTAAAGAAGCTGGAACCCAGGCCGGTGAGGGTGATGTCTGTGAGATCTGCGGGGGAAAGGCTGTGTTCGTGCATAAAACGGCCCAGCGCGCCGAATGCGCTGGTTCGCGGATCGCCTGCGCGGATTTGGAGCGTGCCGAGAAGATCGCCTGATTGTGTAAAGCCGACGGCTTTGGTTGTGGAGCCGCCGATGTCGATGGAAATGGATGCGTTCATGTTTGTGTTCTCCTGTTTTGGTGTGAAGTTTGGTGGGCGTTGGTTTTTTACCATTATATATCGAGAAAGGGGATTTCGCAAGCGGAGAGGGGATTGTGAAAGGGCCGCCAGCGGCAGGTTCTATATCCAACGGAATCCCGCTCCCGGCGGCCCATTCACGACTTTCCCCCGCCGGAGTTATTTGTGCAGATCTATCCAAAGAGTTTATATGATGGAATTAGCAGCATCTAAACCGTACAATCTGTTGACAGAAAAGCCTAAATATTGTAGAATCGAATCATTATCTATAATCTTAATAAAATGGGGGTTGATTTTTTTTGGATTCAGGCGACTCGATACAATTATTGATTTTACTTTTCTTATTAGCATTGTCCGGCTTTTTCTCTTCGTCTGAGACAGCGCTTACGACGGTGAATAAGATCCGCATGCGGACTCTGGCGGATGCCGGGGACGACAGGGCTTTGTTCGTCCTGAAGGTGATCGGCAACCCGAGTAAGATGCTCAGTGCGATTCTGATTGGCAATAATATCGTAAATCTGTATGCCTCTTCTCTCTCTACCATGCTGGCCACGAAGCTGTGGGGCAATGAGGCGGTGGGACTGGCGACCGGCGTACTGACTCTGCTGATTCTGGTTTTTGGCGAGATTACGCCCAAAACGATCTCTACGATTTCCGCGGAAACGATTGCGCTTCGCTTTGCGAGGTATATATATGTGCTCATGGTGGTTCTCACTCCGGTGATTGCGGTGGTCAACCAGCTCTCTTTTATGGTCCTGCGGCTTCTGCGCGTGGATCCGAATAAAAAGGCGGAGGCGATCACAGAGGATGAGCTGCGCACAATTGTGGAGGTCAGCCATGAGGAGGGCGTGATCGAATCGGAAGAGAAGAAGATGATCAATAATGTGTTTGATTTCGGCGATTCGGTTGCGAAGGATATCATGGTTCCGCGTATTGATATGAGCTTTGTGGATGTAAACGCCGCTTATCCGGAGCTGATGGATCAGTTCCGCGAGGAGAAATACACGCGTTTTCCGGTCTTTGAGGAGACGACGGATAATGTGATTGGCGTGATTAATATTAAGGATATCTTTCTGGGCGGCGATGTGGAGGACTTTTCGGTGCGGAAGTTCCTGCGCCAGCCGCTGTATACGTATGAGTTTAAAAAGGTGTCTGAGCTGATGCTGGAGATGCGCAAGACGGATGTGAATATCGTGATTGTGCTGGATGAATACGGCGCGACGGCAGGGCTTATTACGCTGGAGGATATGCTGGAGGAGATCGTGGGCGAAATCCGGGATGAGTACGACGGCGACGAGGAGGAGCTGGTGAGGGAGCTTGGCGAATGCGAGTATGTGGTAGAGGGCTCGATGAAGCTGGACGACTTAAACGATCGCCTGGGGCTTTCGCTGGAGTCTGAGGATTATGATTCCATCGGCGGGCTGGTGATCGGATATCTGGATCATCTGCCGGAAGAGGGGGAGGATGTGACGATCGGAAATGTCCGCCTGGTGGTCGAGCATGTGGAGAAGAACCGGATTGACAAGATTCATGTGTACATTCTGGAGTCCCCGGAGGAGGAGAAGGAGAGCGCGCCGGAGGGGGAATAGAGGCTGCAGGGCAGCGGGAGGAGTGGGATGAAGCATCTGTTTGTGATTGGAAATGGGTTTGACCGGGCGCATGGGCTTTGTACTTCATATGAGGATTTTCGGGAATTTTTGTGTGAGGAATACAACGTAGACAAGGAAGCGTGTGAGGTTATGCCTGATCTTCCGGAGGTGATGACAGGGCCAAAGGGAGATTTAATATTTGACATAGAGGAGGCGGCCGCGTTTCTTGTGGGCCTGATTTCTGCCGCGGAACCGGAGGGCGCGCGCTGGAGCGATCTGGAGGCGTCCCTGGGGAGGCTTGACTATGCGGAGGTATTTGATTTTCTGCCGGAAATCCTTGATGAGGATGGGGATTTGGATGACTGGAAGACGGCTTATAACAATGAAGATTTGGGGCTGGCTCTCCAAATCATTGTGCCAGACATCAAAAAATTTTTCTCGAAGTGGATAGACCGGATTCAGGTGGACAAGGTGAAGCCAAAGAGGGATTTTAAGGGATTCATTGATGAAGAGGATCTTTTTCTGACGTTTAATTATACGGAGACGCTTGAGCGGGCGTATGGGGTGGATCCGGGGCGGATTTGCCATATACATGGGAAGCAGGGACAGGAGATATTTTTTGGACATGGCAGGAATGAGGATTATACGGATGAGTATATGGGACAGTATATTGGGGCGGAGGATGCGCTTTCTGCTTTAGATTCGCTTTTAAGAAAGGACACGAGGCGCGCATTTAAGGCGCATCAGGGCTTTTTTCAGAGAGTGGGGAATGGTATTGACGCTGTATATTCTATTGGTTTTTCATTCGGAGATATGGATCTGTTTTATGTGAAAGAGATTTGCAGACGTTTGCCGGATCAGGCAGTTTGGTACCTGTATGATTATGATAAGGATAAGCTGCCGGGTTATCAGCAGAAAATCAGGGAGTGCGGGTTTAAGGGGGAATTTGGTTCTTTTCATATATAAGGGCAGAATGGAGCAGTTCGGTTTGGCAGCGCCTGGATTTTGGCAGCGTCAGCAGGCCGCCCTTATGCAGCCCGCCGCGGGAGTGAGCTGCATAACGGGAGAGGGCAGGGGCGGAGGTATTTGGATTGTAATGAGCCAGAAACTGTCACAAAATTGTCTGTAAATCGTTCCTTAGCTTATCATTCCGCCGATGGTTCCGCTGCCTGCGCACATGGCAAAGATGAGGATGAGCTCTCTTGGGCTGGTTCCGATCTGCTTTTTGATCAGGAACGAGGTTCCGAGGAGGATAAGGAAATAACATGCCCCGGCCGCGAAACCCCAGAGGAAGCGCTTAAAGCGCGACAGCTTTCCGGCGACAATGCCGGAGATGAAGCAGGAGAGAACGTAGATTACGTTGATTCCGATCTCGACCTGCGGCTCGGTTAGATGGAACCGGTACAGCCCGAATGCCAGCAGAACGAGAAACAGGGCGGTGAGGATGTAGGAGGTAAAAAGAGCGCGGATGAGGATCCGGTAGCTTGATTTTCCCATGGTTGACTCCTTTTTATTGTGTTCTGGTCTATGTATATTCAAGATGCGGGACGGATATTCGGACATCCGTCCCGGAAAGATTCTTTGGCGGTTCAGCTTTTTATTCACGCGAGCAATGAGCCAAGTGAGCATGCCGGCCTGCCCATTTGGCGACTCCATGTAGTTTCGTCATATATTGACTATAGTTCACATGCAGCGCAGGGAGCTGTTAAGAAATATCTTGTGAATAGTAACTCTGGCTTAAAAGCCCCGGGATTTTTGCTTCCATGTTACTGTAATTTATGTTATACTAAATAGCGACAGAATGCAGGTATTATTTTAGGAAAAAACAAAGAGAAAGCTGTCAGGAAACAGGATTTTTAAGTTTTATCAGAGAAGACGTGATGAGATAAAACGTAACTACATGGAAAAGCCGGGCAGGCGCTTGACAGACATAAGATTGCATCATGTATGATGTATGCTGTTTTAAAAAGCAGAGTGCTGAAAGTAAATCGTTTTATACCGCATTTGCCTCACAGGCTGTTAATGGCCAATGAGTATTTGGCTGTGTATGTTGGCCTGAATATTATCGGACAATACAGAATCAGCGATGGATTAGAGGAGCCGGAGAGCCGGCTGATTCTTCCGGTTACTTATCATGAAATAGATTCAGAAGAAAGTGATTTTCCGGATAGTTTTTGCAAGGCATTATATTATTTGCGTTACAGGCTCCGGAATATGGATATATTTGCGTATGCTAATATTTTGTTTTTTATCGAAAAGTATACGGACACAAGACAGCAGGACACCCCGTCTCATGAAAGGCCGCTCATATGAAACGCATCTCATTAGAAGCTCTTTTATCCCTCCACGCCGCCGCCGGCGCTCCCTACAGCGCCCAGTACCAGACCATTCTGGGGCTTCTTGAGGCCGGGGAGGCGAAGCCGGTAAAGGCGTCGGGCCTGAACGGAAAGAAGCCGGCCCTGTACCGGGAATATTGGCTGGCGGATCCGGAGGAGGATGACGGCGATCGGAGGGAGGAGCTGCTTTATAAGCTGTCGCCGCTGATCGACGTGGATTATTATCTGAAGCACCCGGCCGCATACAGGCGGGACCGGGAATATGTGCTGCTTCTCAGCGATTTTCTGCTGCATCGCCGGGAGCTTTTGCAGACGCAGGAATCGATGAATGAGAGGAGCTTTGAGATCTGGGCGCGCGAGAAGTTTCTGTCAAGGGAGCAGGGGCCGGCGGTGCTTAAGCGGTGCGGCCTGAATCTTTCGTTTCTGAACCTGTATCCGACCACGGAGCCGCTGGCGTACTATGCCCACACGAGGGCTGTGCCGCAGAATCTTCTGATTCTGGAAAACAAGGATCCGTTTTACAGTATGCGCCGTTTTCTCCTCGAGGGCGGGAAGCGGCTTTTTGGCGTGGAGGTGGGAACCCTGATTTACGGGGGCGGCAAGGGGATTTGGCGCTCGTTTGAGGAGTTCAGCCTGCAGGCGGAGCCGTATATGAGGGAGGCCGGGAACCGGATCCTTTATTTTGGGGATCTGGACTGCGAGGGCATCGTGATCTATGAGAATCTGGCAAGGCTGTTTGAGGGCCAGTGGGAGATCCGGCCGTTTGTCCCGGCCTATGAGGCTATGCTCTCGAAGGGCAGGGCCGTTCCCGCGCTTCCGCTTATGAAGGAGGGGCAGAACCGGAAGATGAGCGGGCGCTTTTTTTCGTTTTTTTCGGAGGAAACGCGTAAGGAGGCGCAGGCGCTCCTTAGCGGCGGGCGGTATATTCCGCAGGAGATTTTAAATATTTCGGATTTAAAGAGTCTGGAGGGGATGGCGGATCATGCAGTATGAGTTTCTGAAGCAGTTTCCGAGGCGGATGAAGAATGTGGGCCTGTTTGCGGTCCTGACGGCGCAGGGGATCCAGAAGACGACCTGGAAGCAGTACGGGTTCGCGCGGTTTGACGAGCAGATGAACCTGATTATGGCGGTTCTTTTGTATATCATGGAGCAGTCCTTAAAGGAGGAGAACTGCACCATGGACGATATCGGGGCGTATATCGATTCCCTGAATGCGCAGCATTTCGGAAAGCCGGTTTCGTATGAGGAATGCAGGAATCTGGGGGATTTTATAGTAAATGTGGTTTTGTCCAATGAGGGCAGGGCCATGTATTTTGACGGCTATGATTTTGAACGGAACGCTTATCAGATCATGCATATCCATTATGTGGCCAACCGCGTTGTGTATCTGGATCAGGAGGTGAAGCGCACTTCCTATTATCTGACGGACGACGGATATGGCCTTCTTTTGTCTACGCTGGAAATTGAGAGCAATTTAAAGCTGACCATCCATGAAATGATCTTTCAGTTACACCTGGAAAAACAGAGCTACGATAAGGCTGTGGATGACATTAAAAATGTGTTCAACCTTCTTCGGATTCAGATGCAGAAGATTCAAGAGGCCATGGGGAGGATCCGCCGCAATGCGCTCGACTATTCGGTGAAGGATTACGAGGAGATTCTTCTGGAAAATCTGGAGACGATCAGCGATACGGGGAGGAAGTTCCAGGACTACCGCGATATGGTCAAAAAGCGCGTGAAGGAGCTTGAGGAGCAGAATATCAATGTGAAGCGCTTAGACCCGGAGGATGTGGAAAAGCTCGGACACCTGCGGGTGATTGAGACGTATTTAGGCAGGGCTATTGACGAGCACCAGCGGATCCTGGGCGGCCATTTTGATTTGAAATCGCTCTATACAAGGGAACTGGAGGCGCTCTCGCAGATGTCGTTCATTAAGCGGTTCCCGCTCCGGACAGCCCTGTATGATAAGGTGCTAAAAAAGCCCTCGTCCCTGGAGGAGCTGGATTATTTTCTGCGCCCCTTGTTTGGGCGGGAGCCGGATAAGAGCTACAATCCGAACCAGGCGTTCCGCTTCCAGCGGATGAGCCGGAGGCGGGAGGCGGACGAGTACGGAGAGGAGGCGCTTGATTTTGACGAGGGCGCCTGGAGAGCAGAGCAGGAACGCCGGCGGCGTGAGAAGAGGCTTAAATATGAGGGGTGCCTGGCCTGTCTTCTTGATTTTGCCATGGAAAAGGGCGGGGGCTCTTTAAAGGAGCTGGCAGAACGGCCCCTAAGCGGGGAGGAGAGGCGCAGGCTGATCCCGAATGTGGAGATTTTTAAGGAGATCATGGTGGAGCTTATCAAAAGCCAGCGCATTGATCTGGAGGCGCTTCGCAGGGAAAAGAGCGAGTTTATCCAGGAAGCTTCGCACGAGTTTCAGCTAAATGAAATGCTGTTATCCCTGACGGAAAAGAATGCGCGTTTTGAACCGCTTAAGGGGCTTGCGGTTTACCGGATGGAGGACGAGGAGTGCGCCGTGTTTGACGGGGCGCAGGATGAGGCGGGCGGGAGGAAGCGGATCCGCTGTTCCAATGTGTGGATTGAGGCGCTTCTGTAACCGGAAACATGTGGATATGGAGGAATTCTGGTAATCGGGCGGCATGTTCCCGGATTTTCCGGAAATGGCTGCCCGGACATTTTTAATCACGTTTCGGTTGGAATACATGAATGGAGAAGGGAGGGGGAGGCGATGGCATACGAGATGGAGGAGATCCGGCTGAGCCAGGAAATTTTTTACTATCTTCTGGAGCATCACGAGCTGCGGGAGGAGAAGGAGGCGGCGCTTTATAAGGCTTATGCGGAGCGGGAGGAGGTGCAGAACCTCGTCAAGTCACAGGGGGAGATTGCGCGCAGCAATATTGAGCGGTATGGGGATGTGATCTACCTGATTCCAAAGGAGGAGAATGATTTCCTCGGGTTTTCCAAGGCGCAGCTTAAGGCCGCGCTCTGCCGCTCCGGGGCGGTGGACCGCGATTATTACCTGTCCCAGTTTGTGATCCTGACGCTTTTAACGGAGTTTTTTGACGGGCAGGGCAGCAGCAGTAAGTCCAGGGAGTATATGCGCGTGGGAGAGCTGCAGAACTGTATCTCCGCACGTTTAAAAGAGGGGGCGGAGTATGAAGGCCAGGAGGAGGCCGCCCGGGCGGGGATTGATTTTGCCGCGCTGTATCAGGCGTATGAATCCCTTAAGTCCGATGAAAAGGGCTCGCGCGCCCGCACGACCAAGGAGGGCTTTCTGCACGGCATCCTGCTGTTTCTGCAAAAGCAGGGCCTGATTGAGTATGTGGAACAGGATGAGATGATTAAAACAACGAGAAAGCTGGATCATTTTATGGATTGGAATCTGCTGAACCAGAATCATGTGAAGCGCATTTTTAAGGTGCTGGGGGTGCGGGAGGATGAGTAAAATACAAGCAATTCGCCTGATTAATGTGAATTATAACCACAATTCGATCCGTATCAGCGACGAGTGCTTTGAGCTTGGCGGCGAGAGCACCCTGCTTTCGCTGCGCAACGGAGGCGGAAAGAGCGTGCTGGTGCAGATGCTTCTTGCGCCTTTTGTCCATAAGCGCTACCGCGACATGAAGGATCGCGCGTTTGCGGACTATTTCACCTCCGCAAAGCCGTCCTTTATACTGGTTGAGTGGGCGCTGGACGACGGCGCTGGATATGTGACGGCGGGCCTGATGATCCGGCGGAGCCAGGAGACAGGCGGGGAGACGGATGAGGAGCTGGAGATCACGTCCCTGATCAGCGAATACCAAGAGCCCTGCATCCAGGATCTGCGCCATCTCCCCGTGGTGGAAAAGCGGAAAAAAGAGGTTGCGCTTCTCGGCTTTGGCGCCTGCCGCCAGCTTTTTGAGAGCTATAAGCAGGATCGCGGGATGAAATTTTATTATTATGATATGAACCAGCCTGCCCAGTCCAGGCAGTATTTTGACAGGCTGTTGGAATACCGGATCCATTATAAGGAATGGGAAAATATCATTAAGCGGATCAATCTCAAGGAATCGGGGCTGTCCGAGCTGTTTCTCGACTGTAAGGATGAAAAGGGGCTTGTGGAGAAATGGTTTCTGTACGCCATTGAGAATAAGCTGAATAAGGACAAAAGCCGCGTAAAGGAGTTCCAGGAGCTTGTGGGCAAGTATGCGGGGCTTTATAAGGACAACCGCTCGAAGATCAAACGCCGCGATACGATCCGCCTGTTTGAGGAAGAGGCCCAGACCGTGCGGGCCGGGGCGCTGGCGTACCAGAAGGCCGGGGAGGAGGTTTCGTCGCAGGAGAACCGGATCGCCTGCTTTATCCGGGAAATGGAGCGCCAGAGGAAGCGTTTTGAGGACGCGGACGAAGGGCTTGAGCAGGAATTACAGGGAATCCGTGATGAGATGATGCGCGTTCAGTACGAAAAGCTGTCGCGCAGGATCCATGAGCTGGAGGATAAAAAGCGGTTCCATATGGGAAACCGGGATATGTACGGGATCGAGCGGGAGGCGCTTGAGCGGGAGGCCGCGCGTATCACGCGCAGGCTTCACCTCCTGTCGTGCGCGGGGCAGCAGGAGACGGTCGAGGAGGAGCGGCGCGAGCGCGATTTTGCGGCTTCGCGCTTGGAGCTGTGCGCCAGAAGGAACGCGGATCTGGAGCCGGAGCGGATGAGCCTGGGCCGCCGCCTGCGGCGGTATTACCGGCAGGAATGGGATCGCGCGGAGAGCCTTCTCACACAAAACCGCGATAAGAGAAAAGAGAACGCAGAGCGGACCGGATCCGAGCAGGATCGGCTTTCCCGGCTCATGGAAAAAGCCCTTGAGGCCGCGTCGGGGCAGGGGGCGCTTGAGAGCCGCGTGGAGAGCTTTGACGCGTCGGAGCAGGAATTTAACGGCCGTTACGGGGAAAGCCTGGCCCGGAACATGCTGGGCGAATACCCGCCGGGCCTTCTTGAGATCCGCCGCGGCGAGTATGAAAAGGAGCTTCAGGCGTCGGCGCGCGAACGGGCGGACTTAAAAAAGAAGCTTGACGCTTCAAGGGAGCTGGTGAGGAAGCTGGAACGCGATCTGGAAGACAGAAAGGAAGAGCAGCTCCGCCTTACAGCAGCGCTCTCCGAGCAGGAGAGGAGGAAGGCGCAGTATGAAGAGGAGCTCTCCGCGCGGCGCGTGATCATGAAGTATCTGGATCTGGAGGAAAAGCATCTGTTTGACAGAGAGGGGATTCTGAAGGCGTCGGAGCGCCGGCTTTTGGAGATCGAGACCCTGTGGCGCGGCCTGGAACGGGAGAAGGACGGGCTGGAGACAGAGCTTAAGCGCCTGATAAGCGGAGAGTGCCCGGAGCTTTCACAGGAAATGAAACAGGCATTTGCCGACGCGGGGATCCATCTGGTCTACGGGATGGAGTGGCTTAAGAAAAACGGGTACGGGGAGAGCAAAAACCGGGAGCTGATACAGAACAATCCCTTCCTCCCCTATGCCCTGATTATGACCAGGCAGGAGATTGCAGGGCTGAAAACAGGGCTGGGGGGCATGTTCACCTCCTTCCCGATCCCCATCATCGAGCGAGGGCAGCTTGAACAGCCGGGGCGGGAGGGACAGGGCCCTCTCATTCCATGCCAGAGCGTCAGCTTTTATGTGCTGTTTAACGAGGGCCTCTTGAATGAGGAGGAGGTTGAGCGCCTGACAGAGGAAAAGGAACGCCAGATCCGGAAAAAGGAGGAGGCGGCCGCCGTCCGCAAAAGGGAGCACCGGGAGTATATGGAGCGCCAGGAACGCCTGCGCGCCCAGAGCGTGACGGAGCAGGTGTGGAAAGAGACGGAAAAAGAGCTGGAAACCCTGCGGGAATCACTTGCCGGGCTCCGGGAAGCCCTCATACAGCAGCGCGCCGCGCTGACAGAGGAAAAGGCCGGGATTGGGCGCCTGGAGAACGGGATCCGCCTGTGCGGCGAGAACATCAGCCGGCAGAACAGGAGGATGGAGGACTTTGACCGTCTTTGCAGCGCCTTTGCCCGCTATGAGGAGGATAAAAAAGCGCTGGAGGCGCTCAGACAGAAGCGCAGACGTCTGGAGGAACAGCAAAAACTGTCGGGAGAGCGCCTGGAACGCTTAAAGGAAGAGGCCAGGACACTGGACTCCGAATCCCATTTGCTGAACCGGGAGAGCGAACGCTTAAAAGAGCGCCTCTGCCGCTACGAGGGCTGCGGCGGGCCGGGGGAGGAAGAGGAAAAAGGAGGGGACGACAGACGGCCTGAGGAGGAAGAGGAAAAGGGAGGAGACAGGCAGCTTAAGGAGGAAGAGGAAAAGGGAGGAGACAGGCAGCTTAAGGAGGAAGAGGAAAAGGGAGGAGACAGGCAGCTTAAGGAGGAAGAGGAAAAGGGAGGAGACAGGCGGCTTAAGGAGGAAGAGGGAGGCGAAGGTGAAAACGGCGTACAGACAGAGGCGGCCGGGCATAAAGACGCCGACGCATCCCCCAAAGCGGATTCAGAAGAGCGGATTCATGAAATGGAGGCGCGGTTTGAGGCAATCACAGCCGGCTTTTCCATGGAACAAAGGGAGCTGGAGCGGCAGAGTAAAAAGAGTCTGGAGCGTTTTTTAAAGGCAGAAAAAGCCTTACAGCGCCTGCAGGAGAAATACAGCCTTCCCGACGGCGCGTGGGAGGCGATCCGCTACAGCCGTGAGGAGGAGAGCCATCAGGAAGCGCTCCTTAAAGAGCGCGAAAAGACAATCCGCGAAAAGGAAGCGCTGTGGGGACAGGAGGATAAGCATACGGCGGTCGCGGCAAATGAGATAAAGGATGTGCAGAGCCGGATGGAGCGGGAATGCGGCCAGTCCGCCGCCCTTCCCAGAGAGGAGATACAAAGCCAGGACTTTGACGCCCGGATACAGAAGCTCTCGTATCTGGAGCGGGAGAAGGAAACAGAGCGGGCGGCGCTTTCAGAGCGCCTTACATGCTTTGGCGAGATCCTGACCGCCCTGGCCGAATACGACGCGCTCCCCGCGCGGGAGGAAATAAGCTGGGACACAGACATCGCAGAGCTGTCCGCAAAAGGCTTAAGGGATTTTAAAGGAATCCTGATCCGCGATTACCATCATCTCCTCAAAGCGCTCCAGGAGGGCAGGGAGCGCCTGACCGCGGCCTTAAACCGGATGATCCGCAGAGACGAGTTCCAGGACGATTTTTACCGGAAGCCCCTGGAATCCATGCTGGAGCTGACAGGCGAGGTTTCCCTGGCGCTGGAACAGCTTGACACCACGATCGCATCCTATGACAGCCTGATTGAAAAGCTGGAGGTGGACATTTCCATCGTGGAAAAGGAGCGGGACCGTCTGGTAGATATTCTGGAGGAATACGTCCATGAGGTCCATCGGCATATGGGCCGGATTGACAAAAATTCAACGATCACGGTCCGCAGCCGCCCTGTAAAAATGCTCAGGCTGCAGATCCCGGCGTGGGAGGACAACGCCGAACTCTACCACATGAGGATGCAGGATCTTCTGGACGAGGTAACTCACAGGGGCGTAGCCCTGTTTGAAAAGGGAGAAAATGCCCAGGAATATTTCGGAACCCGCATCACAACCAGGAATCTGTACGACACAGCGATCGGGCTCGGAAACGTGCAGATCCATTTATTCAAAATCGAGGAGCACCGCGAATATCCCATCACCTGGGCCGAGGTTTCCAGAAACTCCGGGGGAGAAGGCTTCCTGTCCGCGTTCGTGATCCTGTCAAGCCTCCTTGACTACATGCGCAAGGATGAAAGCGATATATTTGCAGAGAAAAACGAGGGAAAAGTTCTGGTGATGGACAACCCGTTTGCCCAGACAAACGCCTCCCATCTGCTGATACCGCTGATGGATATGGCCAGAAAGACGAATACGCAGCTTTTGTGTTTAACCGGGCTGGGAGGGGAGTCGATCTATAACCGGTTTGACAATATATATGTGATTCATTTGATTGCGGCGGGACTGCGCAATGGGATGCAGTACCTGCGCGCAAAGCGTCTGAGCGGGGGCGGCGGGGAGGAGATGGTGAGCGCGAGGATTGAGGTGGAGGAAGCGCTTTTTTAGGGCGTGGCTGAAAAATCAATCATGCCATCTGTACAGCCCATTTGGCGCGTTGGCATGTTAGGACTATCGCGGGGAGGCCGCTGTCGCCAGCTCCTGTATCCAACAGAAACCCCGCTTCCGCTCGGAGAAAAGCGCAGCGGACGCTAAGCTCGAAAAGACCTCGCTAAGCGCCGGCGGTTTTCTACGGGTTCCTTATGGATACAGGAGCTGGCGACAGCTACGTTATCAGCGGGCCTGGAACCTGGCCTCATCCTGCCAAAAGCCTTGTTAATACGTTTGTTTGATATCATAGAGATGTATGATTTTGAGCATAGTATGAAGGAAGACCGTTATGTTGCAATTGGTATGGTTGGCAATTTGCTGTTCGTTGTATTTACCGAGCGTAAGAAAATATCCGGTTAATCTCTGCAAGATTGGCAACGGAAAGTGAACGGAGGTTTTACTATGACCAAAATTTTTACAATTAAAAATGGTCAGACTCCTACGCAGGAGCAGTTGGAGGAAGTCAGGGCGGCGGCAAAGCGGGAAATTCAATTTGATGAAGATTCTCCTGAGCTGTCTCCTGCAATGCTCAAGGCATTTAGATGCTCCATAGCTCAACGCAACAGAAAGAAGAACGCATAGTTTCATCCTGCTCTCAATTGAGCCGAATCGATAAAAACAGACAATCTATCAGCCATTCGTTTCCTATTATGAACTCCTGTATATACGGAGACACTATTCGGGAAGGAACGCGAAAGGAGGAAGCGACTGGATGAGAAAAGCAAAAGATCAGGAAGAGATTAAAACGATACCTCACGGCTGCTATGAATGCGGCGCAGGACAGAAGTTAAAAAAGGATACGGATAAAGAGCGCATGCGCCATCTGGCCATGGATCTTCAGGGTAACGGATATCCTGATTATGGGAGAGAGTAGGCGTATAATCTAATCCCCAATGAAACGTAGGGCCAAGTCATATCGTAAATTTTACAGCCCTCATATGTTTGCCACAGCCCTCTATGCCTACAATTGGTAACATTTAGTACGACTATAGCCATAACATCATATGGCCCGCCAGTCACGTAGCCAGGAACAGGCCATATATCCATAAGGAACCCATTGAAAACCGCCGGCACTTAGCGAGGTCTTTTCGAGCTTAGTGTCCGCCGCGCTTTTCACTGAGCGAGAGCGCGGTTCCGTTGGATATATGGCCTGTTCCTGGCGGCCTATTTACGAATAATCACACTAACAATAGAAACGAATGCTTTTCAAGCCATTTTGGCCGTTTTGCCATCAATTTATATAGCCGATATCATGGCAAAATATCTCGTTTCAGATTTAAATTAACCATATATTTAAAATTATATTTTGCATATAATAAATACAAAACAATATTTAATATTAGCTTACATTAAATAAAGTTTCCAATAATCCCCTGTTTCAACGCCCCCTGCAGCGCTCACAAATCCGATACCCATACCCCACCGGAAGCATCCGCCCGCAATACTGACACCTTGAAATATAACTCTTTTTCCCTTTTGACAAAAGCTGCATAATCGCCGCCTCCGTCTTTTCCCGCTCCTTCTGAAGCCACGCCTCATCAATGATTTTCCCAAACCGATGGGAGAACTGATAATACAGATCCAGCTTTTTATAATACGTCTCAAACTTCTGTATCCCCTTTTTGCTGCCGGAATTGCGATCCGGGTGGCACAGGGAGGGGGAGGCGGGATAGTTTTTGCAGTAGTCAAGCCACTGGGACACCACCTGCCAGTCCTTGACGTCTATCGGGCAGGTAATCATGCGGTACAGTATCCTCTTGTCCTCAAACCCGTAGATGTCCTCCTTATGGCGTTCTGCCTGGGCATAGAGGGCCAGCGGCTCTTCGATGTTGATTTTTTCAAATGGCGGCGACGGCTCAACAGATTTCCAGACCTGTAAAAGCACGTCCAGCGGTTCCTCGAGGTTTAAGAGGATCTGGGGGAAGCCGAGGCTGACGATGCGGATCGGGGCTTCCGGGGTGTTAAAACGCTCTTTGATATAGGCCAGGGAATCGGCTCCCATGGCGGTGACGTAGCCGGTGTTAAAGATGCCGTAGCGGCCGGCGCGCCCGGAGATCTGCCGGATCTCCGGCACGGACAGGCCCCTCTGGCAGTTGCCGTCGAATTTTTCGGTCTGGATGAACACAATGCGGCGGACAGGGAGATTTAAGCCCATGCCGATCGCATCCGTGGCCACCACCACATTTGTCTTGCGGCTGGTGAAGAGGCGCATCTGCCGGCGGCGTATCTCCGGCGGGAGGCTTCCGTAGATGACGCTGGCGCGGATTCCGTGTTCCTCGAGGCGTCCGGCTATATCCAGGACGGCTTTTTTGGAAAATACCACCAGGGCGTCGCCGGGGCGCACATCGTCCGGAAAGGAAAAGGGCTGATCCTCACACAGGAGCTCTGTTTTGCGCTCGTAACGGCGGATCTCAGAGGAATCCCCGCACAGGCTGATTAAATGACGGACGACCGGCTCGGCGGCGGGACTCATGCAGACATGGATTTCCCGCGCTTTTATGCCCAGAAGGGCCCTGGTCCAACAGTGGCCCCGGTCCGGATCCGCGGCCATCTGGGCTTCGTCGATGACCGCAATATCGTAGTCCGCCGTAAAATCCGCCATTTCGATGGTAGAGGCAGTCACCCGGCTGTGTTCGGAGGCGATGCATTCCTGCCCGGTCAGCATGGTGCAGGGGACATGAAATTCCAGCATCCGCTCATACACCTCTAAGGCCAGGAGCCGCAGGGGCCCTAAGTAGACGCCGCAGGAGGCTTCTTTCAGCCGTTCAAGGGCGTGGAAGGTTTTCCCGCTGTTTGTGGGGCCCACATGAAGGATGAAGCGGCGGTTCATGGCCATGGTCTCCGGGAATTCCATCTCCGGGCGGGAGGGGACGAGATCCATGATCTTATACTGGATTACATAATGCCTATACGCCTGATACAGTTCGATTAACGGCCTGGAGCAGATTTCGCCGGACTGCTCGGTTTTCATATAATCCAGGAAATCGCGGCTGAGATGCTCTCTCTGTCCGGGCAGAAACAGAGCCAGGTCAAGGCGCGCGAGCTCCGGAAGGATCTGTCCGCAGATCTGCCCGATGACTGCCGCGTCCTGGGAGCGGAAGGCGAAATAGGACAGATTTTTTACCTGGCGGTGGTAGTCCTCGAGATGCCGGGTGGTCATCTGATGCTCCTTTGAGCGCTTTAGGGCTGTATAAAGCCTGGAAAGCCGGTTTTTGTAATCGCCGGGGCGCCGGGCATTTTTCCTGCGCTTTTTGCTCTCGCTCCGGTATTCGTCTGCGTACGCTTCAATCAGTTCCTCTAACCATAACATAACGTATAAAACTCCTTTTGAAAAGATTTCAGGCTGTCTGGCAACTGCCGGCCTGCATATGGCTTGGCTTCTGTGGCAGCCCTCATATCTGCCTCTATAGTTTTTTGCAGCTCTCCCGCACAATGAGCGAGTGGGGGACGATAATTTTGGTGGCCAGCAGATTCGGGTTTTCTATGTGATTAATGAGCTGGGAGGCGGCCTCTATGCCCAACTGCAGGGAATTTATGTCAATGGAAGTAAGCTGCGGGGAGGTGATGCGGGCAAAAAGGGAGTTATTAAAGGATACAATGGACAGATCATCCGGTATGGAGAGCCCTCTCCTGGCGCACGCCTGTTCCAGGGCGACGGCCAGAATATCGTCGCTGGCGACCACGGCGGTGGGAGGCTCGTCCTGCCCGAGCAAAGCCTGGAAAGCCTGCGCGCTTTCTCTGGAGGGACCGGCGATTTCCAGGCAGTAGGCAGGATTCTGCCTGATACCATGCCTGCTTAAAGCCAGACGGTAGCCTGCCCTGCGTTCGGCGGAAAAATACATATTCGATTCGCTCCCCACAAAAGCAATCCGGCGGTGTCCGAGTGAAAAGAGATATTCCGTAGCCTCCTGTCCGGCCAGGAGGTTGTCATTGTCAATATAAATGGTCTGGTTTACAAACTGTCTGGCCTTTCCGATCAGGACATAGAGGAGTCCCTCATTATAGAGATAATCAATCACGGCGTCGTCCTGCCTGGAGTAGAGGACGATAAAGCCGCCCATGCGTTCATCCTTTGATAGGGTGCGGATAGCCCCCAAAAGTTCCTCGTCGTCCTGTCCCGTGACAACGGCGCTGGTGTAGCCGCGCCCGTTGCAGAACTGGCTCACGCCCCGGACAGCCTCCAGATAGAAGGAATTTTCATAGACATCCCTGGACGAGGGGGGAAGGATAATGCTGATAAGCTGCGGCGTCTGCCCGGCCGGGGCGGCGGGGTGGACGTTAGGCTCATAGCCCAGTTGGGCCATGGCCTGGCGCACTTTTTCTTTGGTTTCTCTGCTGATAGAAGGGTGATCCTTGCAGGTTCTGGAGACCGTGGAAGGGGATACGCCGGCCAGCGCGGCGACATCCCGGATTGTAACCGCCATAAATTGCACTCCTTTTTCCGAAAATTGCTGAAAATGTTGTGGTTGGCTATTATTATAAGTAATAACCGGGAAAATGTCAATTTGCGGGCGTTTCTTATGGTAAACTGCGGCCTATGTTAAAGGGAAATGTGGGAAGGCTGCCGGAATCCGTCTTCTGCCGGAGCAGATATCGGACAGATTTTTGCACAGGAGGAGATTATTCCCGCGAGCAACGAGCCAAGCGGGCATGCCTGCATGCACATTTGGCGGCTGCCGCGAGTGTCAAATACCCCGCTGCTCTGCAGCGCTGCAAGTTTGACGCCCCGTTGCTTGCAGCGGGGGTGTTGACTCAATACGGATACGGGTCTTATTAGAAAAGGAAAGGATACGTATTTATGGAAATAGTGGAATACTTGCACAAAGCAGCAGTGAAAATTTTATGCAATGTGTAGAAAATACAGAGGACAGGCAAAATGGTGTTGTATTTTATTTGTGGAGGATGTATAGTTGTGTTGCGTAAAAATAACGCAACAGAATGCAAATAAAGATTGAGCGCGCATTGTGTTGCATAAACATAGATTGCTTTGGCATTATGATTGAGATAAGAGGAGGAATGAGACATGAAACGGGCTGCGGGTATTTTGCTTCCCATTACCAGCCTGCCGTCGAGGTATGGCATCGGCTGTTTTTCGCAGAGTGCGTATGATTTTATTGACTGGCTAAAGGAGGCGGGGCAGACCTACTGGCAGATCCTGCCGCTTGGCCCGACCAGCTACGGCGATTCCCCGTACCAGTCGTTTTCCACCTTTGCCGGGAATCCCTATTTTATCAGCCTGGAGGCGCTGGTTTCAGAGGGAGTCCTGACAGAAGAGGAATGCGGGGGCGCGGATTTCGGGAGCAGGGCAGATGATATAGATTATGAGACGCTTTACAGGAAGCGCTACCCCCTGCTCCGCGTGGCCTATGAGCGCAGCCGGGTTACGGAGAATCCGTCGTATCTGCGTTTTGCAGAGGAAAATGACTGGTGGCTTTCAGATTATGCCCTGTTCATGGCGGTCAAGGAGCGCTTCGGCGGCGTCTGCTGGACAGAGTGGGCGGAGGATATCCGCCTGCGCTGGGGCTTTGCGCTGGACTATTACCGGAAGGAATTGTACTTTGATATCGAATTCCAAAAATATATGCAGTTCAAATTTTTTGAACAATGGTATGCGTTAAAGGCATATGCCAATGGGAAAGGGATTCAGTTGATCGGCGACATTCCCATTTATGTGGCAATGGACAGCGCGGACGCCTGGGCGCATCCGGAGCTGTTTCAGCTTGATGAACATAATATGCCCTGCGCCGTGGCGGGCTGCCCGCCGGACGGCTTTTCCGCGGACGGCCAGCTCTGGGGAAATCCCCTGTACCGCTGGGATTACCACCGCGCGACCGGTTATGCGTGGTGGATTTCGCGGCTGGAATACTGCTTTAAGCTGTACGATGTGGTGCGGATCGATCATTTCCGCGGCTTTGACGAATATTATTCCATCCCCTGCGGCGCGGAATCGGCAAAGGAGGGGCATTGGGAGCCGGGGCCCGGGATGGAGCTGTTTCGCGCCGTGGAGCAGCGGCTGGGCTGGCATGAGGTGATCGCAGAGGATCTCGGCTATGTGACGGATTCGGTCCGCCGCCTGGTAAGGGAAAGCGGATTCCCGGGAATGAAGGTCCTGGAGTTTGCCTTTGACGCCAGGGATTCGGGATCGGCCAATGACTATATGCCGCATAATTATACGGAAAACTGCGTGGCCTACACCGGGACGCATGACAATGAGACAATCGCCGGGTGGTTTACATCCATCACAGAAGAGGAGCGGCAGATGGCCCGGGATTATCTGTGCGACCATTTTACGCCGGAAAAGCTGCTCTATAAGTCCTTTGTCGCCCTGGCGATGCGCAGCAATGCGAAGACGTGCATCATTCCGCTGCAGGATTACCTGGGGTATGATAACACATGCCGCATCAATAAGCCGTCCACGGTGGGGATCAACTGGAGGTGGAGGCTTACGCGGAGCGAGCTTTCAGAGGAGCTGAAGGAGGAGATTCTGGCTGTCACAAAGCGGTATGGGAGGATGAACTGGGAGTAAAAGTCCGTCCGACCGGATTTGATGGATGCTGTATGAGGCATGGGCTCAGATTATCTGAACAGACGCAGATATGGGTGACCGTTCAGGATTGTCTGAACGGCTGCAAATATGGAGGGATATTCATGAATTTCAATAAAATACATCACATTGCGATTATAGGAAGCAGCTATGAAAAGACAAAGCATTTTTATGTGGATCTTCTGGGTTTTGAGGTGGTAAGGGAAAATTACAGGGAAGAACGGGATGATTATAAGATCGATCTGAAATGCGGGGAGCAGGAGATTGAGCTGTTCATCATCAAGGGCTGCCCGCCCAGGGCTTCCTATCCGGAGGCCCAGGGGCTGCGCCACCTTGCCTTTTATGTGGAGGATGTCGGGGAGGCTGCCGCGCAGCTCGCAGAAAAGGGAATCGCCTGCGAGCCGGTGAGGGTGGATGAATTTACCGGGAAACGGATGACCTTCTTTCACGATCCGGACGGGCTTCCCATTGAGATACATGAATAATGGAAACTATGCAGTTCCTCAGCGGTAACAAGTGAATTTCTTTCGGGCAGGCCGGACGTCTTCGGCCTGCCCGATTATTATGTCAGGCGGCTGTGCCTGTTCACGCATGTCTTTTTCCGGAATATATTATGAATAGACAAAAGACAAAGCGATTTTTATTCCCGCGGGCAACGAGCCAAGCGGGCATGCTTGCATGCGCATTTGGCGACTGCCGCGAGGGTCAAATACCCGCTGCTCTGCAGCGCTGCAAGTTTGACGCCCCGTTGCTTGCAGTGGGGTTGTTGACTAAGTCTCCTACAGGAAACAGAAAATAAAACGGGAAGGGGTATGCAGGCCATGAAGAAATTGCTGTGGAATGAGACGCTGAATATAGGCGTCGAGGTAGTGGACCGGGCGCATGCCCGGCTGTTTCATATGGTGGAAAGGCTGATGGATCTTGTCGAATATAAGCCGAACTGCCGGACTGCGTGTGAGGAAAGTATTGAATTTTTAGAAGATTACACGATGACACATTTTTCGGAGGAAGAAGCGTACATGCGTTCCGTAGGATATGAGGGATACGCAAAGCATAAAAGAATACACGATCAATTCAGGGACATCACACTGGTTTCTCTGAAAAAGGAACTGGAGACATCAGAATACGCGAAGCAGGCGGTACATCGCTATCTGGGCGTTCTGCTCGGGTGGCTGACCGGCCATATCATGACAGAGGATCAGGCGATTACAGGGAATGTAGTTACCAGGAAGGTTTATGAGGAGCTGCCGGATACAGAGGTGGTATCCCGTGCGGTGAACCATGCGATGCGGGATGTGTTCCATTTAGATGCAGAGCTTGTCAACGCGGAATATAAGGGGAAGAGCATCCGGAACGGATATTATTACCGTCTGTGCTATGACATTGTTCATGGAGGGAAGATACAGCTTCTCCTGGGAGTTGAAGAGCACCTGGCGCGCCATAACGTCGGCCTGATGCTGGGGCTGTCCGCCCTGAAGCAGACTGAGATGGTCAGGCACGCTTCCGTGCAGATTCTGGAACAGTTTTTCCATCACCTGGGAAAGATGTTTAAATCCGATGCCGAATACCGGATTTCCGGTGAGGAGCTGCTGACCAGAGACGAGTTCCGCAGGGATTTTATGACCCGCTATCCCTGCAGCCTGCTGTTTGAGACAAGGCTCGGGCATTTTATTTTCTGCGCCCGGTGATGAAAGAGACGAAACGATTTAAATAAAATGACGGGCATGGGAAGCGGCTGGCGTATGCTGTCGGACGCTTCTCCTGTGCACGCCTTTCTCCTTATATATGACAAATTGAGCGCTGACTGGGGCAATACGCCCATACTCCGGCCAGCCGGAAAAATTTCTGACAAGTCAGAAATTTATGACAAAAGTGACTGTGCGCCATGGACTTTTTGAATATTATGGCTTATAATGAAACCAGCATCTATTCTACACCTGTTTTTGTCGAAAAATGATTAAGGGTAATATGTAATAAGGGGGGAAACTTTTTTATGAAGCTGAAGCTGCGTGGGAAATTGATTTTAAGTATAGGTATTCTTACCTTTGCAGCCGTATTTTTGCTTTCCTTTTTGTCGTATCTGTCTCTGAGGAGCGCATACGGCAAAACGATTGAAGCCGAGAAGGAAAAACTGGATCAGATCATCCGGAGCCAGGTAGAGTGCATGATCGGGGTGCTGCAGGCGGAATATGACAAGTATCAGAGCGGACTGGTAACAGAGGAAGAGGCTTTGGAAAATGCCAAGTATATTGTGCGTACTGCCAGATATAACAACGGCGCCGGCTATTTTTGGGCGGACATGGCGGACGGGACAAATGCGGTGCATATTAAGCCCGAGGTGGAAGGAACCAACCGCTATAATTCGCAGGATGAAAAGGGAAATTATTTTGTGCGGGATACCATTGCCGCCGGTGATAAGCCGGGCGGCGGCTTCATTGATTTTTATTTCGCAAAGCCCGGGGAATCCGAGGCCAAAGCGAAACGGGGCTTTATCCAGAAGTTTGAGCCTTATGGCTGGTATATCGGAACAGGAAATTATGAGGAAGATATGCTGCCTATCATCGAGGATGAGCTGAACGCCTGCAACCGATCCAGCAACCTGGCGATACTCCTTATGAGCGTTGCCGGCCTGGCCGTGTTTGTCTTTGGCATTGTGATCATTTCAGCGATAGCCAAAAAAATGTCGGATCCTATTGAGCAGGCATCTGAGCGTCTGACCAAGCTCAGCCTGGGTGATCTGAAAGCGGATGTGGAGATATTCGAGGCAGAGGATGAGATCGGCGATCTGACGCGGGCGCTGTCAAAGACGGTGCAGACGTGGCGCGATTACATCGGGGATATATCGTCATGCCTGGCAGAGCTTGACAAGGGCAATCTCAGCCTGGAGATGAATATGGAGTATGCGGGTGATTTTGCCCCCATCAAGGAGTCCTTCCAGCGCACGATCCATACGCTGAATAATACGTTCCGGAATCTGAACATGAGCGCCGAGCAGGTGGCGAGCGGTTCCGAGCAGGTGGCGAGCGGCGCTCAGGCCCTCTCCCAGGGAACCATGGAACAGGCTTCGTCCGTGGAGGAGCTGGCGGCTACCATCAGTGAGATTCACAGCCATGTGGCGAGCAATGCGGAAAATGCAAAGCTGGCCAGCGAGCAGGCTTTGACGACCGTATCAGAGCTGGAGCTTGGCAAAAAGCAGATGGAGCAGATGACTTCCGCCATGGATCAGATTAACAATTCGTCTTCTGAAATCAGTAAGATTATCAAGACGATCGAGGATATTGCCTTCCAGACCAATATTCTGGCCCTCAACGCGGCGGTCGAGGCGGCCCGCGCCGGTTCGGCGGGAAAGGGCTTTGCCGTGGTGGCGGATGAGGTCCGCAATTTAGCCAGCAAGTCCGCGGAAGCCTCCAAGAATACGGCGGCGCTCATTGAGGCGACGGTTCATTCCGTACAGGAAGGGGCCGGCATAGCAAACGAGACGGCGGCGTCCATGGAGCGCATCGTCCTTTCCTCCGAGGAATCGGCCAAACTGGTGCATAAGATTTCCAAAGCCTCGCAGGAACAGGCGGCGTCTTTAGAGCAGGTGACGCAGGGAATCGATCAGATTTCCAGCGTGGTTCAGACCAATTCCGCCACTTCGGAGGAGAGCGCGGCTGCCAGCGAGGAGATGTCAGGGCAGGCTCAGATGCTGAAGAACCTGGTGAAGCAGTTTAAGATTAGAGAAGCGATGTAATATAATTTGTGAAAGCAGGCTGTACATAGAAATTGCTTAAAAAGAAACGCCCCCGGCGCCGGTTTGGAGACTGGATCCGGGGGCGTCTGCTGTCTGCCTCCGGCTGCGTGATTGGCGGGCGTGAAAACAGAGCGCTTTTGACAAACCCGGGAAGGCGAGTTATAATGCGTTTGAAGCACAATCTTTGACGAAAGGAAGCGCAGGAATATGGGAATGATTTATACATCTGTCGATGATCTGATTGGCAGGACGCCGCTTTTGGAGCTCACGAATATTGAGAGATCAGAAGGGCTTGCGGCCAGGCTTCTGGTGAAGCTGGAGGGCTTTAATCCGGGGGGTTCCGCAAAGGACCGGGTGGCGAAGGCGATGTTGGACGACGCTGAGGAGAGAGGGATTTTGAAGAAGGGCTCTGTGATTATTGAGCCGACATCGGGAAATACCGGGATCGGGCTGGCGTCTGTGGCGGCGGCCAGAGGATACAGGGTGATCATTGTGATGCCGGAGACGATGAGCGAGGAGCGCAGGCGGCTTATGAAGGCTTACGGGGCTGAGCTGGTGCTGACTGAGGGCGCAAAGGGCATGAAGGGCGCGATTGAAAAGGCGGATGAGCTGGCTAAGGAGATTCCGGGAAGCTTTATACCGGGGCAGTTTGTGAACCCGGCCAATCCGGCGGCGCACCGCGCGACGACCGGGCCGGAGATATGGGAGGATACGGACGGCAGGGTGGATATGTTTGTGGCCGGCGTAGGCACGGGAGGCACGATCACCGGCGCAGGTTCGTATTTAAAGAGCAAAAAGCCGGCGGTCAGGGTTGTGGCCGTGGAACCGGCGGATTCGCCGGCGCTCAGTAAAGGGATAGCGGGCGCGCATAAGATTCAGGGGATCGGGGCCGGCTTTGTCCCGGAGATTCTCGATACGGACGTGTATGACGAGGTGATCGCTGTGGAGAGTGAGGACGCGTATGCGGCAGGGCGAACGCTTGCAAAAAAAGAGGGCGTGCTGGCCGGCATTTCCTCCGGCGCGGCGCTCTGGGCGGCGATCCGGCTCGCGAAACAGCCGGAACATAAAGGAAAGATGATCGTGGCGCTTTTGCCGGATACCGGGGAACGGTATCTGTCCACGCCGGGATTTTTTGGAGGCGCGTGAGAACCCGTATGATATCTGGTATAAAAGAGCCGCTCTGCGATGTGTGGCGGGAATGGAGGCAGTTTTTAAGGGAATACAGGAATCTGCTGTGGATCTGTCTTGCGTTTGTCTTTTTTGTCTATGGGCTGCGCATATTCCGCGATCATATTTTTATTGACAGTGAGCTGATGATTCTCCGGCCGGAGTTTATGCAGGGCGTATGGCTGGGGAGCGGCCGGTTTGGGCTTGTGCTTACGAGCCGGCTGTTTGGCATGGGGCGTCTGGTTCCTTATTTGCAGGGGGGGAGACTGTCCGAAAACTCGGACAGTTATAGAATGAAAAAAGGGTAGATACATCCGGACAAAAACGGATGATTTACAAATATAAACTGCACCTTGAAAACTGAATAAAAT
>CAJTGE010000045.1 GCA_910575795.1 Clostridiaceae bacterium | reverse complement strand
CAGCTCCCCGGTTGAAAACATCTTCCAGTAACAGCTGAGAAGATAACCGTTAATCTCTTCTAACAGCAGCCGCGTATCAATCCCCGGCCGGAACAGGTCCATATCTGCCGGCCCCCGTATATCTTCTGTCCCGTGAAGATAGGCTGTCTTATAATGATTCTGAAGTCCTTCCCTGATTTCCGGGTTTTCCTCAAAAAATGCCCTTAATGTAAACAGGTATATGGTCGGGGCTTCCCTCATAAAGACACAGCCTGCCAGAACCCTCTGGCAGACAATCTCAAACAAATCCGTGGTCTGCGTATCTCCCTTCCTTACTTTTTCACGGTAAAGCCTGCCTGCATGCTCCCAAAGGTACAGATACAGTTCCTTTTTATTCCCGCAGGCAACGAGCCAGGCGGACATGCTGGCATGTCCATTTGGCGACTGCCGCGAGGGTCAAAGCCCTTGTAGCTTGCTATGGGGGCTTTGACTTAAGAAATAATGAAACAGCAGGGATTTGGATACGCCGCCGGCATCCGCAAGCCTGGACATGGACGCATTTTTATAGCTGTTCCTGGAAAACACTTCATATGCCGCATTTATGAGCTGCTCCTGCCTTTCCTGGGGAAGCGCAAAAAACTTCCCGTTCATCCCGAACCTCCTGATTCCTTTCCCATCCTGGTATTTGCGGAAATCAGACGTCCCCGTCCTTCTGCCTTTACCATGGTTTCCAGTTCCTTCGCCGCATCCTTTCCAATCCACCTCAATACCTTGCTTTCTCCTTCCATCCACTCACGCGCCAGTAAAAGCGCCTTTTCATTATAATGAAAGTTCTTTTTTCCGATTTCCCTCAAAGCAGTGGAAACCGCCTTTTTCACATGCTCCCGTCCATCATCCGCATACTGCGTAACCAGCTCCAGATAGCTGTCCACGGTTTCATCCGTCAGCTTCCTGTCATGTATCACAGAAGCTGCAATCAGCACAAATGCCGCTCTTTTTTTATATAACTGCGGTTCCCGTATCCACTTTGCAATAAAAATATCCCTGCTCTTCATCTTCAAAAATAAGTTTTTACACAGGTGGTCGCATAAATCCCAGGAAACCACATCAAGGAGCAGCCTTTCCGCCTCAGCATCCGCTGTCGCCTTCGGGTTCATCAACAAGACCGCCAGCATCCTTGCCTCGTGGTATTTTGTATTCCACAGTTCAGAGGCCAGTTCCTGTGATTTCCCGGCTTTCTTTGCAAGGCCCCTTACTACGGACGTTGCCACACCAAGACTGTTTTCGGCCGGTATCCCCATCCGAATCATATTTTCCCTGTATTTCTCAGAAGCCTGTGACCTGAGCTCTTTCATCATCTCCTGGCAATCCATCGGTATCCTCCTTCCGGTTCCATGCCCTTCTTATCGTACAGGAAGCCAGTATTCATAGACCGCGTCTTCCGGGTCTGCATGGAGATACACCTCAATATCCGGTATCTCTGCGTAGGTGTAGCCGGACGTAGGGAGCCACTGGGTAATGACACGCCTTTCCAGTTCCTGAAGGGTACGGTTCGTTCCCTTCCCTTCAAAAACCGCCCATTTGCATGCCGGAATCTGATATTCTTCGTATTCCCCCGGCTTCTGATCGGAACGGACAGCAATCAGATATTTCCAGTCTTCCGTATGATGGATACTGACCCCGAGAAGTCCCTCCGGCTTTCCCTCTGCCATGGAGAGTAATCCGGCAAGTGTTCCGTCTGCCAGCGCGGCATCCCATACCGCTGGTATCCTTTGAAAATTCTCTGTCAGTTCTTTCGACAGGGGACAGGACCGTCCCAGTATGCGGAACGCTTCTTTTTCCTCTATCCTGAACTGCAGCGGCGCCCCTCCATGGATTGTTATGGAAAAAGAAATGGGCGGATATGCCTGAAAGGATACCGGTTCCGTTTTTACAGCGGAGGGCGTGATTCCATGAAAATTCTTAAAAGCCCTGGTAAACGCGGTGGGAGATTCATAACCGTACTTCATGGCAATATCCGTTACGTTCCCATTTCCCTTTTGCAGTTCCACGGCGGACAAAGACAGCCTGCGCCGCCGTATGTATTCCCGCAGTGTCATGTCTGTCATATATAAAAACATCTGTTGGAAATAATAGGAAGGGCAGCCCGCAATCCCGGCTACCTCCTCGTAATCCAGTTCCCCATCCAGGTTCTCTTCTATAAAATCAATCGCCTGGTTCAACCGTTTTATCCAGTCCATCGTGTTCCCCCCTGCTGTTTTAAGTATAGCCGATTTTCTCACAAAAAACCTCGCATTTGAACGATACGAATTGATAGCCTGAAAAAACTCACTCCCATTTAAAAAATTTCACGGCTGCGCCTGCACACAGAATGGTGACGATTCCCATAACCGCTGCCGGTACCCGGACAGATTCCGTATACATCCCCAGAAAAGCCGCTTTCATAAGCTGTATCCCCTGTGTCAGCGGGAAAAGGGCGACCACCTTCTGCATCATCTCCGGCATCACTTCAAAGGGCAGCGTGGCCCCGGAAAGAATCAGCATGGGAAAGTACAGCAGGCAGGCGATCACACTGGCCATTTTTTCATTTTTCGCAATGCCGCCCACCATCATCCCGATGCTTAAGGTGGAAACCAGGGTAAGGAGCCAGCTTCCAAGGAATGCCGCCGGGCTGCCGGGAAGCCTTACTCCCCACAAAACTGCCCCAATGGGGAAGACCAGCGCCATGGATACCGCGGCATACAGCACATAGATGGTAAATTCCACCCCCAGCAGCATCACCGGACTGATGGGCGTCACCCGGAACCGTTTTAGGATCTTCCGTTCCCGGTACCCGGCTACCACCAGAGGCAGGCCCATCAGGCCCCCGGCGCAGATGGAGATGGCGCAGACCGCGCTCATGGACTGCTCCAGGAACGTGTACTCCGCCCCCGGAAAAGCGGGCTTTGTCTGGTAAATGAAACCAAGGATGACCAGTACCACAACCGGCATAATGACGGCAAAAATCACCATGTTCATATTCCGGATATTCAGCTTCAGTTCTGTTTTTAAAAGACTGAAAAATGTTCTCATGCCACAACCTCCTCGTCCGCGAATTTCAGATAGGCATCCTCCAGACGCTCACAGCCGCTCTGCACCTTTGCCTGCTCCACGGCGCCGTAGAACACGGCCTCCCCTCTTCTCAGAATACAGATCTCATCGCAGAGGGCTTCCACCTCATCCATGAAATGGGAAGTGAGGAAAATGGTCAGCCCTTCGCCCTTTAAATCCTCAAGGATCTTCCACACCGTCCGGCGCGCCCTTGCGTCCAGCCCGGTAGTCAGCTCGTCCAGGAACACAAGCTCCGGGTTCGGTATCAACGCCAGGACAATAAACAGCCGCTGGCGCTCCCCGCCGGAAAGACTTTTCACGGCATGACCTGTCTTATCCCCGATTCCGAAACGTTCACACAGCTTCCGCCAGTCTGCCGGCCTCTCATACAGGCAGGCGGTTTCCCCGCAAAGCTCGGATACCCTGATTTCCGGCTGGTAATCCCCTTCCTGAAACTGAACGCCCACTTTCTGAAACACGGTGCGCCGCTCCTTTTTTGCATCCTGCCCCAATACCAGAGCGGTTCCTCCATCGGCCTGTTTCGTTCCCAGGATGCATTCGATCGCGGTACTCTTTCCGGCGCCGTTTGCCCCCAGCAGGCCAAAGACCGTGCCGGCCTTGACCGACAGGTTCAGACCTTTCAGTACGGTTCTTCCCTGATAGCTTTTGGTAAGCCCCGTCGTTTTGACGGCCTCTTCTGTCTTTTTTATGGTTTCGCTCATCTTATCCTCCTTTTTCCGGTAACGGTATGCGCCGTTACGCCTGCTGCCTTCTGATTGCCCGAAGCTCGATATATCCCCTCTCCCCTCTGGGCTCCAACTGAATACGGGGGTTTTCCTGATCCCACTCGTATCCGATCACAGACGGGTCATAGTGGTCGATGGCATACTGTACGGCAAGAATCGCCTGGGAATAATCCTCCTCCCGGAAAGGCTCCCCCTGGACCGCCAGATACTCGGCGGCAGGCAGGGAAATGACATCAAACCCCTCCGGGATTTCCCCCTCATAGTCCGCCTCTGCCTCCACGCCCTGTACATAGGTGGAGGTGCCGGGCTTTTTATAGGCATCCGGCAGCCACAGGCAGACCGGCTCCCCGCAGAGGGAATCCATGCTTTTTAATATCCCCCAGACCTCGCAGCTCACTTCTTCACAGTACGCAAAATAATCTTCCGCCTTTATCCCCCGTTTAATGATGACTTTTCTCTCCGGTTTCCGGATCACCTGGACAAATACGCTCTGCGGATTCTTCATTTCCATATCCAAAACATCCTCTCTCAGTTCTCTGAATTTTACGCCGTATGGGATAAACAGGGCAATAGGCGCCGGGTCCTTCAGATATTCCCCCGGTCTGCAGCCGAATTCCCGGTAAAAGGCACGGGCATACCCGTCCACACTGCCAAACCCGCAGTCAAAGGCCGCCTCCGTCACAAGGCACTGTCCCTCCTTCAGCCGCATGGCGGAGCGGGAAAGCCGGAGCCTGCGGATATATTCTGCCGGCGTCACCCCCAAAAACTCCTTAAACAGCCGGTAGGAATGCCAGGGGGAAAACAGGGAGACGGCTGACAGTTGTGCCAGTGTGATATCCGCTTCCAGATGGGCTTCGATATAATCCTGCATCCTCTGGACCGCCGCTGTCTGTTCTTTCAAAATAAACCACCTCCTTCTTGGAGTGTAACAGTTCAGAAAAGCCCTGAACTGTTACGGCATCCGGCCATTTAGAATCGCCTTTGGCGATGGGCCGGATGCTCGCAACCACAACGTTTTCATACGGTCAGCGCGGTGAACGCGCAGACCTACCTGAACGATTGCTTCTGGAATTACTATCATATAATGATCCCCACTTTTTGTCTCGACTTTTTTTGCTGTTTTCCGATTCTTTAGGGAAACGCTGATTTTATCAGCGTTTCCTCAGATAATCAGCCGTAATGGTCTGCCCATGCTCCGCCAGCGCCTGCGGGGTCCCGGTAAAGACTACCTCACCGCCCAGCGTCCCCCCGTCCGGCCCCATGTCAATCACGTAATCCGCCAGCTTTACTACGTCCATGTTATGTTCGATTACAACCACCGTGTTCCCCTGCTCCACAAAACCGTCCAAAAGCTTCATAATTGTCTTCACATCGGAAGCGTGGAGCCCGGTGGTAGGTTCATCCAGCACATAGATGTTCCCCTTCTGTCCCAGGTATTTTGCCAGCTTTACCCGCTGCCGCTCGCCTCCTGACAGGGTGGATAAGGGCTGTCCAGGGGAAAGATAGGAAAGCCCCACCTCCACCATGGCGTGCAGTGCCCTGCGGATTTTCGGACAGCCGGAAAAGAAGTCTTCGGCCTCCTCTGCGCTCATATCCAAAATCTCCACAATATTTTTCCCTTTGTATAAACAGGAAAGCGCCTCGTCACTGTAACGGCTCCCGCCGCATGCCTCGCAGGTGGTCGTCACCGGGTCCATGAAGACCAACTCGGTGGTGACAGCCCCCCGTCCTTTGCAGACCGGGCAGGCACCTTTGCTGTTAAAGGAAAACAGGGCGGCGCTCACGTTGTTTTCTTTAGCCATCTGTTTTCGGATATCATCGAAAAATCCCAGGAAAGTGGCCGGGGTGGAACGCCCGGCGGCTGTCACCGGGGACTGGTCCACCAGGATGACCTGTTCCGGATACTGCACGGCAAACACGTCCCGGATCAGGGAACTTTTCCCGGAACCGGCCACACCGGTCACCGCAGTCAGCACATGCAGGGGAATATCAACGGAAACCTGTTTCAGATTGTGCAGGCTGGCATGTTTGACAGGCAGGAATCCTTTGGGTTTCCTTGGCTCCGCCTTAAAGGGTATCTCCATCTCCATGGCCTTCCCGGTTAATGTGCCGGAGCCAAGGAGCCCCTGATAGCTGCCCTGATAGAGAACCTCCCCGCCGTTTTTTCCTGCCAGCGGCCCCACATCGATCACTTCATCCGCAATGGAGATTACATCCTTATCATGCTCCACCACCAGGACCGTATTCCCCTTATCCCGGAGGGCACGCAGCAGCCTGGTCATGCGGTGTACATCCCGTGGGTGCATCCCGGTGCTTGGCTCATCGAAAATATAGAGCATGCCCGTGAGGGCGCTCCCCATGTAGCGCACCAGCTTCAGGCGCTGTGCTTCCCCGCCGGACAGGGTGGCCGCTTCCCGGTTCAGGGAAAGGTAAGGGAGGCCGATCTCAATCATGCGGGTCAGGGTCATAACCAGGCTTTCGGCCACGGACCTGCCCTTTGGGTCTGTGACTGTCCCCAGAACCCGTTTCAGTTCTGTCAGCTCCATCTCACACATCCCGCTGATGTCGTACCCGGCAATCTTACAGGACAGCGCCGCCCCGTTCAGGCGTTTCCCCTGGCAGAGGGGACAATCGGATTCCCGGACATATTTTGCCAGCCGGCTTGCGGAAGTTTCTCCAAGCTCCGAACTGTCCCTTTTTAACAGCAGCCGGCTCATCATGTTGTGGATGCCCTCCACCTGCTTCGACACCCGCTTCCCGCCCGGTTCCTCCGAACCGTACAGCAGAAGGTTCCGTTCCCTTTCGGTATAGTCCTGCCATTTTTTATCCAGGTCAAACAGGCCGCTGTCTGTATACTGCTTCCAGTACCAGTTCCCCACACGGAACGTGGGCAGCTCCACCATCCCCTCATTCCAGCTTTTATCTTCCACAATCAGCGGAAGAATGTCCAGTGTCATCACCTTCCCCAATCCGGAACACTCCGGACACATGCCCCCCGGACTGTTGAAGGAAAAGCAGGAGGGCGTTCCCACATAGGGTTCCCCAATCCGGGAGTAGAGCAGCCGCAGGGCGGAATACATGTCGCTGATGGTCCCTACCGTAGACCGGGCATTGCCTCCAAGGGGGGTCTGGTCGATGATGACCGAGGGGGAGAGGTTTTCAATCCTTTCCGTTTTTGGCTTCTCATACTTCGGGAGCCTGCCCCGGACATAAGCGCTGTAGGTCTCATTCATCTGGCGCTGGCTCTCCGCTGCAATAGTGTCAAACACAATGCTGGATTTTCCGGAACCGGAGACCCCGGTAAACACAACCAGCTTTTCTTTTGGTATCTTTAAGGAAATGTTTTTCAGATTGTTCTGGCATAAGCCTTGAATAACGATATGATTCTGATCCGGCATGATGTTCTCCTTTCTGGCCTTCGGTCTGGTCTTAGCAGTATAACAGCATGCCGGGAGATGTACTCGACTTTTTTTGCCCTTTTCCCATAGATGACGCCACGTTGACATTCCACCAGTCCGGACAGCCATAAAACCATGCCTTCAAGAGCTTCTCTGTTGAGGTCATAGAGCCTGTACTGCCCCTCCTTTTTTGCCGTTACAAGCCCGCTGTGCTTTAAGACCGACAGGTGATAGGATAAGGGCGCAAATGTAATGGGAAACCTTTCCTGTAGTCTCCCTGCTGCCATGGGCCCTTCCGCAAGCAGGAGCAGAATCTCCCTGCGTGTCTCATTTGACAGCGCCTTAAACCGGGCGTCCATAACCACATTCCTGAATCATCATCAGAATTTCCCCCCTGCTAAACCCAAGGGGCATAAGCCTTTCATACAATTTCCTGGTTAAATCGGCCTGCTCCTTATGCCGCAGTCTTTGTATCAGAAGCAGGTCATCCGTCACAAAAATCCCTGCCGTGTGTCTCGGAAAAACCAGATGCTCCTGCCCAAGGACCTGCATGGCCCGTTTCACCGTGGCCTGGTTACACTTTTCCCGCTCCGCCAGCACCCGGAGGGACGGCAGCCGGCTCCCCGGAGGATAATCCCCCCGCAGGATGTCAAATTTGATTTTCCTTGACAGTTCCTTGTATAATGTCATTTCTCCCCTTTCTTATTGCCGCGGAAAAACTGCCAGTACACAGAATAGGGAATGACCACAGCCAGCATAAGGAACCACCTGTTCACGGCCAGGTCCGCCTCACCCTGTGCATTAAAGTGGACCGGGACCTTCTCCGGGAGAAAATAACACAGGACTGCCGCCGCTGCAAGCAGGATGAGAAACACCACAACGTCTTTGATTAGACTTTTCTTCATGATTCATACCTCCAATTAAATGATTTTGGTCTGACAGGCTTTCCAATACAGAAGACCCGACACACATAATAAAATACCTGCCCATCCCCACAGTACCATTCCCAAGGGCAGCCTGAAAAACCAGTGCAGGATGGCCGGGACCGCGACACACAGCATCCCTGTCACTCCGGACAGGATGACCGCCATGCTCTGCTTGATCACCACCATCTCATTATCCCAGTCAAACCTTGGGAAACAGCAGCTGATACAGATACCCTGCACCGCCGTAAAGATGGAATATACTGCCGGAATAACAATCAGCGCCGCCAGCCGGGCTCCATCCATCTGGAATCTCAGCATAAATACCGGCAGCGCCGTCAGGTATCCCACCGCATGAAGAGACAGCGTCACAGCGATCTTGCTGTTTAAAAATGTCCGGAAGGGTAAAGGAACACTCTGCAGAATCCAGATATTTTTTCCCTCCAGCGATACTGATGACGCCGCCGGACAGCTTAAAGAGAGCATGGCAGCTACAATGAGGGGCGCATACTGTCCGAAAAAGGAGACGGCATCTTCTATCCCCGCATATCCCCCCAGTTTCTCCGGCGGAATTACGCAGATTGCGCCGCAGACCACAAGAAGGCATACAACCCCCAGCCCGGTATTCAGGACATAGAGGTAAGAGCCGAAGTAACGGCCAAGCTCCTTTCGGTACATGGCGGCAAAGGAAGACCGCCTCATGAAGCCCGCTTTCCCTGCCGCCGAAGCATGGTTTTGCAGGAGGATGGCATTGAGCCTGGTATAATGGACCGCCGTAATCCTCACAAATACCCAAAACGCAAGAACGGACACAAGCCAGAAAACCACATTCCAGAGGACGGACAGCCTGTGCGGATAGCGGAACCAGGCGGACAGGGGGTAGAGCCTGCCAATCTGCCCCGCAAGGACTGTACCCAGGCTCCCCTCTTTTACACCGCCATACATCCCGTAGATCCCGGCCCCCAGTAAAAGACCCAGGGCGCCAAAAGAGAAAATAAGGGAAAGCAGGTTTTTCCTGCGTGAACCGGCGGACAGGAGCGTAATTACAAACCCTGCCGCTGAGGCGGCGCACATGGGGATCAGCGGCACAAAAAACACAGAGACCAGATAGAAAAAGAACGGCACACCATGTCCCCTTGTGCCGGTCAGCCATACCACCCCCGCCGGAACCATGAAAAGTACGCTGAAAGCCAGGTTTATCAGGTACAGGAACCCAAACTTGCTGCTGATAACCTCCCCGGCCTGCAAAGGCAGCACGCACAGCATCTCAAAATCCCTGCTGCCAAAAAGGATTCCGTTTGACCGCAGCAGGGTAAACACCAGGATAATAAAGCTGGATACCGCCACCATGTACGCAGGGATCATATCCTGCTGCCCCATGGATACAAGAGCGGCTGCCGTAAGCACGTTATAGCCGCCCAGGAATAACAGCAGTGTGAATATCCCGGCAGCCGTTATGAAAACCGGGCCCCGCTTCCCTCCATGCTGGCCAAATATCTCATTCAGGGAGAAATCATTGACCGCCTGTGTCTTCAGTAAAAGGAATGTCCTATTCATGCTTCTGCACCTCCATAAAAACCGACTCCAGGGAATGGTCACCCCTCACCTTATCCGTATCTCCGGCCACCACCAGCCTCCCTCCTTTTACCATCGCGATCCGGCTGCACAGCTTTTCCGCCACCTCCAGGACATGGGTGGAAAAGAAGATGGCTCCCCCGGCTTCCACCAGTTCCTGCATAATCTGCTTTAAGCAGAAGGCCCCTTTCGGGTCCAGGCCCACGAAAGGCTCATCCAGAATCAGAAGGGATGGGGCGTGGACCAGAGCCGCGATAATGGCCGTCCGCTGCTTCATCCCATGGGAATAGGAGGTAATCACATTTCCCAGGCTGGAGGTCATCTCAAAAAGCTCCCCGTACCTCTCCACCCGTTTCCTGCGTTCTTCGGAAGAAACCCTGTAGATATCCGCTATAAAATTGATGTACTGGTAACCAGTCAGATGCTCATAAAGGTCCGGATTGTCCGGGATGTAGGCCATCTGCCTTTTGCACTCCAGGGGATGGGTCCGGATCGACTTTCCATGGATCAGGATCTCCCCCTGTTCAAAACCGTGAATGCCAACCACCGCTTTTATAGTTGAAGTCTTCCCCGCCCCGTTCGCCCCGATAAATCCACAGATTTCCCCGGCCCTGACGCTTAAGGACAGATCGTCCACCGCCTTTTTCCCTCCTGGATAAATCTTAGTAAGATGTTGGATTTCTAACATGATAAAACTCCTTTCTACCGACAATTTGTCAGTCTAAATGGTAAAATCGGCTGCCTCACCCTATTCTGCAAGGCAGCTATCTTCCCATAACTTTTATTCTTATTTATAAACTGACAATTTGTCAGTCATATTGAAAAATTTTACTGAGGAATTCAGGAAGCCCTGAACACCCCAGTTCACTTCTCAGAAAAAAGCGGCTTTACTGTTCCAAGTGCCCTCTCCAGCAGTATCTTATAAGCATCCAGATAGCCTTGCAGCTGTTCCCTGCTATGGCAGGCGAGCCTGGCATCATTTGACACAAAAATATAGCCGGTCATCAGAAAAGAAGCGGTTTCCCCTGGAGACGCCACATGGAAAACACCTTCCCGGTTCCCCTGCTCTATGATATGGGCAAAATATCCCGCGATGCTGCCGCAGAGCTTGTGGTAAAACCGGTCCAGCATGTAGCGGTTCTCGTCCAGATCCGCAGCCGCCTGCAGCACGGAATTTTCTGCGGTCACATCCTGCTCCTTTACAAGGGTATGCTCCATAAACAAACGGAGCTTTTCCTCCGCGCCCTTCTCTTCCTCATAGGCCAGATGCTCCAGCCTTTTAAGCAGCGGCTGGGAATACCGCTCGATGACGCAGTACAGGATATCCTCTTTATTTTTAAAATGGTAATACAGAAGTCCGCGGGATATGTTTACCTCGTCAATGATATCCTGCGTTGTGGTATTCAGGTATCCTTTCCGTGTAAACAACCGGATGGCAGCATCCATGATCTCGGCTTTACGGACCTCTGGTTCCTTTACATCACGCATGGCAATGTCCCTCCATGGAGGTCATTCTAACATATGACTGACAATTTGTCAATCATCATCAAATCCCGTCATCCTTCCGTTCCCCACCAGAAACTCAGCAAGTAGTGTTTCCACCACCAGCCTGTATATCCCCGGTTCCAGCGTGCCGTACAGGTCAAGATTATAGGTCTCACTGGTGCTCTCCCCGTCCGGAAGGATATGGGCGATATCCTGGAATCCCACGTTATCTGCCTTTACCGGTATCGTATACCACTGGCCGTCTATCTGCTTCTGGAGGGAAAAGTATTCCCCATAAGTGAACTCTTCTCCGCTGTTATTGGCAATCAATACCGTAATCTCGCTTGTTCCGATGTCCTCCACCGTCATAGTCAGACCCTCCGGGATTTCTGCTGTCTGTTCATCCGCTTTCAGCAAGAAGATAGTATGGTATGCCGATAAACGCCCTGCATTTGGAAAATTCAGGACATTCCAGATATCCTCATCCTTGCCTTCCATCTGTTCCCATAAAACAGATAAATCCGTATCCCCATAATAAACCGCCCCGTCATTCTTAAGCCAGACACCACCGGAGGCCGCCACGGAAATATCAAAGCCATCCTGACCGCTGATCCAGAACCCGTAAAAAGGAGGCTCCATCTGGGAGAGGGCATCTTCCTCTGCCGCCTGGAGGGGAATGCCATTGATTTTTTTAATCACTTCCTTCTCCGTAGCGCTGTCATACAGCGTCCTGACCACAACCGTTTCCCCGTCAAAATAATACATTTGGAAAGCGCTTGTATCCGGGCTTGCCCCGACAAGGATGTTTCCGCCTCTGCCATCCTCCCCGCCGTTTCGCATCCCATACAGAACTGCTGCCAGAATAAGCAGAGAAATCACCGCAACCGGTATATATTTTTTCTTCCAGGACTTTTTGTATGTATTCACTGATCGTTTCCTTTCTGATCGTTTCCTTTATTATCGCTCTATTGACCGAATCTGGGAAGCCCTGAAATGAACAGCACTACCCCGCTTTTTCTTCCAACCCTTCTATAATCCTCTCCACCAGCCCCTGGGCCAGCTTTTCCTGGTATTCCCCTGACATCAGTTGATTCCTCTCATTATAGTTGGAAAGGTATCCTGCTCCCTTGTAAGAACCACACGGATGCCCTGGTTCTCCAGCAGTTCTCTCATTTTCAACACAACAGCCAGGTTGATCTCCTTCTCCATGGCCGTCTGCTCCACGGTTCCTCCATCCTCCCCGCCGTGTCCGGCATCCAGGACTACCGTATATTTTTCCTGCTCCGGAAAATCCGTGTCCTGTTTATTTTCTTCCGCACCGGGTACGGCCTCCCGAACGGGATCTGCCTTTAGAGCAGTATCCCTATTATTTTTGCGAAAAAAATCCCGGATATACAGACAGCCGCAGACCATCAGCAAAAGCATGACTGCCAGGACAGCCGCCACGATTCCCCGGACTGTATAGGCTATGATCCTCCGCTGTAGTCTGGCAATCCTCTTTTCTCTCTTTCTCCGGCTCTCTGCCTTCCAGACAGGCTGTCTTCTCCTTTGCTCCATATCCGCTCCTGCATCTGTCTTTTTGTGGGATTTACAAAAAACAGCAATTAAGCATGTCAAAGCCTCTGTTTCACTGGCTCCTGACATGCTCTCCTGGCATAATTATGATATGATTTCGTATATTCCGGCAGCGAAAAAAATACTGCCTACTGCTGTGCCGCCGGAACATAATGGAATTTATTGCTATCCAAAAACAGTACCCTCCCGTCTGCCAGAGCTGCCATCGGATAAAAACCTTCTGTGCTGAAAGGCAGTTCACCTGCGGGAACCTTCCATTTGCTATCGGCGCTCCCCAGGTCATATCCAAGGATTCCATCTCCGCCGAAAATCACAAGGTCACAATCCCTCCCCGGACATACAAACTCATAGCAGCCGCCATCACCGTTGAGGATAAAAGAAGTGGTATCCCCTGAAATACGGCCGCCATCCAGTTGGACGATTACAGAAGTGGTATCACCCCAAAGTACGGCGTAAACCTTTCCGTCCCGTCCTCTTCCCATGGCGGTGCGGAGCGTATAGACCTTGTAATCATAACTGATCTTGTTCAGGAAGTTCCCTTCCGCATCAAAAGCCAGCACTGCTGTTCCATCGGCCTGCGTAGAAAGGTAGATATCCCCGTTCCCTGCCACTGCAATCATACGGGGGGAGAAAACCTCCTTCCTTATATATTCGGAAATGTCCAGTTTTGCCGTCACCTCACCGGACGGGCTGATTCTCCATACTTCACAGTGTTCTGTAGGACAGGCAAACTCATCATCCCTCATCACTACCTCAATATCCCTGTCCTCCGCCACCACATACAGGTTCCCCTGTTCATCCGTGGTCATGACGGAAAAAGTCATCCCATCCGGCGCCGTCACCTGCAGGGCTTCCCCATCAACTTCCCCTGGCCTCATCTTCAGGATTCCGGAGCCCCCGTCCTGATCCCTGCTCAATAAATAAATGGCATCCAAAGACGCCGTAAGCCAGTCTACATGCACATTCCCCTTATAATCTATGGTCTGCGCCTCTGTGGATAACGGCGGCAGTACAAAACTCTGGCCGCTTTCCTGCGGGGTAATGCCGGAATCCCCACCGGAGCCAGAATCTGTGGAATCCTCCGGCAAGGCCGACTGCTGTACATCCGCCGCCATAACATCTGCATTCGACTCCGTGCTGCCGCAGCCTGTAAGACACAAAGCTCCTGCCAATAACAGCGTGCCCCAAAGCCTGTATTTGTACCATCACGGCCCTCTGCTTTGGGGGCATCTGGAGGAACTCCCGCACCGCCTCCCTGTCCTCCTGCTGGGATACCAGTGTGCCTGCAAGCTCCTAATGGGCGCCTTCGGGTGCCGGAATCTGAACCGCTGTATGTCCCTGCGAACTACATCCGTGCCCGAAAATCTTTCCGGATATCCTTTGGTTGGATGCTGTTATACTTATGACACGCAATCAGAAGACGAACGGTGACCTTTTTGCAAAATTTTTTAAGACATGCCAGATTTATCAAAGAAATGCAGGAAATAAAGGTTTTATTTAAGAAAAACTGCCCTCTCCTGACAAGGGTTTTCTCCTTATCATAAGAGGACAGGCAAAGGTTCAGGCCACTTTTACAATACAAATCTGGGGTGCTTTCAGTCCGCTGCCGGAAGAACTTCCCCATACCTGAATGAACTGGCCGGATGCCAGGTCTGCCGCTGTTGCCTCTGACATTTCAAATCTGGCCCCTCCATCATAGATCGTTTATATAGCAAACAGGGTATTTTCATCGTATGTAACCGCAATCTTGTTAAACTCAGAATCATCCCCGCTGCCAGGAGACACTACGATATCACCTCCATTATCTGACTTTTCTGTAATGGCCTCTACCACGGTAAGCTGCCCATCCTTCAGCTCTTTGATATCCCCTTCCAGACTGGGAGTACTGTCCACCCATTCTGCAGATGTGCCAGACGTACTTTGACTTTGTGCTTCCGGCTGTTCTTTCTGTGTGCTGTCTGTTCCCTGGCTGCCGCTTTCACCGGATTGCGGTTCCGGTGATGATTCCGGTGACTCCGGTTCATTCCCGGTGTCGGTTCCTTCTGCATCCGCTTCCGGTTCCGGAGCAGAAGCATCGTCCTCTGTATCATCCTCCGGGATCGGCTCGCCCTGAACCACCTGTGGTTCCTGGGTATCTGATGCTTCCTCCGTCTTTCCACAGGCACATACCGCAAGGCTCAGGATGCACAGCACCCCTGCCAATAAGATCATTTTTCCTGTTTTCTTTTTCATGTTGCCCTCCTCTCATATAAAATTCAATCCACAGTTTATCCAGTATTTCTGCGGATTTTTGTCCATTCTATCAGAGTAGTCTCTAAAAAGCCTCTTAAACATCTTAAAAAAGAATGAACTTAATTTTATTATTGCTCCATTGACCGGTTTTGAGAAGACATTTGTTTTCGGCCCTTCCCAAAATCGGTCAATGGCAGTAAAATTGACAGAAGAGGATAAAATCAGAAACCATGGTGCAGGGACGTGGTCATTACTCCAATTTTGAAAGGGAAAAGATATGACAGGTATCTATTTAAGCGGTACGGGAAACACAGAACATTGTATCAAAAAGCTGCTTTTTTTACTGGATAAAACTGCGCAGGCAGTTCCGATGGAGCAGAAAGACGCGGTACATTTATTATCACAGCATGACTTTATTGTTTTTGCATATCCTGTTCAGTTTTCAAACGTTCCCGTCATGGTAAAAGATTTTATCAAAAGCCATCCGGATCTTTGGAAGGGTAAAAAAATACTCTGCGTTGCCACTATGGGATTGTTCAGCGGAGACGGCGCAGGCTGCTCGGCACGGCTGCTCAAAAAGTATGGTGCAGAAATTGTTGGCGGTTTCCATATCCGTATGCCTGATTCTGTCTGCGATGTAAAGCTGCTGAAAAAATCCTTTCAGGAGAACCGGGAAATCATCCGGAAAGCAGACAGAAAGATTGAGAAATGTGCAGAGGAAATCAGGAAAGGCAGGTATCCCAAAAACGGCCTGCATCTTTATAGCCAAATCACCGGATTACTCTGCCAGCGTTTGTGGTACTACAGCAAAACCAAAAGTTACTCGGATCAATTAAAGATCAGTAATGCCTGTACAGGCTGCGGGCTTTGTACCCGGCTCTGCCCGACAGACAACCTTACCCTGAAAAATGGAAAAGCGGCTGCCGGAAAACACTGTACGATGTGTTACCGGTGCATCAGTTCCTGTCCGGCAAGGGCAATTACATTACTGGGGCACACAGTCATTGAGCAGTGCCGCTATGATAAATATATCCAAAACGGGAAAAAGAACGAGCCTTTAAAATGAAATGAAACATAAAGCAAAGGGAGCAGCAAATCAATGAAAATCGAAACATGCAAAAAAGAATCCTTTGTTGTAATCGGAAAAGAAGGGGCGACAACGGACGGAGCCGGCTTTATTCAGAAGTTATGGGATGAGGCGAATTCCCATTTTGGAGAAATCGCGCATCTGGCAAAGAAAGAGGAAGATGGGAACATCAGCGGAATATGGGGCGCAATGTCTGACTTTTCCCGTTCCTTCCAGCCATGGGAAGGCTTTCAGAAAGGACTTTACCTTGCAGGGGTGGAGTGTAATGAGGATGCAGAGGCTCCCGATGGCTGGACAAAATGGGTGATACCCGGCTATGAGTATATTTATATGGAACGTGAAAATGATAATACCTTTTCAGAAGTAATCCAATATCTGAAGGACAAAGGTATTGCTCTGGCTGGCGCCGTCCATGATTTTACCTGTCCAAAGACCGGGAAAGGGTATATATTTTTTCCCATAAGGAAGATGTAAAAAAGAGAATTTGAGGAGGAAAACAGAATGAAATCTATCTGCGGAATTGATTGTACGAACTGTGAATTATGCAGCACTTGTAACGGATGTGCAGCAACAGAAGGGCAGCCTTTTGGGGCGGAATGCCTTGTTGCACAGTGCTGTAAAAAAGGGAAAACAGCGTTAAGCGAATTAAAAGAAAAGCTGATTGCGGCCTTCAATACGCTGCAGATTCCAGATATGGAAGAAGTAACAGAGCTGAATGCGCTGAAAGGTTCCTTTGCGAACATTGAATATACCCTTCCAAACGGCCAGACCGTAAAGTTTTGGGATGATAACAGGATTTATTTAGGGAATCAGCTTCATAAAAAGGACAGCGACAGATGTTATGGAATTATCGCTGATGAGAAATATCTCATGGTGTCTGAGTACAGCGGCTATGGAACTGATGCGGAAATAATTGTATTCAAACGTTGGAATAAAATAGAGAAAAGCGGAATTATTGAAAGAGTATCATATAAATAATTTCTGCAATTTACAATAAACAAAGCATTAGAAAATTCATAGATAAGCCAATATCCCAAGAAAATATTATAAACAATGGAATGAAAGCGTCTTTTTCAAAAAACAGGCCGCCATGGAACTACACTGTTGTTAACTCTTGGGAGAAAGGGCTGTCTTGGTAATGGAGGCGCACCGACAGAAGTTGGAGGAAACATGTATATAGACAAACAGTTAAAATAGAATGTAAACGGTGTGCCGCAGTTTGTTTCGATACGTGCAGAAAAGGAAAAGGCTCCTTTGCTGATCTATCTGCATGGCGGCCCCGGAGACGCTGCGTTTCCCTTGGTGATGACGTACAATAAAATGTTAGAACAGCAGTTCACGGTTGTTATATGGGAGCAGCGTGGTGCGGGAAAGTCCTATTATAAATTTGACGGGCCCGTTACGATTGACATTTTTGTCAATGACCTCTACACACTTGTGGATTATTTGCTGCCCCGGTTTCATCAAAGTTCGGTGTATTTGGTCGGTCATTCATGGGGGAGCATTCTGGGGCTGCGCTTTGTCCAGGCATACCCGGAATTAGTGCATACTTATATCGGCTGTGGGCAAGTCGTCAATATGAAAAAATCCAGCAAATCAGCCTATGAATATGCTCTGGCACATGCTGATAAAAAGGACTTGGAAAAACTTAGGAGGATTGATTGCTCCTATCAAACGGACAGTTGGCTGAATGACCTGCTTTTTGTGACCAGGCAGGTTGTTAAACACAAGGGTTCCCTCTATGGAAGAACAAATTATAATAATTTAGCCATTCCCTTTTTGCTCTCTCGATATTACACACTCGCCGATTTGATTCGGCGCCAGAGGGGCAGTCTGCAAGCCATACAATATTTGTGGCAGGAAGTCATGCAAACAAACTTTGAAGCCCAAACACAATATGGCGCTCCAATCATATTTATCGAGGGAAGATATGACAACCATGTGTCCTCTGCTCTTGCGAAGGAATACTTCGACCGGATTGAAACAGAAAAACAGTTTTACTGGTTTGAGGAATCCTGTCACTTTCCTCAATGGAGCGAAAGCGACAGGTTTAATAAGCTAATTTGCAATTTGCTTACATAACAGATAATAATTTAGTGCGTCTTAATGCTATCAGGTAAAGATGACAAATCGGGGGTTGCAGAAGGGAAATTACAACATGGAAATAATAGCATATGAAATGAAATATGTAAAAGATGATATTGAAAAAAGCAATATCTTGTGTATTCCTTTTGAGCAAAAGTATTTTCAACAATACATGAAAATATATAATACTTGCTTTTATGAAATGCGAAAATTTCTTGCTATTGAGCCGTATAATTTTTTGAATGATTATAAACAAGTTCGTGAAAAAAGTAAGGATATTTTCCTGCTTGTAAGTGGGGAAGAAATTATTGGTTCTATTGCCTGTTATGGAAACGAAATAGACGATTTGATCGTCAATAAGGAATTTCAAGACAGGGGATATGGAAAACAACTTTTATTATGGGGAATGAACCATATTCGCCAAACCAGTAATGAGCCTATTTTGTTACATGTTGCTAAATGGAATGATAAAGCTTTCATGCTGTACAAAAAAGTAGGATTTGTTCTTACAAATACCGTGAGAGTACGTTAAATTTATTTTTGCATTATCCATGCAACAAAACGGACGCGTCACCGTTTAGATGATACGCCCGTTTTGCTTTCCCATATATGGCAGCCGCCCTAATTTAATTTCTCCAGGTTTTCATTCATCTTTTTCAGGATAGAATCCTTTTGGTCTAAAGTTACGGTCTTATCTTTTACGGCCTGGTCCAAAAGCTTTGTTACATCCTCAATATCCTTTTTATAGTTTTCCGCTGTCAATTCCTCAGCGCTCTTTGCCAGATCCGGCCTCATAACGATTGTGGGATTGAAGGCAACGATGGTAGTTTCTGTGGATACGGTAAAAGCGCCTTTGTAAATGACAAATTCACCTTTGCCGTTATCCGCCTTCAGTTTGGCCAGGTCCGCTTCCATGGCCTTGACATCCCCATGGTCTGCGCCCATGTATTTTTTAATCTGGTTGATGGATTCCTCATATTCTTCCGGGGTATAAAGCTCAAAAAGCCCTCCCAAAGTAGGATCCGCCGCCGGGTTCTGAACTTCCTGGGCCCAAACTGTAGATACCTGCGGGGCAGGCGCTGCCCCATAGGCAGTCTGTCCGGCAGCCATAAGCATAAGACACATGATTCCTGAAGCTGTAAGGTTTCTCTTTGTATGATGGAACATGGTATAAATCCTTTCTTTTTATTAGTTTATCTTCACAGGTGCGCACCTTTTGAAAAAGCAGACTACTATGATAGTCTGTCTAAACAATAGACTATCATAGTAGTCCAAGTGCGTCAACGAATATTTTCTGACGAATCTCTTAAGAATTCCGATTACAGCCCGCTTTTTTAATTGGGATAGAAATTTACCACCATAAAAGTAAGCATTACATCCTGCTCATTGATATAGGTGTGCTTGACAGACGAGTCAAAAATAAGAGCGTCACCGCTGTTTAGTGTATAATTTCCCATCTCTGTGTGCAGCGTTTCCCGGCTCGTTTCGCTGAAATGGATATGTATGTCAAAGGTGGTATTTCCTATCCGCTTCACAAGATCGGGCTTCACATCCAGAAGGGCGGTGGTGTGGCTGGTCTTGCTGGTGTCTTTGTTCATAGACTCTCCTTTGCAAAAGCCATTGAAAGAATACATGATGTGTTCCTTGTATGCTTTTGTTGTATTATTTACTTTTTCTTCTGTTGAATTTTTCTTTTGCAAAATCATAGGATTCTTGTATCATTGCTTTGAAATCCTCAAAGGTCTTATCAGAGGGATTTAAAACACATACCCAGCTCATCCATGCGTAGACAGGGTGGGGAATAATGGTGTCTAAAACGGTAAAATCATAATCCATTTTTACGATTTTTCCAGCAGGCGGACGCTCTGGAATATACCCAAATTTTTTAATAAAGGTCTGTTTCCTTAAACCGACATTCACACGATATACATTATCACGGTTCAACATAGAGCCTTTATCATTATCACCGTCTTTTTCTTTAACAGTTAAAACATATACTCCCCGTTTCAAAACTCCGTTTGGATTATAAAAAATCCCTCGTTCTCCCCAACTTTCTACCAATACAACATCTTTCAAATTAGACTGGCAGTAGGAAAGAATATCGTTTGGTGTCATGCCATTTCCTCCAAATGGAACATCATTGTTCCCTCGTCTGCTAAAGCAGAACAATACTCCTGAAATTCCGTAACCTGCGGCAACTTTTCCAAAGCCCCCTGTGCTGCCTCCATTGATGCCCACCAAATCATTTCAACCCATTTATCCTGCTTTAAATCCTTTGTTAATGACCGTTTTACAAATCCGGCAATATCTTTTTCAAGCACCTCATTCAATTTGTGATACATTCGTAAAAAATGTTCCTCGGTCACTTCTTGGTTTGTCTGAAAAATAACCATTTCAATCACGTTTTTATTCATAACATCTTGTCCTTTCGTTTGAGTATCATATTGCATTTGGTACATAGATAGTCTATCATGGAATAGTGACAACGGCTGTCATCATTCGGAAAGGAGTTTTTAAAAATGTCAAAAGCAGAACGGCTTATTGAAATGATGATAACGATAAATACCAAAAAGGATTTTACAGTAGGCGAATTAGCAAAAGAATTTTCTGTGTCAAAGCGAACAATACTCCGTGATTTGCAAGAATTAGAACAGGCTGGATTCCCCCTTTATTCTGAAGTCGGTGCTGCTGGCGGGTATCACATCTTGAAAGAGCGTATTTTGCCGCCTGTCACTTTTTCAGAGAATGAAGCCAAAGCTATATTCTTTGCCTGTCAAGCCTTGAAATTCTATCACGATTTACCTTTTGAACAGGAAACAATATCTGTTTTGAAAAAATTTTTGAACTGTCTGCCCTTAGATATACAAAGCAGTATTACACAAATTCAAAATAGTGTAGTATTTTGGATTCCAGACAGGCATTGCGATTCACCACTACTTAAACCAATGTTTCATATTGTCGTTAATCACCATTCAGCAACAATACAGTATTCATCAACACATTCTGAAAGTATACGCACAATTATACCGATTGGGCTATATGCTATGAATGGGCTTTGGTATTGCCCTGCATATTGCACCGTTGCTAATCAAATCAGAGAGTTCCGTATTGACCGTATAAAGGAAATAATAGAGGAAAAACCATATCCTAAAGGGAAATTTCCTGTTCCTGCGTCCATTCAAGAATATCTCGAAAGGTTAGAAATCGGAAATGATTACCACATAAAGATTCAGCTAACCGATATAGGTGTTAAACGCTGCGAAACTGAATTTTTACTGGCAAGGGGATTAAAAACATTCCCAACAGGCGGCGGTATCATCGACATGGAAATACGTCATGCAACCTTGGATTGGGTTGCCGATTATTTCCTGCCATTTGGAATCAATGCAACTGTCTTAGAACCACCAGAACTTGTGGAGCTAATGAAACAAAAGATATACGAATTACATCAGCATTATTGTAGGTAAGCTTTCCTATAACCCTATTATACTTATCGGTTCAATTATATTATCAGCCACATCCAGTGGTTATTCATTGACATCAACAGGCTACTATCAAAAAATGTATAAAGAAAGCCTTGTCAAAAGCGGCGCTCATAAAACAGCATAGGATTGTTTTCGGGAAACGGCGTAGCCTCGGCTATGCCGTTTCTCCGTTTTTCAGATCATTGAGCAGGGAGTACTTCCACAAGGCCATAGGAAATATCAATCTGCTGTCGGAAAATTTTCCGTTGGCATTATCTTTGTGAACATGCTTTATGGAATAGAATTCACTACATCAAGGATTTCTTCCGCAGAAAGGTCATCTGGAGAAACCCCAATATACACATCCTCATAGGCAAAATGAAAGATTCCATTGTCGTCTTTTGTTTCTAAATATTCCCGTAAATCCTCAAAAGAGTAAATGGGGTTATTTGTCCTTGGCTCATAGTCCATAATGAGAACAACAAAACTTGAACCAAACAGGCTTGGGTCTGCAACTGCAGCTCCGCCATCATCGTTAGCGGGAGCCGTTGTTATTTCATCATTGCCTGTTGTATAAGTTACCCGAAGTAAGTGATATTTTGTTCCGTTTTTCATAGTTGTTTCATATAGACTGGCCTTGCCAAAATGATAGCCACCGGGCAAATCAGCAGGCAAATGATTTCCTAATCCCGGTATTCCGTAGGCGGTATTCTCATCAACGCTTTCTATGGTTGCATCTAAAGCATCCCGAATATCCTCGGTGACCGGATATACAGCCATACTTTCAATTACCGGGTCAACACCCTCCGGATGTTCCCCTGGAGTAACAATGCCGCCGGGAATGTTCGGGCCGCCGCCCGGTTCCCTCAAAATGCCCGGTAGTGTCAGTGCTGTTGCTGTGATAATCAGGCCGGCACAAGCTGCCATAGCCCCCCATTTGACCGCTTTATTGTATCGGGCCCGCTTATATGCTTTCGCATCTTGCACAGCCTCGTCGTTAATCGCTCCAACAGCATCCAAAATATTTTCAACTTTCATTACAAAAATTCCTCTCTTTCCAACCGGTTTAGAAGATTTTTCCGTTGCCTGTGTAACATCATTTTTACTTTGCTTTGTGAAAACCCAAATCTTTGAGCAATCTCGCTAATCGGGTCAAAATACCAATACCTGCAGATGAAAACCCGGCGTTCCATAGGAGATAGCGACATAACGAAACTGTCAATTAGCTGTACCGATTCCGCGGCCTCCACCTCATGCTCTACGTTTTGGTTAGAGGGAATAGCAGTAATTTCCGTACTTTTTAGATGTTTCTGATATTGCATTTTCAGAGCGCGCCCAATAAAGGTTGACAATGCTGTCATCTTCCATTTCCATACCTCCTTTGTCCCCAGATAGAGTTCTTCATCTATCTACTCGAAAAATAATCGTTTAGGTCACAGTCATTTTGAAAAAGTTTAGAAAAACGAACAACGGCCTTACATCCCGAAGCACAGTCGCCCCATGTTAGCGTTTGTAGAACGAACAGGGTACAGGACATATAAACAGCCAGAGGCTGTCGCAAGTTGACAGCCCCTGGTTATGGAATAAATATGTGATTCGCTCAAAGCAATCGAAATGTGTTTTTATGATAATCAATAACCCCATCACGCTTCATATAGGACAACTCTCGTGAAAGCGCGCTGCGTTCCACGTTAAGATATTCAGCCATAGCGTTTCTATTCATTGGAATGGTAAATGTCCTTCTTTGTTGTTCGCGGGACATCCGCCATAAATAGGTCAATGTTTTTTCCCGTATGGCCGGACGCAGCAGACAATCAATACGTTCATGCAATACAAGCCCTTTTTCAACGACAAGGCTGATATAGTTGCGCAGCAGCTGATCATGCCGGGGACAAGCCTTTTTACACCGGGTTAAAACACGTTCAAAAGGGATCCGCAATACCAGTACATCATCCTGCGCCTCCACAGTAACGGGGCTTTTACGGTCTGAACTTGCTGCTAAAATAACGCCTATTTCGCTTCCCTTTTTCAGCAGAGTAATAATAATGACCCTGTCGGACGAATCCCACTTTATCGCTCGTCCATGCCCTGATAACATGATACCGAAATCATATACCTTGTTTCCTTCTTCAATGATCGTGTCGCCCTTGACATAACGGACATACCTGGCGCAAAGGCAATGAAGCAGCCCGTCAATTTCCTGCGGTTCAATACCTGAAAAATTCTATACATCGGGGTTGCAAAAATAGCCGTGCCATTGCTTTTAAGATTACCCGAACCGCAGACATCGGTTATTTCTAATATGTTCTCTATACCACAGCTATTAACAGCCCTTTTAGGCGGCGGTGTCGCGCTGCTGGTACTTTCGCCATTAAAAAAAGTGTTTGAGGGAGGACGGTGGTAAAGGTGAACACAGTTTTTACTTATTGGTTTTACGGTTTAGCAGCGGTTTTACTCACCTTTTCCTTTGTGAAAGACAAGAGTAAAACGCTGTTGTCCTTAAAAAAAGCATGGAAAATGTTTACAGGCGTTCTACCGCAATTTGTGGCTATCCTGCTTTTTGTTGGATTGGCGCTTGCGGTGCTTTCACCGGAAACAATCAGGCGCATGATCGGCGAGGAAACGGGATTTACCGGTATGCTCTTAACTTCGCTTATTGGCGCAATTACGTTAATCCCCGTAATGATTGCGTTTCCCATTGTTGCGGAACTTTTGAAAAACGGCGCGGGACTTACACAAATGGCGGTATTTGTTTGTGCACTTACTACGGTTGGGATCATCACAATCCCGGTAGAGGTAAAATATCTGGGCAGGAAAACAGCCATTCTCCGGAATGTACTTGCGTTTCTATTCTCTTTTATCACTGCTTACTTAATGGGGGTTTTTCTCAAATGAAAACGGCAATACGAAAATACTGGTTTCTATTTATAATTGTGCTCTGCAACGGTATCGTTTGGCTATATGACCCGCAGATTGGAAAAACTACATTGGCTTTTAGCAGAAAAACGTTATCAACTTCCTGTTCATACTTACGCCTGTTTTCGTATGTATCGGGCTGATGGACGTATGGGTTGAACGGGAAAAAATGATACGGATTATGGGAGCTGATTCCGGTATAAAAGGAATTGCCGTTGCCCTGTTGTCGGGAATGATAACGGCTGTACCCTTATATGCGCTGCTGCCTGTTGCCGGTGTGTTGTTAAAAAAGGGAAGCAGAGTTTCAAACGTGCTGATTTTTCTTTGCGCAAGCGCAAGTATCCGTATTCCCCTGCTCTTTTTTGAAATATCCTCTTTGGGAGCGCCATTTACTCTGATCAAGTTTGGTCTTAATCTATTGGTTGTCTTTGCGATTGCCTTTATCATTGAAAAATTGTTGTCCGATCAGGATAAAAAGGCAATCTATGAAAATGCGGACAAGCTATAACAATACTGAACATCCATATCCGGCGGTTATTCATTGACATCAACAGACTACTGTGATAGTGTATAGGAAATGTACGATAAAGAACACACAATGAATATGAGGTGAACACGGGTATGGAAAAGACACTGTTTGATTCAGAAAGAAAGGTAATGGAAGTAATCTGGAAAGAAGGAGAAGTGACAGCCAAACAGATTTCCCTGACCCTACGTGATACCGTCGGCTGGAATAAGAATACCACCTACACGGTCATTAAAAAATGTATCCAGAAGGGCTTTATTGAACGCCTGGAACCGAATTTTGTCTGCAGGGCTCTCCTTTCCAAAGAACAGGCAGTTCAGGGTGATACCAGGGAATTTGTAAACCGTGTCTTTGACGGCTCCGTCCCCCTGCTTTTTTCGGCGCTGTTATCCCAGAGGGCCCTGTCAAAAAAGGAACTGGAGGAATTAAAGCAAATGATCAATGAAATGGAGTGAGCCTATGAACCTGCTGCAGATGAGCTTTTCGGCTTCCGTTCTGATTCTGATGGCCGTGGCCTTTCGGAAGTTCTTTTCTGACAGAATACCCGGAACCGTTTTTTCGCTGCTCTGGCTGCTTGCCTGGTGGAAGCTGATGATTCCCGTACCGACGGGCTTTCCTGTGCCTGCGGCGCATTCGTTAAGCGGAAAAATGCCGGATATCACCGCGGCTTTACCTTTTTCGGCGGGAACCTGGCAGACAGCCGGGGCGGACAAAGAGAGCATGAAGCTGATCCTGGAACATGAAGCGGCTCACATCCGGCACCTGGATGCACTGAAAAAGCTGTGCCTGACCATATCCTGTGTCTGCCACTGGTTTAAACCTCTGGTATGGCTCATGGCTGCCCTGGCCTGCCGGGATATGGAGCTGGCCTGCGATGAAGCCGTAGTCCGGGCCGTGGGAGGAGAAAACCGTAAGCTTTATGCCGATTTACTGGTAGAACTGGAAGCAAAGAGAGCCGGAATCCATCTTCTGACCTTCGGTTTTGGGCAAAGCCTTATAAGAGAACGAATCTTTCACATCATGAAAAAGAAAGAAAAAGTTTCCCTCACAGGAATTCTCCTTTCCCTTGCCATGACCATAAGCTGTATAACGGTTTATGGCGCAATGCCCTCCGGCACTTTTTCTCTGAACTTCCGGAAGGATGACCCGACCCTTGGAGGCATATTTGAACTGTACTCCGTGGAAGAATACCAAAGGATCGTAGATGCTGTAAAAGCAGACAGGGGCGAGAAAGACCCGGACGCCGTAGCCATGGAACGGGATCTGAACCGCCTGAAAGCTGACAACGGGAAAGGAGAATATGTCATCTATAAAGGGGCGTTTCTTATGGAAACAGAAACGGTTATGGTCTCCTTTAACCCAACCATTGTCATGCGGCCGGAACTTGTGAACCGAAATGTGCCTCTGACTGCCGAAACCTACCGGAATGATATGGCAGAGGTGGCAGAGATTCTGGACGATGCAATAGCGGACGGATTTCTCACAGAAGCGCAGAAGAAACGGGTGATGGATAAAATGGAGGAGAATCTGGCCGGGATAGAATCAGCCCCAGTGCCTTGAAAAGGAATGGTGAAAAATATGAGCAGGATCCTACTTTTGGAAGATGATTTGAGCCTGGTAAACGGGCTGTCTTTTGCTTTTAAAAAATGGGGCTTTTCACTGGATGTGGCAAGGACGCTGCTGGAGGCGGAGCGTCTGTGGGAGGACGGAACATACGACCTTCTGGTTTTAGACGTGGCGCTGCCTGACGGTTCCGGTTTTGCGTTCTGCCAAAAAGTCCGGCGGGTTTCCAAGGTGCCCATTATCTTTCTGACGGCTTCCGATGAAGAAATGAACATTATCATGGGACTTGATATAGGCGGCGATGACTATATCACAAAACCCTTCAAGCTGGGTGTTCTGGAGTCAAGGATCAATGCGCTTCTTCGGCGGGCAAACGATTTCGGGGCGGCGGACACGGAGCTTGTGTCAAATAATATCCGTATCTGCCTGCTTAAAGGACAGGCTTTCAAAAACGGGGAGCTTCTGGATCTGACGGCGGCGGAATACAGGCTTTTGTGCCTTTTTATGCAGAACCCAAACGTGGTGCTGCCCAGGGAACGGATCTTGGAAAAGCTGTGGGACTGCGAAGGCAGCTTTATCGACAGCGGTTCCCTTACCGTCTATATGCGCAGGCTGAGAATGAAGGTTGAGGATGATCCAGGCGAACCCCGGATGCTTTTAACCGTCCGGGGCATGGGCTACAAATGGAACGTAACGGGGTAAATTTTTATGAAAGTATTTAGGATCTTGGCAAACCGGGAGATCAGGCATCTTTTCCTTCTGATCTCCCTTATTATGGCACTCTTTCTTCTGCTGGCGGAGCTTTGCTTCCTGTTTCTTTATCAGCGGTTTTCCCCGTGGATTGCACTGCTTACCTTGGCGGCGGCGATCGCTTTGTGGACTTCCTGCTGCCGGTATTTTATCCGTCAGGACAGGATCATGGAACATGCGGTGTCGCAGATCGATTCCTTTCTTTCCGGGAATGCGCGCGCCCGCATCGAATGTGACGAGGAAGGGGAGCTGTATCGGCTGTTTCACTGTGTAAATTCGCTGGCAACGGTGTTAAACGCCCAAGCCGCAAATGAACTGCGGGAAAAGGAATTTTTGAAAAATACCATGTCCGACATTTCCCATCAGCTCAAAACGCCGCTGGCAGCCCTGAACATTTATAACGGCCTGATGCAGGAGGAGGCAAAGGACTGGCCCGCCATGGAAGAATTTGCCGCCCTGTCGGAGCAGGAACTTGACCGGATTGAAGCCCTGGTGAAAAACCTGCTGACAATCGCAAGGCTGGACGCCGGTTCCATCTCTCTTGAAAAGACTTCGGAAAACCTGGCGGAGATGATGCGGAATATTCAGATGCATTTTGCCTACAGGGCCAAACAGGAACAGAAACAAATCGTTCTGTCCGGCCCCAATCAGGTTTCCCTTTTCTGTGACCGCGGCTGGCTGACGGAAGCCATTGATAATCTTGTGAAGAATGCCCTGGATCATACGCAAAAGGGAGATACGGTGCGGATGGAGTGGCGGGCTCTCCCCAACCTTGTCCAGGTTTGCGTAAGAGACAACGGCAGCGGCATTCACCCGGAGGATTTGCACCATATTTTCAAGCGGTTTTACCGCAGCCGCTTTTCCAAAGACCAGCAGGGCATCGGGCTGGGCCTTCCTCTTGCCAAGATGATTATTGAAGCCCACAGCGGAACCATCGAGGTGGACAGCACACCGGGCGCAGGCACCGTATTTACCATAAATTTTCTGATTCCTACAAAATTGTAATCTTACGGTAGCCTTACAGTAATATTCATGTGCTAATCTCTCAGGTACAGGAGGTATTTACACAATGAATTTATTAGAAGTCAGTAACATCTGCAAGACCTACGGCAGGGGGGATACTGCAGTGAAGGCTCTGAGGGATGTCAGCTTTTCCGTTCCAAAAGGCGAATATGTGGCGATTGTGGGAGAATCCGGTTCCGGCAAGAGTACGCTCCTTAACATGATTGGCGCCCTGGATACCCCCACATCGGGGAAGGTAACGATTGACGGCAGGGATATTTTTTCCATGGACGAGCGCAGGCTTACCGTTTTCCGGCGCAGGAATATCGGTTTTATCTTTCAGGCATTCAACCTTGTGCCGGAGCTTACGGTGGAGCAGAATATCATTTTCCCCATGCTGCTTGATTATCAGAAGCCGGACAAAACGTATCTGGAGGAACTTCTCGCGGTGCTGAATCTAAAGGAACGCCGGAATCATCTGCCCAGCCAGTTATCTGGAGGACAGCAGCAGAGAGCCGCCATCGGGCGGGCGCTGATCGCGAGGCCGTCTCTGATTCTTGCCGATGAACCCACGGGAAATTTGGATACGCAAAACAGCAGCGAGGTAATCGCCCTTCTTAAAGAAGCGTCCCGTAAATACAAGCAGACCATCATCATGATTACCCATAACCGCAGTATCGCACAGACCGCCGACCGGGTTTTGCAGGTATCGGACGGGGAACTGACTGATCTGGGAAGGGCAGGGGATGTCCGGGGGACGTCTGCCATGAGCGGACCGGAATGGAAAGGAGGCCGGAAATGAAAAGTTATCTCAGCCTTATTCCAATTTCTGCAAAGGTACACAGGCGAAGGAACCGTATGACGATTTTGTGCATTGTGTTTGCAGTGTTCCTTGTGACTGCCATTTTCAGTGTGGCGGACATGGTGACCCAAGGAGAACATATTGCCATGATAAATAAACACGGAAACTGGCATATCAGTCTCCCTAATGTCTCGCGGGATACGGCACAGGGAATCCGGGTGCGCCCGGATGTGACTGCGGCAGGTTTTTCCTCGGTGTTTAACCTTGATGGGGAACAGCCCTACTACGTCAATGAAAAAAAGGCGGTTCTGTACGGTACGGAAGAAGCCTGTATAAAGCAGATTTCAAACGGCATTACCGAAGGCGATTTTCCGCAAAAGGACGACCAGGTCATGTTAAGCCCCAATGCCGCCGGCGCCCTTAAGGTATGGCCCGGCGACGAAATAACCGTGCATACGCCTGCTGGTGACAGGGTTTTCACGGTATCCGGTCTTGGCACGGATGACAAGGGTTATTATGAGGGCCAGACTTATCTGGTAGGTGTCTATATGACGCAGGGAGCTTTTTCGTCCCTCATGGAGCAAAACAAAATTGCGGACAATGACACAACCCTTTATGTGCAGTTTCAGAGCGCGGCAAAAGCAGCAAAGGCAAAAAAGGAGCTTGCGGCGCAATATGGGCTGCCGGAGGAGAGTATTTCTGAAAATACCGGCGTTATGGGTACGGCAGGCTACAGCAAAAGTAAATCCATGAACGGCTTCTATCAGATTGCTGCCATCCTGTTCGTATTAGTGCTGCTGGCAGGCACACTGATGATTTCCGGCAGCATGAACAGCAATCTTGCCCAAAGGACCCAGTTCTTTGGTATGATGCGCTGTATTGGCGCAAGCCGCCGGCAGATTATCCGGTTTGTACGTCTGGAAGCGCTGAACTGGTGCAAACGGGCGGTGCCAATGGGAATGCTGCTTGGAACCCTTGCAAGCTGGGGTGTCTGCGGGATGCTCCGCTACGGCATAGGCGGTGAATGGGATACTATGCCGGTGTTCAAAGTAAGTTCTGTGGGCCTTATCTGCGGAGCCATGGTAGGAATCATAACCGTTCTCCTGTCGGCAGAGTCCCCGGCCAGACGGGCGGCAAAAGTTTCCCCTGTATCTGCGGTTTCCGGCAATGCAGGAAATACGCCGGCAGTCCGCCGGGCCGCAAGAACAGGCTTTCTAAAAATCGAATCCTCTCTGGGTATCCATCATGCAGTAGCGGTCAGAAAAGGATGGTTTTTCATGACGGCGTCCTTTGCGCTCGGTATTATTTTGCTGCTTTCTTTTTCGGTGCTTTTGGACTTTGCAAAGCTGCTGATGCCTTCCCAGTCCGTTACAACCGCGGATCTGGCGCTGAACGGGTATGCCAATGCAAGGATACTGGATCGTGAACTGGTTGACGAAATCAGGAAAATGGAAGGGGTCTCCAATGTCTACGGATGTAACTACAGAGACAATATTCCGGCAGTGTCCTTGAGGGAGGGAATCGACCATATCAATGTGGTATCCTATGACGTGACTCTGCTGGAGTATGCAAAAGAAAGCGTTGTGCAGGGGGATTTGTCAGAAATTTATGGAAACAGTAACAAAGCGGCAACGGTTTTTAATAAGGATAACCCGTTAAAGGTGGGCGATATCGTTAAGATAGGCAGCACAGAGATTGAGATTTCCTGTATCCTGTCCCAGGGGCTGTTTGGCGACAGCCAGATTTTAATCTGTTCCCAGAAGACCTATGATCGATTGATGGGACCGGAAAAGTATTGTTTAATCGGCGTGCAGCTTGGGAGGAATGCCACGGAAGAAACCGTGGCACAAATCAGAGACTTTGAAAACAGCCAGGTGATTGTCAGCGACCTGCGGGAATACAATCAGCAGAACAATGCCACTTATCTGGCAACCCGGATGATCACTTATGGATTCCTTGCGATCATCGGAATCATTACCTTGTTTAATATCATTAACAGTATTTCCATGAGTGTGTCTGCGAGGACAAAACAGTACGGGGCCATGCGGGCCGTGGGTATGGATGGAAGGCAGCTTACCCAGATGATTGCTGCAGAGGCTTTCACCTACGCTGTTTCCGGCCTGATTGCCGGTTTCGGAATCGGGATTCCCCTGAGCCGTTTTCTGTATATTGGACTGATTACCCGCCATTTGGGAGTGGAGTGGCGGCTGTCTGGAGCACTAATTGGAATCGTGATTGTTTTTGTTGTTTTCTCTGCTCTAATCGCAGTATACGCTCCGGCCAAAAGGATATGCAATATGGCGATTACCGTCACAATCAATGAATTATGATTGAATGCTGATTCCTGTCCGGTACTGATACTCCGAAATATTTAGCATTCCATCATCCAGTATCTGATTGCCCAGATACTGGATACCGCCGTTCTCTAATCATCTGACTGTAAGCTCATGGGTTATGACCGCATCATCGCACAGAATCATCTGGCATACTACATCCACAGTCAGGGTAAATGTTCCATCTTCATTTTCTCTAATCTGTGTCACATCGGGAACAGAAGTACTGAAGAAACTGGGGTGCGTAATTTCCGCACCCCATTCTCTCCCATCGGTAGACTTGACGCCCTTCATCAAACACAGCCCACTGCCGAAGTTCTTCCCTGCCTTCCCTGGCGCCGGACAGTGAAAAATCCTCTGGTTCTTTTCCTCCACAGGCACACAAAAACCCTGTCATCACTATGATAATAGTCTGGATATATATTTCCATGGAAATCCTTCCTTTATTTCATATCGTATACGCCGGGAATCTCCAGCTCCTTTTTCTCTATGGAATTGGATAAATAACGGAATGTTCCATCATCAAAGGGCTGGACGGTTATGATGTTGGTAAACGCACAGTCGAGTTATAATCCGGCCATACCCCATCTACAAAGAGGGTCAGCGTTCCGTCCGGGTTCTCCTTATCCCCCACCACTTCCCCAAAAGGCGGATACGGGCTGGAAAAGATCATTTCATACGGATAGCTGTCTGTGTCTGCGCGGTAACCGCATATCTCCCTTATCCGTTCCTTTGTGACTGGAAAATACGTGGTCATGATCCGTTCATATACCTCTGCAGGTATCTCCCCGTTTTCCGGCCGCAGAATCTCTCCCGTATCCATGCGGTACAGGTCCTCAAACATACATGGCATCAGGATATCCTCCACGTTGCTGCTGTCCCAGTCCGTTACAAGGACATTGTAATTGACATAGCTAAGTCCGTCCAGATATTTTTCTGTCAACTCCCTGCACCGGTCAGAAAGCGGGGCTGCGCGCCAGAACTGGCGCAGGCTGGAATGATAGAGCTGTACCGTATAGGCGTAAATGAAATATCCCTTTTCTGTCAATTTTATCTCCGCAATATCACTGACAGCAGTTGATATGATTTCCGGTACGCCCCCTTCCCTCCATCCGATCTGTACATAAAAGGTCTGCAGGTTTCCTCTCCCGTGTATAAATGTATAAGCACCGATCAGCCCATCCAGATTCACGTCAAAAATAGTAACCAGGCTGTCCTGCCCTTTTTAATAAGCAGAATAAAAGTCCCGGACACTGTTATGGTTTTCCATATTTGCCCCGTCAGTAACGCTTACATATCCGGCCTCTCTCAGCATGGATACTACCCGGTTCCTGGGATTCTTCCGGCTGCTTTCGGCCTTTGTCCCCCTTGAAGCCTGTAAAGAAGCTCCCGGTTGCCACTGTCAAACATAACAGGATAAGCAAGAAACCTCCCTTTCTGAACAACTGCTTTAAATCTTCCAACTAATCATCCCCTCCATATACTTCCTTCCACTGGTCCTCTGTCAGCCGGTCCGAATGCCACCACAGCTCACAGCCGCCCTCCGGAAAAATAATCTGATTGGATACATACTGAAAACCTCCATCGTCAAGGGAACGGACCACGGTTTTGTGGGTATACACCCTGGAGGTGTTTTCCTCCGGGTATACGGCATTCACAGTCAAAGTTAACGTTCCGTCATCATTTTCCGTATAACTGACCACCTCCGGATATGGGATATCCGGATATTCAACCTCATAAAACCCTCTCGACCTGTATTCATAAGTCTGATCCTCCGGGATATAGGCGGCCTTCCTATGCAGCTCCTCGTGATCAATTTGCAAATGACGCTCAATGACATGTTCAAATACATCTGCCGGTATCCTGTAAACAGTCCCGGCGTCTAAATCATCATCCGGCGTAAAAGGAATCGGCTGCTTATAGATATCCGGGTAGAACCTGTCGAATAAATCATAAAAATCCAGATTCCCAAAATCCTGTTCACTCCAGTCCGTAAGGAAAAGATTATTTCCCCCATACCCTACCGGCAGCAAATACTGTCGGTTTAATTCCCTGCACGTTTCATCCAGCGGCTCAACCCTCAGCGCCGTATGTTCCGGTTCATCACTGAGGGAAAGCACGTAATAGCTTTCGGAAAAATAACTTCCCTCAAACAGCAGGTAGCCTTCTTCCGTATATTCCCACGATTCTGCCGGATAGCTTACGGTACTTAAGTTTTTCAGAATCCCATTGCTATACTGATAATATCCTCTGGTTACGTTTACTGCTCCCTCTGCTGTATGAAGGTCATACTTTATAAATCCGCCGGAGTTGGTGACTACGATTATGGTAAGTTTGTCATCCTGCGCTTCCTCTACGGATCTGCAAAAGCGTAAAACCTGTTCCGAACCGACCATGTCAATCTGATTTTCTTCGTCCACCACAGCATAACCACGTTCTCCAATCCGTTCAACCATGCGTCTTGTCACTTCCAGCTCTCCAACCGTTCCCATTTCTACTGCCTGTTCATAAATATCACGATAAAGCTCTGCAATGGATTCCCCATCGGAATCACGGTTTTCTCCCATTTGTTCCTTTTCCGAATATTCTTCTCTGACTTCTGCATTTTGCGGTATCTTCTGATTTTCCTCTGCCTTTTTGCCGCATCCGGATACTATAAAAAGAAGGACACCTGCAGCAATAAACAGTTTTTGTTTTCCCATGTTTTTCATCTCTGTCAGACCACCTTTTATCAATATCTTTTATTTAAGAATTCCCGCCATGCGCAGCAGATACCCGGCATTTGTGGTAGTGCAGCGCCCCACATTTTGGCAGCAGAGAAGCATTGCACATCTATTTATCCGGCTGGGTTACGACAAGACAAACCTGATGCCCTGCCATAATCAGAGCTTCCAGTATCTCCACATCCTTTCGAGTACTGATTTTCTTATACAGGGATATCATACTGCATGATGATGTTATGGAAACAGTCATGGAACCCCAGTTTTCTGTAGAGTTCAACGGCTTCTTCCGAACCGCTGAGCGTAACTGCTCTTACTCCGTTTTCAAAAAGCTCCCCAAGTGTCTGCGAGCATAACGAAATTGCCGCTTTCCTCCTGCGGTATTCCTGTAAGGTGGAAACAAATTCCAGAGACGCCGTATCCCCTGTCTGGATTGTGGAGGCCGTGGATACCGGCTTCCCATCCATCTCGCACAGATAAAACCGGAGATTCTCTTTTTCAAGCCAGACAGCATAATGCTCTGCGTCAATCATTTCCCATCCGTGGAGGGCGGTATTTACCACATCCACCCATATCCGGAAATCCTCCTTTGTACGAACCCTTCTGCATATCACATCCCCATCCGCGGGAAAGTATGGCCGGAAATCATTTTTATGAAGGAGCATTCCCGGCTCTGGTCCCTCTGCCTGGGACGAAAGATTCTGGAAGCCTTTGGATTCCAGCAGCGGAATGACGTTCCAGGGTGTAGCATCCGGCGTAATGATCCACCGCTGCGGAACTGTCCCCGACCGGATACCCTCGATCATCGGCTCCAGTTCCTCCTCCCATGATTTCTCATGGAGTTTTACATGAAAAACCAGGGAAGGGCCTTTTTCCCCCTCCTTCGGCATAATCCATTCCACCATGCCTTCCTGAAGTCCAACAATGCCAGAGAGGGAAAAAGTACGGTAATAATTGTAATATCCGTTTATAACCATTTCTTTCTCTCTTTCCCTCACAAAGCTGTCCATGATGTCTTCCGGTATAGTGATTTCATACTCGCAGGTCATATCCCCGTTCAACGCGGAATGCACGACCCTCCCCTCCAGTTCTCTTCCCAGAAAAGCTTCCGTAAAATTCATGACATGCCCCAGACTGCAATGGCACAACACTGGAGAAACCACAGAATCGGACAGGATAGATTCCTTTGCAAAAGGACAGTGGCAGGCATGGTATCGCTTCATCCTGTTATCCGCTGTCTTCAGGTATTCGTTCATATTACACGGGAACGCCATGCAGTACAGCTTATTCCCTTTTCTGACAGGGGCCAGCATGGACGGATTCTGCCTGATAAACTCCAGCACCTCATCCGTTATATCCTGGCCGTAAAAATCTTTCTTTTCCCGGTTCAGTTCCTCAAAATGATTCATTTCATCATCCTGATGTTTCTGGAGAAATACATCCAGGTCCCCAATTTTCAGAAATTTTTCACGCGCCCAGACAGACTGTGAGGGGTGAAGCCCGTGCCTTACCCGGCAGAGTATCTTTTCTACGGTTTTTATGTCTGCCATCCTCTCAAACCGCTCTATGAAAAGGTACATGTTACGGCACTGGCAGCTGCACTCGGATTCTATGTCCGGCAGGGTAAGCCCGTCTGTAAGTTCCTTCCAGAATTTCTCTCCCAGTTCCGCGCAGATTTCCCTCTGAAATGTGCTGAGCCCAAATTTTTCGTCATAATTTATATTTGTATCTCCCATGTATCTCTCCTCCCATTTTCATATACTGAACGGCATAATTAAATTACGCACTTCTTTTCCAGTCAGTCAAGTGGAAAATCCAGTTGCATTTCATCCTTTCGGAAGTTAAATCCCAATTTTTCATAAAGCCGTCTGCCCTGTTTTGTAGCGCCCAGACATACCCGGCCCGCACCCCACTCTTTGGCGGACTGCAGACATTTTACTACCATCTGCTGAGCCAGACCCTGCCTGCGGTAATGGGGATGGGTATATACATTGTGAAGAAACCCAACCCGTCCGCTGGGGTTCTCCAAAACAGGCAATTCTTCTACCAGCGAGAGCATAGCACAGGAAACAATCTTTCCCTCGTCCTCCGCTAACCAGACTACACATGTACCCACGGACAAATGCTTTCGCAGATATCCCTCCACAGCCTTGGCAAAAAGTTCACTGCCCCGGGTACCTTTTACTGTTTCTTGAAACTGTCTGCGCACTTCTATCAGCCGATCCACATCTTCTACATCCGCTTTATGTATGACCATGTTACCCACACCCGCCTTCTTCAAAATGTCCGCAATCTTTATATTTTCTCTCTTTCAAACACGCTTTCGCTGAATATGTTTATGTTTTCTTCATAAGCATTTACGGTCCGTGTGATTCTACCTTCTGACTGGAAAACCACCGCATCATCCCCATTTTGTATGCTCTTTGCAGGAAATGCCTGTAACCTTTGCCTGCTTGCCATCTGGTTTTTTAAATAATTCTCCTGTACCGCTGCCCGGTTCTCCTGTACCCTTTTCACTGCCTTACTCTCTATTTCCCCTATCAGTTCTTCCATCCTTTCATGGCGTTTCTCCCACCATGATTTTTCATTGTCTGCAGAAAGTGGTGAACCGTCCTTTACAGGTATCCCTTCGCCATGGCACTGTTCAGGTGTCGCCCCGATGACCTGATAGCCAATCATCCTGGAACCCATGATTCCGGTACCGGAATACATTTTCCTAACCATTCCTAATACTGTTTTTTCCCATTCCGGATCTGATTTCATTCTTTCAAAACATTCCTCAGTAATTGTCAGTGCCCCGCCCACGCAGGTAGAACGGTACCAGCCACTGACAGGCATAACCGACATTTCATTCATGAACCACTGCTTGTATTCGTCCATCGTCATTTCCTCTTTGGATTTACCGGAAAGGCTGTGGTCATATACAAACCCAAAATAACTCGGCGTCTGCGAAACCACCATATCCCCTTCCCATGGAGATAATCCGGACTTTTCTGCTGTCTCCTTTTCTTTTGCGGTTTTCTGCATACCCGCCGAAAAACTTCCCTTATCTGCTGCTTTTCTTCTGCTGCTTGTGCAGGGGGTACGGATTCATCCCTGCACCGCTCACGTTACCAATACTCATACCAGTCTCCTTTCTTGTACCCTCTGCGGTTAAAAAGCCGGAAAACGTACTCCTATTATCACCCTGTTGACCGATTTTGAGAAGACTCCTGGTTCTTATTCCACAAGTTCAATCTCAAAGAAATCTCAAGAATCATGGAAAGATATTTATATTGTAACCAGATAAAATGTTCTGAAATTCCCCTTTACCGCAAAAAGGACGGCCATCACAAACGATTGCCGCCCTGCAATTATTTTCCTGTCCTATATCTGCTTCAAACCATTCAGGCGGAGAATTCCTTCCGTATCTCCGCTTTATTCCATCTTTTCCGGCCACTTTAACCCATCTGTTTCCCTTAATAATCCCATATGAAACAACACCTGCACGCAGTCCGCATATCCCTGGATATATGCCCTTCTCTCCTGAACAGACGCAAAGTCCTCCAGGCAGTCTTTCATTTTTTCCGCCTGATTCTGCTGCTCTGCAGATAAGGTTTTTAAAAATTCTTCCCACTCCGGCTCGGTTTCTTTCCAGACAGCCAGAGCCTCTTCATACTCCGGCGTGCGGATATAACTTTCCCTGTTCACATTCTCCCCGTTTAAGTTACCCAGGAACTCAGCCATTTTCACCCACATATCATTTGACATTTCCATTTCTCCTTCCTCATTCTTAATTTCAATTCCTGCATTTTCCGTATATTCCTATCTCCTGATGCACATTATATATGTTATAGGAGAACTTTTTCAACCATAATCGCTTAATTATTGAAACTATAGCAGATAAAATTAAGCCATTATACTTGGAGGTGAACGGATGGACGACTTATTAAAACAGATTGGAAACCGGATACTTCATCGCAGGAAGCAGCTCCGGATGACACAGGAAGAACTGTCTGAAAAGGCAGGTATCACCCCTCAGACCGTTTCTTCCGCAGAACTTGGCAAAAAGGCGCTGCGCCCGGAAAATATCATCCGGGTCTGTTCCGCACTGGATATCAGCACCGATTACCTGCTTCTCGGAGAAGTGAATGCCAGCGACCACTGGACCCTGATTTCCAGAATCTCAAATCTGCATCCCGCACAATACCGTCATCTCGAAGATATTATCAACAGCTTTATCTCCGCCTTGGAGGTGCGTGAAACACAAAAAAGTAAATAGTTCTCCCCATGTTAATCAGTTACTCCGAAATGCTGACATAGTATCTGCAATCAGTGCTCGTGTTGCCTGATCCATCTCTTTTGGCGGATATTCTCCATCCGGTTTCTTCTCCGACTTGAAAGCGCCCTGTTTCCATATAGTTTCACTTTTTATCTCTGTTTTATCCTCTGTCTGCCTGACATTTTCCTTACGGCCAAGAATCTCCGCAACGATTTCTTCGATTGCCGCCCTGTCTATAGTCTGGGGAATGGCAATATCCGGTGTTTCCGGGCAGTTGATATAGTGGAGGACCGCATTCACAAGAAACTGTGCTTTGCTGCGCGACCCCTGTTTTTCCAGCAGACGAATCACGGCGTCATGGGCCGGATCATTTTCATTGAATTTGATACAGAACCGCTCCCGGTCTTTCTTTCCACCCATAAGCTCACCTGCCTGCCGTTTCCATCTTATAGAGAAATTCATATCCCTTTGCATTGGCATTGATATCCTCCACAAATAAAGCATTCCCCACCTTCCCGGAAGCTTCAATCTGTCGGCGCAGAAGAATGGCGCCGCCCCCCACAAATACCACTATGCCGGACATCAGATCCAGCATACGCTCCCGCAGGCTGTTTGCCAGGTCATTTACAAAATCCTGCGCCAGCTTTTCTACAAGGGTGTAGACTTTCGGGGCATAGGTGCTCTCACCGTTCTTTAAGATACCGTCAATATCCGTTTCTTCCAGCAGGATGTCAAATTCCGAGTTGGCTTTCGTCCGAATCCGGTTATAGAGCAGGATCACTCCGTTTTCCAGGGAATCGCAGATACTCAGATCCGCCCGCCCGGAACGCATCATCAGGTAGTCTGCCGTAAACCCGCCGATATCTACGATAAGCACCCTCGGCTTGTCCAGCAGCCTGTCCATCATGGTCACGGCCGCCGCAAAAGCCTGGGGATAGCAGCGCACATCTTCAATATAGATGGTATACGGGTTGTCACGGTATTGGAAGTTTATAATGCCCCTGTTGGAAAAATACCGTATAAAGGACTGATTCTGTGCCCCATAATGTGCTGGCGGAAGCCCCACAGCCAGAGACACATGCACCACTTCCTCCCCATACCTCTCCTTTAAATGGAGTTCCTCTGCGATACCGAATAAGGTCAGGATAAAAAAGCGGTCATCCTCTGTCTTATCCCTTTTATAAGGAATCCTCTGGTTTGACAACGTGTAAAACTTCCCCTGGTATTCCAGGATGTCGCTGCCGAATGGTCTGGTAATGCTCTCCATTAGCCCGGACACAAAGGGCCTGCTGTGGATTGTCTTCATCTGTTTGTTTCCGTGGTCGATTGCAATTAACATAGTTTTTCATCTCCTTTTTTATTTTATACTTATCCTTTACGCATGGATTACGCATTTTTCAACAGAAACATTCTTTTTGGAAAAAAAAAAAGCAGAGGTGACAGCATATAAAACTGCCACACCCTGCTTTCCGCACAAGATAACCTGTCCTGCCCTCTCCGGTCAGGTATGTATCCCATAATACGCTTTTTCCATATTCTCCCGGCCATGGAGGATAACACCTCCGCAGATACCGTTCCCATAGGGCGTCTGTTCCTGGAAGAAAAAGCTGTACGGTTCAAAATCATCATACACCGTGATCTGCCTGCTGCCTTTCCATCTCAGGAAATGGTCTGCCAGGAACTTCCCCAGTTTTTTCCGCAATGCCTTCGTCTCCGCCACTGTTTTCAGATTCCTCCTGCTCTGAAATTCTATCTTTGGCCTGCTGCTTTCTTCTAAGGACAGCATCTTTATCTGCATACCATCCTCCCGGCTCTGCTTTATGGAAGTTTTAAATTTCTCATAGGAAAGCCGGACTGTTTCAGTTCTGCCGGACACCTTCCCTCCCCCTGCGTCACTGAGCCAGGTAAATTCTATTTCCAGAATATCCGCCTGCTCGAAAGACTTCTGTAATGACACTTTTGCAAAGGAACGGATATCGGATACCGTCATATATCGTCTTTCTTCCAGTTCCAGCAGCTCTTTCTCCGTAAGGACAAAGCCCTGGGGAGAGTGGTAATCTTTCGAGAGCGTCCGCAGGGTAACGCAGTCCTCGGATGCGGATAGTTTTATCATCGTCCTGTTATTCATCTTATAGCCTCCTTCCAAACAGGGGAGAGTGTCTATTCCCTCCCTCGTATACTATGATTTACTTGTTTCTGACCGCAGCCTGTTAAGGAGTATTTCACTCGCCTGCCATCTGGAAAAACTGGGCCGGCGTCAGAACCTTTATTCCCAGTTCCCTTGCCTTTGCCAGCTTGCTTCCGGCATTCTCCCCGCAGACCAGGTAATCCGTCTTTTTGCTCACCGAACTCCCGGCATGGGCGCCCAGAGATTCAATCTTCTCATTGATGCCGCTGCGGGTATAGGGTTCCACCTTTCCGGTCACCACGACAGTCAACCCCACAAAAGGGTTTTCCCTTACTGCGTCCGTATTGTTTTCCGCTGTCCTTTTTTCGATATGTAACATTTGCTGTAATACCTCCCATACATACAGATTTTCTTCATCATAAAACCACTCATGGATATTGTTGTGCAGGGTATCCCCAAAATCAGGGAGCTGCGTAAAATCATACTGGTGATGCACCGCGTCCTCAAATTCCTCCAGGTCACTATGGAACACTCCGGCAAGGGTCCGGCTGGCCGTATTTCCCACCATAAGAATATCCATGGCAATCAGATACTGCTCAAAGGTGGTATTCCTGCTGCCCTGGATGGCATTCCACAGGCGCTGCCAGGATTTCTCCCCGAAGCCTTCCATATTTACAATCTCGTCCTTATGCCGGTCAAGCCCATAGATATCCATGTAGGTGTGAATCCACCCTTTTCCAATGAATTTCTCCAGAGTTGCCTCTGACAGACCTTCGATATTCATAGCTTTCTGGCTGACGAAATGCACGAACTGGCGCAGACGCCTGGTCTCACAGTTCTGGTTATCGCAGAACAGAGTCTTAGTAATCTTATCTTTCCCATTTTCCACGGAACGGCTCTCGTGGATGCGGGCAGGCTCCCCACAGCAGGGGCATTTTTTCGGCACGGCCTGCTCCATGACAAAGCGGCCGCGGTCCAGATTTTCCTCTACATGGGGGATGATCATATTCCGCTTGCTGACCAGTATCCGGCAGCCGGGCATCAGCTCCATCCCTTCAATAAAGGAAAGGTTGTGCAGGCTTGCCCTGGATACCTCGCATCCGTCTATCTCCACCGGCTGAAAAACTGCCACCGGTGAGATCTCCCCGGAACGGGAAGGATTCCACTCAATCAAGAGCAGCTTTGTCTCGTGGAGTTCATCCCCAAATTTAAAGGCCAGTCCGTCCTTATAGTGGTGTCCTGTCCTGCCGCAGGACCGGGAAAAGGCAATGTCGTTATAGGAGGCCACGATCCCGTCAATGGGGATGTCATTGTCCTCTGCAAACTGCCGCAGATTCCCGATGCCGTCCGCCATCTCCTGGCTGGTCAGCTTCCTCCTGCTGATGACAAATTTACAGACCTGGAAGCCCAGTTCCGGGAGTTTCCGCAGTTTCTGGGATTTTGATCCCATTTCCTGAAATCCTTCCACCACGGCAAAGGGCATGAACATCACCCTGCGCTCCCGGCAGACCGCCGCATCCAGAAGACGCACGGAGCCGGCAGCCAGATTCCTTCCGTTCTTGTAACGCTCACCGCTGCTGTCCGTCAGGGTTTCCTGCAGTTTCAAAAAATCACCGGGGCGGATGAACGCCTCCCCGCTCACCACCAGACGTTCCTTGTGGGGAATGTGCTGTGGTATCCCGGAAATGCCCCGGACATTGTGTGTCACCACTTCGCCGGTATCTCCGTCACCACGGGTGGCAGCCTCGGCCAGTTTCCCGTCCTCATAAGTCAGCTTGACCGTCAGGCCGTCCAGCTTCAGCATCAAAAGAATCTGATGCTCCCCTGCAAAGGAGACCAGTTCCTCCACGCTTTTTGTCTTGTCCAGTGAAAGCAGCGGGATCGGATGGTTTGTCTTTTTAAGCGCACTGACTGCCTGAAAGCCCACTGTATGCGTGGGGGAATCAGCCATCCAAATCCCCGTTTCCTTCTCCAATGCCGCCAGTTCGTCATACATCCGGTCATAGACTTCATCCGAAACGGACGGGGCATTGCTGTTATAATATTCATCCCTGTACCGGTTTAACTGTGCGGTCAATTCCTGTATTTTTTCCCATGCGTTCTGTGCCATTTAAGCCACCTCCTGCCCTGTGATATGGAAGGACATAACCAAAAATTCTTCGGTATGTTCTTTGCCTTTGCAGTAGATACTGCAGATGTCGTCATGAAACTCCCAGTCGGAGGCACTACACTGTAGCCCAGCAAACTAAAGTTCCTGTCTCCCGCACAAAAACGTCAAATTAAAATCTCAGGTTTCAAATACTGTCTGTAAGAGCGTGCTGTAGGATGCGGCACGTTTCCCTCTTGACCATCCCATGCC
>CAJTGE010000044.1 GCA_910575795.1 Clostridiaceae bacterium | reverse complement strand
GTAGGGAAAAAAGCAGCATAAGGGATTGTGTATTTTATTCAGTTTTCGAGGTCAGGTAACGGATTGAAAAATAAGTCCGATGAACCTGATTTTTTAGTGTCCAAAATGACTTCAAATGGATGAAGATCAGGGTTTTCGGACAGTCTGTGGGGGGGGGAGTTGCAACTGTAACCGGTATTTGTAAATTTTGCGGGCAGATGGCAACACGCAAAGTGTTAGAGGAATGGGGGCAGGAGGAAATTGACGAACTGGCAACTGAAACCTGCGAGTGTGCGGACGCGCGGCTCTACGCGCATAAGAAAGGGCAGAAAGAAAGGGCCGACGCCCGCATTACCCTGTTATTCGGCAAAGAAAATAAAAGCGTTACGGTTCCCGACGCAGCAGTTGACCTGCTGCATAAAGCCGTTTATCCGGTGTGCGAGGGTTTCATACAAAGTATAACGGTAGATATCGGTGACGGCGTTAAAGGCAAGATCAATATTACATCAAAGGGAATTGTAAAGGTAGCGCGTACAAAGACAGATACAAGCACATACGAGGCGTAAGGAGGAAAGATGAAAGTAATTGAAAGATTGTCGGAAAATCCTATGGAACTTGCAAAAGCATTTGTAAGCGCGGTTGCGAACGGTTGCCCGCCCGAAGTAGAAAAATGCAATAAAGAGGAGGAAGGGTGGGAGGCTTGCGATAACTGTTTTTTGAAGTGGCTTATAAGCGAGGAGGAATAAGAGTAATGAGAAAAGGCAGGATAATCTGCATTGACATTGAAACAACCGGATTAGACCGCATAGAGGACGAGATCCTGCAGGTGGCAATCATAAACGGCAGAGGGAAAACGCTTTACAATTCCTATATCAGACCGGAGAAAAAAAGAACATGGCAGCAGGCAGAGGCGATCAATAAAATTAACTGGCAGGCGGTAAAAAATGCGCCGTCAATCCGGCATGAGAAACGCAAGATCGAAAGAATATTAAAAAAAGCCGGTTTAGTTGTCGGCTATAATCTGAAAGCGTTTGATTTACCGTTTATGGCAGCAAAAGGCATCAATACAGCAGTAAAGGCGCAAATTTGCGATGTGATGTTAGAATTTGCGCCGGTAGCGGGCGAGTGGGATCCGGAGCGTGGCGGTTACAAATGGAAGTCATTAAGATTTTGCGCCGATTGGTACGGCTACACAAATTATAAACCGCATGACGCGCTTGAAGATGTGCGGGCAACGCTGCATTGCTATTATGCGATGCGGAAAGGGGGCAGGAAATGAACAGACGGCAGAAAAAGAAAGCGTTTAAAAAGCGTTTCGGTTTCAACCCGCCGCGCGGCATCAGCATAAGGACGGCAACGCGGATCATGGAATACAAGGAAACAATCATAGCAACATTTGAACGGCTGAAAGCTGCAATATTGAACTTGTGGGAGCAGGTAAAGAAACCGGCGTTAGAACTGGCAGAGGCACTAAAGGAAATTCACACAGCTTTTATTACACCGGCAGAGAAACGGCGCAGGCAGTATATAGCGGTTGAAGATTTCCGAACAAAATTATTATTGCGGCAGCAGGAAAGCGAGGCGAAACGGATTGAAGGCAATTCAGACATACACAACCATGATAGACGGTAAGGCGGTAGAGCAAACGAGGCTTTTTGACACCACAAAGGCAAAAAAGATATGTGATGTAAAAAACGGTTTCAATAACAAGGTGCAGGAGATATACATAACCGATAAAGGTATAGTATTTCTGTATACCACAACCGGCAAAGGGAAAATAGAGGTTGCAGACCAAAAGAACGTTAAGGCATGGATCGGCGAAAATGAGCCGGATAAATATATTGAATTTTTCGGGGAAGTGGAGGAAGGCTGAACATGGCGGTATCAAAAGAGATAAAGGAAACCATCGCCGTAACCATTGATGAGGTATTCAGGAAAATGAATACTATTTCATGGCTGGAGCGTCAAAAGGCGATGAAAGATGAGGCATTTAAAAACACGGAAAAGATCCTGTACTGCTTTAATATCCTCAAAGAACATGTGGCAGACGAAGAGGAGTATTTAAAAACGGCCGCCAGGGGCAGGAGCGCCAGCGTGGTGAGGTACTCTAAAAACAGAGTGGAGAAGCCGGACGAAGATCAGTTACTGGAGGATCGCCTTGCGTCATACCGGCGCAGTAAAAACGATGTGGAGCGCATTGAAAAGGCGCTGAAAAAGATTGAGGGGAAAAAGGGGTTTGAGGTAATCCGGATGCGCTATTTGCAGCGCAGGAAGAAAACGGAGGACGGCAGGGAGACGGAAGAGGTCTATACATTTGAGGAAATAGCTTCCGCCCTGGCCGGGCAGCAGGGATATAATGAGAACCTCAACGAAAAAACGGTCAGGGGCTATAAAAACGCGCTCGTGCGCGATATGGCGATTTTTTTATTTGGATCCGACGCGGTATAGCATGGGCAGGGAAAAGCGTGTATTTGCGGCGTTCACAGGGCGCAGGCGGCCGGAAACAGGGCTTGACAGCACGCCCGATCCGCCGCCCTTCACAAGTCTGTTTAACTGTGCTATAATCATTACAATTTCAAAACCATGCAGACAAGGGCGCGGCGGTTCCCATCCGGGATCATGCCGCGCTATTTCTATATACGGAGGCGGGCGCATGGGGCTAATGAAGTATTGCAATAGAACCGGCTGTAATCGTTTAGTACCGCAGGGCGTTAAGTATTGCGCGGCGCATACGGTGGGAAAGACGGCAGAGAACCGGCAGCGGCATAAAGAATATGACGCACATTGCCGCAACCAGACAGCGAAAGTCTTCTACAACAGCGCGGAATGGAAAGCGGCAAGGGCGCGGGCCTTAGCGAGGGACACAGGCATAGATATTTATCTGTATATCACAGAGGGCAGGGTAACGCCGGCTGATACGGTGCATCACATTGTAGAGTTGATGGAAGACTACTCCAGGCGCTGCGACATGGATAACTTAATCAGCATATCAGAGGCAACGCACAGCATAATAAGCAAGGCATACAGGGACGCTGCAAAGAAGGCAGCGATGCAGGAGACACTAAGGGAGTGTATACGGGAGTATAAACGGAGGCTTGCGGGGTAGGGGGTGCAAAAAAGTTTTGGACTGTCTACGGCAAGACCGCAGCCCCCCTGAATTTACGCAAAAACTCCCTAAATGAACTTTTTTTGAAAGGGGGAGCAGGGAGTGGCAAGGCCCAGGGAACCGATTGACTTAATCGCCGCAAAAGGCCGGAAACACTTAACGGCCAGGGAATACGGCGAGCGTAAAAACGCGGAGGTTGACGCGCCCGCAGACCGCATAAAGCCGCCCGCTTTTTTATCAAAAAAGGAGCGGGAAACGTTCGGGGAGCTGGCAGGGGAGCTTATAAGGCTGAACATCATGTCAAACCTGGACTGTGGCATACTGGCGCGGTATATCAGGGCGGAAACCGAATATATAAAAGTCACAAAGCAGTTGCAGAAAATAAAGTTTGCGCCGGACAGGGCGTCCATGGTTGCGGAGGATGCGCAGCTTGCGGAGGCATACGCACGGTATAATTACCTCTCCAAAATCCAGAACCGGCTTATGAAAGCCTGCAATGAGAACGCAAGGGAACTGGGCCTGACCATTTCGAGCCGGTGCAGGCTGGCTGTGCCAAAAGAAAAAGACGAAAAGCCGGAGAATAAATTTTTAAAGCATACGAAACGCGCGTAAACGCATGGGCAGGGTATTAAAGACAACGGATCGCGTATCGCAGTTTGCGGAAAAAAACCTGAGGAATAAAAAAGAGTTTGGCGAAGATGCGCGGCTTGCGTTCAAAAGGCATCTGAACGATCTGAAAAGAGCGGAAAAAGACGATCCGGGCTTCCCGTACCGCTTTGCACCGGAAAAGGCAGAGGACATTATAGGGCTTGCGAATGAATTAACCATTGCTGAGGGAGAGGGGAACCGGCCGTTTACCTGCGCCGGTTTCCAGGAATTTATTTTAGGTTCGCTTTTCGGCTGGGTGCATAAGGAAACCGGGAAACGCCGGTTTACCGACAGCTATGTACAGGTGGCGAGGCAGCAGGGGAAAAGTGTTTTAAATGCCATCCTGGGTATCAAGTGCAGCAATTTCGATTCTTACAACCGCGGGCAGATTTACTGCACGGCCACGAAGTCAGACCAGGCGCGGATTGTCCTGAATGAAATTTCAAACTTCATCCAGGCCGACGCAGACCTTGACGAGCTCTTTGAGATAAAGGATTACAAAAACGAGATAACAGGGAAAATTACAGGCTCGGTTATCCGGGCGCTGGGGCGGGACACGAAGTCAATCGACGGTTTCCGGCCGTATTTAGGCATCGTGGACGAGTACCACGCGCATAAAGACAACCAGATGTATAAGCTCTTAAAAGGCGGCACAAGGGGCTTAAAGGAGTCATTGGTTTCCGTTATCACGACGGCCGGCTTTAACTTAAACGGGCCCTGCTACGAACTGTACCAGTATTGCCGCAGGATCCTGCGCGGGATTGACAGGAATGAGGGGCAGTTTGTCTACATAGCCCAGATGGACGGAAAAGACGACATCTGGAACCCGAAAAACTGGGTAAAATGCTGCCCGTTTACCGGGCGCGATCCGGAACTGGTTTCGCGAATGGGAGAAGACGCCGGGAGAGCGAAATCCATGGGCGGCGCGGAACTGCGCGATTTCATGACAAAATCCCTTAACATCTGGGTAACGAACGCGGAAACCGCGTTCATAAACCTTGCGGACTGGGAACAATGCGGCTGTGAAAAGACGCTGGAAGATTTCCGGGGCAAAAAAGCAATATGCGGGCTGGATTTGTCAGGCGGCGGGGATCTTACGTCCCTTGCGCTGGAATTCCCGTATGAGGACGAAAAGACCGGCGACAGGAAATATTATATCTATTCCCATTCGTTCATACCAAAGCGGCGTATGCAGGAACACATGGACAACGAGGACAACGCGCCGTATGTGATTTGGGAGCAGGAAGGGTTACTGACCGTGACAACGGCGGCAGGCGGGATTAAAACGGACTATAAGACCATCCTGGCGCACTTGCACAGGCTGGTTGACACATACGGGATAGATTTAACAGCGGTTGCATACGATCCGCATAATGCGAGCGCGTTTTTAGCGGAACTTGAAGATTTCGGCTGCGATTTGGTGGAAATTAAGCAGAGCGCAAGGAGCTTAAACGACGCGACCATAGATTTCCGGTTAGAGGTTAAGGCGCACAATATTGAATATGACAGGCGCAACCGGCTGCTGACAAGATCCATGAATGACGCCATCCTGTCGCAGCCGAACAGCTTCGGTGAGATTAAAATTGACAAGATGCTGCAAAAGCACCGGATTGACCCATGTGATGCAATCATCTGCTCCCATAAAGTCGCAATGGGAGCGGAGACGGAGGAAATCACAGCAGATCAGAGCGTGGAAGCGTACTTAAGGATGTTTGGGGAGGGCACAGGGACAGCGTATGAGGATACGTGACATAATAGGGAGGTTTTTAAACAAAACCATAAGGCCGGCAGCGGGTGCGGAGGATGAAAAGCTGTTGGAATGGCTGGGAATAACAGGAACGCCGAAAAAGGTTTTAGGGGAAATAACCTACTTCACCTGCCTGAAAATGCTGTCTGAAACACTGGGGAAAATGCCGGTTAAATTCTATCAGCACACAGGGCGCGGGATTGAGGAGGCGGGGGACAGCGCGGTGTACCGGCTTCTTAAAACACGGCCGAACCCGCAGATGACGCCAACGACATTCTGGGGGGCGGTTGAAAATAACCGGAACCACTATGGGAACGCCTATGTATGGATCCAACGGGAATTTAAAAGGAAAAAATATGGCGGCGACATCACCATAAAAAACCTGTGGCTCATGCCGTCCGCTGATACAACCGTCATCGTGGACGACAAAGGTGTATTTGGCGGTACAGGCGATATTTACTATTGGTATACAGACAAATACAGCGGGGAAAGCCACTTATTCCCATCCTGCGACGTCATGCATTTTAAAACCTCCACGACGTTTGACGGATTAACCGGCGCGCCGGTGCGGGATATCTTAAAAGCAACGATAGAGGGCGGCATGGAAAGCCAGAAATTTATGAATAACCTTTACAAAGACGGCCTGACAGCGCGGGCGGTGTTGCAGTACACCGGCGATTTATCCCCGAAACTGGAAAAACGGTTGATCGAAAGATTGGAGGAATACGCAAACGGCGCGAGCAATGCGGGTAAGTTTATACCGATCCCGATCGGGATGAAGTTAGAGCCGCTTAATATCAAGCTGACGGACAGCCAGTTCTTTGAGCTGAAAAAGTATAGCGCATTGCAGATTGCGGGCGCGTTCGGGATTAAGCCGAACCAGATAAATGATTATGAGAAAAGCAGCTACGCCAACAGCGAGATGCAGAACATTTCTTTCTACATCGACACGGAATTATATATCTTAAAGCAGTATGAGGAGGAAATGAACTATAAGCTGCTGGAACCGGGGGAGACAGCGGCAGGGAAGTATTTTAAATTCAATGAGAACGTCATCCTGCGCACAGATGCAAAGAGCCAGGCGGAGATTTTAACCAGGTACGTACAGAACGGCATATATGCGCCGAATGAGGCGCGGTCATTTATGAATAAGCCCCGGATGGAAGGCGGCGATGAGCTGATATGCAACGGGAATTACATGAAAGTCGCAGACATTGGGAAAGAGCAGGGGGAAGGAGGAGGCGGCAGTGGCGAAAATTTTACCATTACAAAAGAAAGACAGAAAAAACCGGTATAAAGAAGTCGGCAGCATTGAGATCCGCAACGAGACGGGCGACACGGCGGATCTCTGCTTTTACGGGGACATAAACAGCGAAAGCCTGGGGGAATGGCAGAAATATTACCCCGAAGACAAGGCCCCAAAGGATGTGCAGGACTTCTTAGACCAGCTTGACGGCGTTAAACACATCAATGTGCATATCAACAGCGGGGGCGGCTCGGTATTCGGAGGCATCGCGATTTACAATATTTTAAAGCGGTATGATGCGGAAATAACGGTATATGTTGAGGGCCTGGCGGCAAGTATTGCAAGCGTCATCGCAATGGCGGGGGACAGGATCATCATACCGGCAAACGCCCAGATGATGATCCACAAGCCCAGCAGTGTTGTCTGGGGCGATGCGGATGATTTGCGCCGATTTGCGCCGGGAGGCGGATGTCCTGGACGGGTGCCAGAAGGTGATTTTAAAAACCTATATGCAGCACGCGAAAGAGGGCGTAACCCCGGAGCAGGTAAACGCGCTGATTGATGCGGAAACCTGGAAGGACGGCGAGGGATGGCAGGAATTTTTTGATATTGAGGTGTCAGAAAAAAGCAACATGGAAGCCTGCGCAAGCGGGTGCTTCCGCTATTACCGCAACCTGCCGGAAAGCCTTAAGGAAAGAACGGGAGAAAATCCGGGGCCGCCTTTTTATGACATTGACGGCATAGCCGAAGCGATCGCCGGGCGGCTGGAAAGCGTGCTGGGAAGGAACGGCGCGCCGGCAGCGGAGAGAGAAAAGGAAAAGATAAAAGAGGAAATTTTAGGGGATTTGGATCTGATCTGAATCCTTTTTTTCATGCGCAGGCCCATGCGGCGGAAACATGCCGCCCATGCGGCGCAAGGGTGGCGTATGGGCGGGGGAAAACGTTTCCTCTGCCCGCTGCGCACAGACACCTGCAACGGCGTGGCATACGCATATATCAGGAAGACAAGGAGGAAACAGGGCATGAACGAGGAGTTAAGGAAGCTGTTGGACAGCATCAGGGCAAAGAAACAGGAAGTGAAGGATCTGTGCGGGGCGTCCAAAATTGAGGACGCGGCAGCGGCAAAAGAGGAATTAAAGGGCCTCCAGGCGCAGTTTGATCTGCTGTATGACCTGGAAGAGGAAAAGAAGGGCGGCATGGAGCAAAAGGCAAAGGACGGTTCAGCAAAAAAACTTGTGGATCAGACAAAGAAGATGTCCGGCGCGTTTGTGAATGCGATTAAGGCGGCCGTAGGAAGGGGCAGCCTGTCAGAAGAAGACCGGGAGATCCTTAATTCCATGAATGAGGGGACGGACGAGGACGGCGGCCTGACCGTACCGAAGGACATCCGGACAGCGGTCAAAGAGTTACGGAGGTCTGAGGACGCGCTGGAGACGCTTGTAAATGTGGAGCATGTAAGCACGCTGAGCGGCAGCCGGGTGATTGAGCGCCACGCAGACCAGACGCCGTTTGACAACGTGGACGAAGCGGCGGAATTCCCGGATGTACCTACACCGAAATTTGAGAAAATTGATTATAAGGTAAAGAAAAAGGGCGGGATTTTAAAAGTTACGCAGGAGCTTTTAAGCGATACGGCGGAAAATATCATCAACTACTTAAAACGCTGGATTGCAAAGAAGGCAAAAGCGACAAGGAATTTCATGATCGTTGCCAAAATCCGTGAGATTACAGAAGGCTCGGAGGTAGCGGTTGGAGGGCTGGATGACCTGAAACAGATTTTCAATGTGCTGCTTGACCCGGCTATTGCATTAAGCGGGCGGGTGGTGACGAACCAGGACGGCTATAACTGGCTGGACACGCTGAAGGATAAGGACGGGAAATATATCCTCCAGCCTGATCCGACGAAACCGACAGCAACGCTGTTATTTGGCAGGTACCCGGTAACGAAAGTAAGCAATAAGACCCTGCCGGGCAGGGAGGCGGAAGGCGGTTATAAAGTGCCGATCGTATGCGGCGACTTAAAGGAGGCCATCACGATTTTTGACCGTGAAACGCTGACGGTTGATATTTCGAGCACGGCGGGCGAGCTGTGGAAGACGGATCAGACCGGCATTAAAGTCCGCGAACGCCTGGACATCCAGAGCGTGGATGGGGAGGCCATTATCATGGCGGAATACGTTTTACCACAGGGAGGGACACAGGCCGCGTCTGCTGGGCCGGATGCGGCAAAGACCTATACGCAGGCGGAAATCGAAAAGATGTCAAGGGAGAAGATCCTTGCGCTGGGTACCCAATTAGGGTACGCGATGACGACAACGGCGACGGATGAGAAAGCGGAGGTAGTGGCTGATTTCATGGCGCAGCAGGCGGCGCAGGGGTAACAGGACAAATGACAGGTGGTGAAAAGAGATGAAAAAGGAAAAGCTAATTGAAAGGGCAAAACAATGGGAGCAGTCATCACAAGAAATGCCGTTGATTGGTTATCCAAGAAATGATCAGCCGAAAATTATGGAAATATCGACCGCTATAATCAAAGAAATCTGCAAAATGGAGAATGTGACACCATTTAAGGCGAAAGCAGCATTGAAAATAGCGGGCGATGTCATCAGTGAAGAAATGAAACATGATGCTATTTTATAGATTCCATGAAGGCATTATAGAAAAAAATGTACTCATCGAGTACGGACGCGGCTAAGACCTCACGCTTTTGTTTTGGATTTTTGCCGTTGCTCATGGTTCCAAAATCACGGGATAAGGATTCGGCAACTACAATCAAAGCAAGGTCATGGGCACGTTTTTCATTATCAGACATGCAGATCACCTCCTGTCATTTATAAGATGGTTGCACATTCATTATATGGCAGGAGGGGCAGCAGCGCAAGGGCGGGCGGAGGATTGAAACAGGAGAATAGAAAAGACGGGTGTGCAACATGGCAATAATAACGCTGAAAGAGATAAAAGAGTACGCAAGGATCGACATTGACGAGGATGATCCGTTACTGGAAACCCTGATCGCTGCGGCAGAGGAATATTTAAAAAACGCAACCGGCAGGGAATACCCGGAAACAGACAGTGACGGGAAGCCGGTAAACTATGCGCTTGAAAAGATATATTTGCAGCTCCTTGTTGCCTACTGGTATGAAAAGCGGACGCCTGCCGGGGGCGTCGGCGAGGAATTCAGCTTTATGACAAAATCCCTGATGCTGCAATTACAGAACAGGCAGGTGACATGATGGACATAGGGCGGATGAAAAAGCGGGTTACCTTCTGTAAATACGAGGAAAGGGAAAATGCTTTATCGCAGACAACGCAGGCCCTCACAGAGGTAAAGACTGTATGGGCGGGCGTGGAACCCATGAGGGGGAGGGAATACCAGGAGGCGCAGCGGGTAAGGCCGGAGCTGACATATAAGATAACGACGCGCTACCATAAGGGCATCACGCAGGATATGCTGGTACGGTTTAAAGATCGCTGGTTTCATATCGTGTCTGTTATCAATGTCCGGGAGCGGAATGAGATGCTTGAAATAATATGCATTGAAAAAACAGGAAATTACTTTCAATGCGAGCGGAAGGGAGGTATAATGTAGGGAAAATACATAAAGAGGAGGCGTGTAATATGGCTAAGAAAGACAATGCGGGCAAAAATACCGGGGGATCCCAGAAGAAGATCTGGAAAAAGTGGTGGTTCTGGGTGATTGTGGTTTTAATCATCGCGGGGATTGGCTCCCAAGGGGGCGACAGTGAGACAGGTCAGGTAACCGAAACAAAACCGGAGGAAACTGTAGTGGAGACAACACAGGAGTCGGTGACGGAAAAGGAAGAAGAGACAACGCGGGAGGAGACTTTGGGAGAAAGTGAAGCGGAACCAGAGAATAAAACACAGGCGGAAACGGAAGAGGGTATTTCGGGAGAATATAGGGCCGCTCTAAACAGCGCAAACGGATACAGTGAAATCATGCATATGTCAAAAGCAGGGATTTATGATCAGTTGATATCAGAATATGGGGACAAATTTACAGAAGAGGCGGCGCGGTATGCGGTTGATAATATGGTAGCAGATTGGAATGCGAATGCTCTGGCATCGGCAAATGTCTATAGTGAAACAATGCACATGTCAAAAGCAGCTATCTATGATCAACTTATATCTGAATACGGGGATAAATTTACAAAAGAGGAGGCGCAGTATGCAGTTGACAATATGGTAGCGGACTGGAATGCAAATGCGCTTGCATCAGCTAAAAATTATCAGGAACTAATGAATATGTCGCCTGCCGCCATCCATGATCAGCTTACGTCTGAATATGGAGATAAATTTACACAAAGCGAAGCGGATTATGCGATTGCAAATCTTGAATAATACCTACATACATATGCAGGAGGTTTCGCTATGAATGATTTTTTAGTTACGTTATGTTTTGGCTGGGCAGGTGTACATAAGTTTAGACAAAAAAAATATGGTTTAGGCGTTTTATATTTATGCACATTGGGATTGTTCGGTATTGGCTGGAGCATTGATTCAGTTATTACGTTTGTGCGGATGGTAAGAGGTAAGGAACCAAACTCGTTTTCAAGGAAAAATGAGTCTTTAACAAATAACCCGAAAGAAAACATTCCGAAAAATAGCAGTTCGATATTTACAAAATTGCAAATGGAAGCAATGACAAAAGCAAATATAATAGAATTGGCAGCAGAACTGGGCTATACAATGACAACGACTGAGAACAGCACAAAAGATAAAATTATAGCCGAATTTATGACGCAACAGGAAAAACAAGCGGGGATAATTGGTGAGTTTTTCCATAAAAAGTGGCTTATAAAAACTTTTAATACGGAAATTGTCGGAACCTTTGCTAAATGCGCTTTGGATAAAAGCTATGAACGATCGGAAATTATATGTTCATTTAAACCAAATAGCAGCCTGTATCTGGATTATTGGGAGTATAAAGGAGAACCTGCATATTACGTTTGCTACCAGGGGATGGACGCGGGTTGCGTACCAGCTACGCTTGCAAAAACATTACATGATGTATATTCAGATTGTGAATTTGAAGTGACATTACGGGGAGAGGCGATTTATAACGATCATGATGATTTGATACAGAAAATACGAATAGACGTTTATAAGTGATTCTAAGGCGGTTTTATACCGCCTTTTTGCTGTTGGAGATAATAAAAATGGCAGACAGTTTTGAATTTAGCTTTGATGGGTTAGAGGAATTCCAGCGTGCTCTGGAAAAGGCAATCAATAAAGCGCCTGTACAGGCGGAGGAAACATTGGTAAAAGTTGCAAAAGAGTTTAAAGCATCCGCAAAAAAAAGAGCCAATTCTGAGTTGAAGCATATAAAAAGAGATGACGATAATAAAAAGAAAGCGATTGGAAGGAAATGGGGGCATAAATTAGTAGATGATAATTTAGGCGCGACGGTTCTTGTCTGGAATAGTGCCCCACATTTCCATCTGGTAGAGAACGGCCATAACCTTGTACGCGGCGGCCGTGTCATCGGCTTCGTGCCAGGAAAACATATCATGGAGAAAACGCGGCACGAATACGAAGACACCGTACCGGAGCGTTTTGAAAAAATGGTAGAGGATGTTTTGAAGGAGAGTGGTCTGGATTAAATTTACAGAGATAAAAAAGGCGCTCAACGAACTGTTAAAAGGGAGGTACCCGCCGCCACAGTATAAAATCTATGGTAAGGAAATAAAAGAGGGGTACGAACCCCCGTGCTTCTTTACAGAGGTTTTGGACAGGGGCAGCAGGGCGGAAACGAGAAATTTTGCGAGAGGCGGCTTTACAGTTAAAATAACGTATTTTCAAAGAAAAAAAGATGAACTGGATCAGCTCGAAAAGGCAGATGGGATAAAAGACCTTTTCGGGCTGATTTTCTGTGTCGGGGATCGCAGGCTGACGGTCAGTGAAATTTCCTGTGATTATATCGGGGAATACCAGGATATTTTACAGGTCAGTATTGATATTGACTACAGGGAGAACACGCAAAAAGAAGATACGGGTGCGGTAGCAAGGGAAATAGGCGTAGAGGTTACGCAGGGATAGGAGGTTGAGGACATGGAGGCGACAAAGAAAAACGCGCAGACGGTAAACGAAATAATAGAGATACTGAAAAACGGAGATTACACAGTGCAGGAGGCGTATTCTATTCTTGATTTTGTAAAGGGAAGGATAAAATACACCTCCAAAGTTGGGGCAGCAAAGAAACTTACTTTTTCCGAATAAGTTTGGTAATCTCTTTTGCAATGTGTTCTATATCTTCACTATCTTGCAAAGAGATAAAAGCCATTAACTCACACTGGGTTTGGGTTCCGTTGTTAAGTGGTATATCGTGACCGCAATTAAAAACGCAGTCAGAACGGCAGGAACCGGAAACAAACGGACAGAAAATATTTTTGACCAATGGTATTCATCGCCTTTCTTTTATGAAGTGTAGCAGCTTAATTATAAGGCGGGAAAAAAATAAAGCAATCAAGGAGGAAAATGAAAACATGGCAAAAAATGATTACTTTGTTGTTGCATACAGAATATTAACTTATCTGTATGAGTGTTTTAAGGCGGGAGAAAGGCCGGATATTGATTTTTATGGGGCAGACGCATTAAAAATCAATAATGGGTATTGGGTAAATATCATGGAGAGCCTCTATAAAGAAGGCTGCATCACAGGTATTAGCATTATAAAATCGGCAGGCATACAGGGTATAAAAGCTATGGATCTTAAAATCACACAGAAAGGCATTGAATACCTGCAGGAAAATTCGGTTATGGCAAAAGCAAAGGATTTTTTAAAAACTGCGAAGGAAATCATTCCGGGAGCGTAAAAAAGGAAGCGAGGTAAAGAAAATGGGCGCACCAGGTATTAATATCAGTTTTATCGAAAAAGGGATGACAGCCGAAGCAAGGGATAAAAGAGGGACAGTTCTGTTATGGGTAAAGGATGCCCTGGAGGTTCCGGGGGCAAACCCCGTGACGGTAGTAACGGAAAGCGATATACCGGAGAGCCTGTCAGATGCAACTGTTGAGCAGGTAAAACTTGCAATGATCGGATACACAGACTCTCCCCAAAAAGTCCTTGTTTACGGTATGGGGATCGGAGAAGGGGATGAAACCGACGCCGGGTATAAAAAGGCCATGGAAGTATCAGAAACGATCCGCTTTAATTATCTGGCAGTCCCGACAGTGGAGACAGACGGCAAAGGGGAAGATGTCGCGGAATGGGTAAAGGCCATGCGGACAGATAAGAAAAAGAAAATAAAGGCTGTTCTGCCGAATGTCCCGGCAGACAATGAAGGGATTATCAATTTTACAACAGAAAAGTGTGTAAAGACAGAAACTGTAACCACAGAAGACGGAACAAAGATAACTGTAGACGTTATCTACACAACGGAACAGTATTGCGCGAGGATTGCCGGGCTGATAGCAGGTACACCGATGACAATTGCCTGCACGTATGCGCCGCTTCCGGAATTATCAGACTGTACGAGGTTAAAGGACAACGACACGCCTGTAGATAAAGGCGAGCTTATTGTTTTCTATGATGGCGAGAAAGTAAAGGTAGTGCGGGGCGTTAATAGCTTTATTACAACGACGGACGACAAAGGCGACAGCTTTAAAAAAATCAAGATCGTTGAGGCTATGGACATGATAAACGATGATATTGTAAAAACCGCCCAGGACAGTTATTTAGGAAAATATGCAAATACCTATTCCAACAAGTGCCTGTTAATAACGGCAATCAGCAGTTATCTTGCACAGCTTAAGCGTGATGATATTATAAGCAGCTATTCGGTTGGCCTGGATACAGACGCGATCCGAAAGCATCTGAAGGGGCGCGGGCAGGAAGCAACGCTTAACGATGGGACAGTAAAAGATGTGGACGAGTGCAGCGATGAGGAGATTATTACCGCAGACACCGGCGCAAATGTATTTTTGACAGGTAATGTAAAAATCCTGGATGCGATCGAAGATATTAAAATGCCGATTTACATCTAAGCGGGGAAGGGAGGAAAAAAGGATATGCCAAAAGAATTCAAAGCAGAGCAGGTTATAAACGGGACATGGGGCGAGGCATGGCTGGACGGCGAATACCTGGCGCAGGCAACAGCACTAAAAGCGGAAGTCACGCTGAAAAAGACGGCAATCGCGATGGTACAGAGGCTGCAGGAAGGCCAGAAAATGACCGGCCTGGAACTGAAGGGGGAAATCAAGCTCCATAAAATTAACAGTACAATCATGAAGAAGATGAGCGAACGCTTTAAGCGGGGCAAGATGATGACCTGCACGATCGTATCAAACGTAGAGGATCCGGATACCCTGGGCGCGGAGCGTATCGCGCTGTATAACTGCCTGTTTGACAAACTGATCCTGGCTGACTGGGAGACGGGAAAAATGGGGGAGGAAAGTTACAGTTTCACATTTGAGGACTGGGAATTATTACAGACCATTTAAGCAGAATATCCATGGAGTTTGGGGCGCGTCCGGCGTCCTTATTTTTATGTAGGGGAGAAAAATATGAATCTGGTTGAAAGACTGTTGGCAGTAGACAGGAAAGAGTTTGACAAAATTGAGAAAAAGGAGCTTGAAAGCGGACGGTTATCAAAACTGTTGGGAGACGGTGCAAAAGTAACGATTCAGGCGGTAGACGGCGATTTGTTCGGCGGCCTGTCTGCAAGTGGGTTAGACGAAAGCGGGGAGGTTGATTATGGGAGGGTATTTTCCACGAATGCAAAAATTGCGGCGGCAGGCATCGTAGATCCGGCTCTGAAAGACGAGGCTTTATTAAAGTATTTAGGGGTTGCGACACCGGCAGATGCGGCCAAAAAGATTTTCAGAGGTGAGATTAACCGGATTTCGGCGGAGATCGCGAAGTTAAGCGGGTTTAACACAGAGGAAAAGACGGATAAAGAAATAAAAAACTGATTGAAAGCGACAGGGAGGTGCAGATGGACTACCTTCACTATCGCTATAAAAACTGGAGGCCGTTTGAGTACATGAACCTGTCAGAAGCAAGGAAGCGTGTTGCACGGGCATACATGCGGCAGGAATTACGGGATAAAGAGGAGCGGAACAAAGAAATAAAAAGAGCGTTCGGGGGGTGATGGGTATAGGCAGGGTTATCAGCACAGCGCTGCAATTTATTGATGGTTTTACGAAGCCTTCAAAGCAGGCAATAGACAGCATAAAGCGAATGGGGAGAGAAATCCAAAATACCGGAAGGCAGATCCAAAACGCGGGAAAAGCAATAACGGCAACAGGATCAACCATTACAGCGGCGGTAACCCTCCCTATCGTTGGAGTGGCAACGGCGGCGGTAAAAACCGCCGCTGATTTTGAACAATCCATGTCGCAAGTAGCCGCAACAATGGGAAAAACAAAAGATGATGTAAAAGGGCTGTCGGAACTGGCGCAGCAGATGGGCGCAACCACAGCATTCAGCGCAAGCGAGGCGGCTGAGGGAATCAATATTCTTGCAATGGCGGGGCTAAACGCAATAGAGATCGGGGATTCTCTGGGGACAGTCCTTGATCTGGCAGCAGCAGGAGCCATAAATATGGGAAATTCTGCATCATACATAGTGGGTGCAGTAAAAGGTTTTGGCGACGAAATGAAAAATGCGTCATTATACGCTGATTTAATGGCAAAAGGCGCAACGCTGGCGAATACAGATGTTGCACAGTTTGGAGAAGCGATCAGTTTTGGGGCAGCAACCGCAGCAGGCTATAACCAGAGTGTTGACAGTTTAACTCTTTCTTTGTTAAGGATGGCAGAACAAAATGTAACGGGGCAGACGGCGGTAATATGCTTGAATAGTGCTATGAAAAACTTATATGCCCCAACAGATGGAGCAAAAAAAGCGTTGGACAGCCTGGGAATATCGGCCTACAACGCAGACGGCAGCGCACGGGAATTTAATGTTGTCGTAGATGAATTGTCTAGTGCGTTAAAAGGGCTGACAGATGAAAATGCGAATGCATTAAAAGCTACTATTTTTACGGCAAACGGAATGGAAACATTTAACAAAATGACGAAAACAGCAAGCGGGCGCGTAAATGAGCTGCGGGAAGAACTGAAAGAAGCAGGAGGTAGCGCAGGACAACAGGCAAAAACGCAATTAGGCAATTTAAATGGTCAATTAACACTTTTGAAATCAGCAATAGAGGCTACAGCAATCACGATAGGAAATAAGCTATTACCACATGTGTCAGAAGTAGTAGAATGGGCGCAGAAGGCATTTGAATGGATAAACAGTTTAAGTGATGCACAGGTAGAAAATATCATGAAATGGGCAGGAATCGCAGCAGCAATCGGCCCCGCGATCATGATGTTTGGAAAAATGGTCACAATGGTTGGAACCGCACAAAAGGCATGGGGAAGCGCTATTAAAATATTTACAAAATTTGGCGGCGCAATGGGAGTCATCACAAGCCCGGCCGCTATTGTAATCGGAGTATTGGCCGCCATCGCACTGGCGGCTTTTTTGATTATAAAAAACTGGGATCACGTCGAAGGCTTCCTGATAAACGCCGGGGAATGGTTTAAAAACGCATTTGACAAAGCCGGCTTTTCGGTTGAGGATTTTAAAAACAAATTCTCATCCATCGGCCGCTCATTCGGGGACATAGCGGGAAAAATTGGCGGCTTTTGTAGCTCCGTGGCCGGTATATTCAAACGTGAGTTTTCCGGCAGCATAAGCGGGGGAGCGGCGGAAGTGGGCGGCATCCTGGAATTACTTGCAACCGGCGTTGTGAAAGCATTTAACGGGCTTATAACATCTGTTGATACAGGAATGCAGGTACTGGACGCCCTGCTTGATTTTTTCACCGGCGCATTCGCCGGGGACTGGGACAGGGCCGCCCAGGGCTTTAAAGACAGCCTGGCCGGCATCTTTTCCCCTGATATGGCGGCAGGGCTGTCAGAGGCTTTTGACGCGGCGCTGCCGGCAATAAAAGCCGCCACGGAGGGCGTAAAAGCCATGGCAGGCGGCCTTGTACAGGACGCAAAAAAGATCCTTGCCAGCTTTACTGACGTATTTAGAGGCGTTGGGGATATACTGAGGGGCATACTGACAGGCGATGCGGAGATGGCGTTTAAAGGCTTCCGGACAGTGGCAGAGGGCGCAATCGACGTTGTTGGCGGCCTGTTCAAAGCAAAATTAAACGCCATCAAAAACTTTGTCACAGGCGCGCTCTCCACCTTCCTCCCGGAAAGCACAGTAAGCAAAATTGCCGGCGTGTTCGATGCGGTGGCGGGTGCGTGGGATATTGCGATCGGCGCTGCAAAAGGCTGCGTCAGTGGCCTGGCGCAGGCATTACGTCCGATAATCGGAAGTGTTAAAACCATTTTTAATGGCCTGGCGCAATTCATAAAGGGCGCATTTACCGGGGACTTTAAGGCCGCGCTTAACGGGCTTAAGACCATGGCAGAGGGCGCGTTCTCCGGCCTTGTAAACGTCATAAAAGCGCCCTTTATGATGATTGCCGGCATGGTAAAGGGCGCGGTTAATTCCTTTAAAGGGCTGAATGCGGTAAAAAGTATCTTTTCCGGCCTCGGGAATACTATCAAACGGATTATGGCCCGCTGTGGCGTGGACATGGATAAATTCAGCGCGGCGGTAAGGAATATCAAAGCGCGGGTGGGGAGCGTCATAAACGGCTTACGGGCCCTGTTCAGGACGGTATTTAATGCCATCGGGAAAGCCGTTAAAGACGCCGCGACTGTGATAGCTGGCATATTTGGCTATAAGGTAAGCAGCACCTGCAGCGCCGCGAAGGCTGCGTTTATCGCCCTGCGCGCCGTGGTGGGCGCGTCCTTTGTCTTTATAGGCGCGCAGATAAAAAAAACAATGGCCGTCATTGTGCCGGTTGTAAAAGTTGCGTTTGGCGCAATGTCCGGCGCGGTTTCGGCGGCGGTAAACAGTATTGCATCCGTTATAAGCGGCATGCTGACCATCTTCGACGGCCTGATCACCTTTATCACCGGCGTATTCACCGGGAACTGGAGGCAGGCGTGGGAGGGTGTCAGAACTATATTCAGCGGCATTTTTGATACCTTTGCGGCGCTGTGCAAAACGCCCATCAATGCGGTGATCGGCATTATCAACGGGGCGATCTCCGGTTTGAATTCCATCAATGTCTCTATACCGGACTGGGTTCCCGGGCTGGGAGGGAAATCGTTTGGCATCAACATACCCACGATCCCCATGCTTTACAGGGGAACGGATAACTGGAAAGGCGGGATGGCCATGATCCATGACCGCGGCGGTGAGATCGTAGACCTGCCGGAGGGATCCAGGGTATACCCGCATGACAAAAGCGTGGAGATGGCGCGGGAAGACGGCGCGCGGAACGGATCCGGATCTGTCTCAGTCATAATCCAGAAGCTGGCCGATAAAATTGAGATCCGGAGCGATGAAGACATTGACCGGATCGCGGCAGCGCTGGCGTACCGTTTAAAGAAAGTCGCATTTAACACCGGCACAGCATAAGGGGAGGGGACAATGGAAATCTGGCTGAAACAGGGCTCATCCCGGTTCCGGTTTGCGGTTTTGCCGCCAGAGTATGAAGTGACAAGCGAAAGCAATAATACGCAGGTGATCATCCATTCATTAGGTGAAATAAACCTGCTGGGGAAAAGGAAGCTGAAAAACATTTCCTTTTCTTCGTTCTTCCCGGCGCAAAAGTATAGTTTCTGTGAATATTCGTCCTTCCCGGGGCCAAAGGAAAGCGTAAATAAAATTGAGAAGATGAAAAATAACGGCGTCCTGCGCCTTACCATGACCGGGACGCCGGTCAATATGGACTGTACAATTGAAAACTTCACATGGGGCGAGAACGACGGCACAAAAGACATCAGTTTTACATTGGAGTTTAAGGAATACCGGAAAGTTAAGATAAAAACAACAAACCAGAGGGAGGGGCTGCCCGAAAACGTAACGCCGGCAGCAACAGAGCGGCCGGCAGATGAAGTAAACAGTACGGTTTATACCGTCGTAAAAGGCGACACTCTCTGCAAAATCGCAAAAAAACTCACAGGGAGCAGCACGAACTGGAAGGCAATCTATGAACAGAACAAAGATGTGATAGGAGGCAACCCTGACTTAATCTACCCAGGGCAGCAGTTGGTAATCAATATATGAAAGTAGAATGGATCCGCAGGAACGGCGGCGCGGAATCCGTGTCGGACATTACGGAGGCGGTAAGTTCCGTAAGCTGGGGCGGGAGCGTGTCGCAGGCAGCCCGCACGGCTGAAATCAGCGTAATCAATGCGCCGGACGATAAAAATATCGGGAGCCTGGGCTTAAACATAGGGGCAGGCGATACGGTAAAGCTGTACGAGAATGGGAAAATGATATTTTTCGGTGAAGTCCAAACCGCGGAAAAGCTGGCCCGGTACGGAACCGTAACCTATAGCTGTACAGATCTCCTGGCGCACCTGTTAAGGAGCACAGCAAATTATAACTTTGAAAACACGACGGCGGAAGACATCACGCGGAAAGTGTGCGCTGATTTTACCATTGAAGCCGGCATGATAGCAGAGAGCAAAGCGCCAATTAAAAAGATGATTGTGGAAAATGAAACGGTTTATGATATCATCATGCAGGCATACACAAAAGCCTCAAGGCAGACCGGGGAGCTCTACATATGCCGCATGGATGGCCAAAAGCTGTCAGTGGAAGTGAAGGGTACGGTTGTCCGGAACTTTGTCCTGGCAGAGGAATACAACATAACAGACATCTCATACCAGGAAACCATTGAAAACATGGTCAATGTAGTAAAGATTTATGATGATAACGGGAAACAGGCCGGGGAGGTGAAAAACGATGGCTGGATCCAGGCATACGGCATATATCAGCAGGCCTACAAAAAAGAGAAGGACATAAATGAAGTAACGGCAGCAACAAATATGCTCACAGGCATTGAAAAGAACGTAACGCTTGACGGCATAAACGGCGATCTGGGATGCATTGCCGGAAATGCGGTGGAGGTACAGGACAGGGCAACCGGTTTAAACGGAATCTTCTGGATAGACAGCGACACGCATACATGGGAAAACGGGACGCACGCCATGAACCTGGAGCTGAATTTTAGAAACCTGATGGATGAAAAGGAAAGCGCTGGGGAGGAGGAAAAGTTGTGAACGCATACGAGGAAATATTAGGGGTGATGAGGAACGAGGGGAAAAAGGACAATACAGAGCCGATCCGGGTTGGCATCATGGACGGCCCGGATTCCTGCAGCATAGGGGATCTGAAACTGTCCGGGAATGATTTGATGACAGCGGAACACTTAAAGACCGGCTACCACTTCGCCGTAGACGGTGACGCGCCATCGAAAAAGGATGCGGCGACGTTTGCCGGGCCCCTAAAGGCCGGCGATAAAGTCGCTGTTTACCGGATCAGCGACGAACTCTATATCATTCTGGAAAGGCTGGTATAAACATGGGATTATTTCCGTCTTATATCGAAAACAGTGCGGCGGCAGGCGGCGTAAAAAAGCCGTCTGTCCCCCGGGAATATGGGATTGATTTTGCAACCGGGCAATTAACCGGGCAGACCGTAGCGGGCAGGGAGGCCATAAAGGTGTGGGTATGGCTGGCGCTGCAAACGCCGAGGTACCGCCATTATGTCTATTCATGGGACTACGGGAATGAATATGGGGATCTGATCGGCCAGGGGTATACCGAAGAATATACCGAAGCGGAAGTACGGCGCATGACAGAGGACTGCCTTCTTGTAAATGAGGATATCCGGGAGATATCCGGTTTCAGCGTAAAGATGGAACGCGATACATTGTCCGTAACGTTTACAGCGAATACCATTTACGGGGACATTGAAATTAAGGATCTGGCGGTTGCGTGACGGGAGGGACGGATGTTTATTGAAGATAAAACACTGAATAATATTTTAACCGACATGAAAACAGCAGCCGGGGCCGGGACGGAAACCAGGGAGGGGACTCTGGTTGACCACTCACTAAGGGGCGCGGCCGCTGAATTTGAGCAGGCTTATATCGGCTTGTGGATGGTAGAGCAAAATGGGTATGCGCAGACAGCGGACAGGGAGCACCTGGTTTTACGGGCCCGGGAACGGGGGATTGCGCCATACCCGGCGACAAACGCCGTCTGGCAGGCGGAATTTAACATGGATCCTGGATTGGGCGCAAGGTTTTCCGCAGGGGAATTAACATACCGGTGTATCGAAAAAACCGGCGTAAAAACATATCGCCTTATGTGCGAGCAGGCTGGTATAAAAGGGAATACACGCCAGGGGGAACTGGTTCCTGTTTCCTATATAAAGGGATTTGAGAACGGGGCGCTGGCGGAGCTGCTGATACCGGCGCGGGATGAGGAAGGGACAGAGGAATTCCGTACGCGCTACCTTGCGTCTGTATCAGAGGCGGAGGCTTTCGGCGGGAACCGCGCGCAGTACAAATCGCTCATGCACAGGATAGAAGGCGTCGGGGCCTGCAAAATATATCGCGTAACGCATGACGACCGGAGAATCCGGATCTGTTTCCTTGACAGCGGGTACAAAACGCCGAACCAGGCGCTTGTTGAAGATGTGCAGGAAATCATCGATCCAATTGGGAAACAGGGGGAAGGCGAAGGGAAAGCGCCTATATTCCATTTTGTGGATATTCTCCCGTGCCGCTCAGAGCCGGTCAATATCGAGGCAGAAATCACAACAGCCCCAGATTGGACATGGGAGGATTTACTACCGGAAATCAGGCAGAAAACAGATGCCTGCTTCCTGGAATCTGCAAAAAACTGGGAAAATGAGGATCGGATAACCGTCAGGATATTAAAGGTAAATGCGGCTATCGCAGCCGTACCTGGGATCATAGACGTACAGAACACGGCGCTGAATGGAAAACAGGAAAACCTCCTGCTTGAGAGGGATGAAATACCAGTCAGGGGAGGGATTACATGCAGACCTTCATCTTAAACCATTATCCGCCCATAATCCGGAATATCCGGGAAATACAGCAGATTGCGGCGGCGGAGGATACCGAATTTTCAAAGCTGGGGGCAGCCACAAAGAGGACGCTTGACAATATGTTCGTCCTCACGGCAGACATAACCGGGGTACAGAGGTTTGAAAAAATGCTTGGGATCCGGCCGAAAGCGTCCCAGGGCCTTGAAGAAAGGAAATCAATAATCCTGTTTACGATGAACCGCAGGAAAATGGGACTTTCGGAACTGGAAACAATGCTGGCCGGTTATTCCCCGGGGTTAAAGCTCATACGCGCCCCGGATGGCCCCGGGCTGGACGTAGTGATGATCAGCCCGGGGGATGTGAGGATATTAAACAGAATCCTCGAAGAAATCCTGCCCCTGGATATTTATTTACGCTTTGTTCACCGTATGGGGTATGATGTGGCAATCCGTTACGATCCTGCGGTTTGCTTCATGGCCGAATTCTTCCCGCGCTATAACCTGGCCTATTTAAGGCTGGATGGGAGCTGGAAGCTGGACGGGACACGAAGGCTGAACGGCTATGACAGCGCCAGCTCCCTGGATTTCTATCCGGCAAAGCTGCGGATCAGCCTGGGAGGCGCAGAAGATATACAGATAGAGGAACAACTGCGCTTTGCCGGGGAGACAGAACCGGACATAAAGACAGAAACCTCTCTCCGGATACAGGCAGAGACTCCCGCAGGGCCTGAGGCAGGGGAACGGCTGAAGGTAGACAGCACTGTAGAGACAAACGTGTCATCCAATTCCGGGCTGCATCTTATTCAGACAGCGCGGGCGGATGCGGAGACGGAGGGCCGGGTACATGTGCAGGCAGATGCGGCGGAAAAAATGCAGGCCAAACAGCAGTTGCGGGTTCAGTTAAGCGCAGGTATTTCAGTGGAAACGCACAGCTATATGACGAAACTGAACCGCCTTGACGGGACATGGAAATTAGACGGCAGCCGGAAGCTGGACGGCGGCCGCTATATTTTATAAAAAAGGAAGGATAAAAAAGATGGCAGAAAACAAGGGAGTAATCACAGTAGTCGGGCGCAAAAAGATCTGCATGGCCCATTCCGGCGACGCCTCCCTCCCGGCGATTGTAAAGATGGCCTGGGGAGACGGCGGCGTGGATGAAAACGGGCTCCCGAAGCTGGCAACCGGAAACGAAATAGGGCTCTATAATGAGCTGTTAAAAAAGGACATCGAATCGCACGTATACGCAAATGAGGAGAAGACAACCTGCCGCTATACGGCCACCCTGGAGAGAGGGGAACTGACCGGGAAGGAAATCTCGGAAATGGGGCTGTTTGACGAAGACGGGGAACTGATTGCGTACCGTTCGTTTATGCGGAAAGGGAAGGATGAAGACATCCCGCAGATCTATGACATGGATGAAATCTTTTAAGGGGGGGGACGGAATATGGCGTTTACGATTAAAAATCCCCCGGAATTTACAATGGAAATCCCCCAGTGGGACCGGGACACGCTGGGCGACGGCACAGAAATGACAAAGGTTCCGGAAGCGCTGCTCAACAATGAGGTTTATTTAAAGGCCTTTGCAGAACGCCTGGAGCATGTGACGCCGGTTACACTCCCGGCCTCCGGATGGACGGGGAGCGCGGCCCCGTTTACGCAGACGGTGGCGGTATCAGGGGCTGCAGAGGGGATGGAGCCAATGGTAGTGAGCGCCCTGAGGCTGGGGGCGCCTGCGGCGGAGCAGAAGGCATATATAAAGGCATATGGGATCCTGTGCAGCGGGACAGCGGAACTTGGGGATGGGACAGCCACGTTTAAGGTGTACAAAAAGCCGGCTTCAGATATCACAGTCGGCTTAAAGGGGGTATAGGGATATGAGCAGGATTTGGCTCCCGGGCGGGGCCGGCGGGGCGGATCTGGACGTGATAACAGCAGGGGCCGGCGATGTCCTCTCAGGGAAGGTGATTGTGGATAAGGAAGGGGAACCCCTTACCGGGACGCTTACCCTTACCGGGACGGCAGCCGACAGCCATGTGCTTTCCGGCCAGACGTATTACAATACGGATGCAAAGACAAAACGGACAGGGGGCATGGCAAACCGGGGCGCTGTGAGTCAGGCGCTGAATGCGGGAGGCTCCTACACGATTCCCGCCGGATACCACAACGGGGCCGGGAAAGTGACGGCAAACAGCCTTGCCAGCCAGACATCAGCGAACGCGGCTGCAGGGCATATCCTGTCCGGGAAGACCGCCTGGGTGAATGGGGCAAAGGTGACGGGGAACATAGCCAGCCTGTCCGGGCAGACCGTCACGCCGGGGGCCTCCGCAAAAACTGTTTCGTGCTCCGGGAAATATATGACAGGGAACGTTACCGTGAGCGCGGTGTCAAACCTGACGGCGGCCAATATCAAAAAAGGCGTTACGGTGGGAGGCGTTGTCGGGACGTATGAGGGCTACGCTTCATCCCCGCTGTACCTGTTTAGAAATGGTACATGGAGTAATTTACAGACGACGGGGATGACGAAGACGATTGGCTATGATAATGTAAAAGTGGCGGATGGTGTCCTGCACATCTACACAGACATAAGAGGAGCTGTAGGAATGGCAAGACTTAACCAGACATTTAACCTGACAAACTATAAATATGTGAAGGCAAAGATTAAGGCCGGGGGTGGGGNGGGATCGGTACGACGGCAGGTATTACAGCTCTTGCATCCCTGACGAAATATTCGGGAGAGTTGACTGCAGGAGTTGTGATTTTAGATATTTCATCCGTTTCAGGAAATTATTACATTTATTTAACAGCTCAACATAAAACTTCTGGTAATACAACAGTGCTGGGCGGTGCTGTACTATACGAAGAGTTATTCCTCACAAATGCTTAAACCGCATACATGCTGATTTTAAAGAAAGGAGGCACTATGAACCAGACGGAAATAGAAGTTACCCTTGCGGAGCATGGGAAAGAGATTGGCTCGCTTAAGCACCGGGTGGACGACATGGAAAGAATTGCGGATGCCGTCCACAGCCTGGCGGAACAGATGGCGGCGCAGACCGCGGAAATCCACCACCTGAGCGAAAACGTGGGGGGAGGTGAAGGCGGATGTGGCGGAGCTTAAAGCAAAGCCGGCAGCGCGCTGGGAAAACCTGGTGGGCGCCGCGCTCGGGGCTGTGGCCGGGGCGGCTTCGGCCCTGATTTTTAAGTAGAGTTTTAGGGAATGGAGAAAAGACAATGGATATCAATGAAATGATGAAGTACATATCGTATGCGTTAATGGCCATCGGGGTGATGGCTTTTTTCGTATCTGTAATCACGGAGGTAATCAAGTCCTGGCCAGGACTGGGAAAGCTCCCCACCTCCTGCGTGGTCATCGTCCTGTCCATGGCGCTTTGCCCGGCTGGCTTTATGGCGCTGATGCGCTGGCAGGGGCAGACGGTGGAATGGCACATGATGTTTGCGTGTGTCATGGCTGCCTTTATTGTGGCGCTGGTGGCCATGGACGGCTGGGAGCGCGTTAAGGATATCTGGGACAGGGCGCAGTACAGGAAAGACCGGCGGGAAAACCGGAAAAATGCCTGAATGGGCGACACAGCACAGTAACCCGGGGGAGCGAAGGATCCGCTCCTCCTTGTTATATAAATTTTAACAGAGAGAAGGAGAACCAAACCATGGCAGACAATTGCAGAAAGCACAGAATCAACGACGTAAACCATTACAACCACAGGACTCCTGATACAGACTGCGCCTGCGCCGGGGAGGGCGGTTCGGAGCGCGGCCAGGGGAAAGGCCCGGCTACGGATCCGGCACTGACGGCAAAATCGCAGCCGCCGCTGAAGCATCCCCAGACGCCGGAAGCGAGCGGGCCGGCGAAAGAAGGAAAATGACAGTAGGATACTCAGATATAAAGCCCGGGTGTAAAAGCCCGGGCTTTTTCTGATCCGGAAAGGAAGATTATGACAGAAAAACAGATGTTTGATTTGCTTGTAGCAGAAGGTTTATCCGAATACGGGGCGGCCGCCCTCCTTGGACATTTCCAGGCCGAAAGCGGGCTGAATCCCCGGAACCTGCAGAACAGTTATGAGAAAAAGCTTGGGTTTACAGACGATACCTATACGGCGGCGGTGGATTCTGGAAGCTACGCAGGCTTTGTCCGGGACTGCGCGGGGTACGGGCTGGCACAGTGGACACACCGGGCGCGGAAGAAAGGGCTTTTGGAGTTTGCACAGGCGGCCGGCAAGTCTGTCGGCGATGCCGGTATGCAGCTTAAATTTGTGCTTTATGAGTTGAAGGGAAACTATAAAGATGTCTTTAATGCGCTGAAAACAGCAGTTGATATCAGGGCAGCGTCGGACATTGTTTTAACTAAGTATGAGATGCCGGCCGATCAGTCAGAGTCGGTAAAACAAAAACGCGCAGGCTATGGCCGGGAGATTTACAGGCGTTGTTCCGGAAAAACGGCTGGCAGCGGCACAACAGAAGCGCAGGCAAGGCAAAAATTAGTGTCGGCTGCGATGCAGTGGTATGGCCGTAAAGAGTCAGACGGATCGCACAGGGAGATTATAGACATCTACAATGGACATGCTCCCCTCGCCAGGGGATACAGGGTAAAGTACACAGACGCCTGGTGTGCAACGTTTGGCTCAGCCGCGGCCATCGCTGCCGGATATACAGACATTATCCCTACAGAATGCGGATGCGGGCAGATGATCGAATTATTCCGTAAGATGGGCCGGTGGGTGGAGGATGACGCTTATATTCCGTTGCCGGGGGATTATATCTTCTATGACTGGGACGATGGCGGGGCGGGGGACTGCACTGGCTGGCCGGATCATGTCGGTATCGTGGTATCGGTATCAGGGGGTAAAGCCAAGGTAATTGAGGGCAATAAAAACGATGCTGTTGAGTACAGGGAGATAGATGTAAACGGACGGTATATCAGGGGCTACGGCATCCCTGACTATGCATCCAAAGCAACGGCCCCGGAAGCCTCAGAGCCCGCTGAGACGGGCTGGGAAAAGGATACACAGGGGAAGTACCGGTATAAAGAGGATAACGGGGCATATGCGTCAAATAAATGGCTGCTTATCAACCGTCACTGGTACCTGTTTGGAAAAGACGGGTATATGCTTACTGGCTGGCAGCGCTGGGACGGCAGCAATGTAGTGGGGGCAGATGATCCGGGGGAGTGGTATTTCCTGGACAATACGCCGGGCGGGCCGCTGGAGGGCGCGTGCTGGCACAGTACAGATTATGGGGCTATGCAGATATGGGACGTGCAGGAGGGATGATGTAATGAATAAGACAAAAAAAGAAGCGGAAACGGCACAGGAGCCGCTCAATGCAGCACAGGTATATAAAGTTACCTGCGGGACATTTAAAGGCCGGAATGAGGCGTTACAGGCAGCGGCAAAGATAAAGAAAGCGGGCGTCTGTGTATCGCTTGTGACAGGAAAAGAGGGGTATAGCCTCCTGTGCGCCGGTGGGATGGGGAAAGCGGAGGCAGAAGCAGTAAAGGCCCGGATTGAGGCGAAAAAGGTAAAGGCGGAGATTTCCGAAGAATAGAGGCATGGATGATAATAAGGGGCGGCAGGATTGCCGCTCCTTATTTCCCCGTTTTTGGGATCTCTGTAACGCTCAGGATCATGTAATTTTCATGTCTGTAGCAGTCGAAAAAATCTTTCCGTGCAGCTCCGGGAGAGCCATATGAAAATATGTCCATTCCGGCCTTTCCGGTTCTCTGGTTCTGGAATACTACAGCATAATTTTTTATCATATCTTCCCTTCTTTCTCCCGGCGTAACCCCGCCTGGCGGGCAGCGTGGTTATTTCAATTTAAAAAAGTGATATGCAAAATTCCCGTTTATGTCTTTTGCAGTCCCTACGGTTGTCAGCTTTTCCAACGCTTCACTCATTGGCGTTCCGTATGTTCCACGTTCCCAGAGGCTGGATTTTTCAGCCATATCCCAGAAACATCCAATATAAATTCCGCCGCCCTCGGGAACATGCTTTCTAAAAATCGCTTTGATAAAATTTTCGCACCATTCAACTTTTACATTCTTCATTCACATATCCTCCGTTCTTTTGATAACAAATTGCTGGCTTAATTTATGCCGTCTCCATCCAAATGTTATAAATTTGTTCTAAGCTGTAATCTGTGAACCAGGAGATTACTGTATCAAATGTTTCCCCCATTTCTTCCCAGACGATTTTCAGGTTGTTTCCAATAATTTCAGCGTTTAGAAACTTTCCGGTAATGTCATAGTCAATTTTAGCGTTTGCATACCAGCTCCCGGTAATTTTATTTTCCAGATATGTTTTGATGTTTTCTATTGTCATTTCCCATGTCCTCCGTTCTTTGATGATATAAGTATAATATATAGTGGACATATATACAATAGGCAATATGAACAAATATAGCGGACATATTTTGTTTAAAATGTATATAGTGGAAATATACATATGATGTTATACTTTTGGTATAATGATGTAATAAAATACAAGGAGGATTTAAACATGTCATATACTGAAGCGCAGAAAAAGGCAAGTATTAAGTATATATCTCAAAAAACAGATGACATACGATTAAGGGTGCCAAAAGGATTAAAGGATAAGTATAAATATGAAGCAGAAAAAAGAGGGATTAGTATGACACAATTTATTGTGAATTGTGTGGAAAAAGAAATAAAAAACAGTTGACTATATAGCGGACATATATTATAATAATTTTATCAGATGAGGCAAGTAAATCTGATGAAGATCGGAGGAAAGGATATGGTAGAGGTCATGACAGACAAGCAGTTTAAGACAATCCTTGAAATGGTAGATATGATTTTAGATGGTTGCAAGGATTTAGATGAAGCGAAAAAGAAAGTACAAAAATTGATTGAAAACCAGAGCAATACCAAAGAAAAGACAGATTAAAAGTTACAAAAAGAACGGAACTTGCCTCCGTTCTTTTTTGCGAAATTTCCAGCAACAGGGACAATGAATTCTCAGGTTTTATTTACCTGAGTAAACCCATGTTACCCGGTTAAATTACTATTTTCACAAGAGAAAGGCAAAACAGTGAAAACATTTAAACAATTATCTTTTAACGACAGGCTGAGGCTGGAGGTGTTAGTTAAAGCAAAGAATAAGCCAAGACAGATTGCAAAAATTCTCCATTTTCATATCAGTACAATTTACAGGGAATTAAAACGGGGGCAGTTTGAAGCTTTAAATTCGGATCTGACAAAAGAAATGCGGTACAGCCCGGATATAGCCCAGCAGCATAAAGATGAGGTATTGGCGGCAAAGGGCCCGGGGTTAAAGATAGGCACACAAAAAGCATATGCAGACCGGATAGAGGAAATTATCATAAAAGACGGGTATAGCCCGGCAGCCGCGCTCGCAAAGATGAAGGAGGAGGGGTTTAATTTTACTATATGCGTGTCAACCCTGTACAGTTATATCGAGAAAGGGGTTTTTCTGAACCTGGCGCTGGAACATTTACCGGAAAAGAGGAAAGGAAAGAAAAAGCATAAAAGAAAAACAGTACAGAAACGGGCGACAAAAGGGGAGAGCATTGAAAACAGGCCCAAAGAAGTTATGTCCCGGGCAGAATTTGGACACTGGGAAATGGATACCGTGGTAGGCGCGCGTGGCCTCGCCAGAAAGTCCCTGTTGGTACTGACAGAGAGGAAGACGCGGAAGGAAACGATACTGCTACTGAAGGAACATACGTCGGCGGCAGTAGTAAAGGCATTAGACCGCCTTGAGAGGAAAATGGGGAAGCGGTTCCGGGAGATCTTTAAAAGCATCACCGTAGATAACGGATCCGAATTCTCAGACTGGGAAGGAATGGAGCGTTCCAGGCGCAGTAGGAAGAAAAGGACGAAGGTATATTACTGTCATCCGTACAGCAGTTGGGAGCGCGGCACTAATGAGAACCAGAACAAACTGATCCGCCGCCACATACCGAAAGGGGCCGTCTTCGATGACAAAACACAGGGGGATATTGATCGTATAGCTGACTGGATCAATAACTACCCCCGCCGCTTATTTGAATATAGAACATCAGAGGGACTATATAATGAAGAATTAAAGAAGGCCCTGATATAGAACGGGTGTTTAAAATGAGGTCACCCCTTATTTCGTGTACTCTTTTTTAAGCATATCAAAGGTTGATCCTGATCTGGATTGATATCACAGCAGAGTAAAGATTTATGGAATATTAAATATGCACAAAAACATAGGTGTGAAATTATGCAACATGCTGAAAAGAAAAAATCGCAAAAAAACATTCGCGTTGAATATTGACTTTTTCAAGCAGACAATAAGGGGAATGACGCGAATATGTTGAAAGAACTCTATGAATATGGTATCGGCAATACTCCCGTCGTTGAATTGCCAAAATCAAATGGGAACAGGATTTTATTGAAGCTTGAGATGCGGAATTTTCTGGGAAGTATAAAAGCGAGAACCGCTTACTGGATTGTCAAAAATCTGCCGCCGGAAGCAAAGAATAGGATTATCGTGGAATCAAGTTCGGGCAATCTGGGATATGCACTGGGGCATTTCTGCAAGGAAAACGATCTCCGCTTTATATGTCTTATCGATGACTCCATTACGAAAAAAAAGCGGGAATATCTGGAAAACGCTGAGATCGAATATATCTGTGTGGAACAGGAAGAAGGCTTTGACCTGCGCAATTCCCGAATCAGAAAAGCGGAACGCATGATGGCGGGCGGGAAATACTATTGGGTCAATCAGTATGATAATCCCTTTGGGGTCATGGCTCATGAGATGACCACTGGTCCTGAGATCTGGAAACAGACAGACGGTAGTATTACGCATTTTGTATGCCCCATCGGGTCCGGCGGCACAATTATTGGCATCGGAAAATATCTGAAAAGAATGTCTGAGAAAATAAAGATTGTGGGCGTCGAACCCTTTGGCTCTACCATTTACGGCACTGTGGAAAAAACATACATTAATGCAGGAATGGGGCTGACAGGAAAACCCGGAAATATCCTCCATAACAATAATGTTGTAGATGACAGTTATACTATTACAGACGAAGAATCCATCAGCCTTGCCAGAATGCTTCGGAATGATCTGGGATTAAACGTGGGGATTTCCAGTGGCACAGCCTATGCCGGTGCGCTCAGGATAGCCGCCCGGGAGACAGGAGCCACAATTCTGGCAATTGCACCTGATGGAGGGAATGCTTATGAAGAATACCTTAAATGATCAGATCTCGACAATTGAAGCTAGGAAAACAGCATATGCGGGAATTGCCCATTTATATGATAAATGGTGCAGTGGTGATCCCTTCTATGAAAAGACAAGGCAGTTTTATTTGAATATTCTCCCTTTGGAAAAAGGTCCTTTTTTAGAACTTGGCGTTGGAACCGGACGCCTGGCCCTTCCATTGGTGCAGAATCATGCCGTTGACGTCACCGGTATTGATATTTGCAGTGAAATGCTTGCCATCTGCGGGTTGGGATACCAACAACAGAAAAAATCGGGATGCCCCGGCATCCTGCACCTGGAACAAGGCGACATGACAAAACTACAGTATCGGGAACAATTCAAAACCATTTACCTGCCCTTTCGGACGGTAGGACATCTGTTGAATCAAGAGAATCTGCTGGCAATGTTTCATGGAGCATACCGCGCATTAAAGCCCGACGGAGTCTTTATGTTGGATCATTATATGTTTGACAAAGCATGGGCAGAAGAACACAATGGACGCGATCTTCCTATGTATTGCGACAAAACGGTGAAAATTGAAGACCATTACATATACGACTTTGAAAAGGGACGCATGGATTGCAGGATCAAAGTCAACGGCATTGTAGCAGACCAGTTTATATTCCGTTGGTATTCTATAGAGGAGATTGGGAATACCGCCAGAGAAGCGGGTTTTATCCTTGAGAAACTAATGGGTGAATTTGACGGTTCAGAGTGGAACGAACAATCCGGCAACCAGATCTGGATATGGAGGAAATAGCTTTGTCTGTATATGTCGGAAAGAGTCTTGATGTTTTTGATTATGTGTGGAATTTGTGGATGAAATCTGCAGGCGTATCTACTTATATACATGCGGATGTTCTAAGCTTTAGATGCTTTGCCTTTTCTTGTGGGGAGGATATAAAAAAATGGTTTTCTCCCGCGCAGCCTGTGAAAATGGCGCTGGTGGAGTTATTTGATAATTTGGAAATTGCAGAGAACTGCTCTATTGTTCCGGCGTCCGACTGGCATAAGTATTTGTCTGAATCAGAATGCCCCATTCTATTGGCGGATATTTGTACGGGAATGGAAAACGCTACTGCGTTGAGACATTATTACCACGGCGCTTCTCCATTTTCCTTACTACACCGGCACAGCGACAGACAACATTTGATTTATGCTTCTGCCGGGATTCCTTATATGGAATTAACGGAAGAACAGATCAGAGATAAGATATCCGCATCCAACGGTTATATCGTGATAGGAAAAATGCCACTGCAGATAACGCTGCCATCGGCCGGAGAAATATTGCATAGAGGAATGCAATGGAGAAAAAGCACTGGCCCAAACAGGGATCGGCTGGAACGATCCAACCCGAACCTATTCAAAAAAATACAAAGCAGAACCGACAATCTGGCCATTCAATACGGATTGATGAATTATCAGGTTCAATTAAGTAAAATGATTAGGTTTTGTGTGCAGGAAATTGGAATTTCCATTTTCACAGCAGAGGAATTGAACAATATCCTTCTGAGGATTCCCCAGATACAGACCAGTCATAAATATGAACAGATCATCTGCATCGAAGAAGAATTCTGGGCACTGATCGGGAATATAGAGGAGGCATGTCATGTATGAACCAAAATGGGAGGATAAGGATCTAAACCGGATACTGGAAGAAAGCCGACAGATACCGACTCCTTTCTATCTGTTAGACGAGAACCGGCTGAAAAATAATATAGTCCGCTTAAAAGAGAAAACCGGAGATCTTTTTTCAATCTGTTTTTCCGTTAAGGCAAATCCATGGTATGCTGTCAGCGCCATGGAATATGCGGACTATGTCGAAGTCTGTTCTCCCGGGGAATGGGAATTGTGCAGGAAGCAGGGCATCTCTCCCCGCAAAATCATTGTTGGCGGTATCTATAAAAGCGATGCCGAATTAAAAGAACTGGTTGTGGCCAATCCACACAGGATATCCATTGAATCTATGCAGCAGCTGCATCAGGTGAATGCTCATGGGGCAGCAGGCGGCGGAGCAGACATTCTCCTGCGTATCAGCAGCGGGAATCAGTTTGGCATGGATCCTGAACTGGTCATCGACTTGTTACAACACCAGGACAGATTCCCGGCTCTCCGGTTCAAAGGAATCCATTACTATTCCGGAACTCAGAAAAGACAAACGAAGGATATTGATAAAGATATAGCTCTGCTTGAATCAGTAGGGAAAAAGGCAGGAGAATGCTTCACGGAAATAGAGTATGGACCGGGACTGGGCGTTCCTCAGTTTGATCGTCATGATCCCTGCCAATATGAATTTTTTCTTTCCGAATTGACAATCCGGCTCAGAAGTCTGTCTGAACATTTCAGGATCACGCTGGAAAGCGGTCGTCTGCTGTCTGCCGATACAGGGATTTATGTTACGGAAATCGTGGACATAAAGGCCAATAAAGACAGAACATATTATATTGTAGATGGGGGAATTCATCACCTGCAGTATTATGGTCAGGTAAAAGGTCAGCTTACACCATTTGTCTATGCCGAAAATGTCAATGAAGCAGCTAAAAAGAAAGAAATTACAATCTGCGGTGCACTATGCACGGTCAATGATGTTCTGGCGCATTCGATATATCTGCCTGAAATGAAGACCGGAACACGTCTTGTATTTATGAATGCAGGCGCATATTGTACCACCGAGGGTATCAGCCTTTTTCTAAGCAGAGATCTGCCGTCAATCGTGATGGACAGGCAGAGCCGACTGATGATCATGCGAGGCCACACAGACAGCTATCCTTTGAATATGAGACAATAAAGGAGAAGATACATATGAAGACTGAACTGGAAAAACGTGTATTAAAATGTATGAATGAGGCGCTTTCCGACTCATTAGAAACTATAAAACCGGAGACAGATCTAAGAGATGACCTGGAGATGGATTCCATGGCTCTGGTTATCCTTCAGGTTGAACTTGAACAGGAATTTCAATTTAACTTTGATCCCATTGAAGATGACTTTGTGAAAATTTTTCAAACCTTTGGAAGTTTGTGTCATTATTTGGAAAACAGCGGACGCGGGGTTTAGGTATGGAAAAGAACGTGAATCCTGTGTTGCAGTTTGTGATGCAGGAAATATACAAAAAGCGTAAGCCATTGCCGGAGATCCCCAGAACGGTAGTGCGATATGAGAAGGTTCAGGACAAGATATTCAGTGAAATATGGTTTATGACGCCGGGATGTGCACATGACAGGAATGGCGGCTGCACTATGTGCAATTACGGAAAAGGAAATCATGTCAGTCCGAAAGAAATAGCATGTGAGCTTGCAATCCGAATCAGGCAACTGCCAAAAAACCTTCAGGAACTGATCATAACGCCTACGGGCAGTATGCTGGACGAGCAGGAAGTTCCATTGGAAATATTTACGGAAATACTCGGTCTGTTAAAACATACCACCACAAGCGACTTTCTGATTGAGACCAGAATAGATACGGTTTCCGCGGAGAAGCTGGAACTGATGAAACAGACTGTCCACGCTGACAGAATTTTTATAGAGACAGGGATAGAAGCATGGGACGACTGGATCTTAAGAAACTGTGTGAATAAGAATATGAAGTTAAAGGATTTAGGGCCGGCATTAAACACCATTCACCATGCAGGCATGTATGCATGTGCTAATATCGGGATAGGGATTCCTTTTCTGAATGAGCGCATGAGTATTAAAGTAGCTGTGACTTCCGTAGAAACAGCATTGAAAATGGGATTTGATTCTGTGGTGCTGTTCCCATACCATGTAAAACCGGGAACCCTGTCAGCCTGGTTATGGGAACAAAATTTATATCAATGTTGTTCTCTGTGGGCGCTCATTGAAGTGCTGGGGACATTTCCGGCGGAGATGTTGGATAAGATTCATATTTCCTGGTATCGGAATTATTATGATGATCCCCAGAAGATCCTTCTATCCCCGGATACCTGTGATACATGCAGAGAAGATGTTCTGAAGCTTCTGGATGACTATAAGAACCATCCCTGTCAGGAAGTACGGGGAAAATTGCTGTCCCTGTCCTGTAGCTGTCGGGATATATGGAAACAAAAATTGCTTTTACAGCCGGATTATGTGGAAATGGATCAAATTGCTGCAATATACAGGAAGATGGGACATGCATTTGGCATTTCGCCCAATATGGTCGAACAGGAAATTATTTACATGACAAAAGAATAGTGCGGGAGGAACAAAGATGTACCAGATCATGGATATCGTATGGGATAAAGCGTTCACCGACCTTTCTAAACCGTTTGTACATCCTTTCTACAAAACAATGTTCATGAAATTATACGGATTGGACGAAAAGGAAGCCGGGGACTATATAGGAAAAAAAGGCGATGTTACATATAGCTGTGATTTCCTGTTTCCTCTTGTAAAGAACGTATGGGAAAAGCATAAAGAATGTGCGGCACAATTTTATGATATCAGAACCAGCGAAGAAGCAGGACAGCCTGCCCCGGAATATGCCATCTTAAAAAAGGCCGGAATCAGGGATATCAGCCCTGTGGGGATCAAGGGAATGGGAAGTATGGCCTATCTCATGGGATTGCAAATCGCGGAGTGCTATGCTGAGGAGGGCAAATGTGCCCTCATGCTTCTGGCGGAACTGGAACACAATCTTGGCACTCCGAAGGAGAATACGGCCTGCGCATTCGCCATATATCCTTTCTCCAACACAAGAAATCGAAGAGGTATATGGATTACGGATTATTGTATGCACCTGACTGCGGATGAGATGCTTAATGCGGTGAAAGATTTCCAGGGTACAGTCATTCATTCAGATACTGCCACAGACAATATCCCTGCTGCCTGCAGTGAAGCGTTCTCCAGAGGCCTTGGTCTTACCTCGCCCCTTTTGTATCTTCATAGGGCGTACATGGAACAAAGACAGACAAATGTATTGTCAGTCCACAAAGCAGAGGACAAATATGGCTTGGTCTATTATCAGGTTATAACGAAGGAAGGAAAATGCCAATGAAAACACGAGAGGACATGATATCCGAGCTGTCCCGGATTGAAGGCTTCATACAATCATATGTATATCAGGATGAAAGAGTTGTTATCCCTGTGTCAGGCGGCCTTGATTCAGATGTTGTTGCAAGGCTTTGCCATAAAGTACTGGGAAAAGACAGAATTCATATTTTTACAGTCAGCCAGCCTCGTATGGAAAGAAAATTTCTGGAAAATGTAGAAAACCTTGGAGCAGACCTTGGAGTTGTTCCGGCGGTCATCCAACCGGGGAATATGAATCTGCAGCTCATTCAGGCTTTGAAAACTTCTGACCCTGATATGGGCTTTGACCCTGATAGCCTTTTGGAGCCTGCAAGAGCCAACTGCTCTCTGAGAACCGCTTTTCTTTCAATATATCAGGACAAAGGCTTCCTGGTAGCTGCCAACTCTAACCTAACTGAGATACAGCTTGGATTTTACATGCCCTTTGGCGATAACCTGGGGCATTTTAAACCGATTGCCCATTTGTATAAGTCAGAAGTGAGGATTCTGGCCGATATTCTTGGCACCCGAAACAATGTAATCAATCAGGAGCCTTCAGCCGGTTTCTGGGAAGGTGAAGAAGATCTGGATGATCTGGCATTCTGGCTGTATCATGGAGGACCAATTCCCGCCGGGAAAGAATTTTCAGATCAGGAATGTGAAAAGGTCATGGCGATCAAGGCTGAATTATCCCAACTTCGAGTGGATACCTGCCTGGAAATGTTGTCAGATAACTGTTTGGAGGATCAGATTGCAGAAAAGACCGGACTGAGCCTGGGTGTAGTACAGGCGATCAAGAACACTGTAAATATGTCTGCCAGATTAAAAAACAGGGTACTGCTGTCCCGGTTGGAAAGGCGGTGAGTAATGTGCTTTATGAGAAGCTGCTTGGAATGTCCGCCTCCTCAGACCGTATTATACTGACGGATACGAAGGAGGAATTAACCTATAGGAACCTAGATTCACGGGTAAGGAAAACAGCGGAACAAATGCGGTCGCTTGGGATTGAAGCCGGGATGCGGGTAATCATTAGAAATGAAAATACCATTCAAACAGTTACGGAAATCCTTGCATGCATTTACCTCCATGTCTGTTTTCTCCTGCTTCCAGAAAAAGCAACCGGAGAACAAATTGATTACGTTATAGCAGACTCCCAGGCCGCTTTGCTGATAGATCATAATGATTCCGATTTCAGGATGTTGGAACTACAGAAGTCCTGCAGTGCTCTTCCGGAGGAGGATGAACTGATCTATATTTTATATACTTCAGGTTCCACAGGCAGACCTAAGGGGATTATGGCCTCCTGCCGACAAGTCATGTTCTGTATTGAAGCAATCAATGAACGGCTGCGCAATGGGGAAAATGACCGTATTCTATGCGTTCTGCCTCTCGCCTTCGATTATGGCCTGTATCAGTTATTTCTTGCGTTACAGTATGGGGCGAAACTGATACTGCTCCCGCATGCCCTCATGCAGCAGATTCCTGCTTTACTGAAACAGGAGCGGATTACAGCCTTTCCAGCAATGCCTGCCATGTTGAATATGATATTGGCCACCGGCCTGTTACAGAGGGTGGAGCTTCCCGGATTACGTTACATCAGCTCTACTGGGGACAATCTGCAAGTAGGGCTGATTCGCCGTTTACATAATACGTTTCCTCATGTATCCATAATTCCCATGTATGGGCTGACAGAGTGCAAGAGAGTATCCATAATGCCTGAAAACAGATGGGACAAAATATGGAAAGGATCATGCGGCATACCGCTTACCGGGACAGAGGTTTATTTGGATCAAAAAAGAGAAGATGGAATCGGAGAACTGATCGTAAAAGGTCCTAATGTTATGGAAGGATATTGGAATTCCAATGGAGCGGAAGATACCTTTTTTGTTGATGCGGAAGGGAACAAATGTCTCCGGACAGGGGACTGCTTCCGCATAGATCAGGAGGGCTTTCTGTATTTCTGCGGCAGGCAAAAGAGAATATTGAAGACATACGGATACCGTATCGGATGTGGAGAACTGGAAGCCTGCCTGTCCGATCAGCTTGGGGAACTGGCAGATGAATTGCGCATTATTGGAATTCCCGATGAGATTATGGGGGATAAAATTATTGTCTGCATACGTAGTCAAATAGATACCGGCGGTTTGTTGGCAAAAGTCAAAGAGGCTGTTGAAAAATTGCCCCCATATCAACGACCTCACAGTCTCTACCATACCACCAATGCCTTCCCGCTGAATAACAATGGCAAGATTGATGACGATAGACTCCGAAGGGATATGAAAACAAATGGATTATACGATATATAGCGGCAGCTGGATCGTATGCGGCTCTTATGCGTTGCTCCATGCCACAGATCTGCCCTATACGGATTTGATCCCATTGGAAAACAGTACCGGCGCTTCTTTTGGGACATGCTGTGCAGGGGAAGAATATAATTATACCCGGTTACTCACTGTATTCAGAGATTTCAATTATGGAATCGATGCCGCTGCGCCCTTATGGGGAATTCAAATGAATCGGGTAGAAGGAGAGACAAAAGAGCCAATAACCAACTTGCTGAATGATCCCTATATTGATAGAATTTTGATCGGGCCTGTCAGCATGACAGGTTTGACTTATCTGCCTTTATCTGGACAATACAGATATATTGATCATTTTATCACTTGTATCCGACATGACAAAAAAACATGGCGCCTGATTGATTCAGAAAATGTCCCAGGCCTGATTACAGATTCGACACAAATCATAAAAATGCTGTCCATACAAGATACCCCCGAAGCATGTGATCTGTATACCGCCCGTGTCATATTGGATGTCAACATGCGTGCAGCAGCAGAAAACAAACCGCTCTGTCTCAGACATACGCTCCAAACGGCTTATATAAATCTGAGGGACTCACAGGAAGACGGCCAGGGATACCAGGCTTTTTATAACTGTGCCGAACTGCTTCAGAATATTTCTCCTAAAAAGTATGAGCCTGTCCTGTATAGCGTGGATTACCTGATACAGAGAAAGATCATGCTTTTAAAACTGTTACAGGAAGCAGCGCAGGAACACATTGCCGTTGTCAGCCCCTATATTGTTACAACCGTCAATCACTTTATCGAAACTGCAGGAGCCCTGAGGGGAAATCTGAATAATAAAAACATACCACCCCCAGAGAACCTTTTCTGCGAATTGGCGGAAGCGGAGAAAAAAATAACAGAAAATTGGGAGGAATGGGTTCGATATGACAGTCATTAAAGAATTTGCCTGTGAGCTGGGCAGCAGGATTCAGAAGGTTGAAAAAATCGCACTGAATTATCCAACAGAGGAAATCATGCATATGCACAAGATCGGATTGGAGAGAATTCCCACGGATAATGATCGCCTGCTGCAGGAAATGATTCAGGCGGTTTGTGGAAAGATCACTGGAAAACCGGATTGTATACTGATCGCACATTCTTTGCCCTTTATATGCCGGGACGGGCAGGCTGCTGAATCCTGCTGGCAGAATGCGCCGACATACTATCTCAGCGGCATGCCCTGCGCCATTATGCACAAAGCAGTAGAGATGGCCTCTCTTCTTCTGGAAAAAGGGAAATATCACTCCATACTGGTAATAGGCGCAGACAAGGCTTATTCTTATGAAGAGCGGATTTTCTTTGGTACAATCATGGGAGATGGCGTTGTCGCTTTACTGCTTGAAAAGGAAGAAGGACCGCATCAGATCCTTGCCAGTTTCGTATCTTCCACAATTATAGCCTCGGACGGAGAAAATTCCAGCGAAACAGATATTGCCACATTTCGCAGCAAAAATGCTTCACTAATGCGAAGGGCTATGGAGAAATGCCTGCAAAAAACCGGTTTGGAAAAGGTGGATTACTATGTTACTCACACATCAAACAGAGAATTCTGGGACAACCTTGCAAAATTGACTGGCATTCCAAGGGAGACCTTCTTAGATTCCAATATTAAGAATACGGGGCATTTAAATTCACAGGACAGCTTCTACCATTATTTTTACTGGTGTGATAAAGGTGTGATTCAACCAGGACAGACAGCTATGCTGATCAATCCGGGATTTGGAGGGACACAGGGATGCACATTACTCAGAAGACAGAAAGGAGCGCTGGAATGGCAGAAATAAAAATTTACGGAGCACGGGAAAACAACCTGAAAAATATCAATGTAACAATACCAAAGCACAAATTAACTGCTGTTTCCGGAGTATCAGGATCCGGAAAGTCAACTCTGATCTACGATATACTTTTTAATGAAGCTCAACGCCAGTATCTGGATTCACTCAGCTCATACGCGAGACGGATTTTACCTCGTTACGAGACAGCGGATTTTGACAGGATTGAAGGTCTCACATCCTGCATCTCCATCAATCAGGGAATGTTTACAGGGAATCCCAAATCTACAGTGGGGACATATACGGAGCTTTATACGCACCTGCGCCTTTTGTTTTCCAGACTGGGGGATTCCATATTAAGTGCCGGGGATTTCTCTTTTAACAATCCTTCCGGCGCATGTCCCGTCTGTAGTGGTTTAGGTACTGCAATGACGGTTAATAAAAATGCGCTTCTTGATATGAATAAATCGCTCAATGAAGGTGCTATCAAGCATAAGACATGGAAAGTGGAATCCAGATACTGGAACATCATACAAGCCAGTGAATTTTTTGACATGGATAAAAAACTGCGTGATTTTTCGGATGAAGAAATGAACAAGCTGCTTTTCAGTAATGCCGTTTCTGTTCAAAGCAAAGGAGCAAAGGTTGCACAGTCCTTTTCTTATGAGGGAATCGTAAAACGTTTGATCAAACGAAAGAAGGACGAGCGGGGACTGAGCGCCGCGGATTATGACAGTCAGTTTTTTTCGGACGGCGTATGCCCGGAGTGCGGCGGTGTAAGACTGTCCGAAAAAGCAAGAAATGTAAAGCTGGGCGGACGCTTTACAATGAAGGATTTTGTCGAATGTGAACTCTCTGAAATACCTGCGCTCTTAGCAAAGCTTGACAGCAGCAGCTCTGAAGCGAAAATGCTGTTTCCCATCATCACAAAGCAAGTTGAAAGTATCAAAGGTCTGGGAATCGGATACCTGAATCTAAATCGTTCTATCTCATCTGTATCAGGGGGCGAAGCGCAGAAACTAAAACTGGCAAAACAACTTGTATCATCTCTGACAGATATCACATATATTCTGGACGAGCCAACTGCGGGCCTTCACGAGCGTGATGTGCGTAAACTGTCAGACAGTCTGAGTAAGATTGTTGAGCGGGATAACACTGTTATAGTCATTGAACATGACCCATATATTCTGAGCCATGCGGATCACATTCTTGATATTGGTCCCGGCGCTGGTGTAAACGGGGGATTGCTGGTAGCTTCAGGCTCTCCGGAAGAAATAAAGGAAAATAAGAATTCAAGCCTGTTTACCGTATTTAATCACACCCGTTCAAATGTTGGCAGAATACCTCTTAAACCTGAAAAAATAAAATTCAGGGAATACAGTGATATCCATATAAATAATATTAATGGGGAATCTGTCCGAATACCGGAAAATTTTATAACAGTTCTTACTGGTGTATCCGGTTCGGGGAAAACGTCACTATCAAGCCATATTTGCACCAATACGCCTAAAGCAGTAGTAATGGATCAAAGTCAGATTGGATCTACTGCCAGAGGAAACATCGCTACCTATAGTGGTGTGTTTGATGCTATCCGAGCTTTATATGCAAAGCATACCGGACAAAATCCGTCTCTGTTTTCCTTTAACAGCGAGGGCAGCTGTCCGGAATGCAATGGTTTGGGTTATATAGAAACAGACATGCATTATTTAGGCAATGTACGGAATATTTGCGATGCTTGCGGCGGCAAACGCTACAAAGATTATGTATTACAACTCAAGTATCACGAAAAAAATATTTCCGAGGTACTGGAAATGACAGTTGCAGAGGCTCTGAACTTCTTTGCAAATGAAAGTGAGATTGTAAAAAAACTGCAAATCCTCGAACACATCGGACTTGAATATATCACATTGGGCCAGCCCTTAAATACACTGTCCGGCGGAGAGGGTCAGCGGCTTAAGCTTTCACAGAAGCTTTCACAGCGGGGGAATACCTATATTTTTGATGAGCCCACGCGGGGATTACATCCGAGAGACACAGACAAGATTATTAATGTACTGCGGCTGTTGATCAAATCTGGAAATACAGTTATTATTATAGAGCATAATCTGGACGTTATCGCTCAGGCTGACTGGATCATCGATATGGGGCCGGACGGAGGGAAAAACGGCGGAAAGGTAGTATTCCAGGGAACTGTAAAAGACATTGTGAATTGTGAGGCATCTTTGACAGGACAATTCCTAAGGGAGAAATTATAAATGATACGGGGCTGTCACATCATAAGCGATGAATAAGATACCGTTCCACAAGCATCTGAATTTGTGAGATAATCATCCTAGTACAGCATTTTTTAAATAACCGGACTATAAAAACACTATATCTATAGGTGTTTTCGGCTATAATAAAGTCCAGTTAATTAGTGAACGATGTACTAGTATAGATCGATTTTAATTTCTTTACATTATTATTTTAAAATCCATATTATTTACAAAGTTTTTAGAAAATGGTTTTGTAAGGTTATTTAAATCGTATTATACTAGAATTTAAAGTACAGGAAATGGATGAGGAAAAAGAGCTGTCAGACACGGTAAACGCAGCGCTTAAGCAAATAGAGGAAAAAGATTGAAAATGAGAAGTAGAGGGTATCCATTCCCTTAATCGCATCACAAACAAGCCATCTTTCGGTGGCTGCTTTAAAAATTGAATATTGAGAATGTTAA